>PLMA01000028.1:1079-34526 GCA_003141455.1 Chloroflexota bacterium | reverse complement strand
CCGGTGTCGAGGACGAGGACCTTGACGTCCAGGCCCGACGCGGCCAGGCGCGACAACGACTGAAAGCCGATGTCGTACATGGCGCCGTCGCCGCCGAATACCCACAGCCGTCGATCGGCGTGGCCGGCCTGGTCCCATCGCAGCCGAATGCCCATGGCGTCGGCCGGGCCGTTCTCGAAGAGCGAGTTGGTCCACGGAACGGTGAACGGGTTGTACGGGTACGTGCTGGCAAAGACGGTGTTGCAGCCCGTCTCGGCGACGATGCCCATGCTCTGGGGCCCGTGCACCTGAAGGGTGGCGGCCACGACCATGCGCACGACGGTCCCTTCGCCGCAGCCGGAGCAGGAGCCGCCGCCACCGACGAAGCCGAAGGCGTGCTCGCCGAGCATGATGTCGGCCAGCGCCTTCTCGTTCCGGTATGCGACGGGAGTCGTGGGCAGGGACCGATAGAAGGCGATGTCGCGACGGTAGCGCTCGAGGGTGCCTTCGCCGCTAGCCTCGACGTCGACCTTCTCGGTCATGACGAGGGCGTCGTGGCCCTGGGCCACGCAGACGTCCACGCACTCGGCGCAGCCCTTGCAATGCAGCGGGTCGATGAAGAGGCCGAAGTCGGCCCCCTCGATGCCGCGCTTGGCGGGCACGTCGGCGTACTTGGTGGTGTGAACGAAATGAGACCTGGCCGTTGTGGCCGCCAGCGTCGGATTCGACTGCGAGGCGGCGAAAGAGTCGATCGCCTTGGCCAGCGAAGCCTTCGGCTGCGCCGTCGCCATGATGGCGCTGTCGGGGCATGCACTGACGCAAGCCATACAGCCGACGCACTTCTCGGCCATGAGGGCCGGGATCAGCGGAGAAAGCGCGCTGAAGTCGCGGGTAGCCGCGGTAAACGGGGCGATTAGGCTGCGCCCCACACCCGCGTCCGCCGGCAGATCGACATCGGCAACTCCGCGGCGATAGGCATCGATGACCGTCGTGTTGAAGTCATCGACGTACGCCTTGACGTTGAGGGTCTTGGGCGCGATCAACCCGGGGCCAGCCCCGAGCTTCGAGAGATCGACCACGAGCGCCGGGCTGTGGCCGTTGTTCTTGGTGGCAATCGTTTCGGTCATCGCTCGCTCAGTCATCGGGTCATTTCAGCCACGACCGCACGAGGTCGCTGGCGGAGATGATCCCGATCGGGGTGGCCGCGCCGTCTGTTACGACGAGGCGGTGGACTCGGCGCCCGTCCATGACCCTGGCGGCCTCTTCGAGGCTTGAGGTCACGGAGATGGTGAGCGCCGGCTTGGTCATGATCTGCCCGACAGGCAGGCCTGGCCAGTTCTGGACGTATTCCTGGTTGGCTCGAGCTCGGACCAGGTCGGTTTGGCTCAGGACACCAACCAGAGCCCCGCTCGCGTCCAGGACGGGAAGACCTGTGATCTTCTGGGTGTCCAGGATCTTGGCGGCCTCCGCGAGGGAAGCCGTCTCCGCGATCGAGATCGGGTTGGCAGTCATGACCTCGCCAACGGTTCGAGAGTGTGTCATCGAGTTGCCTCGGCGGCGGGAACTGCGGCCTTGCCCGCCATCGACGCCGTGACGTCGATCACGCCGTCATATGCGCCCTGGATAACGGCCAGGTTGGCATCGACGACGGACGTGCCACGCTTGCCGAAGAAGCGAGTCAGGTTGCCGCGTACGGCTTCCATCAGAGCGGGCCGGTCGAGACCGGCACGCTCGGCGAAGGGTGAGACCCGAAGGAAGACTCCCACCAGCGCGACGCCCTGCATTCGGATCTCGAGATCCGGCCGGGGTGCGTGCTTCATCGCAAGCGCTGCGGTGTCCAAGGCGAGGAGGCGGATCTTGCGAGCCAGCATCTCCGCTCGCGTGGCGGGCGGGAGGGCTTCCCAGATCTCGTCCGGATCGGTCAGGGGGGTCGGCACGAAGACCGTGCCGCCGTCCACGAGGCCGGCCAGAGGATCGCCTTGCTTGAAGGAGTTGGTGTCGAAGAGCGGAACGAAGTCCACTTCCGTGAGCTCGTTGTGGAGCCGGATCGGCTCCTCNNGCCGAAGCCGCCGACCGAGTGGCCGCGCAGGCTGTATGCGCCCTTGGGTCGGATATTCAGGCCGGTGTTGGCCAGAGCGAGCGGATGGCGGATCCCGAGGACCGCGCGGCGCCGCGCCTTGACGGCCTTTTCGTCGGCGATCCAGTCGAAGACAGCCGCGAGGTCGCCCGGCTGGATGTCGCGCGAGCCCAGGCCTGCAGAGGCGGAGACGACACGGGGTAGCGGGGCGCCGTCCATCGCCGCATCGGCGAGGGCCGACTTGAGCTCGCGGGTAAGCGGGTTGTCCGCCGCCGCCGGCTCGTCGGTCCGCTCTACGACGGCGACCGCCTTGGCGTTCCGAAGGGCGGCGGCCAGTTGCTTGGCCGGGAAGGGGCGGAAGCTCGTGACCGTTACGCACCCGACCTTGCGGCCGTCGGCACGGAGAGCGTCCACCACTGCGAGAGCCGTGTCCGCCATGGTCCCCATCGAGACCATGACGTAGTCGGCATCTTCGGTCTTGTACGCGTCGATCAGGCCGTAGTGGCGGCCGGTCAGGGCCGTCCACTCCGCCATCGCCCGCTCGGTGATCTCGATCAGGCGGTCGTACCAGACGCGCTGCGCGATCCGGCCCTTCATGTACGAGTCCTGGTTCTGGACGACACCGGACATGAGAGCGTCCTTGGGGTCGAACAGATCGCGAACCGTCTCTCGCGGATCGCCTACGAAGCGACGCAGGAGGTCGTCTTCGGGCAGCTGGACGTTCTCGATGGTGTGGGTGGTCAGGAAGCCGTCCTGGGCCACGAACCACGGCGTCTCGCCGTCCTCGGCGACGCGCCGAGCGATCGCGGTCAGGTCTGCCGCTTCCTGGCAGTTGCGGGCGAAGAACATGCCCCAGCCGGCGTCGGCGACACCCATCATGTCGTCGTGGCCTGCGTGGATGTTCAGGCTCTGGCTGGTGAGCGCGCGCGCGCCGACGTGGAACACGGCGGGCAGGCGCTTGCCGGCGATGACGTACAGGACTTCCTTCATGAGGATGAGGCCCTGCCCGGCGGTGAAGTTCGTCACGCGGCCACCCGCCAGGGCAAAGCCCTCGGCGGCTGAGGCGGAGGAGTGCTCCGACTCCGGCTCGATGAACTTCAGGTGCGTTCCCCACAGGTTGGGTGTGCCGTTGGCGACGGCAACCTGGTAGACCGCCGCCATGGTCGTCGAGGGCGTGATCGGGTAGGCGCAAGCGCCGTCGCTGATCCTGGTCTCGACGTAGGCGATGGCCTCCGAGCCGTCGATGATGGCTGGGATGCCTGGGAATTCTGGAGTCGGCGTATTCGTCACGATGGTCGGTTCACTCAATGCGCGCAACTGGCGGGCCAGTGCGCTTCCATCCAGATGCTTGAGCAAGGTGCCGCCAATCCCGCTGGCGACCGCCTCGCGCTGCTCGTCCGCATGCCAGTAGGAGGCGAGCACGGCGATCCGTTCCGCGGGAATCAGATCGCGCAGTGCCGCCGCCATCGGCCGCCATCCCCCCGCGACGTCGGCGTCGAGCAACACCACATCCGGCCGGGCGGTCGCGGCCTCGCGTGCCGCGGATTCACACGACGCCAAAGCGACGATGAAGCCATGGCGCGAGAGATGATCGCACAGTGCCTCAGTGGCAGCGCGGTGCTGACTGACGATGAGCAGTCGGCGCAAAGGTATCTGGGAGTCGGCGAGCATGCGGTAAGGGTGCGCCGAGGGCTCCGCCGCCCCTAGCGACAGGGCTCCCTAAGACCGGGGGCCATATGGCCCGCACGAGCACAATCGAGGATAGGGAGCTACTGCTCGAACGGGCAGGCCGCCACTGCCGCCAGGGTAGCGGCGGCGGGTCGAAACGCCCGGCTTCCGGCGGGCTCTTCCGACCGCCCGCGGACGCCCTTCGGGCGGGGACGACATGCCCTTAGCGGAGGGCCATTCGGCACTGCGCAGGGCCCTCGTGCGCCCCCAGACTCTCCCTCGTGACGAACGCCGGAGGGGACGCCCGGCGTTCGTCCTTTTTTGTGCCCGGGACGGAGGCCGTCACGCACCGCGGCACCCGGGGATAGCCGGCAGCTCCGAAGCGGCTACAGCTCGTGGTATTTCCTTGCGTACGAGATGAGCTCGCCGCGGAAGTCGGGGTGAGAGATCGCGATCAGCCGCTTCGCCCGCTCACGCAGGCTCTGGCCGAAGAGCTCCGCCACGCCGAACTCCGTCACCACCGTTCGGACGTGCGAACGCGTCGTCGTGACTCCGGCCCCTTCCTTGAGGGCGATCGTGATCCGCGAAAACTTCCCGCCGGCGGCCGTGGACGGCAGGGCGATGATGGCCCGACCCTCTTCCGCGAGCGCGGCACCGCGCATGAAGTCCATCTGGCCGCCGACGCCGCTGTACATGCGGTGGCCGATGGAATCGGCGCAAACCTGTCCGGTCAGGTCTACCTCGATCGCGGAGTTGATCGCCGTCATGCGCCGGAAGCGGCGGATGACCGCCGTGTCGTTCGTGTAGTCGACCGGCCGCATCTCGACCATCGGGTTGTCGTCGACGAACTTGTAGAGACGCTGCGTGCCCATCATGAACGAGGTCACGATCTTGCCGCAGTTGATCTCTTTGCGCTCACAGGTCACGATGCCGCGCTCGACCAGATCGACCAGCACGTCGGTGAACATCTCGGTGTGGACGCCGAGATCCCTCTTGCCGTCGAGGCACTTGCCCACCGCGCTCGGGATGGCGCCGATCCCCATCTGCAGCGTGGCTTCGTCCTGCACCAGGTCAGCCACGTATTCGCCGATCCGGCGCTCGACTTCGTCCGGCTCGCCGATGACGTGGTTGTACGGCGGCTGGTCGACCTCGACCGCGAAATCGATCTTGCTGACGGGGACGAAGCTGTCGCCCAGCGTCCTCGGCATCGACTTGTTGAGCTGGACGATGACCGTCTTGGCGCACCGGACTGCGGTGAGCATAGTGTCGACCGCGGTCCCGAGCGAGCAGAAACCGTGCTCGTCGGGCGGGGTGACGTTGAGGAAGACAGCGTCGAGGGGGAGGAGCCCGCTGTCGATCAGGCGCGGGATGTCCGACAGGAAGACCGGGATGAACTCGGCCCGGCCTTCGTTGATGGCCTGGCGAGCATTCGGGCCGATGAAGACGGCTCGATGAAGGAGGTGGCCCGCCATTTCCGGCGCGAGGTGCGGGTGTGGGCCTTCGCAGTGCATGTGGACGAGCTTGACGTCCTGGAGCTGAGGAGCGCGCCTGCACAGCGCGTCGAGGAGTACGGACGGCGTTGCAGCAGAGCCGTGCACGAAGATCTGCTGACCGGATTGGATTTCTGAGACCGCCTCATCGGCGCTGACAATTCGCATGACGCGGAGTGTACGGGGCGCGGCGCGTTGAGGGAGGGCCGAACGCAACGGTAGAGGATGCCGGGCGGCCCGGATTGCGGCGCCGAGGTGCGGCAAACGCCCGATTCGGTAGGAATCGCGACGGCGGGCTACGCGCCGCCCTTCATGCGATGGCGGGCGACGAATGCGGCGGCCTGGGCGCGCCGCTCGAGGTTCAGCTTCGAGAGGATCGAGCTGACGTAGTTCTTGACCGTCTTGTCCGACAGGAAGACGTCGGAGGCGATCTCCTTGTTCGTCTTGCCCTCGGCGACCAGAAGCAGGATCTTCTGCTCCTGCTGGGTCAATTGCGCCATCTCATCGGTGTAGGTGCCGGTGGCGATGCGACGAACCCTGTCCAGCACCTTCTCCGTCACCGCCGGGTCCAGCAGCGACTCGCCACGGCCGACCGACTCGAGGGCGCTGACGAGATCCCGGCCGCGGATCTGCTTGAGCAGGTAGCCGGAGGCGCCTGCGATGATCGCCGAGAGAACAGCTTCCTCGTCCGGGTAGCTGGTCAGGATGACGACCCGGGTCCGAGGGAACTCGGCCCGGATCTCGCGGCAGGCCTCGATACCGGAGCCGTCAGGCAGACGCACGTCCATGACGATGATGTCCGGCTCGAACTTGCGGGCCATCTCGACGGCTTCGGCGGCCGTGCCGGCTTCGGCCACGACCTGGAAGTGCTCGCGTCGCTCGAGGAGCGAGACCAGGCCCTGGCGGACGACCTCGTGATCGTCTACCACGAGCAGCCGAAACGGGCGTGCTTCGGTCTGGTCGGTCATTCTTCTCCTCGATCCGTGGCTTGCGCGCCCGGCAGGTCGCGACGGGTTACCTCCACGATGATACGCGTGCCGCGGCCGGGGTGGCTGTCCACGTCGAGGCTGCCCCCGATAGACGAGACTCGCGCCCGCATGTTGACCAGACCCTGGTGGCCTGCGCTGCGGGGCACCTCCGCAGCGAAGCCGACACCGTTGTCGCTTACCACCATCTTGACGTGACCGCGGCGCGACTCGACCTCAACGGTGCCACGCGTCCCTTTGGAGTGGCGCGCGATGTTGCTGAGGGCCTCTCTCGCGATGGAGAGCAGCTGGCCGGTCACGTCGGGCGGCAGATCCAGGTCTTCGACCGCGGAAGTGTCCAGGTCGATGTCGACCATGCTGTTCACGCGGAACTCGTCGGCGAGCGCCGCCAGCCCACCCACCAACCCTGCCTGTTCGAGCAGCTCGGGCCGCAGGCCGAAGATGAAGTTGCGGATGTCGCGAATCGACTGGTCCAGAGAGTCGATGGCCCGCTCCACTCGGGCCTTGGCCACCTCCGGCTCGTCCGCCATCAGTTCCGGCACATCTTCGAGCGAGAGACCCACGGCGTAGATGCTCTGGATGATGCCGTCGTGCAGGTCGCGGCCGATGCGCTCGCGCTCATCGACGATCGCCAGACGCTGAACCTGCTCGTGGAGCCGGGCGTTCTCGATGGCGATGCCGGCATGCAGGGCGAACATCTCGACGAGCCGCTCGTCGTCCTCGGTGAAGTCTCCGGACGGCTGCTTGTTGGTGAGATAGAGGCGGCCGATCGAGCGTCCCTTTACCCCGATCGGAACCCCGAGCAGCGTGTGCATCGGCGGGTGGTTGGGAGGCAAGCCGTTGCGGCGGGGATCGGTGGTGATGTCGTGGACGCGGACCGGATGGTTCTGCCGGGCAATCACGCCCAGGAGCCCGAGCCCTCGCGGCGGGGCTCCGATCCGCTCCCGGTCGGCGCGGGTAATGCCGCTCGTAATGAAGCGCTCGATTCCGCCCTCCTGGTCCACGATCCCGAGGGCGGCGTACTGGGCGTGAGCCAGCTCGCGCACACGGTCCGTGATCAGCTGGAGCACGCGGTCCAGGTCGAGGACGCCCGCGATGCCGCGAGTGGCGCTGTCGAGCGCGACGAGGTCCTTGGAAGCCTGGCCCGCTTGGGCGCGGGACCACGCCGACCCGATCACGATCTCCAGTCCACGAGCACACTCGTCGACGGATATCAGCGCTGACGGAGGGGCGTCCAGCTGCAGCGTCGCCAGGATGTGGTCGCCGAATCGGAGCTGGTACGTTCGGAGACCGGCCGTCTCGGCACCCTGGTCGAGAAGGCTGCCGGCCCGTAGCTCAACCTCCGCGAGTGGCGGGGCGTTGAGGTGGAGGTGGCCGCCGCCAAGCCCGGAGCTGGCGATCACGCTCCCGAAAGCGCCCTCGAGGCGCTCGTACGTGTCCGGGCTCGCATCGGCGTGCCAGCTCTCAAGCGCCTCGGCGACATCCCTCAAGCCGAGCAGGCCGGTCGCATTCGGGGTCGCGTTCGGGGTCGAATTGGGGGCGGTCATCATCGGCAGCCTAGCAGGAGGCCCGATCAGGCGTCGCACACACCGGGGACCTTTGTGCCCGCGGGAACGGGCCGGAGGTCCCTTGGCCCTCCCCAGGAGCGCGCCCACCATCGCCCAACACGGGAGACGGCAGCCAGTCGACTCCTTGCGCGGCACGAGAACGTATGCCTCAGCTCGAAATCATCCTGTTCGCGACCGACGGATCGCCCGCTTCGGAACCAGCCAGCGAGCAGGCGATCGACCTGGCGACCCAGGTTCAAGCGCGCCTCCTGGTCGTCAGCGTCCTGGCAACCTCATCGCGCCCATCTGAGGCCTCGGCGGGTCCGGCGATCGCCGACTCACGCGATTCACTGACCGCCAAGGCTCAGGCGATCGTGCAGCGGGCCAAGGCCGCCGGGGCCGACGCCACATTCCTGGTCTGGGAGGGCGAGGCGGGCGAGGCGATCGTTGCCGCGGCGGACGCGGAGAACGCCGATCTGATAGTCGTCGGATCGCACGGCCGCAGCGGCGTCAGCCGCTTCCTGATCGGCAGCGTCTCGGACTACGTCGTCCGCCACGCCCACTGCCCGGTCATGGTCATTCGCGGCAAGCCGGAGGCCGTTCGGCGGTCGGGGGCCGCGCTACACTAGGACAGGCGATCTTCATCCTGCGCCATCGAAAAGAGGAGGATTTCGATGCCGTTCGGCCTTGGCGGAAAGGGGCCGGCCGCGGCCGTAGACGCGGACGCGATCATGGCACGGTTCCTGGCAGCGCTCCCGCCTGACCACGGCGCAATCCG
The DNA here is from genome assembly GCA_003141455.1 of Chloroflexota bacterium. GTDB lineage: Bacteria > Chloroflexota > Limnocylindria > Limnocylindrales > CSP1-4 > Fen-1039. Next base: position 26,001 of record PLMA01000028.1, on the reverse strand, counting down.
CGCCGGCGCCGGCGTGTGGAGAGCCGCCGATACCAGGCGGCTCCTGGGCCGGGATGATCGCGTGTTCACGGCCCTCTTAGGTGTGGCCCAGACCAGCCACGGCGGAGGACTTTTGCGCTTCTTCCTGCCGGCAACGAAGCCCTCCCTGGTCGAGTGGAACGGGCGGTATGGCTGGCACGAGAGCTGGCCGTCCAAGCCCAATTCGATTGCCTTTGCTTCCGACTGGCTGGGCAACTTGATCCTCCTGGACCCGAGCCGGGCCCCAAGCGGACTGCGCAGAGTCGCCCTTCTCAACCTAGCCACGGGGGCGTACGACGTGTGCGGCGATCTCGCCGAATTCCTGGACTCGCTGCCCGACAATTGGGACAGAATTCTCTTCAAGCGGACATTCGACGAGTACCTGGCGGCAGGCGGGATACGCCCGAGTATCACGGAATGCGTCGATTACGCAATCGCGCCCTTGGTCGGCGGCGAAGAAGACCTGGGAAACATGAAGGTCTTCGGCCTGGAGGTCGCCGTATCGCTGGCGGGGCGGCGGCGCGACAAGTACGGAGCCATTCCTCCGGGCCTGCGGCCACCCGGATAGCCCCTTCTTGGGCGGCCGCTCCCCTACTTCGTGTAGGCGCCTTCGGGGTCCAGCTCTTCGCGGATCAGGCGCAGCTCCTCAGAGGTGGGCGCCAGCGTGGCGGGGAGTGGGTCGGCCACCTTCGGCTGCCAGCCGATCGTGTCGCGCACCTGCTCGAGCGTGGCGCCGGGGTGGATCGAATCCAGACGCATCTCACCGGTTTCGTCGAAGTGGTAGATGCCCAGATCCGTCACGACCACCGAAGGCCCGGACCCAAGCCAGCCCTCCTCGCGCCGCGTCCGGGCCGCCGCCTCCGCCCCGCCGAGGTTGCCGGGCGAGGTCCGGAAGTCGATCCGATCCACGAACGATCGCCTCGACTGGCGCATGATCACGAAGACCTGGCGGGCGTTGATGGCGATCTCGCACGCACCCCCAGACCCGGGCAGTCTGGTCTTCGGATGCTCGTAGTCGCCGATGACCGTGCTGTTGATGTTGCCGAAGCGGTCGATCTGGGCGGCGCCGAGGAAGCCTACGTCCACCAGCCCGCCCTGCAGGTAGAAGCTGAACAGCTCGAACATCGAGACGGCGGCGGTGGCGCCGGTGACGATGGTCGGGTCGCCGATCGAGAGGGGCAGGCGGGCCGGCTTCGCGCCGAAGGCGCCCGACTCGTAGACGAGCTCGAGCTCCGGGGCGACGGTGAGCCGGGCCAGGTTGACGGCGATGTTCGGCAGACCGACGCCCACGAAGCAGACTCGCTGGCCGGCCAGCTCTCGGGCCGCGGCCACGATCATCATCTCGGACCTGGTGAAGCCGGGGGGAGTGGCGCCACTATCGGCCGGGGTCGACCCGCCGGTGGCCGGTCCATCGCGGCGCGACTCGCTCATTCGTAGACCCCGTAGTCGACCGAACCCGACGGCGCCGAGCCCGATGGCCGCAATGAGTTCACCCTTTCGGCCCCGAGCTTCTCCATGTACTCCGCCCGACCGCTGACGCCGTAGACCCATTCGTCGAGCCAGGCGGCCGTGGTCGCCGCGTCGCGGCTGATGGCTTCCCAATCGCGGTAGAAACGGTTGTCGCGGTCGTAGGCACCCTGGACGTAGGACGGGTGTGCGCCCCAGGGCTCCACCACTACCGCGTCCACGATCAGGCCGGGGATCACGGTACGGTTCGGATCGGCGCGGATGACGGCCTCGTCGACCAGATCCTCGACGACCACGATGACCCGCTCCGCGGCGAAGGCAGCCTCCTTCTGGCAGCCGAGCAGGCCCCACATCTGGGTGTTGCCGTCCGCGTCTGCGCGCTGGGCGTGGACGACGGTCACGTCCGGCTTGAGGGGCGGGACGGCATACACCGTCTCGTCGCCGTACGGCGAGCGAATCGGCCGGATCAGCGGGTTGACCTTCGGCAGGTCCGTTTCGAAATACGAGCGCAGCGGGAAGAAGGGCAGGTTCGAGGCGCCGGCCGTGTACCGGCCGACCATTCCGAAGTGGCTGTATTCCTCAAGCTCGAGCGGCGCCGGGTTCGTGTCTTCGACACGACGCCGAATAGCATGCAGTCCGCCCACGCCGGGATTGCCGAGCCAGCTGAAGACGAGCTTCCGAGCCGTGCCGGCCGCCACCATCTGGTCGTAGATCAGGTCCGGCGTGAGGCGCGCCAGGGTCAGGTCGCGCTTGCGCTGCCGGATGATCTCGTGCCCGGCGGCGAAGCAGATCAGGTGCGTGAAACCTTCGATGGCGACGACGTCACCGTCGTGGACGAGGGCGGCGACGGCGTCGCGCATCGACGCGACCTTGCTCGTGGTGATTGTGGTACACACACTTTCTCTAGTAGCGCCCGCAAGGACGCCTTCGGTTCGAACTCTACCGTGTCCCGTCCGTGGATGATGGCCCGGTCAAGAAGCAGGGCCGGGAGCGCCGGGACCGGATCGTTGCGCCACAGCGGGCCAACGTCGGCAAGCACGGCGGCAATGCGCTCGATCGCGTCCGGGTCCGGCGGGACGTTCTCGGCGAGCTTCTGTCTGGTCCTGTCGCGCTCCGCGGCGTACTCCGGCCACTCCATGTCCGTGCTGAGGAACAACGCCTTGAGTTTCTCCAAGTGCCTTCGGAGCTTGGCGTCGTTGGTGCTCGCCGGCTTCGGGGCCTCTCGGAGTTTCGCAATCGCGAGTCGCCAGTCCGCGGGTAGCCGGAAGGTGTCCAGCCAATCGGCGAACGCACCCTCGATGGCATCAGCCTTCACGGAGGGGCCGGCGCATCTTCCCGTCTCTGCCCGGTTCCCACACCGGTAATAGCGATCACCCTTGCCGTTGTACGCGCCCTGCATCTTCCCGCCGCACAGTCCGCAGAACAGGACGGCGGAGAGCGGGTAACTGCGCCCCTGCTTCATCGCCGGGCGGCGGCCAGGAAAGACACTCTGTGCGGCCTGCCAGTCGGAGGGGCTGATGATCGCCCACTCCACATCGAGCGACTGTTTGCCGTCCTTCGGGTCGTCTTCGTTGAAGTAGTGCGCCGCCGAGCGGGAGCGGTAGCGGACCATCCGCCCGCAATAGATCGGGTTGCTGAGCATCCTCCTGATCGTGGACTTGCGCCACGGCCCGCCCCGGTTGTTCAGACTCTCGGCGTTCAGTCCGAGGGCGATGTCCGGCATGGAGTGGCCCGCAAGGCATTCGGCGAAGATCCGTCGAATGATCGGCGTCTCGGTCGGTTCAGGCTCGAGCGTGCCGTCCCACGAGCGGGTCCCGTCCGCGTTGTCGACGAGTTGCTTCCTCAGCGCGTAGGGAATGGAGCCAACCCACTTACCTGCCAGTTGCCGCTCTCTCAGGCCCCCCGCCACGTACAGCTTCTTTTCCTCGTTCGAGTATTCGTCCAGAACCTCCCCGACGCCTTCCTGGAGTGAGGATGAGTAGGCGCCAGAGACCATCCGCTCCGAGACGAAGTAGATCACGAGGCCAGCCTTGGCGAAGGCCGCTTTCATCCTCACGGCCTCGGCGCGGTTGCGGGCGAACCGAGACGTGGCAAAGCACACGAGCACGTCGAACTGTCCGGCGTCCAGTAGGGCCTGCTGGAGTTCGGGGATCCCCTCTCGCTCTCCGCTCCCGGTGCTCTGGTACCACAAGGGCGGGGCGGGGACGAGTTGCAGTTCCTCGGCCGCTCGCTCGATGTCCTTGCGCTGGCGCTCTACGGGCGTACCGCGGGCGGTCTGCTCCTCTGTCGACTCGCGCGCAAAGCCCCTCCATCGAAGTCCGGCGAGATCGCTCGGTCGCAAGTGCCGGGTCTGGCGCGTCATGTGTGTAGCGTAGTCCCGCCGTCAAGACCTCGCGCACTACGCGGGTGGCTCTGGCCCGACCATGCTCCGGCAACTCGTCCAAAAAGAGGACCCCGTCGTTGGACGGTATCGGCTAGTACACCCGCTCCCCTGCCCCCGCCGGGCCTCGCGTTCCTCTATGTGTGCGCTCCTGCGGCGCGGCGTGCGACCGGGAGTCTCAGCAGAGGCTGATGCTGGTCCACATGTCCCCCCAGTCAGCCGCCCGATCCCAGTCATGAACCACCTTGGCCAGAGTGTCGGCCTCGGCAGCAACGGCGTAGATGCGGTAGTCCGCGCGGTAGGGTGCCTCAAAGAACACGGACGCGCTGAGCGTCGCGCGCTTGCCTGGCGCGATGGTCGGCCCGTCAAAGGTAAGCTCCGTACCAATGCGGTACTTGCCCTCCAGGGCGCTGCCTGTCATTGCCGATACGTACAGGTTCCCCGGGTCGACGATGAGCCAGACGTGCCTCGGCACCTCCGCGCTGTTCGTAACCGCGACCGACAGCTTCACGACGCCGCCCCACCGTTTGTGGCCCTCCGAGTCGGTGACCGACTCGAAGCAGGCGTTGCTCGTGTAGCTCAGCTTCTCGAAGTCGAGCCCGACGGGAGTGGGCTCTGCCGTGGGCGACGGCGTGGGAGTTGGCGACGGCGTGGGCGAGGGACTGGGAGTGGCTGCCGACAACGCGCAGCCTGAAACCAGCAGGGCGAGCCCCAACAGCAACACTCGCATCGCTCCCCACCTTTCGCGAATGGGACGCCAGGGACCATCCTAGACCGTGTGCGCTGTCGCCCGTCCGACACGCTGCCCGAGCTACGACGGATACCCTGAGCGTCGAGGCTGGCCACGTTGGGCCGCAGAGCAAAGGGGGCGGACTGTCATTCCGGTGTCGGGGCGGGGCCTTCCGCCGTGTAGTCGGTATGGTCATGGACGGAGTCGTAGTCCGCTCGCGACAGGGGGAAGCAGTAGAGGTTCCGGGCCTTGATGCGGAGCCGCTTCAAGAGGCCCTCGTAGCCCACCACGCAGGTACGAGGCGAACTGTCCGTTCCCCGAAGCCGATCGACCGCCTCTAGGGCGGGAACCAGGTCGGTGTCGGTCGAGACGACAATCCCGATGTCGTACTCCGCCCTCGCCATCGTGACGACATCGATGGCGAGTTCAACGTCCACGCCCTTCTGGCGAGCCTTCTGGGCGGGCCAGTCGTCTGGATACTGAAGCGGACGAAACCGTGGCACGATGCCGGCGGCCATCCATGTCGCCTCTTGGCTGTTCTGTGCCTTCGCGGCGTATGGTTCCCGCTCCGGGTTGGGCCGACCCCCGTACACCCGAACCTGTTCGAGAGTCCACGTCTCGAAGTCAGGCCCTCGTCCTGCGAGCATTCTGGCCAGCTTCATCGGGTCGAATTGACCGTCGCGGGCTCCGTACGGCTCTGAGCAGAACGCGCGCTGCAAGTCCCGGAACGCATTCGACAAATCGACGAACACGACCACGCGGCAACGTCGCGGCTCTCCCACGCCCAAACCCCCAGACAAGAGTAACCCCGCCAATCCATGAAACCATGAACGGCGGGGAAGATTTGACCACCAAAGTAACCCTCTCGGGGTTACGGTGTCAAGGGCTCTACATGCCCGTACCTGTTTCCTAGTGGGAGTCTACGGCGCACTGGGCAGGCCCGCGTATAGGCACGGCCGCAGCAGGCCCGGACGCAGCCGCACGACTGGCCGGACCTAGAGGTCGGCTCCGCCGACGAACACCGCGGCGAGCAGGAACGAGCCAACAGTCACGTACCACGGCAGCCCCAGCGGCGCAGAGAAGCCGCACACGCCGAGCAGGGCCACCATGAGGATGCGGCACTGCAAGCGCGTCAGTTTCATGGTTAGCGCCGGCGGAGCGGCGGGTGTGGAGCCTACCGAAGCTCCGCACTTCCCGCAAAACTCGTTCCCAGATGGAGCGGGTGCCCCGCACCGAGTGCAGACGCGCGATCCAGTCACAGTGAGGCCCTTCCTTGACTCATGGACGCATCGCCAGCGTACGCCGCATTGGCTCACGCAGTCGGCCCCCGACGCGAGCCGACTGCCCATCCCGGCGAACCGGATCGTCGACGACTAGCGGAGCGGGGGCCTGGGCGAGACTATCAGCAGCCGCTTAGCTGCGGCTTATGTCCGACTGCGCTCAGCGCAGGTCCGCCTGCATCTCCGCGACCCGCTGCATGGCCGCCTCGAAGGCGAGCCTCAGGGCGGCACGGGTCGGGTCGCCAACGTCGAGCATTGCCAGATCGAGATATGGGCTGATCTCACGCCGGAACGTCGTCAGGCAGTCCGCGAGGGCGCGGTCGTTCAGGCGGACACCAATCTCCGCAACCAGGAGGAGCTGTCGGTAACCTTCCGTGCGGAATTTGTCCTCGTCGAAGTAGCCGTGCCCGATCCTCGCGGATTGAGCCAGGGCCTCGGCCATCGTATGTGCCAAGCTCTCGAGGTTCCCGCGGTCTCGCTCGGCTTGTGCCCCGCCCGTGTAGTGGCCGCGGAGCGTCGCGTCGATGTGCCGAGGGATCCAGAAAAGGAAGCCCTTGATCAAGTCCAAGACGGCGGTCACTGAGCGGCCCCCTTTCCTGACGATGGCGCCGCGCGCTGCATGTGGGCGCGAACCCACCGGTCAGGTCGTCGTATCGCACCCCAGACGGGGGATCGCAGGCGCGCCCAGATGCCGAGTCGTCGCTCGGCCAGTTCCGCATGGGCGAGTTGGAGCACTGCTGCCACCGCTGGCCGGACCTCATGCGCCCGGACTTCCTCGACTGCCTTGAACGTGGCGGCCTGGTCTTCCGCCGCGCTGACGGCACGGCCGGCGGCCGCCTCCTCCAGGACTTCGGCGCGCACGTCGACAGTCGTGACGAATTTCACTTGGGCGCGCACCAGCTTGGTGAATGCCTCGGACATCTCCGGAGACCCGAAGATGCTCAACCTCGCGGCGAAGAGCCTTTGCTCCTCGTCCGTCGGGATCGGGGGCGCCTTGGGGTCGCCCGGTTTCTCCATGCGCGGCAGCGTTCGATTGACGAAATCCTGCAAGGTCATGGCGATGTTCGCGGCTTGGAGGTAGGTGTCAGCCAGACGAGTCTGGCGGCGCTCTTCGCGAGTTCGGGCTAACTCGCTCCGGTGACCGAGCACTGCCGTGACGACGGCCGTGAGTAGGGAAGAAGTCAGGGCCGCCGCCGCGACCGGGATGATGACGTTCGGATCCATGAAGCCGCACCCCCTTCGATCACATCGGTCAGAGCATAGGCGGGTGGGGTCCTTCCAGTGAGCCCGACTAGCGGCCCGCCAGAGCCGCGCCAGCTCGCTCGTAGATCGCGGCCAGTGCTGCGACACTCCATGCCCAATACGCTGTCTCGTCCCGGTAGGCGGCGGCTGGGGGTGGGATCGGCGAGCGGAGATCGAGCGGGCCTCCTGTCGCCGCTGTGCCGTCGGCCCACGAAACCCTCAGGCGCTCGGGGCAGTACACCGCCTGCCCCGGCAACGCTGGCAAGACGTCGACCCTCTTGATGGCTTGGGAGATCGCGGAGCGCGCCTGGTCGTGGCGTGTAGGCAGTCTCACCCCGCGCCTGTGTTCGACCGCGGCGGCAATGATGGCCTCGGTCGGCTCGGCCAGGATGGCGATGCCTTGGCACTTGGGGCAGACGTAACGCACCTGGCGGACTCTGTAGCGCTCCCTCGCGTCGATCGTGACCGGCTGAGTCTCCCAGTGGGTCCACGTGCCGGCCACTAGGGGCGTCTGGCAGCGTCCACAGACTAGGCAGCCCGTCAGGATCCGGCGAGCCGGACCGCCACGGGCGCTCATAGGGCGCCTGACTCGCACATCGGGGAACGCTGCTGATCCGTACGTCGCGCTACGTTCTCACTAGGGAGTAGTGCCCGAGAGCGTGTACCACCAGAGAGAGACCGATCCCCTAACTGGTCAGTAGCCTCCGAGTGCGTTCGTCTGGCTCGCGTGAGCGCCTCGGCCGGCCCCACATGGGGCGGGCGCCCCTGCGTTCCTACCCGATCCTGACACGAGAGCAGCCCAGCCGATACGCCCGGTCGTGGGACAGACGGAACCATGCCGGTACGCCCGGTTGCGGGATTGGATGGGCGGGGATGACACTCCCCGATCGCGCATTCACCGCGCTGCACCGCGTACCGGTGCACGTGCCACGGTGCACGGTTGTACAGGCTGTCGTACAGGGTCGCTTGGCTAACCTTGGCTACGCGACACGTTTGTACAGGCTCTACGGGCTGGCGACCTTGGCGAACCCTGGCTAAACGTAGCCAAGGGGCGCTGAGTGGCGATCGACGGGCGTGTTCGGATGCGTCCCGCCCTCGTGGGGTGGCACAGGCGTTCACTTTGGGCCGTTCCGGGCGTCCTGGGGCATCCTGCGTCGTCCCGGGCCATTCTGGGATCACAGACTCGGCCCCTGGTCGTCACAGAGAAGCCACGCCCACGCCCCCAGCACCGCCAAGACAAGCGCCATGCCCAGCAAGCCGACCACGAGGCTGTAGGCGGCTGCGAGGATGGTTGGGCCCAGGTCGGTGGGGATCATGACTCGATCCCCTTCGCGGTCTTCACCCGCTCAGCGAGTCGGGCGTCGCGAACGTGGGTGTAGACCGATGTGGTGGCCAGGTTTCGATGGCCGAGCATCGCCTGGACCTCGGGGAGCGAGTACCCCTGCTCCACCATGAGCGTCGCAGCCGTGTGCCGGAAGGCGTGCGGGTTGGTGCGCCGCTCCACGCCCGCTTGGCGCCCTAGACGGGCCGTCAGGGCCCGGACGTAGCTCGTGGAGAGCTTCGTGCCGGCTAGCGTCACTCCTGCTGCCTTCGGGTCGGCAGCCGCGGGGCGCCTGTACGCCGTCGATCGGATCTGTGGGAACACATACGGCGAGCCCGGGACGTGCTTGTCGCGCTCGGCTAGCCATGCGATGAGGCGAGCTGTGCCTCCGTCGTTGAGGTAGACCGTGCGATCGCCTCCCTTGCCGTCGACGATGCGCAGTCGGTCCCGCTTGGCGTTCAGGTCGCGCATCCGGAGGGCGACTACCTCGCCCACTCGGAGGCCAGACTCGGCCATGAGGGCGACCATCGTGCGGTTGCGAAGGCCAGTCGGGGCGCGCTTGTTGGGCACTGCCAGGATGGCCCGCAGTTCTTCGGGCTCGAGAGGTTGTGGGTCGTGTCGCTTTGCCATCGCAAACCCCTTAGTTGCGCTTTGATATGTAACTGCAACTCTATATCAGCATAGTGAGGGTCTGTCTGGCTGTCAATGCAGAACGCAACTCAATCATGGGTTGGGTGCGTGCTCTCCTCCCCTGCCTGGGCGTGCGTACATGGATGCTCGCTGCCTTGCTGTCGTGCGTCTCCTGGCTCGTGCGCACTGATAGAGGCGCGGCGTCGCCGGTAACTCGCCGGAGGGGGCCGGGTCGGGACAGCAGTCTTTCGCGCCCTCGTTCGCACATAGAGTGTCGGCCACTGCACCCCCGTCACTTTTCGACATGGGCGTCTCCTGGGTCCCATCTGTCCAACACTCCTCCAACCGGTGTTTTCAGGACTACCCCGCGCGTAGTCGAGCGGCTAGGCTGACGCCATGGACGAACCGCCGAGGGGCCAGCGGCATTCAGTCGCCCCACAGCACCCGCACACACATCCCGGAGGGCGAGACATCAAGGCGCCGCTCCACTGCCTGGGGATGGTGCCCAACCGCGCCACTGGGCAGCCCGAAGTGTGCCGCGCGCACACCTGGTACGGGTTCGGGTTTCTCGTGTTCCTGGACGACAACGGGTGGGCGGTGCTCTCAGATGACGAGCACCCGGCCGACGGTTCGTGGCGCTGCCTTGTCTGCGGCACTCAGGTCCCACAGCCCAGCGCTTGGGACTGGTGGCTCACCGATCACATGCGGGCAGCTCGCGGGCTGATCTAGGCTGCTGCCTGGAGACGCGCGCACAGCTCGGAGGCTATCTCGGGCCGACACACGAACCGATCATGCCCCGTATCAACCATGTCCTCGAAGCGGTGGGGCACCTTGCAGACGACGCAGCGCAGCCAGGACCGCGGTTCCCGTCGCCATGCTGGCGGCCATCTAGGAGCCGGAGTCAGTACGGCGGCGTTGCGGGTGGTCATGCCACGCTCCTGCCGCTGGCGGGGTGCTCCGCTGCCCACCTGAGGGCCGCCGCCATTTCCCCGGCGCGATCCTCGGGCCGGTACTCCCGGAGCACGCGCTCTCGAGCCGCCCCGCCGATGTCGGCGCGGAGTTGCGCACTGCCGGCCAGGGCGCCGACTGCTTCCGACCACTCCTGCCGGCCTCGGGCGAGAAGTCCGTCGACACCGTCGCGAACACAAGAATAGGGTCCCATCGGGCCTCGCCAGCGCTGGACGATGGCAGGGCATCCGAGGGCGGCGAATTCGAGCCAATGCTCCTCACTGCGGCATCCGTTGAATTGGTTGGGCCGCAGCGGGACGGCCCCTATCTCGGGCCAGGCGTTCGCAAGGTGGCGGGGCCAGTCGCGGAAGCCGACCGCCTGAAAGACTTGATCGAAGCCCGCGGCATGGAGGCTCGCGAATTCGGCGATGCTACCGGGGTCCGCGCCGACGGCCACAGTTCGGACCAGGTCGCCGTGGTCGGCGGCTGCCGAGCTGGCGTCCCCGGTCCACTCGCCTACGCGGACCGACGGGCCGTACCAGACGAGCCGTACCGCCTTTCCCTCTGGTCGCGGCTGGGTGGGGACGAATTCCGACACGTCGATGCTGTTCCGCACCACGCGGACGCGGCCAGGGTTGAAGCGCTCGCAGTAGCGCGCCAGTCGCGGAGTACTCGCCGTGACGAGATCGGCCGAGTCGAGCGGGTACGCCCACCCCGACACCTGAGCGCGGAACGGAGACGCGATCCACCATAAATCGTCCGGCTCGTCGCGCCGGTCAACGTCGAAAAGGACGCCGACCCGATCCCGACGGACTCCGTACCAAAGCCGCCTCAATGAAACATCGTCGGGATACGGCTCATGGTTCGTCGTGAGAGCGTGTCTGCGGGCGACGGACTCCGAGTTGGTCACGAAGTCGCAGTTTCGGCACTCCCATTGGCACTCTTGGGGCACCCTCCAGAGAACTACGTCGGCCCAGTTCACCGCCTCCTGGACAGCGGTCCGGGTCGCATCGTTGACCACCAGCGACGTAGTCTCGCCGGGCATCCGCGTCACCATGACGTTCGAGGGTGCCACCGGCAGCCCGCGCATCTGGATCCCGAGCTTCCGGAGCGGTTCGATGTATCTCAGGACGCGCCACGGATGACTGACCGGGCAGCCCGCGTCCCTGTCGAGTTCGCCCGCGCGACCGGCTGGACTCCAAACCAGGACGTTCACCAGCTCACCCGATTTCGGGGGTGTTCGGCTGCCCAGCGCCACGCCTCGGCGACTTCCTGGGCTCGGTTCTGGGGGTTGTAGTCGCGCTCGATCCGCTCCCTGGCCGCACCTGCGATGTCTACGCGAAGCTGAGGGGAGCGCACGAGCTTTCCGATGGCCTCCGACCACTCCCGGCGTCCCCTGGCCAACAGTCCGTCTATTCCTTCCCGGATGGCGGCGTACGGTCCCCCGCTCCAACGCTCAGCCACGCAGGGGGCGTCGACGGCGGACATTTCGAGCCAGTGCAGTTCGCTGCGGGCGGCGTTGAGGGCGTTTCGGATCAACGGGGCCACGCCGATTTCGGGGTAAGAGTCGGCGAGCATTCCCGGCCACTGCTCCCACTCTACCGTTGGCCACGCTTCATCGAAGCCGGCCCGGCCCACGGCGTCCACCTTCTGCCGATCACTGCCAAGGAAGACTCGCCGGAGGTCGTGTTCTTCGACGGCAGCGCGACAGTAAGAGGGCTTCTCGCCCGGTGTTAGAGGCTCCCCGAGATAGTCCCGCAACCGGGGCCCCTGGCCGTAGTAGACCAGTCGCGTCGGCGTGTCGGGCCGGGCGAGTTTGGGCACGTACTGGCTGGGGTCGATCGCGTTGCGGATCATCCGCACGTTGGCGTTGTACTTGCGTCCCACTCGCGCCAGGTTGGACGTGGAAGCGGTCAACAGGGTCGCGCCGCGCATGACGTCGCGTATCCGGGCCGGGTTCGTGGCCTCGCGCGCCCCAACCCACCACGGCATCGGCTCCGTCAGAAGGTCATCGAAGTCGACGACGATGGGCTTGGTCTTCTCGACCAACGGCCAGACCTCGTCAAAGTCCGCGTTGACCGGCCTGGTGCGATGGCCGCTGGCCCGGTGTTGCTCCGCCGCCTCGTCCTCCTCGGCTGCCAACCGCTCCCAGGAGTGCCAGGCGCAGTCGAGACAGGTATGCCGGGGCCAGAACGATCCCCAGTCGGCGGACCAGACGACCACATCGGCCCACGCGACGGCCTCTAGGTCGAGCGTGACGGCCTCCCCGAGCGAGGATGTCAGCAACTTCGGGCGCAGTCTGCGCACCTCCACCCCGAACGTCTCCATAGCCCGGTGGGGGGGCACGATCAGGTCCCAGCGGATCCCGTAGGGGCAGTCTCCGGGCAGCCAGTGCAGAACGTGGAGGGGTGGCGTCATGCGACCCTCGCGTCCGCCTCTGCCTGGAGACGTGCGGCCCCCTCGTCTCCCCGGTGTCTTCCACAATGGCACGGATAGCGGCGATGGTATTCATCCGTGCTGTCGCATTGGCCCCCTCTGGCGTCGACCGGCGCTTCCTCCGGCCCTGCCTCCCCGCCGACCTCTGCAAGGGCCGCCTCTATGAGGTGGCGGCGGGCTGCCTTCGCCGCGGACTCGGCTGCGTCACGAGCCGCCCTGACTCGCTCCAGCATGCGGAGAGGGGCCGTACCGGCGAGATAGGCGTCGTGGGCGTCGATTGCCGTGCGGACCGCCTCTCGTTCTGCCGCAAGAGCTTGCGCAAGGGCGGCGCGAGCATCCTCAACGGCGGCCGGCGGTTCGTTCGGAGCGTTGCTCGCGGTCGGGATGCCGAGCAGTCCTCTCCAACTCATGCGGCCCCCCTCTCGCTCTCTGCCTGGAGTCGCCGGCACAGTTCGGAGGCGATCTCGGGCCCGCACGCGAACCGATCGCCGCCCGTGTCGACGAGGTCCTCGAACCTGTGCGCCGTCCCGCATAGGCAGCACCGCAGCCACGATCGCGGCTCGCGGCTCCAGCGCGGCGGCCACATCGGAGCCGGAGTCGGCACCCGAGGCGTCCTAGCCTCCGATCAGCGGCGGGCGCCCGGGAGTGCCCATCGGCAAGCGTTCGGCGGTCCGGCCGTCCTCGTCAAGGTGCGCCCGGGCGGACGGCACGAGCAGGCTGGCCAGCCTCTTCGGCGGCGTCCAGGGTGTCGTCTTGCCGTCAGTGTCCAGGACGAGAGGGCGACCTGGACCCCCCACCAGATCCCGGATGTCCGCGGGCTGGCCGTCGGCTGCCTTGATCCGATCGGCGATCTGCGCCTCGATCGTGGCCCGTTCGCGGCGATGGCCGCTCTTCTTGTGAACGAGGGCGGCGATGCGCTTGCCCTTGTCCAGCTCGACGGTGAAGTCGTGGCGGGCGCCGAGCCATTCGGGCCAGGTCCCGGAACCCTTGGCGCCCGCCACGTTCCATACGTCGCGGAGCTTGCCACCAGCGGCCTCGTGAGCGGCGAAGTCGATGAGGCCGACCACATCTCCGGCGTCGTCACACGCCACGAGACTGTCGAGGGTGGCGATTACGTTGCCGTCGGCATCGTAAGCAAGCAGTGAAGCCAACATCAGAACGCGACCTCCTTCATGACGTAGTAGCGGTAGGTCGTCTCGTACACCGCGGGCGTACCGGCCGGAGTGGTGGCCGTGGTCTTGACAGTCACCCGTGTCTGGTTGGTGCTTACTACCTCTACCCCTAGTTCGTAGATATACCAAGCCGCGCCCGTCGCGCTGTAGAAGACGGTGTATGGGCACGGGTAAGCGAGAGTGGAGTTTATGAAGCCGTGCGTGACCGGGCGATAGGTCAGGCCTGTCGCAAGATCAACGGTCGCGCTCTGATTGCCAGGGCCGGTGAAGGCGGCCGTCGCTAGCCAGCCGGTCGCGGCGATTTTGAGCATATTGCTCGTGCCGTCGATGATGACGACCGAGCCGGGGTTGATAACGGTGATCGAACCCTCGCCGATGCCGTCGACGAGTTCGCGGGCTTTCGACACGAGCGCCGCAGCTTCCGGCGGGCTGTCGGTGCTCTCAGCCTTCGCGAGCAGCCCGCGGACCTTGCGCAGCCTGCCTTTCCGCCCGGCGGTGAGCGCAGCGGGCTCTGTCGGCGGCGCCAGGAAGGCGCGCGACTCCCGCTGGCCGAACGTGGCCGCGAAAAGCGCACGGGTCGGTCCAGAGCCGAGGAGGGCGTCGGGATGCGGGTCCGGTCCGCAGATCGCATCGGCGAGCGCTTCGGCGAAGCGTTCCGATGGGCCTTCTACGTGCGGGCCTCCAGAGCCATCGTCGCCCCAAGCCAAGAAGTGCAGCGCATGGGCGGCCTCATGGATCACGATCCGGGCGAGTTCTTCGATCGGCGTCCAGTTGGTGACGATGAAGAGAATTCGCTGGTTGTTCTCAGGAGAGTAGAAGCCTTGATAGCCAACCTTCGGCCCGTCGCCGGGTGGATCGCCGACCGTCTCCCAGAAGACGAGTTCTAGGTATCCGTCCGGCAGTATCGGGTTGAACGCCTGCCAGCTCGCCCATAGCGCGTCGAGCGTGCTTTGCGCGAGGTGGCGGTACTCGGCGGGCGGCTCCACCGGGCGGAACTGGTCGGACTGCCGTTGAGGCATCGCCGTCGCGAGGAAACCGCCGTCCTCGGCTGGCGTGATCGCGATGATGGGCAAGCCGGCGCCGGGTGCGGCGACGGTAAACGTGGCGTCTCGGTCGTGGTTCATGGTTACTGCCCCCATCGCGTTGTGTCGCGCGCGTCCCGGTCGTCGCCGCCTCCGACGAGCAGTCCACCCAGGGCGGAGAGCCAATCCCACCCACCCTGAGGCTGAGCGGGCGCAGTCGGCCCGACAGAGCCGAGTCGGGTTGATGCAAGGGCGGGCGACCCTCCATACCGCGGCTGTGGGCTCGCCGCCGTCCGCGCCGACTGCCGGTCCATCGCCGCCATGACCTGCTGTCCAGCCGGGGTCCGCGCAGCCCGGTACCCGTACGGGTGCCCCGAGTACCCGGCCAGCGCCCCCGAACTCGTGGGCCGTGCCAGGTGCGCCCGCCGCTGGTCGGCGGACAAGGTCGACGGGGGCGGGACCGGGGCGTATCCGAGAAGGCTCCGCCAACTCATCGCGCCCACCTTGACCGGTCGGCTAGTTGCCGGCGGGTCAGCTCGACTTTGAGACGGCCCGGGAGTTCGGCGAATGTTGGCTGCCTCGGGATCTCGCGCGTGCCGGAGCGCTGCTCGAGCAAGGCTTGAAGTCCCGCCATACCGCCCGTCGACCTGGCGCCTTTCTCGGCCTTGGCGGCGTCGGCGTCGTCAACCTCAGCCGGGCCCATGTCCGCGTTGATGGATCTCCATGCGTCGGCAAACTCTGAGCGGGTCATGCCGACAACGGTCATCTCGGCTTCCTCGGCCTGGCTGAATGTCTGTGCCGGCGGTGCCTGTTCGATCTGGTCGGTCATGACTTGGGTTCCTCTGTTGGCTGCGCGGCCTCATCGCGGATGCCCAATGCGGGCAGGCGCTTCGTTGACTCGAAAACGAGGTGCTCCTTGAGGGGTGGGATGGCCTGGAGAATGCCCACCCAGGCGCGGTGCGTAGTCGGCCAGACGGGGATGTCGCTCCCCACGAGCGGCCGGATGTTGTCGAAGTCCTCGCCCAAACGGATGAGTTTGTTCTCGGTTTCGGCCAGGAATGCCAACGTGTCGCGGCAGCGGCGCATGAACACCACCTGAGCCTCGCGGGTGAGCGCGGCCCGAAGCGCGTCGTCGCGCTGACGTTCGGCAAGGTCCGAGGCGCGTTGTTCAGCCCTGGCGGCGTCGATGCCCGACTGAGCGGTAAGGCGACGCTCGTTCGCCCTGGAGGCTGCCGAGACGGCCTTGGACAACTGGCCCTCGGTTGCCCGGCCCGTCGCAACTAGGGTGCGGACCTCCTGGACTTCGTGGGTGGCCTCGTCCGCCAATGCGTCGGCGGAGTTGAAGACGGCTTCGGCCTCGTAAACGGTGGTCATGCTGCTGCCCCTTCCCTCTGGGCTTCGGCCTTGCGTAGGCGCTTGACTTCGCGCCACACGCTCTTTTTCTCAGCGTCCGGTATGGCGTCGAGTTCCAGTTCGGCGAGCGCCCCTAGGTCGTCGGCACAGGCAACGAGCACTCGGGCGGCCTCCGCCAGTTCAGGCGAGATCGTGCCGACGACGCGGCCCGGGTAGTCGGTCCTGAGGCAGGATGCGAGCAGACCTCGAAGGGTCCGGGGCAAGCTGGCCAGGGAGCCGTAGACCGTCTCGACGGGCATCAAGATCGGCCCCCGCCAGCCCGGTTCGGTGGCGGGGTCAACGTATTGGCGGGCTGCGATCACTTCGTCTCCTTCGGGGTAGCCGCCCGCTCGGCAAGGCCTGACGCGCGGGCGGCCCGGTCTTCGGGGCTTGGGGTGGTTGTGGGGCTACAGATAGGGCACCGGAACCCGTGGCCCTCTTGGACGTGACGGAAGCGGTGCTGTTCGTAGTCCTGGCACGCGACGTGAACGGTCGGGGCAGGTGTGGGCCTGATGGGTTTGGGGTTCATCACAGCGTCGTCCCCTGCAACGGCTTCGCGGACGATCGGCTGAGGAGTGCTCCGATCCCCGTCGCTGGCTGCGGGTCGCGTTCACGGCTCCGATCGGCCTTCCGCTCGGCGTCCTGTTTCGCGCGGTTTTCCGCCGGGTGGTCGGTCGGGGTGGAGGAGCCCTTGGGCGCCACGATTTCATGCCACGGCTTCGGGACGAACGGTGGTTCGCCGGCGCTCTCGGCTTCCCAGGCCGCACGCTTGGCGCGCTGGCGCTCCACATCCGCGGTGATCCCGGCGGACGTTGTAGCCGCGATGGCGGCCCTTGTGTCCGCCTTCAGGATCGCCTCCGTCCTGGAGAGCAACGTCGCCGGGTCCGGGTCGGTACTTATCGCCTGGCGCATCGCCGCGTCGACGAGGCCGGGGTACAACTTCAGCAGGCGGTCGTGCCACTCGACGGCTTTGGGCCGGGGGTGCCGTCCGTAGGTCGCGTCGAACGGGTCTTCGTCGAGCATCTCCGACGGGCTGAGCGTCACCTCCGGGAACGGGCCCTCGAGGATCGGTGGGATCGTAGGGACCGGCTCGGTAACGCCCGGCGTGCGCTTCCGGGGCTGTCGGGTGATCGGGTGAAGCTCGGTGATGTCGGGCTGGTTCTGTTCGTCGTTGGAGGGGGAAGGGAGAGGAGTTCTCTCTACCTCTACCCCTACCCCTACCCCACGGGGAATTGGGTGGACTCCGCCGGACTCCGCCGGAGTCGGCTGGACTCCCTTTCGCTTCCGCTCGGCGTCTTGTTCCCTGGCCCGGCGAACCGCCTCGGTCCACTTGGCGAACCCAGCTAGAACGTCGCCCTCACGGATGAGGTCGGCTGAGCGCAGGTAGTCAGGGCCCTTCGGAAAGCCCGGGTAGCTCGTCAACACCTGGCCCGCGTTCTCGCTGTCCTCGCGCCAGGCTTGGGCGATGGCGACCGTCCAGAGACCGACGGCGGCTAGGTAGTGCAGATCCGATCGGGCAAGTCCCCTGAGCCGCTGAAACTCAGGGTCGGAGAGAAACGAGGTACGGACCTGGGCGAAGTCCCAGCCGATACGCCGCGGCGTCATGCGACCGGCCCTGCTTCCTCTTGGGCCGCTCGAGCGGCAGTCAGATCGGCCGGGCGGATGGGGGACGCGGGGGCGGAGGTCAGAGGGCTAGACCCCACCCCCCGTCCGCAAGAGAGCAGGAGATGACAGAGGGTGGCTCGATGTTGAGCCGTCGGCTGTCGGTCCGCGCTCAACCACTTGGAGATGGTCCCCTCGTGCACCGAAACTACCCTCGCGAGTCCGCGGGGGCTGAGTTGCAGGTGCTCCATGACGAGTCGGACAAGGGCCGAGTCAGGGGTCGCGGCGGCGGCCATGTGGGCCTCCCTCTACGAGTAACCCTCGCCGGCCCGGCGCGGCGGTGTGCGTGAGCCGATGAGTGGTGCGGTCTTAACAATACCACACTGGCAAGGGAGCACGCAACTCTTGCCTCGTCACCAGCATACGCGTTGCATGCATGCAATGTCAAGCCATATTTTCTGGGTCAGCCTAGAGCCCCTTCTTTCTGGGGTCGCTCTATGGAACCGGTCCCCCCTACCGCACCGCGGACTTGGCGTCGGCTAGGCGTTCCTCGAAGTCCTCTTGCGGGAGGGCGGCGACACGTTGCCAGTTCTGGGATTGGTGGTGCTGTATCCCGAGATCGGCGAGCGTCGTGGTTACAGGAGTCTTGCGACGGGCTTCCTCTGCGGACACATAGCGGTTGCCGCCCGACCCGCCTATCAGGCGTTCTCCCGCCTCCGCCATCCGCCTCAGTTCTGCCCCGGCTCCCCTCTCGGCTCGGATGACGTACTCGGCAGCCTCGTTCTCCAGTTCGATCCCGAGACCCCGGGTCTTCGCCCACGTCCTAGACACGAAAGGCCCCGCCAGACGGGGGTGGTCCAGCGGGGCCCGGAGTGTGCGGTGCCTACTGAGTGGCTCGTCGCTAGAGGAGATCGGCCCCCTGAACCGCGAGCCAGATCCGGGCCTCGTCCGGATGTTCCCGGAGCGCGGAGATCAGCGCCTCATCCGCCCGCAAGGCCGCCTTGACGCTCTTGGCCTTCTCGAGCCGGTGGTTCAGCTTGTTCAGTCTGGTGATCGTACTCACGGCAGTTTCTCCCTTTCGGTGAACGGTCGACGACGGTGGCCGGGGTGGGTCATAGGCCGTCTTCCGCGTCTAGCGCGTTCGGCAGGTGGCGGGTGTGAATGAGCCAGGGCCGCGGGGGATGGCAGACCGCCGTCATGAAGATGACGACCGTGATCATGCAGGAGCCCAGACCCGAGAGGGCCCACGCGAAGATCAGGGCGGTCATCGCTCGGGCCTCAGCCAGCCGAGGGCCCTGTACGCGGCGATTAGGCCGCTCACCTCGAGCCTTTGGAACGCCTCAAAAGCCTCGTTGCGGGCGGTCTGGGTCGCGATCCCGAGTGCATGCGCAGCCTGGGCGTAGGTCCGGCCATCGGACATGACCAGGAGCACGTCGACTTGACGTGGGGTGAGTCGGTCCGTGGCTGGACGGGCCGGGCGCGGTGTGTACTGCTCCAGCAGGTCGGCCCGGAGTTCGGCCGCGAAGGCGGGGCGGGGCGCCTCCGGTGGCAGGTTGTCGGTGGCTAGGGCGGTGGTCCATTCGTCCATGGGTCAGCCCACCCACCGGACCGTGTAGTGAATGACCGTTAGGCTTACCCATCGGCACTCACCTCGCGATCACCTGCGGATCAACTGGGACCATCATGGCATGGCCTCGCCACCGACCCCGTCAGGCCTTGGCCGCAACCTCCGCGACGGCCTCGCCGAAGACCTTCAGGCCGACGGCCGCCTCGGCTTCGGTGATGACCAGCGGCGGCGATATCCGCACGACCGCGTGACCGGCCCCCAGCGTCAGGAGACCGCGCTGGAAGCTGGCCCATTGAACCGCCTCGGCGCGCTGGTGTGTGTCGAACTCGACGCCGATCATCAGGCCGATCCCGCGCACGTCCCGAATCACGGTCGGGAACCGCTTTTGCAGCTCGCGCAGTCCGGCCAGCAGCTGGTCCCCGCGCGCCGTCGCGTTCTCCATGAGGCCGCCCTCGAGCAGCTTGATCGTCTCCAGCGACGCGACGCAGGCAAGTGGGTTGCCGCCGTACGTGGTCCCGTGCGCACCGGGACCCCACGTCGTCATGAGCGATTCGCGGGCGATCATTGCCCCCAAAGGCATGCCGCTAGCGATCCCCTTGGCCGTGGCGACGATGTCCGGCTCCACGTCCCAGTTCTGGATGGCCCACATCTTGCCCGTCCGCCCGGCGCCGCACTGGACCTCGTCGGCCACGAGCAGGATGCCGTGCGCGTTGCAGATGGCCCGCAGGCCCTGGAGGAAGCCATCCTCCGGGACGACGTAGCCTCCTTCGCCCTGGATCGGCTCGACAACGATCGCCGCAACCTCGTTCGGGGGCACGAGCTTGTCGAACAAGACGTCGTCGAACCACTTCAGGTCGGCAACGTGCCCGAACGGCGCATGGTAGACGCCCGGCAGCATCGGTCCGAAGCCGGCGTGGTACTTCGACTTCGAGGCCGTCAGCGACACTGAGCCGTAGGATCGGCCGTGGAAGCCGCCCAGGAACGCGACGATGTACTGGCGCTTGGTGGCGAACCGGGCAAGCTTGATCGAAGCCTCCACGGCTTCGGTCCCGGAGTTGCCCAGGAAGACGCGGCACTTCTCCTTAATCGGCGCGATGCGAGCCAGCTCCGCGCAGGTCTCGGCGAAGAGGGGCAGGTAGAAGTCACAGCCGGCGTAGTGGATCAGCGTCGCCGCCTGCTCCTGGATCCGGCGGACCACATCGGGGTGGCAGTGGCCCGTGGACGTCACGGCGATGCCGGCGTTGAAGTCGAGGAAGAGGTTGCCGTCGATGTCCTCGATGGTGCAGCCGTCGCCTCGGACGGGCACGATCGGGTAGGCGCGCGGCAGGCTCGGCGAGGTCCAGCGGTGGTCGAACTCGATGTGCGCGCGTGCCTTTGGGCCGGGCAGCTCGGTGACGACGTGGGGTACGGCGGGAGCCTGGGCGAGCTTGCCGGGAGCCTGGGTCACGGTGCACCTCGACACGTGTATGGCGGGCCGCGGATCGGGCGCAGCTGCCGCAGGAACGGATAGCGTTTATGCAGGTTGGATAGTGTGGCCAGTATACCGGGCGGCCGGGTGAGCAAGATCGCGACGGAAGTGGTCTAGGCTCCCGGCTCGGTCTCGTGCGCCGCGTCCGCTTCGGCCTTGGTCTTGTGGATCGTGCCGGGGGCGTGCTCGGGCGGGGCATAGATCGTGTAGAGCCGAAGGTCGGTCTTGCCCGTGTTCACGAAGTTGTGGCGGGTTCCCGCGGGGACCTGGACGAGCCGGTCGGGGGAGACGGCACTCTTCTTTCCGTCCAGGATCGCCTGACCTTCGCCCTGGACGAAGACCAGCACCTGGTCCACGTCGGGGTGGACCTCGCTACCGATCTCGCCCCCCGGCGGAATGCTCATCACGACGACCTGGGTCTTCGGCCCGGTTGCCAGGACCTCGCGGAAGTAGGTGTTGGCCTTCGCCAGCTTGACGATGTCCTGGTTGAACGCCATGTCTCGCCTCTCCTTCGGTGCGCTCCGCTCGGCCGGTCAGTCGACCAGCGTCTGGGATTGCTCGCGCATGAACTGCTGGACGTAGTAGAGACCGCCTGATGCCTTGCCGGTCGTGCCGGAGCCTTTCCAGCCGCCGAAGGGCTGGATTCCCGGCCACGCGCCCGTGGTGGCGCCGGCACGCCGGTTGATATAGATGACGCCGGCCTCGATCGCCTCCTCGAAGCGGGCTACCTCCTCGCGATCTTCACTGAAGAAGCCGGCCGTCAGGCCGTAGATCGTGTCGTTGGCGCGCTCGAAGGCTTCGTCGAGCGACTCGACGGGAGCCACGGCAACGAGGGGGACGAACAGCTCATCGGACCAGATGCGGTGCTCAGGCGGAAGATCGACGACGATCGTCGGGCTCACGTAGAGGTTGCTGGGATAGGCTGGGCCGCTCAGCCACTCGCCGCCGAAGAGGATCCGTGCGTCGCGGCGGGCTTCGGCGATGGCAGCCTCGTACTTGGCGAGAGCCTCCGCGTTCACGAGCGGCCCGAGCCAGTTGCGGCGGTCGGTTGGGTCGCCGATCGTGATCGCCTTCGTCTTCGCCACGAGCTGCTCGAGAAACGCTTCGTAGACCGCAGCCTGGACGTAGACCCGGCTGCAGGCCGAGCACTTCTGGCCCCCATACCCGAAGGCGGATCGCATCACGCCCTCGGCCGCCTCTTCGAGGTCCGCTCGCGCGCTCACGATCGCCGGGTTTTTGCCG
This sequence comes from Chloroflexota bacterium, assembly GCA_003141455.1. Lineage (GTDB taxonomy): Bacteria > Chloroflexota > Limnocylindria > Limnocylindrales > CSP1-4 > Fen-1039. Next base: position 4,084 of record PLMA01000028.1, on the reverse strand, counting down.
CCCATCTCGACGATGACCGGCTTGGGGTAGCGTCGGCTGAACTCCTTGAAGACGTGGTTGAAGCCGATCTCGAACGAGCCGGTGAAGAGCAGGCCGTCGATCCCTTCGTTCTCCTGCAGCTCGGCGCCGACGACCGCGCCCGGCCCGCTGACCATGTTGAAGACGCCGTGCGGGAGGCCGGCCAGGTCCGCGATCTCGGCCAGCTTCACGCCGCACAGCGGGGCATCGCTGGAGGGCTTGTATACGACTGCGTTGCCGGCGGCAAGCGCCCCGCCGGCCGGCCCACCGGAAAGGGCCATCGGGAAGTTGAACGGGCTGATGACCGCCCAGACGCCGTGCGGCTTCAGCACCGATCGGGTGTGGACGGTCGAGTCGCCGAGGTTGCCCATCGGGCGGTCGAAGCCGTCGTTAGCCTGGATCTGGTCGCAGTAGTAGCGGATCAGGTCCGCCGTCTCCTCGACGTCGCCGAGCGCCTCGAGGCGGTTCTTGCCGACCTCGATGGCCATCAGCGCCGCCAGCTCCATCTGGCGCTCGCTGATCATGTCGGCCATGCGCCGCATGAGGCCGATACGCTCCGGCCACGGCATCCGGGCCCAACCCGGGGCCGCGGCGCGGGCTGCCGCGATGGCGTCTCGCACGTCCTGGCGGGTTCCCTTCGCGAAACGGCCCACCAGCGACCCATCGATCGGCGAGCGTTTCTCGAAGGTCTCCTCCGTGGTCCGCCACTCGCCATTGATGAAGAGGCCGTGGGTGCCGCCCAGCTCGCCTCTAGCGATCGACAGGCCCGCGTCGTAGGAGGCGTGCAGCTTCTCGTTGTCATTGCGCAGCGTGGCGTAGGTGATCTTGAGCCGGGGCTCAGACGTCGCGGTCATCCGCACGCCCTCCTGGTGCCATGCACCTCGACGTGGCTGCACCGCCTCGAGCCGCGCGCTCGCAGCTGGGCGCAGCCGCAATGACTTCCAGTCTAGCGCCACCGCCCGAACTCGCCCCTGGGGAAGCCTGATCCGAGCCGGGCGTCTCTCACGTAGTCATGCGGTGCCTACTATCCTCCGCTACCCGCGCTATGGCCCCTGCAGACACCGGTTCGGCCCCGACCCCGGTGGGCGGGCGGCGGTGGCCATGCTTGGGGGAGGCAGCAATGACGCTGGTGTGGGCTGCACGCCAGCCGCGGCAACTGGACGAGGCTCGATACGAGTCACCCGGTGACCGGCTGAGACACGGCCCGGACCGACAGCTCGATACGAGTCACCCGGTGACTGGCTGAGACACGGGAAGCCACGCCCCGACAAGGCCGAGGCGATCACAGAACCCCGCGACCGATCCCCTGGCCGGGTATCCTTCACCGGAACCGCGCCTGCGTCCCGTATCGGTTCCCCGCCACCCGGGAGGCAACCTGAACCCGGGAGCCTCGACATAGTCCGCCTGGCATTGCCGGGCCGTCTCCGGAGATTTGGATGAGCGACCCTAGACCGATTCACTGCGTGGTCCTGGTCAAGCAGGTGCCCGATACGCACAACATCACCGGCGAAGTGATGACCAAAGACGGCACCATGAATCGCGGCGCTCTGCCGGCCATCTTCAACCCGGAAGACCTCAACGCCCTCGAGATGGCACTCCAGATCAAAGACAGCCACGGCGGGACGGTCACCGTCATCACCATGGGACCGCCAAAAGCAGCCAACATCCTGCGCGAGTCGCTCTTTCGCGGTGCCGACAAGGTCGTTCTGCTGACCGATCGCAAGTTCGCCGGCGCGGACACCCTGGCGACCTCCTACGCCCTCCAATGCGCGGTCCAGAAGCTCGGCCAGTTCGATCTCGTCCTGTGCGGACGCCAGGCCATCGATGGCGACACCGCCCAGGTGGGCCCGCAGACGGCCGAGAAGCTCGGCATCCCCCAGATCACCTACGCCGAGTCCATCATCGAGATCGCAGACGGGAAGATCACCGCGCAGCGCGCCCTCGACTCCGGCTCGGAGATCGTCCGTTGCCAGATGCCGTGCCTGCTCACCGTCGTGGGCACCGCCAACACCCCGCGCCCGGCATCGGTGCGCCGTCGGATGGAGCGCAAGCTCGCCGCCGCCCCGGGCGAGTACACCGCGATCCGGGCGCAATGGCCCGAGTTCGAGACCGACGCCGCCCTCGACGAGTTCCTCACCAAGCACGACCTCAAGATCCCCGTCTGGACGGCCGAGGACGTCGGCGCGACCGAGGGGAGCATCGGACTGGCCGGCTCCCCCACACAGGTCCACAAGATCAATTTCGTGATCCTGGAGAGCACCGAGAGCAAGACGATCTCGCCAACGCCCGAGGCCATCGCGGCGATGGTGGCGGAGCTGGTCCATGAATACATCGTCGGGTAGGCGCGATATGACCGAGCGGAAGAGCATCTGGGTATTCATCGAGCACACCGACGGCCAGATCGCGGACGTATGCCTGGAGCTGACCGGCAAGGCCCGCGAGCTGGCGGACCAGCTTGGTTACGACGTCGTCGGCCTGCTGTGCGGCCACAACGTGGAGTCCCTGGCCCAGGAGGTCATCCACCACGGCGCCGACCGCGTCCTGATGGCGGACCATCCCGAGCTGGCCGTCTACCGCACCCTCCCCTACGCCCGAGTGGCAATCGACGAGGCACGCCAGCGCAAGCCCGAGATCTTCCTGATCGGCGGAACGCCCAACGGCCGCGACTTCGCGCCGCGAGTGGCCAGCGCCCTGCGCTGCGGCCTGACCGCCGACTGCACCGATCTCCAGATCGGCGACTACTACGTCAAGAAGGAAGACAAGACCTACAAGAACCTCCTTTATCAGATCCGGCCCGCCTTCGGCGGCAATCTGATCGCCACGATCGTCAACCCGAACACGCGGCCCCAGATGGCCACGGTCCGGGAAGGCGTCATGCGCAAGCCGGCCGCCGACGCCAGCCGAACGGGCACCGTCGAGGCCGTCACCCCGTCGTTCGAGCCGGGCGACTTCGCCCTGGAGGTCCTGAGCCGCCAGGTCCGCAAGTC
>PLMA01000028.1:0-1014 GCA_003141455.1 Chloroflexota bacterium | reverse complement strand
AGCACCGGGCCGGCATGGACCAGTCCAGCAAGATCATCGCCATCAACACCGACCCCAACGCGCCGATGTTCCAGATCGCACACTACCGGATCGTGGGCGACGCGGCAGAGGTGCTGCCCTTGATCATCAAGACCCTGCGTGAGCGCTCCATGGAACAGCGAGACCCCGAATGAGCGAGAACTTCTTCCTCGACAACCCGGACCTGCAGTTCCGACTGGCGCAGCTCGACCTCCGCGAAGCGCTGGAACTCAAGGAGAAGGGCTACTCCGAGACCGAGCTGTACGCGGCCGCGCCTCGCAACTACGCCGACGCCAAGGAGAACTACCGGATCGTTCTCGAGGTTCTGGGCGAGGTCTGCGGTGAGAGGGTCGCTCCTAGGGCCGCCGAGGCGGACGAGGAGGGCGCGCACTTCGAAGACGGCGAGGTGACCTACGCCGCGCCGACGCTGGAGGCCATCGAGGCGCTGCGCCAGGCCGAGCTGTTCGGGGCCATGCTGCCACGCCAGTTCGGCGGCCTGAACCTGCCCGAATCCATCTACCAGATGATGGTCGAGGTCGTCGCCCGGGCCGAGAGTGGCCTGATGACCGTCTACGGCCTGCAAGAGATCGCCTCCTGCCTGGAGGAGTACGGCGACGAGGAGACCAAGGCGCGGATTCTGCCGAAGTTCTCGCGCGGTGAGGTTTCGGGGGCCATGGTCCTGACCGAGGCGGACGCCGGCTCGGACCTGGGAGCCGTGGCGACCAAGGCCACGCTCGATGAGGCCACGGGCCAGTGGCATCTCAACGGCGTCAAGCGCTTCATCACGAACGGCCTCGCGGACGTGTCGCTCGTCCTGGCCCGCAGCGAGGAGGGCTCCAGCGACGCCCGGGGCCTATCGATGTTCGTGGTGGAGAAGGACGAGACCGTCAAGATCCGCCGCATCGAGAACAAGCTGGGCATCCACTCCTCGCCCACCTGCGAGATCCAGTACAACAACACCCCGGCCATCCTGCTCGGCAAGCGCCGCTTCGGGCT
>PLMA01000060.1 GCA_003141455.1 Chloroflexota bacterium | reverse complement strand
CCTGTTTTCGCTTGACATTCGCACCGTGACTCATAGTCCTCGAGATTGCCGTCTTCGCTCGTGGCCGCGAGCTCGGTGGCCTGGTCCGTACAGCGAATCCTGCCGTCCAATACCTGGCCATCAGATACCAAGTGCCTGGCCGAAACCGGTGTCGGCCATCAAGTCCCGAACGAGGAGCGTCGACGCCCCGCCGCTTTGGATTAGGCCTCCGCCGATGCTGCACGGAAACCGGTGTCCCTGAGCACCGTTGGCCCGGACGAAGACCCGGGGAAATGTGTTGAGAGAGCAGGGCCCGAGATGCGGGCCAGTTGTCGGAGAAGACCTGCCATGCTCGCACTGCCTCAGGACCATGTTCGCCAGGTGCTCGGGAACGCCCGCTTCCTGCTCGCAAGCCGCCGCGACGCGGAGATGCTTAATGAGGCCATTGCCACCGCCTCCCCGGAGGCTAACCACGCGATGGCCATTTGGGACCCGCAGGTCAAGGGCTACTGCGCCGAGACTGTCGCCTACGATTTGGCGAACCTCGCCACCCACGCAATCCACAAGATCCGCGTCAATTCGACCAGGAACAATCCGGTGAGCTTCGCGTTCGAGATCGTGGTCGGCGACTATGTCTTCCGGATTCGGGGCACACAGGCCCATCGCGGCGGCGACATTGTTGCCAGGATCGCTGGGCGGGAGCGATCGGCGCCATTGGACGATCCGTTGAACGAACTCATGGCCCAGGTCGTCCGCAACGGCGGCTGCGTCCTCACCTGGGACGAGAATGGAAGGCTCGTCTCCAGCGAAACCGTCCCGTTCGACGAGCGAAGCTGGTAGCCCGGACCGGGCCCGCGAAGTTTGGAACCCACCATCTGACTTTCGGGGACAGCCTCTGGGCAATCCGGCTCGCTCGCCGCGTGGGGCCAGTCTGTCAAAGCCGACGGAGTTCCTGATAGACTCGCGTTCGTCGCGGGCCGCCTTAGCTCAGTGGTAGAGCAGGGCTTTCGTAAAGCTCAGGTCCAGGGTTCGAGTCCCTGAGGCGGCTCCAGCTTCCCTCAGCCGACCAAGGTGTTCGGCGCTTGGTCCTTGCCGTCCCCGCGATCAGCGACTGCTTGCTTCGGACGACGCGGGCTATCCCACAAGCTCTCCTGGGCCGCTTCGCGGTCCGCTGCGGTCACCACCCCGGCGTAGTGGCGGTAGGTAGTTGTCGGATCTGAATGCCCCAAGCGTCGGCTTACCACAGTCACTTCAACACCCCTGCTCAGCAGCATCGTCGCGTGGAGAGCGCGCAGGTCGCGTGGCGTCCAGCCGTTCAGACCAGCGGCGTCGAATATCTGACGGGCGATCTTAGCGAGGCGCACAGGATTGTCTGGCTTGGCAGGATCGAACGGGGACGGGAAGACCCAATCTTCAGCGCTCGGCTTGCCTTGGCTGCGGCCGAGTTTCTTGCCCTGGATGCGGCGGTATTTGAAAAGGATGGGGACCAATTCAGGCGTGAAAGGCACATCTCGGGAGCTCAGCGCCGTCTTGGTCGGCCCGACCAGCCACTGGCTGCCAACCTCTTTGAGCGCCCGGCGGACATGGATCATCTGGTCCTTGATCGGCACGTCGCTCCACTTGAGCGCGAGAGCCTCGCCTGGCCGTAGGCCTGTCCTTGCGATCAGTTCCACATAAGCCCGGATTTCGGTGTTGGCAACGGCTTCACCTATCTGGTTATAGACCGCCTTGGACATCGTGAGCGTTCGAATGCGGGGGGTGGTTGGACGGCCAGGAACTCGGGACAGGAGGACGGGGTTTGCGGCCACGAGCTTGGCCCTAATCGCCGCGTTGAAAGCGGCTGACAGCACGGCGCGACCATGGCTAACGGTTGTGCGGCTTAGCCCACGATCCAGCAGTTCCTCCAGGGCGGTTTCAACATCCTCGAGCTCGATTGATCCGATTGGCGACCGACTCACGGGCTGCTTCAGCCACTGATTACGGACAATCGCGGCGTAGGTCTGGGCGGTCTTCGCCTCAACCCTTTTGCCCCGGGCGAGGGCCTCGACCCAACGCGTCAGCCAGGCCCCCAACGAGGCTTTGCCCGACGCCAACGGCGAGCCTTGCCGGAGGCGGGTGAGAGCGGCCTTTGCCAGCTTCTCCGACGGGCAGTGCTGGCGGGTCCTCTTACCGGCGATGGTGATCTCTGCCACCCAGACGCCCGGGCGGTCGGCCCGCTCATAGACCGTCCCTTCGCCGCGTGGGTTGCGAGTCCGTGGTGTCACAAGCGGACCTTAACACGACGGGGGGTCTAAGTTGGGGGGTCTATGGTCCTATCAACCCCCCTGACGATTGTTTCTAAGCGTGAAACGAATGCCTTTTGAGCGTGCCTGTTGTTTACGAAACAACTGCTCTACCGCTGAGCTATGTCGGCCCGTGCGCGAAGCGCGACCAGGCGCGGATGCGCGACGGCGAATATACCCTACCCGAGCCGCTCGGGGATAATCCAGCGGATGCCTCCCGACATGGACCAACCGCCCATGGACTCCTCGATTGCCGGCGAACCGGACGATCCGTTCGACGCCCTGGTTTGGGCCGCCGTCGATTCGCTTCCTGAAGCCTTCCGCGAGCGCCTGGACACGGTGGCGATCGTGGTCGAGGACGAGCCGACCTCCGATGATCTCGCGCAGACCGGGGCGGCGGGGCTGCTCGGGCTGTACACGGGCGTGCCGCGAACTCTGTACGGGGCCCGCGAAGCCGCTCTACCGAGCAAGATCACGATCTACCGCGGCACCCATCTGCGAGTCTTCCCAACGCCCGACGCGCTGGCCCGAGGCGTGGCCGAGACCGTACGCCATGAAGTGGCGCATCACTTCGGGATCTCCGACGCGCGTCTCGAGGAGCTGGCCCGCGAGCGCGGCGGCTAGCGTCGGGCGTGGTGTCACATCAGAACCGAGACTCGGGCCACTTGCCTGGGTAGGATGTGTGGGATGAGCATCGTCCGTCGCCTCCGCACGTTCCTGCGGCCCGCGCTACTGGCCGTAGGGCTGTCGCTCCTCCTCGCGGCGGCGGCGGCTGCCCAATCGACGCCGACGCTGACAGGTCAGATCACCGACCAAACCGGCGTCCTGGACTCGGGCCGGCCTCAGGTCCAGACCGCGCTGGACGACCTGCTCAACCGCGAGAACGTCCAACTGCGAGTCGTCTTCGTCCCGACCGGAAATGGCACGACGGCGCAGCGTCTGGCCCAGGAGACCTTCGAAGGGAATGGCCTGGGCGGCAACGACATGCTGCTGCTCGTGGCAGTTAACGACTATCAGTACGGCTGGTGGGAGATCGACGCAACGGGCCTTCCGGGCGCTCAGGTCGACAGCCTGCTCAGTTCGGCGATGGAGCCGCGTTTTCGCGCCGGCGACTACCCGGGTGGCATTGTCGACTTCGTGACTGCCCTGGGTCGGCAGATCGACGCGGCAAGGGCGCCGGTGTCGAAGCCAACTGCCGAGAACCCCGGCGGAGTTCCGGGGAACCAGGGCGGCTCCGGCGGTACCACTTCCAGTACCGACAACTCGGCCGTCCTCACCGCCCTGTGGACCATCCTCGCCCTGATCGTGATCGGCTTCGGCGTGGTGATCGTGGCTCTGTGGTTCCGCTCGTGGCGCCGCGACCGCCTCAGCGCCGAGGAGCGAGACAAGCGCACCGGTGACCTGGCCCGCCAGGCCAACAAGCTCCTCGTTGACACGGACGATGCCGTCAACGCCGCACAGCAGGAGCTGGGGTTCGCCGAGGCCGAGTTCGACGAGGCAGACACCAAGCCGTTCGCCGACGCGATCGGGTCTGCCCAGAACCAGCTCAAGCAGGCCTTCGCCGTCCGGCAACAGCTCGATGACTCGATTCCCGAGGATCAGCCGACCAAGGAAAAGATGTACGGCGAGATAATCGCCGGCTGCCAGACCGCGAGTGCCGCGATCGACGAGCAGGCCAGGCGGATTCAGGCCTTGCGGGACCTCGAGAAGACCGCTCCCGACGCGCTGGCTGCGCTGCCGAGGACGATCGAGACCCTGCAGGGCAGGCTGCCCGCGATTCAGATGGCAATGAAGACTCTGTCCGGCTATGCGCCATCGGCCTGGGCGGCTGTGAGGGGCAACGCCGAGGAGGCCGACAAGCGAGGCCATTTCGCCGAGCAGCAGATAGAGAAGGGCAAGGCGGCCCTGAGCGCCACTCCGGCGGACGCCCACGCCGCGGCTCACGCCGCTCGGGCCGCCCAGGAGGCAGCGGCGCAGGCCAACCAGCTTCTGGATGCCGTGGAGCAGATGGCGGCGGCGCTCGAAGATGCCCGCGGAAAGCTGGGCCCCGAGATGGCCGAGGCCGAGGCGGACATTGCGGCAGCCAGGTCGGCGGCCCAGAGTTCGAGCGCGAGCGGCGCGGCGGCTGGGACTCAGGCTGGGGTATCGGCCGCGGTATCGGCCGCGGCTGCGGACCTCGCCAAAGCGGAGAAGCTGCTGGGAGCCGCCAAGAGCCAGGCTGCGGTCCAGGCCCCCGACACGATCGCCGCCCTCAAGGCCGCCCAGGATGCGCACGCTTCCGCCGACGCAACACTCGCCGGAATTCGAGACGCGGCGTCGCAGCAGGCGCGGGCCAAGGCTGCCTTCGATGCCGCTCGCGCGACCGCGGACACGAGCCTGAACCAGGCTCGGGCGTTCATCGGCAGCCGGCGGAACGGCATCGGCCGCGAGGCCCGAACCAAGCTGGCAGAAGCAGAGCGGCATCTGGGCCTGGCCGACTCCCTGGCTGCCACGGACTTGAGCACCGCCACCACCGAAGCCAGCGTGGCCACCAACATGGCCACGGCGGCCTATAGCCTGGCCAGCGGTGACTTCGTCGACTTCGAGCGAGGTGGGCGTCCTCGCGGTGGCGGCGGGGGAGGCGGCTATAGTGGCGGCGGAGGCGGCGGCTCGAACGTCGCCGGGGCCATCCTCGGAGGCATCATCGGCGGCATGCTGAGCGGCGGTCGAGGCGGCGGCTTTGGCGGGACCCGCTGGGGTTCCGGCGGTGGGTGGACCGGGGGCGGCGGCGGCTTCGGCGGATTCGGCGGAGGCCACGGCGGCGGAGGTGGCTGGAGCGGAGGCGGTGGAGGCGGCGGGGGCCACGGCGGCGGAGGTGGCTGGTAGTCGAGTCCAGCCCGCGAGGCCGTCGGCGCTTCGGGGACTCAAGATCAGGTCAAGGCAACTTTGAGATTTGAAGGGAGATCGAAACGATGGCTCAGACGACGATCCTCGGGCGTGTCGGTCAGCTGCTCCGGGCAAACATCAACGCCATGCTCGACGGCGCCGAGGACCCGGAGAAGATGCTGGACCAGCTGGTCCGGGACTTCACGAACAACATGAGCGAGGCCGAGGACGCAGTCGCCCAGACAATCGGGAACCTGCGCATGGTCGAGGACGACGCCAAAGAAGCCACCGCCGCGGAGGCCGATTGGGCCTCCAAGGCCGCGGCCGCTTCCAGGAAGGCCGACGAATTGCGGGCGGCCGGCAACGTTGCCGACGCCGACAAGTTCGACAACCTGGCCAAGCTCGCGCTGAGCCGCCAGATCAGCTTCGAGAGTCAAGTCAAGACGTTCCAGACGCAAATCGACCAGCAGACAGTGCTCGTCGGCCAGCTCAAGGACGGCCTCAACAAGATGCGCGTCCGCCGCGACGAGCTGGTTCAGAAGCGCGACGAGCTGGTCGCCCGGGCCAAGATGGCGAAGGCCCAAACGCAGGTCCAGACCACGCTCAAGAACGTCTCCGTCATGGATCCGACAAGCGAACTCAGCCAGTACGAGGACAAGATCCGCCACCAGGAGGCGCTGGCTCGCGGCATGGCGGAAGTGAACGCCAACTCGATCGACGAGCAGTTCGCGGCGCTCCAGGGCCAGGAAGACTCGGCCGAGGTGGAGGCCCGGCTGGCCGCTCTCAAGGCGAACAAGTAGGCTCGCGGCGCCTGGAGCCCAGGCCGCTTCCCGGGAATCGAAACGGCCGCCGGAAAACCCGGCGGCCGTTCTGTTGATCGGGTATTGGGTCAGGCGGCAGCCCCGACGGCGACCTTCGCAGGAGCCGCCTCGGCCGCGACCAGCGCGACATCGAGGGAGATCTTGATGTCGTCGCCGACGAGCAAGCCTCCGGTCTCCATGGCCACGTTCCAGGTCAGGCCCCACTCCTTGCGACTGATCTTGGTGGTGGCGCTGAAGCCCGCTCGGCGGCCGCCCTGCATGTTCGGCACGATCCCGCCGATCTCCGAGTCCAGCGTGACCGGATGAGTCGCGCCCCGGATGGTCAGGTCGCCGTTGATTCTGTAGTAGTCGCCCTTCCGCTCGATGCCCGTGCTACGGAACACCAACTCCGGATAGGTGGCTACGTCGAAGAAATCCGCGCCTTTGAGGTGCGCATCGCGAGCCTCCATGCCCGTTTCGATGCTGGATGCGTCAATATTCGCCACGACTGAGGAATGCTCCGGGTGCTCCTCGTCGAAATCGACCTCGGCGGTGAACTGGCGGAACTGGCCGCGGACCGTCGTAACCATCATGTGCTTGACCGCGAATTCGATCTGGGAATGGGCTGAGTCAAGGGTCCAAGCGCTCATCTGGCAAATCCTCAAGTTCTCGTGCTCTCGTGGACCCGACCTGGATCATTCACTTAGCAACTAAATGAGAGTATAGTTGCACCGGCAACAATCCGCAAGAGGGATATGGAGGACCTTTCGATGGAGCAGCCGATAGACGTCACGGACGTGACCGGCCGGCCGCCGGTCGCGGCCGAGTCGACGCGCGCGGACCTGCCTGAGGTCCTCTTCGCCGCCCCCCTGGACCCGGTGGAACGGCGGGCGTGGCGAACCTTCTTGCAGACGCACGCCCGAGTGACGCGCCGTCTGGAAGCGGACCTGATCGCCAGACACGATCTTCCGTTGGCCGAGTTCGACGTGCTCTTTCAGCTCGCCTCGGCGGACGGAAGCCGGCTTCGCATGGCCGAGCTGGCCGATCGAGTCCTGCTGAGTCGCGCCGGTATAACCAGGCTGGTGGACAGGCTAGTCGCCGACGGCCTCGTCGGGCGCGTCAGGTGCGAGTCGGACGCTCGGGGTTTCTACGCCGTCCTGACGGACCACGGGAAGGCCCGGATCGATGACGCCACGCCCGGTCACCTCGAGTCCATTCGACGCACCTTCCTCGAACGCTTCGACCGCTCTGAGCTCGAGCTGCTGGCCGGGTTACTGGAGCGAGCCTCTCCGACCGAGTAACGGGGACCGGCGGAAGCGGACGCGAGGAGGCTCTGCGATGCCGCAAAGGCTCATCGACCGAACGCCGCGGGTAGAGGCTGCCGATCCGGCCCTCGGTCGCACCGCCCGCCCCCTGGGCCGGCCACCGTCTGGGCGCTATCGTTCGGCCATGCCAACACGGAGCGAGATCGTCGAGGTCTCCGGCAGGAAGGTCGCCGTGAGCAACCCGGACAAGGTGATGTTCGCCGGACCGGGCTACACCAAGCGCGATCTGGTCGCCTACTACCTGGCTGTGGCGGACGGGGCATTACGGGGCGCGGGCGGCCGGCCGATGGCCCTCAAGCGCTACGTCAACGGCGCCGACGGGGAGTTCTTCTTCCAGAAGCGGGCGCCCGAATCTCGGCCCGACTGGATCCGGACGGTCGAAATCTCCTTTCCGTCCGGTCGAACGGCCGACGAAGTCGTGGTCGACGACGCCGCCGGACTGGCCTGGGTCGCCAACCTCGGCTGTCTGGATCTGAATCCGCACGCGGTCCGGGCTGACGATCTGGACCACCCGGACGAGTTGCGTGTGGATCTGGACCCCGTCCCCGGAGTTCCGTGGGACGACATGCGCCGCGTCGCGCTCGTGGTCCGCGACGTTCTCGCCGACCACGGGCTGGCCGGCTGGCCCAAGACCTCCGGCTCGCGCGGCATCCATGTCAACGTTCGAATCGAGCGGCGATGGTCGTTCGACGAGGTTCGCCGGGCGGCCCTGGCGCTGGCCCGCGAGGTGGAGCGGCGCGCCCCGGATATCGCCTCGAGCAAGTGGTGGAAAGAAGAGCGCCACGGCGTCTTCATCGACTACAACCAGAACGCCAAGGATCGAACGGTCGCCTCGGCGTATTCGGTGAGGCCCGTCCCGGACGCGCGAGTCTCGGCGCCGGTGACCTGGGACGAGCTGCCGCTGTGCGAACTCGGCGACTTCACCCTGGCCACCGTGCCGGCCCGGTTCGGGAAGATCGGGGATCCGGCGGCGGGGATGGACGATGCTGTGGGATCGCTGGACGAGCTCCTCGAGCTGTCGGCACGCCAGGCGAAGGCGGGGCAGGGAGACGCGCCCTGGCCGCCCAACTACGCCAAGGCCCCGGGCGAACCGCCGCGTGTCGCGCCGTCGCGGGCGCGGCGCGCCACGACCGACGACGACGCATCCCGAGAGCCGAAGCCGCCGAAGTCGCCCACGTCCCGCACTCCTTCGCCGACCGGACGGCGTGCCTCAACCAAGCCGCTCGTCGAGATCGCTCGCGCCGCCACCAAAGAGGAGGCGCTGGCCGCCTTCGAACGCTGGAAGACCCGCCACGAGGCCATCGTCGCGCAGCTACAGCCGGCCGACATCCTGGTCGACTCGATGCGCGGCCGCTTCACGCTCTGGTACCGCATCCGCGTCAACCTCGAGCACGTGCCGGAGGCGGAGCGGCCGCCGCAGGAACCTCTCGACGCGGACTACGACCCGTGGTCCGAGGTGCGACAGTCGCGCTAGCCGGCGCAGACGGCCGGCGGCGAACGAGAGTGAGAAGCAGGCCGGCCTAGCTGCCGAAGATCGCCTTGAGCTCGAACGGCGCCGTCACCTCGAGCTGGTCGTAGCGGCACTGGTCGGGGCGTTTGTCGGGGCGCCAGCGCAGGAACGTAGTGGCGTGGCGGAAGCGGTCGCCCTGGAGGTGGTCGTAGGCGACCTCGCACACGCGCTCGGCCCGGAGCGGCTCCCAGGAGAGGTCGCGATCCCGGTTCCAGCGGCTCGTCGCCCCGGGCATGCGCTGGCCGGAGGCGCGAGCCGCCGCCTCCCATTCGGCCCATTCGGCCCAGGGATGACCCTCCAGGGCGTTCTCGCGGAGCGGCGCAAGCTCCTCGACGAGTTGGCGGCGATTATCCGCAGTGAAGCTGGCGGTGATCCCGACGTGGTTCAATCGGCCCGTATCATCGAAGAGCCCCAGGAGGAGCGAGCCGACCAGCGTGCCCGGTCCGTTCTTGTGCCATCGGAAGCCGGCCACGACGCAGTCGGCCGTGCGGGCGTGCTTGATCTTGGCCCAGCCTCGTTTGCCGGGCTGATACGGGTCGGAGAGGCGCTTCGCGACGACGCCGTCGAGGCCTGCGCCCTCGAAGTGATCGAACCACCCGGCGGCGATCGACCGGTCGAGCGTAGCCGGCGTCAGGTGAACCGGCGGCCTCGCCTCCGCGAGGAGCCTCTCGAGCAGTCGGCGGCGCTGGCCGAGAGGAACGCCGCGCAGGTCCTGGTCGTCGAAGGCGAGCAGATCCCAGGCCACGAATGAAGCCGGGGTCTGGGAGGCCAGCAGCTTTACTCGAGAGGCGGCCGGGTGGATGCGCAGCAGGAGCGCGTCGAAGTCGAGGCCGTCTTCGCCGACGATCACGACCTCGCCGTCCAGGACGCATCGCTCGGGTAGAGCGGCGCGCAGCGCCGGCGGCAGCTCGGGGAAGTAGCGGTCGAGCGGCTTGAGATCGCGACTCTGGATGTAGACCTCGTCGCCGTCGCGGAAGACGAGTGCCCGGAAGCCGTCCCACTTGGGCTCGTACTGCCAGCCGTCGCCGGCCGGGATCGCTTCGGTGAGCTTGGCGAGCATCGGCTCGAGGGGCGGCTGAAACGGCAGGTCCACGGTGCGACTATAGCGCCGCGGCCGGGGCGCTCCGGACGCCGGCCGCCGAGACTCCCTTGCTGCGACGATGGCCCTTCGGCGACCTCCGGGGTGATCTACGATGGCTCGGTTGCGGAGGAGCGTGGCGCGAACGGAAGCGAGCCCGCCACCCAACCACGACCAAGTCTCAACCGTAGTTCGATGTGTGGAACGGAGACATCGGCGATGACGACTGGATTCGGGTTCTGCCCCAACTGCGGAACGCCTCGGATGGCGGCCGATCAGCGGTTCTGCGCCGGGTGTGGTTTCACGCTCTCATCGCCGGCGCCGATAGCGCCGGTGGAGCCGGTGGCGCCACCCGCTCCGGCGGAAATTGCGGCAGCGGCTGCGCCGCCGGCGGCAACTCAGCCTTTCGCGCCGCCACCAGCGCCGCCCGCCTGGTCCGTGCCACCCGCGCCGCCGGCAGCTACGCAACCTGTCGCGCCGCCGCCCTGGTCGGTGGCATCGCCTGGTGCGGCGGTCCCCGCCGGCGCGACCGGGCCCAGCTACCAGGCCCCGCCCGGAACCCCCGGCGCCCCCGTGCCAGCCGCGCCGTCTGCGCCCGCCAAGCCTCTGGTGACGATCGGCAGTGTCAACGTCACGCCCAAGATGGCAGCCATCGCGGGTATCGCGCTGGCGGCAATCCTCGTCGTGGTCTACTTCGTCAGCAGCGGCTCGAAGTCGAGCGAGATCACGGTGACGCCTTCCACGTACAGCTGCTCCGCGACCACACTCGTCACAGTCGTGATGCGCCTGCCCGCCTCGGTTCAGGCTACCGACGCTCTCGTCTTCCAGCAGGACGGGAAGACCGTGGATACTGCCGGTGCGACGATTCGCGCTACCGACATGTTCACCCGCCAGCCGGACGGTACCTGGACATACACCACGTCGGATCAGGCCAAGTCGAACTGCACCGGCTCCAGTGGTGAGACGCTAACCATGGGGACCCACACCGTCTCGATCCTGGATGTGGCCGGCCACGTCCTGGCGCAGGGCTCGTTCACGCTCACGCCATAGTCGGTCCAGCCCGCAGATCCAACATGCGGCGAGCTCGCTACCGCGGTGCGGCTGCGCCACAACCCCTGCGGCACGGTTCGCCACGACAAACGGCCCTATTCGCTGCGGCCGCGTATGCGGCAACCTCGGAAAGCCCGGAGACGGGCAACCGGGACGTACGCAACCAGGGTGGGTCGAATGCCAAAGGCTGATATCGCGACCGGAGAGCACAACTTCGAAGTTGTGGGGATCGCGCGCGTGGAGGGCGAGGGGACACTGCGCCTGCGGATCTCCGACGGCGAGGTCAGCGAGGCCCGTCTCTCGATCTTCGAGGCGCCCCGTTACTTCGAGAAGCTCGTCGTGGGCCGGACGCCCGACGAGGTCGTCGACATCGTCACCCGCATCTGCGGCATCTGTCCCGTTGCCTACCAGACCGGCGCGTCGATGGCCTTCGAGCACCTCTTCGAGGTCGAGATCGACCCCCAGGTGAAGGCGCTGCGCCGGCTCTTCTACTGGGGCGAATGGATCGAGAGTCACGCCCTCCACGTCTACATGCTTCACGCCCCGGACTTCCTGGGCTACGAGAGCGCCATCGCCATGGCTCGCGACCACAAGCCGGTGGTCGAGCAGGCCTTGAGACTGAAGCGGACCGGCAACGACCTGATGAAGCTCATCGGCGGACGGGCCATCCACCCGGTCTCGATGCGCGTCGGCGGCTTCTCCCACACGCCCACCAAAGCTCAGATCGAGGCCTTGCGCGAGCCGCTGACCGAGGCGCTGGCCCTCTCGCAGGCGACATTGAAGCTCGTGGGCACGTTCAAGGCGCCCAAGTTCGAACGCGATCCGCTCTACGTCGCCATCAAGCACCCCACCCAGTACGGGCTCAGCGAAGGTCGCATCGTCTCGAACGACGGCATCGACGTACCGCTGTGGGGCTGGCGCGACGCCTTCCACGAGGAGCAGCACGAGGGCACGAACGCCCTCCACGCCCGAACGACAGACGGCCGGACGTACATGCTCGGGCCGTCGGCGCGGGTCACACTTAATGCCGACCAGCTCCACCCGCTGGCCGCGGAGGCGCTGCGCGCCAGTGGCCTCGCCGGGCAGATCGCACGGAACCCGTACTGGGCCATCGCGGCCCGTTCGGTCGAGCTGATCCACGCCTCGGCGGCGGCACTCGACATCGTCGATGCGTACCAGGAGCCGGCCCGGCCCTTCACGCCGTGGGCGCCACGGAGCGGAGAAGCGGCTTGGGGCACGGAGGCCCCGCGCGGCATCTGCTGGCACCACTACGACGTCGACGACAATGGGCGGGTCGCCGCTGCCCAGATCATCGCCCCTACCGGTCAGAACCAGGGGATGATCGAGCAGGACCTGACCGCCTTCGCGCCCCAGGTCCTATCCCTACCGCACGCCGAGGCGACGGTGCGCCTGGAGCAGCTGATCCGCTCGTACGACCCATGCATCAGTTGCGCCACGCACTTCCTCAAGATCGAGATCGAGCGCGACTGAACCTACCGTCACCGGGAACCGGCGGAGGCAGTCGCCCCGCCGGTTCTTCGTTTTCCGGACCGCGTTTACGGCCCCTGGGCGTCTGGACCCGGCGCCTTTGGGCCGCATCCCGGCCGACCCGTTAGCCTGGAACCGAGATGGTTGACCTGTTCTTCAAGATAGGACTGCCGGTGCTGATGATCGGCATCGTCACGCTGGCCAGCCACCGCTACGGGCCGGCCGTCGGCGGAATCCTCGGCGCGGTCCCGGCCAAGGGCGGCCCGATCCTGCTCTTTCTCGCCCTGGAGCAGAGCACTTCGTTCGCGGCCACCTCTGCCGCCGCGTCCCTGGGCGGGGCCGGCGGCTGCGGCGTCTTCTGCCTCGTCTACGCCCTGGTGTGCCGGCGGGTCAGCTGGCCCGTCGCGGGAGCCGCCGCCTACGGCGCATTCGCAGTGACATGGGCGGCCATGCTGCCCGTCTCCGCATTGGGGTTGGGGCCCGCCTTCGTCGTCACGGTGGCGATTCTGCTTGTCTCGCGCCGCCTCCTGCCCGAGGCGCCGCCGATGGCGCGCCGGGCCACCTCTGCGTCCGAGCTGCCATCGCGGATGATCGCCGGAGCGGCGATGGTCGTCTTCGTGACCACGGCAGGGCCCAACTTCGGGGCGACGGTCAGCGGCATGCTGGCAACGATCCCGACCGTCGCCGCGGTCCTGGCAATCTTCACCCACGCCCAGGAGGGCCCCGACCGAACAATCGGTGTCATGCGCGGGATGACGCACGGTCTGCTCGGCTTCGCTGCGTTCTTGACGGTGGTGGCGGCCACGCTCGTCCCGCTGGGGATCCCCGTGGCCTTTGGCCTGGGCTTTGCCGCGGTGCTCGCGGTCCAGGCGATCGAGCTTCGCTCCGCTCTCCGGCCGCACGGACGCAAGGAACCTGAAGAAGAGCTTCTCCTCGAGGCGGCCGACTGACACTCATGGGCCCTGACTCCACCCGGGAACATAACAAGACCGTAGACTCCGGATATGGCTGAGTGGACCGAGCCGAAGCGCGTCTACGTGCTGGTCTGTGGGGAACGGCTGCGGGGCGACGATGCCGCGGCGGTGCTGGCCGCAGAGATACTGCCCGCCGACGCGCTGGCGCTGGCCGAGATCGTCGAGGTGGGCCTACTCAGCGTTGAGGCCTTGCTGGACGTGCCTGAGGGTGTGGCCGTGATCGTGGCGGATACCGCGATCGGCATAGCCGCGGGCGAGGTTGTGGTGCTGCCGCTCGCGAGCGTGGCGCGGTCGACGGGGAGTGGCGCGGCGCTTGCCTCGTCCCACTCGCTGCCGCCGGACCAGGTCCTGGCCCTCGCCGAGGCGTTGCGCGGCCCGCTGCCTCGGGGCAGCTTCGTGGGGATCGGCGGCGCCGACTTCGGGTTCGGGGAGCAGCTGTCCGCTCCGGTGGCTGCCGGACTGCCGGCCTTCGTGGTGGCCCTCGCCGACGAGATACGGCGGCTGGCCGCGGACTGACGGCCACGCGCGGCGGCCACGCCACTGCCGGCGGGCACGCGACGACCGGCGGCCACGCCACGCGCGGCGGCCACGCCACTGCCGGCGGGCACGCGCATCCCCCTCGCCGCGATACCCTGCGCTCGTGGGCCTCCTCCTTCTGAAGCTGACGCTGACTCCGATCCTGATCGGCGGCGCCAGTCTGGCCGCGCGGCGCTGGGGACCTTCGGTAGGCGGCTGGATCGTGGCCCTGCCGCTGACTTCCGGACCGATCGCGCTGTACCTGGCCCTCGATCGGGGAGCCGTCTTTGCCGCGGGCACGGCCAAAGGCTCGATCGGCGGGTTGTTCGGCGACGCGGCCTTCGCCCTCGCCTACGGCTGGCTGGCTCGAAGGTTCGGTTGGCCCGCTTCGCTCCTTGGCGGGTGCGCAGGCTTTGCCGTTGCCGCCCTGGTCATCCAGCCGGTCCTCGCGACTCCCGCGGTGCTCGTCTTCGCCACCGTGGCAGTCGCGATGGCGATCCTTCTGCGGCTGGCGCCCTCAGCCGTTCAGGCCCTCGACCCTCGGCCTCTTCCCAACTGGGATATACCGGCCCGGATGGTCGTAGGCACCGCGATCGTTCTGGCGATCACGCAGGCGGCCGGGCTCCTGGGGGCGCAGCTGAGCGGCGTCCTCGCAACGCTGCCGGTCTATGTGTCGGTGCTGGCCGTATTCGCCCACAAGCTCGAAGGGCCGGACCAGGCCCTGGGCGTGGTGCGCGGCCTCCAGATCGGTCTGTTCGGCACCATCGTCTTCTTCCTCGTAGTGACGACGGCGATCGAATCTCTCGGAATCGCGCTGTCGTTCGCGGCTGCGTTGGTGGCCGTCGCGGCCGTCCAGTCGGTCTCCTTGCGGATCCTGCGCCGGCCGATTCCTGCGGCGTCCAGCGCTCCCTAGCTCGCGTTACGCGACGCCGGGGGCGGCGATCCTCCGGCCTTGACACGTCATGCATACTCGTACGTATGTCAGACAAGAGGCAAGCTGTCGACTCGACTCCGGACCCTCCGCGGCGTTCGACATCCGGCCCGGCCGTCGACCCAGCCTCAGGCCCCGCGCCGCGCCCCAAACCCAGCCCGGCGGCCAGTCCGAAAGCTCCACCCTCCGGCTCCGCAGCCAGTCCGCAAGCCCAGCCCTCCGGCTCGACCCGTGAGGCCATTCTGGCCGCCGCTCGAGGCCAGATCCAGAGGGGCGGCGACCTGTCGATCCAGGAAGTGGCCGCATCGGCTGGCGTCTCCCGCCAGACCGTCCACCACTACTTCGGCGGCGCGAAGGGGCTCAGATCGGCCCTCGCCGCCGAGGGTATGGACGTGACCTCGGCCGCCGACGAGCCGACTCGCGAGCGGTTGATCGAGGCGGCCATACGTGTGATGTCGCGGCCCAGCGGAGGCCTGGCCTCCATCGAGGCGATCGCCGCGGAAGCCGGCCTTACCAAGGGCGCCGTCTACCACCATTTCGCCGACCGGGGCGAGCTGCTGCGCGCGGTGGCCCGGCGCGTCTCCCCCGTGGACGAGATGCGGGTACAGATCGAGCCGACGATAGATCTGCCGCCGCGTGAAGGCCTGACCGTCATCGCCCGCGCCTACTACGCCGCCATGCGGAGTCGCGCCGACCTGATCCGGAACCTTGCCGCCAACTCGGCCCGCGACCCGGAGCTGGCCCAGGTAGTGATGGGAGAGATCATTGGTCAGGGCGCGCCGTTGATGATGGGCTGGTTCGCCCATCAGGTCGGCAGGGGCCGGCTGCGCCCGGTCGATCCGTCGTTCGTCATCCAGGCTCTTTTCGGGCCTGTCTTCCTGTTGATAGTCCTTGGGCCGACCGTCTTCGACCGGATCGCCCAGGCAGGCATCCACCCAGCGATCGACAACGTCGAGGCCTACGTGGACCTCCTCCTGCGAGGTCTCGCGCCGGCCGAAGACAGCCCAGGAGGTTCGTAGATGACCGTCGCCAGCCCCTCTCCCACGACCTCCGCGACCACTGCGGCTCCCGCGGTCGAGGCCGTTGCATTGCGAAAGGCGTACGGGCCCATCAACGCTGTGGACGGGATCGACCTGTCCCTGCCGGCGGGCCGGATTTATGGCATGCTCGGGCCGAACGGGTCGGGCAAGACGACGCTCATCCGGCTCCTGACCGGGCTCGTGTCGGCGACCAGCGGCGAGGCCCGCGTCATGGGCGTTGAGATGCCCTCTCGGACCAACCTGGCCCGCATCGGCTACATGACCCAGGCGGACGGCATATATCCCGAGCTGTCGGTCTGGGAGAACCTGTCGTTCTTCGCCGCCCTCTATGGCCAGAGAGACCGCGCTGAGATGATCCGTGCGCTCGAGCTGGTCGAGCTGGACGGACGCCTCGGGACGCCGGCGCACCAGCTCTCGGGTGGCATGCGGCGCCGCCTCTCGATGGCGTGCGCCCTGGCCCACCACCCCGCCGTGCTGTTCCTCGACGAGCCGACAGTCGGGGTGGATCCGGCTGTGAGGGTCCAGTTCTGGGACCATTTCCACCGGTTGGCCGCGGCCGGCGCCACGCTTCTGGTCTCGAGCCACGTCATGGACGAGGCCGATCGCTGCGACGAGCTGCTCTTCATGCGAGAAGGGCACGTCCTGGCGCAGGGAACCCCGGCCGACCTGCGCGCCCGAGCGGGCACGGACAACCTGGAATCCGCCTTCCTGCACTTCGCCGGTTTGTCTGCCTCTCCGCCGGCCACGGCCGGCTCCTCCCAGGAGGCCGCCCGATGAGCGCCCTGCGCGTGACGGCCGTCGTCCGCCGGATCATCGCCCAGTTCCGCCGCGACCCACGATCGCTGGCTCTGCTCTTCGCGGCCCCGGTTGCGGTCATCGCCTTGCTCGGCGCGGTCCTGAGCGGCTCGGGAGCCTCCACGGCCAGAGTCGCCATCGTCAGCGAATCGAGCCAGCCGGCAAGCGCCGCGGTGGTCTCGCGGCTCACGGCCGCCCTACAGGGCCAGCCCACCGTCATGGTGAATACGGACGTCCACGACGCCGCGACGGCCCGCCAGATGCTCAAGGACAAGCAGCTCGATCTCGTCGTCAACATCCCGGCCGACTTCACCGTCCAGAGCCCCAAGCTCCAGCTGGTGACCCTCGGCTTGAACCCCACGGGCGAGGCTTCCGTCATCCCGAACGTCCAGCAGGCTCTGTTCAAAGCCGTAGCGGGCAACCTCGGCGGAGCCTTGCCGTCGATCGAACGATCGACCGTCTACGGCTCCCCGGACGCCACCACCGTGGACACGCTCGCTCCTGTGGTGGTCGGCTTCTTCGTCTACTTCTTCGTGTTCATCCTGACCGGCATCAGCTTCCTGCGCGAACGCATCGGCGGGACGCTCGAACGCCTGCTGGCAACCCCGGTCAGTCGAGCGGAGATCGTACTCGGCTACAGCCTTGGCTTCGGCTTCTTCGCTACGCTGCAGGTGGCCACGGTCCTTGCCTTCGTCCTTGGCCGCCTCGATATTCCGTCGCTCGGGCCGGTCCCGGCGTTCGCCATCGGCCTCGGCGTCCATACAGCCGGCAACCCCCTGATCTCGTATCTGCTGGTCCTGATCCTGGGATTGGGTGCGGTCTCGCTCGGCATCTTCCTGTCGACCTTCGCCCGGACCGAGCTGCAAATCCTGCAGTTCATCCCGATCGTGATCGTGCCGCAAGCCCTGCTGAGCGGCTTCTTCTGGCCGATAGACCAGCTGCCCTCGCTCCTCCAGCCGGTGGCCCGGGTCCTGCCCGTGACCTACGCGATCGACGGACTGCGGCAGGTGATGATCGCGGGTGCGGACCTGACCTCGGGGCAGGTGCTCTTCGATCTGGCCGTGCTCACGGGGATCGCGGCTGTATTCATTGTGCTGGCCGCGGCCACGATCCGGCGGGAAGTGGCGTAGGGGAGGGGGCTGGGTCCTCTGCGGCGCCGCGCGGGCGGCGTGCGGCGCGGGTCTGCCGCTCCACAAACCGCTCATTACCAGTGGAGATAGTGCTAAGCGGAGATCGGCGGCGGGCAGGCGGGTGCCAGACCTCTCACTTGAGGCGCGGCACTGCATAGCGAGTCCGAATTGTCCCGACGCGAGCGTGGCCCGGGACAAGTTGGCGGACCCGGCGGTCGGTTGGCGCTCGCGCCGGGCGCACTTGGTGCGGTGGCTTCCACTTAGCACTACCTCCGCTGGTAATGAGCACTTTCTCTGGGTGCCGGCCGGCCCGCGGCCCGCCCGCTCCCCATCTCCTCGGCACCTCGCCCGATCAGACCGGCAGGCGCGCCCGGGCGCTCCGAAGCCGCTTCCGAAATCCGTGGCGCCGCGGCCCGGCCACAACCAGCGCCGCCGACCATGCCAGCAGTGAAACCATCGCGATCCCGTACACGGGCCAGTAGCTGCCGAACCGGTCGTACAGGATGCCGCCGGAGTTCATGACGATGATCCCGCCGGCCGGGTAGGCGACGGCGATGACTCCGAAGATCGCTCCGAAGTTGTGGCCGCCGAAGACGTCGCTGAAGGCCGCCGAGCGGATCGCGATCGTGGCGCCGATGCCAAAGCCGTAGAGCGCGTTGCCGGCGACGGCCAGGGCCAGCAGCGAGCCGTTCGAAGCAAATATGGCGGTCGCACCTATGGCGACCAGCCCGGCGCAGAGCAGGCCTATATACCGCCGCCCGAATCGATCCGACAGCCCGCCGCCCACCACTTGGCCCGCGACGTACGCGTAGCACTGCAGAGCCAGCAGCGTTGCGGCGAACCCGGCGTCGATTCCCTGCCCGATGGCATGGCGCGAGGATGTCTGGAAGATCCCCTCGTCGATGCACCCGATCCCCACCGCGCCCACCAGCAGGATCAGGAAGCGGCGAGTTCGCAGAGTCCTGCGGAGAGCGTCGGGGCGAGTGCGGCTGCCAGGCGGGACCTGCTCCTGCGAGGCGGCGATGGCGCCTGGGGCTGCGGTCTCGTGCAGGCCCCGGGTCGTTGCGCCCTTCGCCGCCCCTTCCCCGGGCGCGCCCTTCGTCGCCGCACCCCGCGCGACAACGGCCGAGCCGCTGGTCATGAGCCACACGAAAGGCAGGGCCACGAGCGAAAGCCCGGCGAAGCCGACCGCCGCCGACCGCCAACCCAGCTGCGGGATCAGACCCGCCGCGAGGGGGAGTGCCAGCGCCACTCCGATACCGGGGCCCGCGTAGGCCACGCCGAGAGCCAGACCGGTGGCCCCGGCGTACCTGCGTGCGATCACCGTCGTCGTGCCGACGAAGATCAGCTGCAGCCCGAGCGCAAGCAAGGCGCCGTACGCGGCGATGAGAAACGCGACGTCCGTCGCCATGGAGGCCACGGCCCAACCTGCCGCCAGCAGCAGCGTGCCCACGAGCAGCAAGGTGCGGTCGGCGAAGACATCGTAGGCGCGTCCCAGCAACGGCGACGCGAGTGCCGAGACCAGCAGGAACATCGTCCACGGCATCTGCCCGAGCTCGCGCGAGGTGTGGAACGTACTCTCGAACTGGGGTGCGAACAGCGGGAAGCAATACAGCGGGGCGTAGGCGATCGCCCCCACGACGAACGCGCCGAGAACCGGCACGCTCAGCGCCAGATCACGTCGGGATACTCGGAAACCGGGCATGGGCGCATGGTAGGCGCTGCCGTCTCAACCAGGAGAACGACCGAGGCAGACTCGCGTCTCCGTCGAAGAGTGGAGGTCTGCCCGCCCCCCCGCCGTCCGCGTCAGTCCTCGGTCTTGGCCTCGCCCTCGACCGCTTCGACGACCGGCTCCTCGATCACGTGCGGCGCGGCGACGTGGGCCACGACCTCGTCCGGGTCGGAGAGGGTTCGTACGCGGCTACGGCCCCGGCGCACCACCGAATCCGTCCGCCGGTTCACCGGCACCGGGGCGCCCGAAGACGCCACCTACGAACTGATGAGCGCCGTTCTGCGGTGGTCCTCGGGCGAACGTCGGCCTGCCCTCGCGTGGACCGGCTCTTACCTCTGGAAGACCTTGTAGTCGTAGGCCTGGGTCAGGCCCATGTCGGCGGCGGATGCCTCAGTCGCCTTGGATTGCGAGAGGATTGCGACCTTGGCTAGACGGTATGGCCCGGACTTGCCCGACTTGTAGATCGTGGAACCATCGAACGCCAGATCGAGGGGCTGGGCGCCGGCGACTAGATCGACGTCCCCTCCGGTAACGTCGATCTCGGCTCCCGTGCTGTCGAGCAGGTACCCCACCACCGAGTAGGTGCCCGGGTTCTGGACGGTGACGGTCGGTGAGAGGACCAGCTTGTTGGCCAGCCCATCGTGGTCGCTGTCGACCAGACGCTCTGAGAAACCCGAGCTTAGCGTTACGGTGCCGCTCGCAACCAGGATCTCGTAGCTCGTAAAGCGCGGGCTTGCTCCCGGTACCGCGACCATGATCGTGTAGCTCCCGCCGCCGCCGCCAGGGGTGACGTGGCCCGTCCAATGGCCGGCCCCGGCCGGAGTCAAGGTGATGTCGGACTGGCTGTCCGTTGGGTCGCGGAGCTGAGCCGTGGCTGTGTCCCCGGCCTGAGGTTCGGTCAGCACGACGTCGAAGTCGACGCTGGCTCCGTGGCCGTACTGGTGCGCCGGAGCCGTTATCGTCAGAGTCCGGCTGGTTTCGATCATCACCACCACCGCGACCTGAGCCTGTGCCGTTCCCGAGTTGACGACGTGAAGGTTGCCGTCGGTCGGGTTGGTCAGGCTCGCCCAAAGAGACCCGGCAACTATCGGGCTAGGCGCCAGCGAGGTCCCGTCGATCGTAGCCGTTACCGGCGTGCCGTCTATACAGCGTGACCCCCGCTATGGGCGACTGCTCGAAGGTGAGGGGTATGTCGACCGAACCGCCGGCGGGCACCGTCTGGGCCACAGAGATACTCACCTGCATCGATGAGACGTCGGTGGGCAGCGCGGACGGCGTTAACGTGGCGGAAGGAGCCGCGAGGCTCGCTCGAGCCGATGAGACGTCGGTGGGCAGCGCGGACGGCGTTAACGTGGCGGAAGGAGCCGCGGCGGTGCAGCCCGAAACGATGGCCGCTGCCACCACGCCGGGAAGCAAGACCAGGAGGATTCTCCGAACCCGTTCCGCCCGGCGAGATCTCATGTCTCAATTCCCTCCCGCCATCTCGGCGGCCGACAGCGCCGATCGAGGCGTAGCCGCTTCGAACCCTCTTCGATGTGACGCGTCTATAGGCATACGAGACAGGCAGAAGATAGATCGTCTGGCGGCCGCAACGTGTCGGCAACTCGACACCCACGTCGAATGACGGACAGTCCGGCGGCATGGGCCGCAAGACCATACGCGAACGCCCCGCCTCGTTACTCCTCGGTCTTGGCCTCGCCCTCGGCGGGAGCCTCGCCTTCCGCCGCCTCCTCGCCCTCGACCGCTTCGACGACCGGCTCCTCGATCACGTGCGGCGCGGCGACGTGGGCCACGACCTCGTCCGGGTCGGAGAGCAGGGTCACGTCCGGCGGCAGCGCCACCTCGCGCAGATGGATCGATGTCTCGAAGTCCACCAGTCCCTCGATCGAGAACTCGAGCGAGTCGGGCAGGTTCTCGGGGAGGGCGCGGATCTTCACGCGGTCGATGTTATGGAGCAGAGTGCCGCCCAGGCGGACCAGCGCGTACGACTCGCCCGTGGCGTGAAGCGGGATCTCGACCGTGACTTCTTCGCCCTTCTTGAGGGCGAACAGGTCGACATGGAGCAGCTGGCGGTACCGAGGATCGATCTGGAAGCCGTGGATCAGGACCTGGTGCTTCTCCTTGCCGTCGATCTCCAGCTCGATGATCGTGTTCGAGTGGACCTTCTTGCGCAGATGGTCGAACTCGTGCGCATCGAGCGAGACGGAGACGGAGGCGATCCCATGGCCGAAGACCACGGCCGGGATTCGACCGGCCTTGCGCAGGCGGGCAACCGACTTGCCGGTCTCGGTCCGGCTGGTCGCGGCAAGTACTGTTGGGGCTGAGCTCACGTGCGGAAACCTCTCTGCGCGGTCCATCGGCGCGCCGATCGGCTCACGCCAGGCGCTGCGGGGTACGAGACTACCACGCTCGGGCCGTCCGAGGGGCCGGCTTCGCCTGCCACGCCCGGCCCGTCAGGTCCGGTGCCGCCTGCCACGCCCCGCCCGTCGGGCCGGCCGCGAGTCGCGGCACGAGGGCTTGCGGCGCGGTGGCGGGGTGTAGATTCCCGGCGATGGCCGCAACGATCCTGATCGTCGAAGATGAATACGCCGTCGCTCGTGGGATCCAGTACGCCC
This sequence comes from Chloroflexota bacterium, assembly GCA_003141455.1. GTDB lineage: Bacteria > Chloroflexota > Limnocylindria > Limnocylindrales > CSP1-4 > Fen-1039. The sequence continues at coordinate 15,194 of PLMA01000060.1, read as the reverse complement.
TCCAGCAGGAGGGTTACCAGGTGGCGGTATGCAGGTCCGGCGAAGAGGGCCTGGAATTCGCGCTGCGCGAAGGGCCGGACCTGGTCCTGCTGGACGTTCGACTGCCGGGCATAGATGGCTTCGAGGTCCTGCGGCGGCTGCGGACCAGCGGCTCCAAGGCCCCGGTCTTGATCCTCACCGCCCGCGACGAGGAGATGGACAAGGTCATCGGGCTGGAGCTTGGCGCGGACGACTACGTCACCAAGCCCTTTGGACTGCGCGAGCTGATGAGCCGGATCAAGGCCCTGCTGCGGCGCGCCTACGGCGACCTCGCCGACGCCGGCGGCGGACGCCTGCTTCGGCACGGTGACCTGCTGATCGATCTGGAGCGCCGGCGGGTCCAGAGGGGCGAGCGTCGCATCGCCCTGACGGCGACCGAATTCGAGATCTTGCGCCACCTGGCCAGCCGGCCGGGCCGCGTCTACTCCCGGCGCGAGCTGCTGGAGCTGACCCGCGACTACGAAGCGCTCGATCAGGACGAGAAGACGATCAACGTCCACGTCAGCCACCTGCGCGAGAAGCTGGAGGACGATCCTTCGAGCCCGCGGTTCGTCCTGACGGTCCGCGGCGCGGGGTACGCGTTCGCGGAGCGCTGACATGGCCGCGAGGAAGAGCAAGAAGAAGCCGGCCTCGAACGCCGAGACGCCGCTCCCCCCGACTCCGCCCAAGCCGGCCGATGGGCCGGGCGATCAGCCGGGCGACAAGCCAGGCGATCAGCAGGCCGAGGCCGCCAGGAGCAGAACCTTCCGGCGTCCGGACGTGCCGTTCTGGCGAGCCCTGCCCCGAACCTTCCAGGGCCGGCTCTCGCTGGCCTTCGTCATGGTCTTCGTCCTGGCGGTCGGGACCGTCTCGACACTGACGGTTCTCGTCCTGGACAACGCCCTGCGCCAGCAGGAAGAGACCAACCTGCAAGCCCGGGCCAACGCCGTAGCGGCCGTGGTCCGCGTCAAGGCCGAGTCCTCGGCCGCGCTGGACCCGACCAACGTCACGGTCGTGTCCGCCGGCGGCCAGCTGAACGACCTCGTCAGAAGCGCCCTGTCTAACCCAACGACGCTGACCGACTACGCCAACAATGTCGCCCAGGCGGATCTCCGCCTCCGCGTCGGCCTGGGCTCCGACACCCCCGGGAGGATCGAGTTCTACCCCGCCAACGAGCCTTCGACGTTCAGCGCCTCCCTCACGGCACAGCCGGGGCGAGGGCAGGCCCGCGACTCGGTCAGCTACACGGAGATCTTCAAAGTCCAGGACCCGGTAGGCGTCCAGCCGACGTGGTATCTCGAGGTCAGCCTCTCGGCGCCGTACACGACGCGGAGCAGCACCATCGCCTCCGTCGTCGGGTTCCTGATCGTTACCGCGTCGGTGGCTCTCCTGCTTGCCATCGTGGTGTCGTCGCTCCTGGCCCGTCGCTTCACCAGGCCCCTGCGCCGCCTGACCGACGCCGCCCGAGCTCTGGCCGAAGGCGATCTGGCCCGTCGTGTCTCTGCCGAGCGGGCACAGACCGGAGGCCTCGAGATCGCCGAGCTTTCGCACCAGTTCAACGCCATGGCGGACCAGGTCGAGGAGACGATGGAGGTCATCCGGCGCGATCGCGACATCAGCCGCGAGTTCCTGGCGGACGTCTCCCACGAGCTCCGGACGCCGCTGGCCGCGCTACGAACCTTCAATGAGCTGCTGCAGGAGAAGGCCGGCAACGATCCCGCCGCTCGGACGGAATTCCTGGAGGCGAGCGCCCAACAGATCGAGCGCCTGGACTGGCTTGCCCAGAATCTGCTGGAGCTCTCGAAGCTCGACTCCGGACTGGTACGGCTCGACCTTCGACCGGATGACCTGCGGGCGACGATCCTCTCGGCCGTCGAGCAGGCCCAGGTCTCGGCCACGCGACGCGGCATCGCTCTAACGACCGAGCTGCCGGAGACTCCCCTGGTCACGCGCCACGACCCACAGCGCCTCGGTCAGGTGCTGATCAACCTGATCGGCAACGCCCTCAAGTTCACGCCGCGTGGCGGCGCCGTCCAGGTGACCCTCGTCCCGCACCGTCGCGGAGCTCGAATCCAGGTCACCGACACCGGCGTGGGCATCGGCGCCAACGAGCTGCCCCACGTCTTCGAGCGCTTCTACCGCGGGTCGCGCGCCAACGAAGCACGCGGCAGCGGAAGCGGCCTGGGCCTGGCCATCGTTCGCTCGATCGTGGAGATGCACAACGGCAGGGTCATGGTAGAGAGCCGAGTGGGGTCGGGGTCGACGTTCACGGTGACGCTTCCGGCCGATCCACGCACGGCCGCCGACAGCGCGGCAAGCGGCCCGGCGGCCCCGGCTGCAGCCACAAACACGGCCACAAACGCGGCCGCTGCCACGAAGCCCGCCGTCCCACCCAGACCGGCCAAGTAGCCCTCCGGCCGGCGCTCGGCCGTGGCGGCGCCGGCTCGGTGGCGAATTCTTCACCGTCCCCCGGCTCGAACGCAACGACGCTCGGCGCTATCTTCAAGCTGTCGCAGCCATAGATGCGAGCAAGCTCGTCGCAGCGCGATTGGCGCTTTGTGCATAGCATTCGCGACGCGACCACTCGCAGCCCAGAAAGCCGGCTCAATGTCCGACCCACGCCCCCAGGCTGAACTGCCGGGAGTTGTGTCACCGGAGACCCAGAGTTACGAACCGCTACCTGCCCAGCGTCCTCACTGGCGGGCGGCCATCGACGGCGGATCGGTGAACGGAACCGATCCGGTCACACCGGAGCGATGGTTCGAGCCACCTCAGGCGACGCCCGGTGAACCGCCGGATCCGGTACCGGGACCGGCCGGCCCCGGCGGCCGGTCCCTCGTCGCCGTTCTGCTGATCGCGTCGCTGATCGGCGCGGTGCTGGGCGCCGGCGGTACGTACGCCGTTCTTCGGGCGTCGGGCGTGATCGACGGCCGGCAGGCGGCGCCGACGGGCGTCATCGGCCAGAGCGTCACGGTCGAGTCCGATTCGTCGACCGTCATCGCGGCCGTGAGCAAAGTCAGCTCCGCGGTAGTGCAGATCGTGGCCAATGACGGCGCCGGCACCACGCTCGTCGGCTCCGGGATCATCTACGACGTGCGCGGCTGGATCCTGACGAACAAGCACGTCATCGTCGGGGCAAAGACCATCACCATCAGGCTCCCGGACGACCGCCGGGTCGCCGGCACGACCTACGGCGTGGACACTCTGACGGATCTCGCCATCGTCAAGATCGACGGGGTCTTCGATCTCGTGGCAGCGCCCATCGGCGACTCGTCCACGCTGCAGGTGGGCCAGATGGCGATCGCCATCGGTAGCCCGATCGGGCTCGCCTACCCGAACAGCGCCTCGGAGGGGATCATCTCGGCCCTGGGGCGCGACGTCTCGGTCCCCGGCGACACTCCCGCCACGGCGGACGTCACCACCAACCTGCACGGCTTGATCCAGACCGACGCGGCGATCAACCCGGGCAACAGCGGCGGCCCGCTTGTCGACGCGTCGGGACGGGTCATCGGCATTACGACCGCTACGGCCCAACCCGCGACGGGGATCGGCTTCGCCATCCCCATCAACATCGCCAGGCCGATCATGCAGCAGGCTCTTGCGGGCGAGAAGCTGGCGCGACCGTTCATCGGTATCGCCTACGTTCTCGTCGACCGCGGCCTGGCAGCCGACTTCAGCCTGCCGGTGACCAGCGGCGCATGGGTCCACAAGGAGGACTCATCCGGCAACTCCATCGAGGCGGTCGACGCCGGAAGCCCAGGCGAGAAGGCCGGCATCAAGACCGGCGACATCATCACCAGCGTCGAGGGCCAGACGATCGACGCATTCCACAGGCTCGAGGACTTGCTGGTGCAGTACGCGCCCGGTCGAACGATCAGCCTGCAGGTATACCGGGCCGGCGGCACCGTGACGGTTCAGGTAACGCTGGGTACTCGGCCGGATACCTCGAGCTAGCTGCGCCCTCTCGGCGCGCGGCGGGTGATCTCGACGGAGGCGTGGTCGAGTTGGCCGGGGAGCGGGACTTCCGGCTTGCGGACCCGAACCACGACCTCGTCCACGCCGCGGTCCACCAAGCCGTCCAGAACCTTCTGCGCGATCGCTTCGGCGAGACTCTCGATGAGCAGACGGCTGGGCCCTTCGACCACCGAGCGGCAGATCTCGTAGACGCCGCGATAGTCGACCGTCTTGTCGAGGTCGTCGGTGATGCCGGCCGGCCGCAGGTCGAGATGGACTTCGACGTCGACCTCGAACGGCTGGGCGACTTCCCGTTCGCCGGCCGAGACTCCATGTCTGCCCTGGAACCGCATGTTCGTTAGGGCGATCCTGTCGCTCACTCCGGAACTCCTCGGATCACGGCGTCAGAGACGCGGGCGGCCCTGACGTTAGCGCGAACGTCGTGAACCCGCACGATATCGGCCCCGGCGGCGATGCCGAGCGCGGTCGTCGCGAGCGTTGCCTCGAGGCGGTCCTCGGGCGGAACGCCTCCCAGGACGAAGCCAAGCGTGGACTTGCGTGATGTGCCGAGCAGGATGGGCTGACCCAGCGCGCGCAGCGCCGACAGCTCTCGCAGGATCAGCAGGTTGTGTTCCGGCGTCTTCCCGAATCCGAAGCCCGGATCCACGATGAGGTTCTCGCGGGGGACGCCCGCGGCCATTGCCCGATCAAGGGCCGCTCGCAGATCGGCGAGGACTTCGGCGACGAGATCGTCGTACACGGCCCTCGCCCGGTTGTGCATCAGGATCAGCGGCACTCCGCGCGCGGCGGCGAGGCGGGCCATTGCGTCGTCCGGCGAGACGCCCCAAATGTCGTTGAGCAGGACCGCTCCGGCGTCGATGGCGGCCGCCGCGACCGACGGCTTGGCGGTGTCGACGCTGATCGGGAGGATCGGCAACGCGGCGTGGATCGCCGCAACGGCGGGGATCACGCGAGTCAGCTCTTCCTCCTCGGAGACGGGCTCGTGCCCCGGCCGAGTGGACTCCCCGCCGACGTCGATGATGTCCGCCCCTTCGTCCGCCATCCGGCGGGCCTGGGCCACCGCGGCCTCCAGGGCCGCGCCCCGGTGCCCCGCGACGGTCGCAAGGAGCCCGTCCCCGGAGAACGAATCCGGGGTCACGTTCACGATACCCATCACGAACGTCCGGCTGCCCCACTCGAAGAGACGCTCGCCAATGAGAGTAGGCGCGATGGCGGCCCTTGCGTTGCTCACGGAGCGCCCTCCCGTTTGAGCGGCGGGGGATCGGGCTCCAGGCGTGGATCGGGCAGGAGGAGGGATCGAGCCACCCCAACCAGATACAGCGAGCCCGCCACGATAACCGGGCCGCCCGAGCCGCCTGAGCCGCCGCCTCCGGAGAGGGCCGCGTCGAGCGCGCCCGCCGGCTCCGCGATCGCCTCAGCCGATAGCCCTGTTGCCGCCCTCCACCGGGCCGCCAACTCTTCCGGCGGCAGTGCCCGCTCCACGGCCGGAGCGGTGGCGATGACCCGGGCGCCGGCCAGGTAGGTGGCTCCGGCCAGTGCCCTGGAGACTCCCTCCACATCCTTGTCGGCCATGATTGCCAGCACCAGCGTCGGCCGGCCGGGGCTCAGGAACGGGGCCATGTCGTCGAGGGCCTGGGCGAGACTGGCCGCGCCGGCCGGGTTGTGAGCGCCGTCGAGCAGGACTTCTCGCCCGGCGGCCTCCACCAACTCGAGACGCCCCGGCCAGCTAACGGCGGCATAGCCGGCCCGGCGTTGTTCCCCGTCGACGCGAGCGATCCCCGCCGCCTCCAGGGCATCGAGCGCGGCGTCGGCGACGGCCACGTTCGCCGCCTGATGGCGGCCGCGGAGTCCAATCCGAACCCGTCCCAGCCGCCCCAGCTCCACCTCGATACCGTCACGGTCGAGTCCGCGAAGCGGCGCCGGCGGCGCCACGACCAGAGGAGCCGCCACTCGCCGGCTTCGGCGCTCGATGATCCCCAGCGCCGAACCCCATGCCCCAGTCACCGCCAGGTCGCCGCGCATGATGATGGCCGCCTTCTCTCGGGCGATCGCCTCCACCGTGAGGCCCAGCCGGTCCATGTGATCGAGCGAGACGTTCGTGACGACGGCGACGCCCCCGTCCCAGGCGTGGGTGGCGTCCAGCCTGCCGCCCAGCCCCACCTCGACGACCGCCAGATCCACTCCGGATTCGGCGAACCAGCGGAACGCCATGGCAGTCAGCAGCTCGAACTCGGTCGGCTCGCCGTGACGCCGGGCCACCCGATCCGAGACCGCCAGCACCTCGCCGGTGAGCTTCGCGAACGTCTCGGGATCGACCGGCTCGCCGTCGATCTGGAGCCGCTCGCGGTAGGTGACGAGATGCGGCTTGGGTGTCTCGCCGATCCGGTAACCGGCGGCACGGAGAGCGGCGCCGGTCAAGGCCAGGACGCTGCCCTTGCCGTTCGTCCCGGCGATCAGGGCGCCGCGGAAGGACCGCTCGGGATGATCGAGCTCGGCGAGGAGGGCTCGCGTCCGGGAGAGTCCAAGATGGATGCCGAACCGGCCCCTGGACTCGAGGGCCTCTAGGGCCTCGGGATAGCTGAGCCGGGCCGGACTCAATCCTTGGTCAGGTCGTCTTCGTAGAAGACGCACTGGTTGAACCTCGGCGTCAGGCAGACGTCGTTGACGAAGCCCTGCTCGAGGTGAACTCCGCCTCGGAGCTGACAGCGCGAGACGTTCTGCTCCTGCCGTATCAGCGCCTTGAGCAGGTGCGGCGCCTGGATCGGGATGGCGCCGCGGCTGCCCGTGACGAAGAAGTGAGGGCAGACGTTGCGGCGCAGGCTCGGCAGCCCGAACGTGCCCCGGCCCGCCGGGAGGCCCGGGTAACGACGCGGCTGACCGGTCTCGGGGGGCGTGAAGAATGGGTGTCGCGGGCCGGGCCGAGTCGCCACTCGCCCCACCGGCAGCCGCTGCGGCAGCCTCGGGTCGGGTCGGCCGGATGTCATCGGGCCGATCGGACGCTGAGAGCCGGGCGCCGGGCGCGCGCCACCGCTATCGAGGGTACGGGGACGATCGGGCTTTGAATCTCGGGCCTGCACTGTCGCCTCGAACCTGGACGAACGCTCCTTGGACGTTCGCTCTCTCCAGCAGAGTACATCGTTCCGCCCTCCGCGGGTTTGTTCCGAGCGTAACGGCGGAGCGTCCTACTTGGGAGTAGTCGGCTTGGTTTGGGTGGACCCGAGCGATCCATCTCGTGGCCCGGCCTTCACGGATGCGACAATAGCGAGCATGCCGATGCGAGAACGACGAGCCGCGCACGTTCGACCCAGGCCGCCGTCGAGCGACCGGCTTCGGACGGAGACGATTCGAGCGGATGCCCCGTCTCGGGGCACTCTGCGGCGGTACGGGCCGGACCGGTCCGGTCGCCAGGTTCGCCCGCCGACGGTCGTCGCTATCGTCGCTGGATGCCTCGTCGTCGGCTTCTTCGCCGTGAACGTTGGCTCCGGGCTTGTCACCGACCTGACGTCGGCGTTCAGCGGCGCCGTCTCGCGGCTGTCGTCCCAGGCCCCTGCCACGCTCGCGCCTTCGGGAGCCACCCTGGACACTCCCGTGCTCGACGTACCGGACAACAACGGCTACATGAGCCAGACGCCCACGCCGATCCAGGGCAGCGCGCCGGGCGGAGCGCTCGGCAAGACCGGCTACTCCGTCGTTGTCTACCGCATGGGCAAGGACGGCGCCCGGCAGCAGGTTGCCAAGGTCACCCTCGGACCGACGACGCGATTCGTGACGCCCCCCATCGCGCTGAACGAGGGCAACAACGTCTTCGTCGCCGCGCTGGACACCCCCGCGGGCGAGGGCCAGGCGTCACCGCCGGTCACCTACATACTCGACACCACGGACCCGCCGATCACCGTTACGTCGCCGGCCCAGAATGCCCAGCTTTCGGCCGGCTCCGTCGACGTAACCGGCAAGACCGATCCGGGGGTCACGGTCACGATCCGCAACCGCCAGGCGCCCGGAGGCGCCCAGAGCAACCAGACCGCCGGCGCGGACGGCAGATTCAAGCTCACCGTCCCGGTGGTCGCCGGGCCGAACACGATCGATCTGACCGCGACGGATCAGGCCGGCAACAGCTCAAACAGCTCGTTCACGGTCAACCGCTACTACGGCCAGCTGGCCGCTCATCTCACCGCGACCCCGAGCAAGTTCGCCGCTTCCTCGCAGACCACCGTCGCGCTGGCGATCCATGCCACGTCGGCGAACGGCGGCCCGCTGGCCAACGCGAAGGTGACGTTCAGCGTCCAGATCCAGGGCCTCGGCCCGATCGACTCGCCCGAGCTCACGACCGACGCGACCGGTGTGGCGACCTGGCAGGTGCCCATCTCAGGTGGGGCGCCCGGAAACGGACGAGCGAGCGTCCTGGTGACGTCGCCGGCCGGAGATGAGGTCAGGGAGACGACGCCGATCACGACCACTTGAGTCGGGGTGCGGGACGCGGCCGGCGCCGGGAGCGATGCGCTGGCCCGGGGTCGCCGTGGCAGCTACAATCACGGCATGGCCAGCTGGCGCTGCCCCCATTGCGGAGCGCCGCAGCCCGAAACGGCGCGGTGCTGGGTTTGTAGTCGCTCTACGACCTCGTGCGCGAGCTGCCGCCACTTCCGCAAGGGCGTCACTATCCGGCTCGGGTACTGCGGCCTCGACAGGCGACGCAGCCCGCTCACCGGGGATGAGGAGCGTGCCTGCTGGGAGAGATCGGCGTCCGAAACGGCCGCTGGTGCCGCTTCCGCCGAACTCCACCCGGCCGCCGGCCTCAACCTGTGGGGGGCTCCCCGACCGGCCCAGATGACCGAGGATCCAACGGTCCGCGCCACCGGCATGTGGACCGAGCTCGACTCGGGGGCGCGCGGCCGACCGGCGGGAACCTCGCACGGACGTTCGATTCGATCGCGACCGTGGGGTCGTGTCCCAGGACAGACGGAGCCCGCCGGTCGGCTCGCCGGGCTCAGGTCGAAGGCGAGGGGCTGGGGCTAAGGAGCCTACGCGGGGGACGGAGTTGGCGCGGGCGTCGGCGTCGGCGTGGGAGTCGGGGTTGGCGTGGGAGTCGGTGTCGGAGTTGGGGTTGGCGTGGGTGTCGGAGTTGGGGTTGGCGTGGGTGTCGGTGTCGGAGTTGGGGCGGGCCCCTTCGACACGACGTAGTCGACAGCCGTGCTCTTCTGAACCTGGGTCAAAGCTCGCGGGTTGGTGCTGATGACCTGGCCGGATGGAATCGACGGGTCGTATTGGTCGCTGCGGACGCCGGCCTGGAGTCCGGCCGTGGCCAGGGCCGTGCGGGCATCGCTCTCTGTCATTCCGGCCACATTCGGGACGGAGACCGTTGCCTGACCCTGCAGGACGGTGATGTTGATCGTGTCGCCGCGATGCATGGCCGTGCTGGCGGCCGGGTCCTGCGTGACTACGGTGCCGTCGGCCTGGGTAGTGTCGTTGGGCTTGAATGTGATGGTGAGACTGAGGCCGCGTTGCTGCGCGTCCAGCTGGGCCTGGTTGTACGACTCGCTGACCAGATTGGGCGCGTATACGACGTCGCCCGAGGCCCCTTTGCCGGAGAAGAGCAGCACAACGATCACGGCGATGATGACGATCAGGAGGATCGCCAGGATTGCCGCAACCCAGGCCCATGGGCTGGTGCCTGACGGTTCGAGCTCTTCGTCCGTCTCGGACGGTTGTGTCCTGCGAGCGGGCCGGCGAGCCGGCTCCGGAGCGTATCCGTTCGACTGGTCGAGCCCCGACTCGTAGTCGTCGTACGGGCTGGGTCCGGTAGCGTAGGCGTCCGGCGAGTAGATCACGCGGCTGGCAGCGGGTTGGGGGACGATTGGGCCAGCGGCGCCGGCGAAGCCGGCGGCTCCGAGACCGCCTGCCGCCGCAACGGGGAGGCCACCCGCCGCGGCAGCGGCCGGGGCACTCGCAGCCGCCTCGGCGGCGTCATCCTCGTCGATGAAGCGCTCCAGGTCCTCGGCCATCGCAGCCGCCGAGTCGTATCGGTCTTCGGGCGCGGGCGAAAGCGCCTTCAGCGCGATCTCGTCCAGGGCTGCGGGTATTCCCGCTCGCAGCGACGACGGTCGGGGTGGGGGACCGGCGCGGCGGGCCAGGGCAATCGCCGCGGGCGTCTCTCCTCCCCAGGGCGCACGCCCAGTCAGCATCAGGAAGAACAGCCGGCCGAGATCCTCTACGTCGCCAGACTCGCTCGACGCGACCCGTGGGGCCGGGGAAGCCTCGCCGTCGGGTGGCTCGGCCGTCTCGTCGACCGGCTCCTTGACGTTCAGGGCGCTGTCGCTGGCGGCTGCCAGGGCTCGTGCGATGCCGAAGTCAGTGACCTTGATGTGGCCGTCACGCATGACCATGACATTGCGGGCGGTGAGATCGCCGTGGACGATCCCGTGGTCGTGGGCGGCAGCCAGAGCGCGCGCCGTCTCCGCCGCCGCGCGCGCGGCCCTGCGCGGAGGAACGGGTCCGTTTCGTTCCAGCAACGTTGCCAGGTCGGCCCCGTCCACGTACTCCATGATCACGTACGTGCCGGAGGCGTCCGTGCCGGAGTCATAGATGGCGACGACGTTCTGGTCGCTGAGGGCCGCGGCCGCGCGCGTCTGCCAGCGGAACTCCGAAAGGAAGTCGGGGTCGCCGGACAACTCCGGCCGGAGCAGCTTGACCGCAACGTCTCGGTCCAGCTGGACGTCCGCCGCCCGGTAGACCGTTGCCACGGTACCTTCTCCGAGCAGCTCGATGAGCCGGTAACGGCCCCCGATCATGCGTCCGATCTCGGCCACGAATAGTCCTCTTCGGGCCGGCGCGGGTGCGCCGACGCTGGATGCGACTTGCCCCTCGTTCGTAAGCCGCCGACCTCACCCGGTCGGTCAGTTCAAGTCGAGCGTCTGCAAGTACTTCTGGAATTCGACCCCGATGTCTTCTCTCTGGAGCGCTAGCTCTACCGACGCTTTGAGCCAGCCCATCGTGGTGCCGGCATCGTATCGCACGCCTTCGAAAGCATAGGCGTAGACGTCCTGTTCCTTCATCAGGGCTTCGATGGCGTCGGTAAGCTGGATCTCCCCACCGGCCCCACGCTGCGTCTGCTCGAGCTTGTCGAAGATCTTGGGAGTCAGGATGTAGCGCCCGATTATCGCCAGGTCGGATGGGGCCTGAGCCGGATCCGGCTTCTCGACCAGACCTGAGACCTTGTACAGCCGGGGATCCTCGTCGGGTCCTGCGGGCTCACCCGCGATGATGCCGTAGCGCCAGGTCTCCTCGTGCGGCACCTCCATCACGGCCACCACGGAGCAGTGGGTCCGCTGATAGGCCTCAATGAGCTGTCCGATGCACGGCCGCTCGCCCACCACGACGTCGTCAGAGAGGATCACCGCGAACGGCTCGTGACCGATCAGCTCCTTGGCGACGAGCACGGCATGGCCCAGGCCGAGCTGTTCCTTCTGACGGACGTACGAGATCTGGGCCAGGTCCGAGATGGCCCTGATCTGGCGCAGCATGTCGATGTCGCCGCGGGCCTCGAGCAGCTGCTCGAGTTCGAGATTCAGGTCGAAATGATCCTCGATGGCCCGCTTCTGGCTGCTGGTGATGATGATGACCTGCTCGATCCCGGCCTCGACCGCCTCCTCGACGGCGTACTGGATCACGGGCTTGTCGACTAGCGGGAGCATCTCCTTGGGTTGAGCCTTGGTGGCCGGGAGGAAGCGGGTTCCCCAACCCGCGGCCGGAAAGACCGCCTTCCTGACTCGCATCTGCCCTCAGCTTCGGTCGGCCACCAGCGTGGCCGGCTCGACGAACTCGTGGTTGTCGCGGTGGATGCCGTCGCACAGCCCCAGACGGCGCGGCTCCGTTGGAAGCCAGACCGGCCTCAGGATCTCTCGGACCTGGGAACGCCGGCAGAAGAGGGTCCCACGCTCGGCCATCCAGGCCAGCACGTGGCTCGGATCGCTGTGAAACTCGAACGGGCCGGGATTGAGGCCGGCCGACTCCGTCCATGAGACGGGAGCCTCGGGAGCCACCATATCCAGGATGCTGACCCGCCAGGGCCTTCCCTCGATGACCTCGCCGCAGCCCGCGCAGCGGACGGCGATGTTGTCGGTGACGATCGTGTTTATGCGGACGCCGTACAGTTCCATCGCGGCCGGATCGTAGCAGGTCGCCGGAAGTGAGGAGCGAAGGTCGGGTCGGTGGACGGGTTCGACGATGAGGTTTCTCCCGCCGAGGCAGCGCGGGAAAGGCGTCGCGATCGCGATGCCGACGCCAATGCCCGGGCCGGTATGCGGACGGGCCTGGCCAAGCAGTTCAAGCAGGTGCTCGACGCCCAGGTGAAGCGGGGTCGCGAGGCCGAGGACGATCCGCGTCTCGACGAGGAGCGTTCGCGCGCCCCGAAGAGCCCGCGTCGCCCGCATGGAAACCCGGGGCGCCCGCTCGCCTGACGGCCCGCTGCGCGGCGGCCTCCCGACCTCGCTCCGGCATGAACCGCGTCGCCGAACGGGGACCGCGCGCCTGGCGACCGGCTTGGCGCAACTTGACATTCTACGCAAGATGATGCAAGAATCCTGCAATGACGTGGAAGGTTATGAGCGAGGACGGCACGGCAGCCGCGCGCGATCTCGCACCGCAGCGGAGGCAGCGGATCCGCTCGATCGTCGAGTCACGTCGCGCGGCACGTCTCGAGGATCTGAGCGCGTCGCTGGGCGTCTCGCAGGCGACGGTCCGCCGGGACCTCGACGCCCTCGCCATGGAGGGCCGCCTGCGCCGCGTCCACGGCGGCGCCGTCGCCCTCGACGAGCGGCCGAGCGAGCTCCATTTCGACGTCAAGGCCGTGGAGGCCGGGGCGGAGAAGGCCCGGATCGCCGCCCGCGCCGTCGAGCTGCTCTCGCCGGACGACACGGTCTACCTCGACAGCGGCAGCACGGTCCTCGAGGCGGCACGCCTGCTCCGCGGCTGGGACCGCCTGACGGTGGTGACGAACAGCCTGCCTGCCGCGACGGAGCTTGCCGGCCGCGGCCCGCGCCTGATCGTCATCGGCGGCGAGTTCCGCGCGACCAGCCAGGCGCTCGTCGGGCCGCTGACGCGCCTCCTCCTCGACACGCTCCACGTCGATCGCGCCCTGATCGGGACGTTCGCGTTCTCTCTCGAGGAGGGGCTCACGACCACGGACCCAGCCGAGGCCTACACGAAGGAGCTGGTCCTCGGTCGGTCGCGCGAGGTGATCCTCCTCGCCGACAGCCGGAAGGTGGGCACGCGCTCGTTCGTCAGCTCCGGCCGCCTCGAGGAGATCGACGTCCTCGTCACGGACACGGGAATCGACGAGCGCGTCGTGCGCAGCCTCGAACGTCGGGGCGTCAAGGTGATCAAGGCATGAGCGCCGGCTCGGCCCCCAGGGGCGGGCGCGCGGCGCGGAATCGGAGGCATCGATGACCACGGCGGCCGCCTATCGGAGCGACCATCGGCCCGACACGCTCTCCTTCGAGGAGTCCGCGGGAACCATCAGGGGCTTCGCCTACACGGGCACCCTCGCGACGGAGATCGCCGCTGGCGGCATCACCGGTGCGGAGGCACTTGACCTCTTCGACGACATGCTGGCGATCCGCGAGCTGGAGGAGATGATCGTCCGCCTCCGGTCGGGTGGCTACGATCCCCTTCCGAGCTACGAGTACCGCGGCCCGACGCACGTCTCGATCGGCCAGGAGGCATCTCCCGTGGGAGCGTGCAGCCTGCTCCGCATCGACGACAACATCACGAGCTCGCACCGCGGCCACGGCGACGCCGTCGCCAAGGGCTTCGCCGCGATCCGCCGGATGTCCGACGACGAGCTGCGGGCCCGCGTCCCGTCCTCCGCAGGCGGCACCCGCGACGAGCTGCTGGAGGCAGCGCTCGAGGAGCACGTCTACCACGTCATCGCCGAGCTCTTCGGCAAGGGGACGGGCTACAGCGCCGGTCGCGGTGGCGGCATGCACATCGGCGACTTCTCGACGGGCCATCTCGGCGCCAACGCGATCGTCGGCGGCAGCGTGCCGATCGCGACGGGCGCGGCGATGGCGCACCGCTACGAGCGGTCGGACCGCGTCGTCTGCTGCTTCGCCGGCGACGGCGCCTATGCCAACGGCGTCGTCCTCGAGTCGCTCAACTGGGCGGCGCAGGCGCAGTGGACGAACCACCTGGCCGGCGACAACGCGTACGGGCTCCCCGTCATCTACTTCATCCAGAACAACCACTACGGGATGACCCACCACACGGACGAAGAGGTGATGGGCGTCCGGCACCTTGCCCGGCGCGCGGCCGGCTTTGCCGAGAACAACATGCACGCCGAGACGATCGACGGGATGGACGTCCTGGCGGTGCGCGACGCGGTCCGGCGCGCAGCCGCGCTGTGCCGCGCCGGCCAGGGCCCGGTCCTGATCGAGGCGAGCACCTACCGCTACTACGGGCACTCGCTCTCCGACCCGCGCAACGAGTATCGGACGCGCGAGGAGGAGGCCGCCTGGCGGGCGGTCGACGCGATCGAGCGCCTCAAGCTGCAGATCGTCGATGCGGGCGTCGCCGACGAGGCGGCAGTGGCGGCCATCGAGACGAAGGTCCGTGCGCGCAACGCACGGGCCGCCGTCCGCGCCTCGCAGGCCGCAGACCCGGATCCGGCCGACGCGCTGAAGTACCTCTACACGGAGACGGCCTCCGACGTGGTCCCGCCGTCCCGTGCCGGGATCGTGCCGTTCGAGCCGGTGCCGCCTGCCAAGCGCGACGCCGATGGGGCGATCACCTACCGCGATGCCATCCGCGACGGGCTCGCGGAGGAGATGATCCGCGACGGCCGCGTCCTCTTCTACGGGGAGGACGTCGCGGACTACGGCGGCGCGTTCAAGCTCACGAAGGGGCTCCTCGAGGCGTTCGGGCGCGATCGCGTCTTCAACACGCCGATCTCCGAGGCCTGCATCTGCGGTACGGCCGTGGGGGCCGCGATCGTCGGCCTCCGGCCGGTGGTCGAGCTCATGTACATGGACTTCGCGCTCATGGCGTCTGACCAGATCGCGAACCAGGCCGCCAAGTGGCACTACATGAGCGGCGGCCAGGTGGAGGTCCCGCTCGTGATCCGGGCGTCTGTCGGGGCCGGCAAGGGCTACGGCGGGCAGCATTCGCAGACGCTGGAGAGCCTTTTCACCCACCTCCCGGGCATCTACGTC
>PLMA01000058.1:13034-122093 GCA_003141455.1 Chloroflexota bacterium | reverse complement strand
GCCGTCAAGGGCTACAAGCTGATCCTCGTCATGCCCGAGTCGTTCTCCGTGGAGCGGCGCAAGCTGATGGCCGCATACGGCGCGACATTCGAGCTGACCCCGCGCGAACTCGGCATGAACGGCGCCATCGCCAAGGCCCGCGAGATCGTGGCCGAGACGCCCAACGCCTGGCTGCCGATGCAGTTCGACAACCCCGCCAACGTAGAGGTTCACAGGCGAACCACGGCCGAGGAGATCGCCCGCGACTTCCCCGAAGGTCTCGACTACATCTTTGCCGGCGTCGGCACGGGCGGGCACGTCTCGGCAGTAGGCGAGGTCCTTCGGCCGCGCTGGCCCAAGCTCCAGGTCTTCGCGGTCGAGCCCGAACTGTCACCCGTACTCAGCGGCGGCCAGCACAGCCCGCACCCGATCCAGGGCATCGGCGCCGGATTCGTACCCGGCAACTACCATGCCGATGCCGTGACCGGCATCGTCCAGGTCTCGGCGCCGGACGCGTTCGCCTACACCGTGCGCGCGGCCCGAGAGGAAGGGCTGTTCGTCGGGGTTTCGTCCGGAGCGGTCCTGGCGGCCGTCGCCAGGAAGCTGCCCGAGATCAAGGACGGCGCCCGCATCCTGGCCTTCACCTACGACACCGGCGAGCGCTACCTCTCCGTCCCGGGGCTCTTCGACGTAGAACCGGAGGCCGTGCCGGTCGGCTGACCCACGCCGCAACTCTCGCCACGCAGGAGCGGCCGCTCGGGCGGCCGCTCCTCGTCTTCGCAAGCCAGGTACCCGGCCGCTTATAGATAACCGCGCACAGCAAGGTTAACCGGTCTACTCAGGGCCCTCGGACCCGATCGATTGGGCCACTGCGACACTCGCACGATGGCCCGGAGCAGGACCATCCTTGGGCATCAGGTCCGGCTCGGACCGACCGATTGAGCGTCCCACTGGAACCGTAGTGCGCGCAACGCTTGTCAGTCGCTTCGATGTCGTCGTCGTGGTCTGGGTGCTGGCCCTCGCCGTAGCATGGTCCATGTGCGCCCTGTCTCGCGCCCAGCTGTCCGACTCTCAGTGGTCGTCAGCTCCGCAGTCGGGGCCGATATGGGTCGTATCGGCCCAGGACGCCGCTCGCTGAGATAGCCCTCCGGGACCCCGGGGTGGCGTTGCCGTCCGTGCTTCAGGCGACGGGCGTGGAACTCGGAGCGCGCTCGGCGGCCCCTCGCAGGATGATCTCGGCCGTGGTCTCGTAGCCGATCCGGCCCGTGTTGACGATCAGGTCGTACTCATCCGGATCGCACCAGTCGCGCCCGTAGAGCTGGTGGATGTAGGCGGCTCGATTCGAGTCGGTCTCGTGCATCTTGCGACTGGCTTCAGCCTCCGTGAGCCCGAAACGCTTCATCAGAGTGCGGGTCCGGACCGACTCCGGCGCGCGCAGGAAGACCCGGAAGGCGGCCGGGTTCTCGCGCAGGACGAAGCCGGCGCCGCGGCCGACGATGACGACGTTTCCGCCGGCGGCGGCCTCACGAATCCCCTGCTCGGTGAGCTGGATGATCTCCTTCCGCGGATCGAAGAGCGGGTCCGGATAGGGTGGCGTCCAACCCGCGCCCATCCCGGGCTCCAGGGTTGAGAGCGACCGCATGAGGCGCTCTAGATAGCTTCGAGGCCGTTCCTCCTGGTCCTCGACCTCGCTCGGGCGCAGAGCCAGCCTGGCCGCAACCTCCTCGATGAGTTTCTTGTCGAGGACTTCCGCTCCGAGCTTGTCCGCGACGATCGCCGCCACGCTCGAGCCACCTGCGCCGTACTGGCGAGAGATGGTGACGATGGGCATGTCGCGCTCCTTAGCTTGGTTGCGCCGGCTCGTTCGGCGGCCGTTCGATTCGGGACTCCGGCCGGTACGCCGCCAATCTAGTCCGCCGCTCCGCCGGACGCCAGACCCGTCGGAACTGCTGCCCTGCGAGATGGGCTTCGGTCCGGCGTCGCCCCTCGGCCGGTTGCCCCGCGGCCGGTCGCCCTTGGGTCGCCTCGTGGGGTCGCCTCTTGGCCCGCCCCCTAGCCTCGAGTCTCGAGCGCCCCGTGCAGCTCCAGGGCGTGTTCGCGCAGCCAGCGGCGCCAGCGGCGGTGGTCCGGCCGCCGGCTGGCGACGATCTCCCAGAAGCCCGGCCCGTGACCGAAGACCCGAAGATGCGCCAGCTCGTGGACCACGACCGTCTCCAGCGCCTCCGGCGGCGCCAGGACAAGACGCCACGAGAAGGAGAGGCGCCGCGCCCGCGAGCAACTCCCCCATCGAGTGCGCGTGTCCCGGACCGTCACGGCCGCCGGCGAGACGCCCAGAGCCTCTGCGTGGCGATTGATCTCCTGCTCGATGACCGCCCGAGCCCGGACCCGGAGCCAGGCTTCCAGGATCGATGCCAGGCCCCGGCGTTCGCCCGCGCCAACGCGGACGACCAGTTCGTCGCCCTCGTCCGTACCCTCGCGGCTGATCGTGGTTCGCTGCCGTCCCGTCCCGCCGGTGACGATCCTCAGGCGATGAGGCTCGCCGCGGAATCGAAAGAGGCCGCCATCGCCGAGCGGTCCGAACTCCGCGAGCCGCTCTGCCTGGCGGGCCTGTCGCTCCAGGTGCCGCCTCAGCCACGGCTCGCGCTCGGCCACGAACGATTCGGCCATCCGCTCGGCGTCGCCCTTCGTGCGAGCCGCTCGGGCCGGGATCGTGACCAGCGCCGTGTGCCGGGGATCCACGGTGAGGCGCAGGTGGCGCGCCCGAGCCGAACGCCGGATCGTGCATTCGAGCCGCCCGCCTGGCAGCCGGAGCGTGGCGCGCCATTCGGTCGTCGTCGTGGCCATTGCGCCAAGGTTACCGCGGGAGACGCACCGAGACGCCGCCCCAGCGGAGAGCCACGATGTTGCCGCCGGCGCCTATCGCCGCCCGAACGACTTGCGCGCGGCGGCGCCGGGTTGATGTAACATTCGCCGTCGCGTGGGGCTATAGCTCAGCTGGAAGAGCGCCTGCATGGCATGCAGGAGGTCCAGGGTTCGAGTCCCTGTAGCTCCACCAACTATTCGTGCAGCGAGCGCCCAACTTTCGGCAGGCGGCTCCGGCGGTGGCTCCCCATTGGCTCAGCGAGCGTCTAGCTGCATGCCTCGCCAGGGGACACCGCCTACCCTCCCAATCCGAGCCGGGCGCGCAGGCTGAGGCGCTCCCTCGTAGTGAACGGGGGGTCGGAACGTTCTACGACCGCGATCCTCTATGAACTCCACCAAGAAGCGTCGAGAGCCGCGTATAGTCGCGTAAGGCGATGGAGGTCGGGTGATCGCCCGCAAGGGTGATGGCTTCCACGGATGTCTCTGGAAGCCTTTTCTCCGTCCTCTCCCCAGGGGGGAGGTCCGGCCGCAGATGTTCCGAAGCGTCCTGTTCGACGGCGAGTCGCCCCAGGTCGGCGCACCCGCGGACGCTGAGGCCCTCCGGGACCTCGACCTCGATCAGATCGTTCGCGAGGCGATCGGCGATGGCGACGACGCCTTCGTGCGGCCCCTGTACCTGGCGGCGCTGGCGGACGCCGAGGCGGTCAGATACCGCCAGGAAGTCTGCACCGACCTCGAAGACACGGGCGTGCGCGGGTCGATCGCATGCTTCGAGGATCGGATGACGCGGGTGCGGGCTCTGCTCGCCGGCGGAGAGTCGATCCACTCCTACCAGCGCCTGTGCTGGATGGTGGACGCGGCGCAGCGGTACGGGCCGGCGGTTCGGGAGCTGGCCGACGCGCTCGCCGGGCTGCCGCTGCGCTCCCGGGGCCTCGCCGGGTTCCGGGACCACCTCGCCGCCCATGCCCGCTCGGGGCGGCTCCGGACTCTGCTGGACGACGCGGCGAGCTGCCGGGAGTCGCTCGACGGCGTGCGATATAACCTCCGGCTCGACGGGTTCCGGGTGCGCGTCCTGCCGTTCCGCGGTGAGCCGGATTACGGGGCCGAAATCGAGGAGACCTTCGCCAGGTTCGGGCGCGGCGCGACGCGGGAGCGCGACTTCCGGTTCGAGGCCCATGACATGAGCCACGTGGACGAGCAGATCGTGGACCGGGTCGCCCGCCTCTACCCGGAGGTCTTCGCCCAGCTCGAACGGTTCGGCGAGCGGCACATTGGGTTCGTCGACGAGATAGTCGGAAGGTTCGGGCGCGAGGTCGCCTTCTACCTCGGCTACCTCGACCTGGTCGAGCCGCTCCGGGCGGCCGGCCTTCGCTTCTGCTACCCGGAAGTCGCGCCGGAAGGGGACATCGAGGCGAGCGGGGCCTTCGACCTGGCGCTCGCGCTCAACCTGTCGGCCGAGGGCCGGCTTCCGGTCTCGAACGACTTCGCGCTGCGGGGCCCAGAGCGGATCCTCGTGGTCACTGGGCCCAATCAGGGAGGCAAGACGACCTTCGCCCGGATGTTTGGCCAGCTGCACCACCTCGCCTGCCTCGGGCTCCCGGTGCCGGGGACGTCCGCCCGCTTGCGGCTCTTCGACCGCCTGTGCACCCATTTCGACCGCCCCGAGCGCGCCGAGGACTTGACGGGCAAGCTCGAAGACGACCTGCTCCGGCTTCACGCCATCTGCGAAGCCGCCACAGACCGGAGCGTTGTCATCCTGAACGAGAGCCTGACCTCCACCACGATCGACGATGCACTGACGATCAGCAGGGACGTCATCGGCGCGCTGATCGAGCGCGGCACGATCGGCGTCTGCGTGACCTTCCTCGACGAGCTTTCCCGTCTCGGAGACGCGACAGTGAGCATGGTCGCCGAGGTCGGTACCCTCGATCTCGCCGACCGTACCTACCGGGTCCAGCGACGGCCTGCGGATGGACTCGCCTACGCCACGGCCCTCGCGGCCAAGTACGGCGTCACGTATGACGCGGTCCGCCAGAAGGTCTCGCCGTGAAAGTTCGACTGTTGTTCGCCGACCGCGACTTCAACGCGGGGACTCCGACCCCGAGCAACGCGGCCGATCTGGTCGCGGACCTGGCGCTGGACACCCTCCTTGGCGCGATGGGCGGCGTGGATCGGTTCCTGGTCGACACGTCCCGGCGCGTCCTGCTGGCCTCGCTGGGAGACCAGGCCGCGATCCGGTATCGGCAGGCCGTGCTGACGGACTGCATCCGGAACCCCGCGACCGTGCGCGAGATGTACGCGGTCGCCGTCGAGGCGATCGACCGTGAGAGGCGTGAGTGGCTCTTCGTCGTGGACCGGCCCGAGAGCCTCCTGAGCCGCTCCCTCACCGTCCTGGGCATCTTCGTCGGCCTCCTGCGGCGGCTCCGCGCGACCGCGAAGGCCGCCCCGGCGTTCGAGTCGGACGGCTTCCAGACCCTGTTTCGCTCCCTGTCGGAGGAGCTCGGCGACGAGTACCTGGCCCGTGTGGAGGGGCACCTGCGGCTGCTGGAGCCCGCGCGTGGCGTGCTCATGAGCGCGCGGCTCGGCGACGGGAACGTCGGCACGGGCTACGTCCTGCGACGGCCCTTGCGACAGCGCCTGATCGATGGGATCTTCGGCCACGGTTCGGACTACGAGTTCGAGATCAACCCGCGGGACGACACCGCAGTTGAGGCGCTGGGTCAGATTCACGGCCGCGGCACCGCCCTCGCCGCGGTGGCGCTCGGGCGCTCGGCGGACCACATCCTTGCCTTCTTCTCGGCCCTCCGCTTCGAGCTCGGGTTCTATCTGGCATGCCTGAACCTGCGCGAGAGGCTCGAATCAGCCGGCCTGGCGACGTGCATGCCGGAAGCGGTCGCGAACGCCTGCGACCTCAGGGCACATGGCCTCTACGACCTCACACTCAGCCTTGCCGGCATGTCGCCCGTTGTAGGGAGCGACGCCGACCTTCCGGGCAAGGCGCTCCTGGTGATCACGGGGGCGAACCGCGGCGGGAAGTCGACCTTTCTCCGGGCGCTCGGAGTCGCCCAGCTGATGATGCAGGCCGGGGCGTTCGTCGCGGCCGAGTCGTTCCGGGCGGACGTTCGAAACGGGGTCTTCACCCACTTCCGCCGGGAGGAGGACGCGACCATGACCCACGGCAAGCTCGACGAGGAGCTGGCCCGGGCTGCCGCGATCGTCCGGGACGTCCGACCCGGCGCACTTCTCCTCTTCAACGAATCCTTCGCCTCGACGAACGAGCGCGAAGGTTCGGAGATCGGCCGCCAGCTCGTCCACGCGCTGGCGGACTCGGGCGTGAAGGTCGCCTACGTGACGCACATGTACGACCTGGCGCACTCCCTCTTCGCTGAAGGGCGGGCCGACGCCGCCTTCCTGCGAGCCGAGCGGCTGCCGGACGGGCGGCGTACGTTCCGGATCGTGACGGGCGAGCCACTGCCGACCAGCCACGGGGAGGACGTCTACCGCAAAGTGTTCGGGGAGGACGTCGGCCGCCAGGCGCTCGCCGCCGATGCGCGATGAGCGGACCGCCCGGGGCATGGACGGCCCGGTTCCAGACAGCCGTTGCAGTTGCACTCTTGCGGACGAGCTATCTCCCGTGGCAGCCTTCATCGAGGGAGGCGTTGGCTCGTCGGCCGACGCGAGCGGGGAAGAAGGAGAACCGAGAGATGCGAGGCCATCGTTGCCTGGTCGCGACGCTCGTCGCCTTCACGTTGTCCATTGCCGGTTGCACCGGATCGGGCGCCACGACGCCGCCATCTGCCCCTCCTGGCGCCACCTCTGGCTTGACTGCCGGCCCGACAAACGGCCCGACGTCCGGACGGTCCGGAATTCCAACGAAGACTTCCACCCCCCAGCCGACCCCGCCGCCCTCCTCGTCGCTGTCGGGACCGGTCGTGGCGTGGGGCGGCCATTGCTGCGGCCAGACGAACGTGCCCGCCGGCCTGACGGACGTCAAGGCGATCGCCGCGGGGGACTTCCACAGCCTCGCCCTCAAGAGCGATGGCACCGTCGTGGCCTGGGGCGACAACAAGTTCGGCCAGACGAACGTGCCGGCCGGCCTGACGGGCGTCACCGCGATCGCCACGGGCTACAACCACAACCTCGCCCTCAAGAGCGATGGGACGGTCGTGGCCTGGGGCGACAATGAGCATGGCAAAGCCGGCGTGCCGGCCGGCCTGACGGGCGTCACCGCNNGCCGGCCTGACGGGCGTCACCGCCATTGCCGCGGGATACGACTTCAGTCTTGCCCTCAAGAGCGATGGAACCATCACGGCCTGGGGCAACGACTACAGTGGCCAGACGAGCCTGACGGGTCGCCTGTCGGACGTCACCGCCATAGCCGCAGGAGGCATGTTCGGCCTCGCCCTCAAGAGCAACGGGACTGTCGTGGCCTGGGGTTACCCTACGACCGGCGCGACGAAGGTACCGGGCAAGCTGTCCGCGGTGGCAATCGACGCCGGAGGCGGATCCGGCCTGGCTCTCCAGGGGGACGGGACCGTCGTGGCCTGGGGGACCGTCAACTGCGGGAAGGCCATGCCGGCCGGATTGTCGGGGATCAAGGCGATCTCAGCCGGAGACAAGTTCAGCCTCGCGCTCAAGAACGACGGGACGGTCGTGGCCTGGGGCTGCATCAGCGAGGGACTTACGCCGCCGGCCGGCCTCCCGGGCCTGGTCGCGATCTCCGGCGGTGGCGAACACGCGCTCGCGATGACGGCAGTGCCTTGACCGAACGCCGCTCTCCTTGCTAGACGCCGACCGGCTCTCGGACGAGGACGACCGTGGTGCGGCCGCGCTGCGCCTCCAGAAACGTGACGAGTAGCTTGGCCAGGCGCGTTCCGACACCGAGCTGCTCCCTCAGCCGGGCGTCCTCGTATGGCTGAACGTACTCGCGGGCCCGACGGATGCCTGCGTCAAGGTCGGGAACGATCTTCTGGCTNNCCTGAGCTTCCGGATCTCGCGGCCCTGGGTTGCCCGGTCCATCCTGATGTAGCGCGGGCGAAGCGCGTCGTATCGGCCGGAGTCGTTGAGGATGGGGAAGAGGCCCAGGTCCTCGAGTGTCTTCGACTTGGCCCAGTGGACTTCGGCCCCTTCCGGGATCATGGCCAGCACACGCTCGCGCGCCTCATCGGCGGTGTCGACCACGATGGCCTCGATGTTGTTCCGTTCGAGAGCGGCGGTGACCGCGTCTATCTCGTCGCTCGATGCTGCCCTCGCGAACGTGCTTGCCGAGTCCGTGCTGTCGGGTGTCCTGGTATCCACGTGTTCCTCTTCCTTGCGGCCGTCGCGGCCTCCAAGACCGTTGCGCAGTCAACTTACCCCCGATTCCACGCAAGACGCGGATTGCAGACCATCGGGGCGCACCCAGTGCGCCTCGCCGCTCGGATACACTGGAGTCTCGTTCGAGCGTGCCACGGCGCGAGCGTCGCTACGCCCGAACCCTGGCAATGAGGTCGCACGTGTCGGCAGTAGAACGCATCCGCATCGACCGCTATGAGCCCACGGCCATCGAGCCGCGATGGCAGCAGCGCTGGGCGGAGCTCGGCCTCTACGACACGGACCTCGCGGACACCACGCGGCCCAAGTTCTACCTGCTGACGATGTACCCGTACACGTCGGGCAACATCCACATCGGCCACTGGTACGCGAAGACGCCGACCGACGCGATAGCCCGCTTCCACCGCATGCAAGGCGAGAATGTCTTCTTCCCGATCGGCTTCGACTCGTTCGGGCTGCCCGCCGAGAACGCCGCGATCAAGAACAAGATCCACCCCCGCGAGTGGACCCTCAACAACATCGACAACATGCGCCGCCAGCTGCGGTCGATGGGCACCACATTCGACTGGAACAGCGAGGTCGTCACCTGCGACCCGACCTACTACCGCTGGAACCAGTGGATCTTCCTGCGCTTCCTGGAAGCGGGGCTCGCCTACCGCGCAAGCTCTCCCGTCGACTGGTGCCCCAACGATGGGACGCTGGCCCGCGAGCAGGTCGAGGGCGCCGATCGTCACTGCTGGCGCTGCGGCGCGCGGGTCGAGAAGCGCGAGCTGGACCAGTGGTACCTGCGGACCACGAAGTACGCGGACGAGCTGCTCGACTTCTCCGGCATCGAATGGCCCGAGCCGATCCGGATCATGCAGACCAACTGGATCGGCCGATCGGAGGGGGCGGAAGTCGTCTTCACGACGGCGCGGGACGCACACCAGCCAGGCGGTGACGAGCTGCGCGTCTTCACGACCCGGCCGGACACGCTCTACGGCGCCACCTTCATGGTCATGTCGCCCGAGCACCCGCTCGTCTCCAAGCTGACCCATCCGGACCGGGCGGCCGAGGTGGAGGCTTACGTCACAGCCGCCGGCCGCGAGACCGAGATCGAGCGGATGTCGACGGAACGCGAGAAGACCGGCGTCTTCACCGGCTCGTACGCGATCAACCCCGTCAACGAGGAGCGCATACCGATCTGGATCGCCGACTACGTCCTGGCCGGCTACGGCACGGGCGCCATCATGGCCGTCCCGGCCCACGACGAGCGCGACTTCGCATTCGCTCAGAAGTTCGGCCTCCCGATCAGGCGTGTCATCGCCGGACCGGAGATCTCGTACAAGGACGTTGCCGCGCCGCTGGAGGCAGCCTATGTCTCGCACGACAGCAAGGACCGGATGGTGAACTCCGGCCCGCATTCGGGGCAACCCGCACGCGATGGCTTCACGTCGATCGTGGCAACGTTGGAGAACCAGAGCCGCGGCAAGGCCGCGGTCAACTACCGGCTGCGCGACTGGCTCATCAGCCGACAGCGGTATTGGGGCACGCCGATCCCGGTGATCTACTGCGACGCCGACGGGATAGTGCCCGTGCCAGACGACCAGCTGCCCGTCCAGCTGCCGGAGACGGTCGACTACGCCGGCCGCGGTGAGAACCCTCTCAAGACGGACACATCCTTCGTCGACACCACATGCCCCAAATGCGGCGGCCCGGCGCGGCGCGAGACCGACACGATGGATACCTTCATCGACTCGAGCTGGTACTGGTTCCGCTACCTCTCCCCCGCCGACGCGGACGCCCCGGTGGACCGCCGGATCGAGGCCCGCTGGTGCCCGGTCGACCAGTACACCGGCGGCGCCGAGCACGCCGTGATGCACCTGCTCTACGCGCGCTTCTTCACCAAGGCGATGGCGGACCTGGGCCTGGTCCACGAACGCGAGCCGTTCAAGCGGCTCTTCAACCAGGGCCAGATCCTGGGCGCCGACGGCGAGCGGATGAGCAAGTCGCGCGGCAACGTCGAGGACCCCGACAAGCTGGTCTCGCGTTACGGCGCGGACACGGTCCGGCTCTTCCTGATGTTCATGGGACCGTGGGACCAGGGCGGCCCGTGGAGCCCCACCGGCATCGGCGGGATCAGCCGGTTCCTCCACCGCGTCTGGACGGCGGCACTCGATCCGCACGGCATCGAGGCGGGCGATCCCGAATCGGGCGTCCTGCCGGCAGGCCAGGACAGCGCGGCAGCGGAGAAGGCCCTGCGCGCGGCCGCCCATCGAACGCTTCGCGTGGTCTCCGACGAGTATGCCGAGCTGCGCTTCAACACGATGGTCGCGCACCTGATGGAGCTGTCGAACCTGCTGATGCGCTACCGCGGCACCGAAGCGGCCGGCAGCGCGGCGTGGAACGAAGCCGTGTTGTTGTTGCTGTTGATGCTTGCCCCCGCGGCTCCGCACATCACCGAGGAGCTCTGGGCCCGGCTGGCCGAAGCGCGCGGCGAGGAGTCCGGCGCTGACGCCAAGTCGTCGATCCACTCCCAGCCCTGGCCGGCGGTGGACGACGCCGCTGCCGCCGAAAGCGAGCGCGAGGTTCCGGTGCAGGTCAACGGCAAGCTCCGCGACAAGGTCATGGTTCCGGTCGGGATCGCCGAGTCAGAGCTGGAGCGCGTGGTCCTGGCGCGGCCCAAGATCGTGGCCGCCCTGGAGGGCCGGGTGCCGCTCAAGGTGATCCACGCCGGCGGCAAGCTGGTCAACGTGGTCGTCCGGTAGGCGGCGGCACCCCGGGGCGCGCAGACCGCGTCCTACGCCTCGAAAACCCCCGATTCTCCTTCGGGCTGAAGGCCCAGGGGCGATGGTGCGGGCGGCCGCGCCGGGTCTTCCTCCACGCGCCGGAACGGGCAGGCGAAACGATGCCGGCCCGGTCCCACCTCGGTCGCCGTCCAGGCCGGATCGGGCAGGCGGACCGTAGCCGTCGCTCCGACCGGAACGACCACGTCCACTTCCAGACGGCCGTCCCTTCGGACCCACGCCACCTCGGCCCGACCGTACGGGGTTTCGTGCGCGGCCGAGGCGTGCGAGAGTCCCCCGCCGGGCCGTGGCGCGACGAGGATCCGGCGGTACCCGGGCTCGGCCGGAGCCAGGCCCGCGACGGTTCGGTGCAGCCAGTCCGCGACCGCGCCGAGGTCGCAATGGTTGAAGGAGAGCATGTCGCCCGGGTTCAGCCGGCCGTCTGGCAGCATGCTGTCCCAGCGTTCCCAGACCGTCGTCGCTCCCATCGTGACCGGGTACAGCCACGACGGGCAGGCACGCTGGAGCAGCAGGTGGTAGGCGGTGTCGATGGCCCCCGCGTTCGCTAGAGCGTCGCAGACCAGCCGGGCACCCACGAATCCAGTCCCGATCCGGTGGTCGTTCGCCCGTACCAGATCCACGAGCCTGCGGCCGGCGCGCTCGCGCTGCGCCTCCCCGGACAGCAGGTCCAGCTCCAGGGCCAGGGCGTAGGCCGTCTGGGCGTCGGACACGACCAGGCCGTTGGCGGATACGTACTCGGCTTCGAATGCCTCGCGAATAGCCGAAGCCAGCTCGCCGTAGCGGCGCGCATCCTCTGTCTCGCCGAGCACCTCCGCGGCCTCCGCAAGGATTCGAGCCGTCCAGGCGTGGTAGGCCGTGGCCACGAAGTAGCGATCGGTCTTGGCGGCATCCGGAGCATCGGCCGGCGCGGACGGGTCCAGCCAATCGCCCAGGTGCAGCCCGCTCTGCCAGAGGTGGCTCGGCCCGGTGATCGCCGCCACCTGATCCACCCAGGCCCTCATGCTCACGTACTGGTTGCGCAGCAGGCCCGCGTCGCCGAAGCGTTGATAGATGAGCCAGGGCACCAGCACCGCCGCGTCACCCCAGACCGAGGAAGGCGCGAGCGGGAAGGTCAGCTGGAACCAGGGAACGTAGAACGGAACTGTGCCGTATGCCCGCTGCTCGATCGCGACGTCGGCCAGCCAGCTCGCCAGCATCCCCGAGCAGTCGTAGATAAAGGTGGCACTCGGCGCGAAGACCCCGGCATCGCCGGTCCAGCCGAGCCGCTCGTCGCGCTGCGGGCAGTCCGTGGGGACGTCCATGAAGTTGCCGCGCATCGTCCAGACCACGTTCTCGTGGAACCGGTTGAGCAGGGGGTCGGAACATTCGAACCAGCCGGTGCGGGCCATCTCCGTATGGATCGCCACGGCCCGGATCTCGTCCGGCGATGGCGTCCCGGGCCAGCCATCGACTTCTACGTAGCGGAAGCCGTGGTACGTGAAGCTCGGCTCCCACTCCTCCGCGCCGCCGCCACGAAGCGTGTAGCGATCCACGGCCGCGGCGCCCCGGAGCGGCCGCGTGGCCAGCTCCCCGTCTTCGAGCACCTCGGCGTGACGCAGCGTGATAGAGGTGCCGGCCTCGCCACTCACTTTGAGACGGACGCGGCCGACAAGGTTCTGGCCGAAATCGACGATAGTTCGGCCCGCCGGGGAGGTGGTGATCGCCACCGGGGCCAGCTCCTGCGTGCGACGGATCGGCGGGCCCGCCGGCGCGACCAGGTCCGCCTGTTCTCGACTGAGCGTTCGAACGGGCGCCCAAGTGCTGCCGTCGCCAGCCTGCTCGGGCGCCTGCTCGAACCCGGGCGCGGACCAGCCGGACCGCTCCAGCCTGGCGTCGTACGTCTCGCCGGCGTAGATGCCTGCGGAGGTCGTTGGCCCATTCGCCCAGCGCCAGTCGCCGTCGGTGGCAACGGTTTCGACTTGCCCGTTCGCGTATCGGACCTCCAGCTGGGTCAGGAAGGCGACGTCGTCGCCCCAGATTCGCCGTCGCCCGCCGTGGAACCCAAGATGGCCGGCGTACCAGCCTTCTGCCACGGTCGCGCCCAGGACGTTGGGACCCGCGACCACGAGCGAGGTGACGTCGAAGGTCTGGTAGCGGAGGCGGTGCCGATAGCTCGTCCAACCGGGCGCCAGAACGTGGTCGCCGATCCGCCGGCCGTTGATCTCGGCCGCGTACACGCCGTGGGCGGTGACGTACAGGCACGCCCGATCGATCTCTCCGCGCAACTCGAACGCCCGTCGGAAGAGGACCGGCGGTCGATCCAGTCGGTCGCCCAACTCACGGTCGGGCCCGATCAGCTCGGCCGACCAGTCGGACTGCGCCAGCAGTCCGGCTTCCAGGACCGTGGGTTCGCTCCAGGGCGAAGGCGTTTCGTCGCCGGTACCCCAGACCCGAACGCGCACGATCCGGCGATCTCGGGAGCGCAGAGACGGCGCCTCCCAGGGCACCAGGACGGATTCGGCCGACTCGACCCGACCGCTCGACCAGGGACGGTCGCCACTCTCCGCCGAGACCTCGATCTCGTATGCGGCCTGCAACCATCCGGCCGCGCCGGCGGCGACGCTACCCGCGGCGAGGCGCCACGAGATTCGCGGCCGGGCCTCGCCGATCCCGAACGGCTCGCGGTGATGCTCGAACGTGACGCCAACGACGCTGACGGCCATGGATCCAAATGCTACCCGGTCCGGCCGTACAATCTCGACACTCTGGGGACCCGTCACGCCGCAGGAGGAGCCGTCATGGAGCCAGGCAAACCGAAGGCGGCCGATTCGGACGCCATCGCGAAGGTGATCGAGTCGGCCCAGCGGATGGGTGTCGAGATCGACGAACGCGAAGCCCAGGATTGGGTCGCGGCGATGGAGACAGAGGCAAGCGGCGGCGATCTCGTCGTCGACGTCGACACCGGCGTCTACGGCCACCGCGTCACGATGCTCGATTTCGCGCCGCAAGACCTGGCTCGCTTCCGGGAGATCGGCAAGATCGTCGGCTTCGACGACCGCCCGCCCAACGTTCTGACAGCGTTGTCGATCTCCGGTTCGGCCGCGCAGAGCAAGATCAACACCTTCCCTGCCGACTGCGACTTCTTCGAGCGGATCAACATCAAGGCCGACACCCGTGAGGAGGCCTGCGGGATCCTGGCCGACATGATTCGAGAGAAAGCTTTGGCGACCGCCAGCGGGCCGGGCCAGCGACTGTGGGAGGTCAAGTTCGGGCAGCATCCGGTCGAGGCGAAGAAGGCCGGCAAGCCGGTCGGCGTGAAGTCGCCGATGTCATGGACTATCGACGAGGTCCGGGCCGGCCAGATGGAGGTCACGTTGATGGACGGCGCAGCTGCCGTCTACACCTGGGCAGACGCGGCCCGGGACCCCGGTTGGTGCAAGCTCGACTGGGTCATCGCCGACAGCTCACGCGGCAAGCTGGCCAACGCGAGCAACGTCCTCGACACCACCTGGGAAGGCCCGGACGGGAAGATCGTGCCGCTGGACGGCTTCCTGGACCCGGACTTCCAGGAGGTCTACCTCGACACCGACTCGGTCCCGCTCTTCAAGAAGCTGGTGAAGGAGCTCTCGGCCGACACAGTCGACGACTACGTCGAGGCACTCGAGCACGAGGTCTGGAAGTACACGGTCGAGCATCCGAGCTACGGCAAGGTGGCGCGGCGCCTCTACAACGTCTTCCGCATGAACGGCCACTACGCTGAGGCGGCCTTCATCCGTGAGCTGTTCGACGAGCCGATCACGGCGCTGTACCAGGTAGCGGCGCTAGTCCAGACGCTGGGCGATGCGGCCAACTCCGGCGAAGACTTCGACTCCGAGACGATGACCGCTCAGGTGGACACGCTGATCATGTCGGCCATCCAGGCGCTGGACGGGCCGGAAGAGGCCGAAATGGTCGGCCACCTGCTGAAGCTTCGGAACTCGATCCAGAAGCGCGGCGCAGAGGCCGACCGGTCGTCCGATATGACCGGCATCCAGGATGCGGCCCTCAAGGCGGTCAACAGCTACTTCGAGCGAATGCTGCGCTCGGTCCCCGAGATCGACGCGTATCTGCAGGAGATCGTCAGGCGGGCGCCGTAGAGGGGATGAGCGGCTGACGCCAGGCCGGGACCGAGGGCCCATCGGCCGAGTTCGCCCGCCCATCGGCCGAGATCGCCCGCCCATCGGCCGAGATCGCCCGCCCATCGGCCGAGATCGCCCGGAGATAAGCGCGCCATAAGCCGCAGATAAGCGGGCTTCGATAGGGTGCGCGGCACACCCGCCGTGGTCGCTCGATCGGAGATGAGGATGGATACCAGCGCGCCCTGGCGGGCGCTGGAAGCGCCTGAGACTGGCCAGACCGACGCTCCCGCCAAGCGGTCGGGGTCGACAGTCTTCCTCGTGACGACCGCGGCCGCGGTCGTGCTCGCCATCGTGTCGCTCGCGGCCGTTGCGTTCGTGGAGCTGGGCCCGAGCGGACGGGTCGAAGTGGTGTCCGGTCCGGCGGCGTCGGGGTCGCCGGGGCCACCTGCGCAGATGCTGGTTGTTCAGGTGGCGGGGGCGGTGTTGCGCCCCGGCGTGTTCTCGCTGCCGCCGGGCTCGAGAGTGGCTGACGCGATCCGGGCAGCCGGCGGCTACTCGCCGGACGTGGATCCGCGGCAGGCCGAGACGAAGCTCAATCTGGCAGCGAAGCTGCAGGACGCTGAGCTGGTCTCGGTTCCCAGGCTTGGAGACGGATATGGCACAGCGCCGCCGGCCGGGACCACGAGCGGGCTTCTCAACCTGAACACGGCCCCGGCGGAGCAACTCGACACGTTGCCGGGGATCGGCCCGGCGACCGCCACGAAGATCATCACGTCGCGAGGCGAGCGGCCGTTCGCCTCGGTCGACGACCTGGTCACTCGCAAGCTCGTCACCGCCTCGACGCTGGCCAAGTTCCGGGACCAGGTCACGGTCGGATAGCGGATGCGCGCCAGGCCGGCGTGGCTCGCCCTCGGCTTGATTGTTGCCGCGGGGACTGCGTCATACCAGCCGTTGAGCGGCGACTCGGTCGTGGCCGTCATCGCGGCCGCGGCCGTTGCAGTGGCGTTGGCAGTGGCTGCGTGCCTGTACAGAGCTCGCGGCCGGCGCAGTCTGGGGGAAGCGCTCGTGGTCGCGTCACTGGGGGCCGCGCTGATTGCCGCCCGGCTCTCGATCGGACTCGTCGTCGGGAGCGGCGCCGGCCCGGTCGAGACGAAGGCTCTGCCCGACGGCTCCGGGCCGTGGAACGCTACCGTCGAGAGCGCCCACACGACCAACGGTCTCCAGATCGCGACGATCGACCAGGCCGACCGGTCGCTCCGCTGCTCGGCTCAGTTTCCCGCCTACCCGCGGTTGATCGCCGGCGACTTCGTCAGGTGGTTGGGCCGGGTGCGGCCTCTGGCGGACGGCGACTACGACCGCTATCTCGCCGCTCAGGGAATCTCAGCCACTTGTGAGGCCACGGATCTGTTCCTCGTGAGCCACGACGACTCGGTCGCGGGCCGTCTCGAGGCGATCCGCCAGGCCTCCGGCGACGCGCTGCAGAAGGTGATGCCGGAGCCGGAAGGGGGCCTGGCCACGGCGATCCTCATCGGGTTGCGGGACCGCGTCGACCGCAGCCTGGCGGCCGCCTTTACGACGGCGGGGGTCAGCCACATAGTCGCCATATCGGGCTGGAATATCGCCATCGTGGCGGCGACGGTGGCGGCTCTGCTACGCGGATTCGTCGGGCGGCGGCGAAGAGCCATCGTCACGATCGGCGCGATCGTGGCCTACACGCTCTTCGCCGGGGCTTCGCCGTCGGTAGTTCGAGCCGCATTCATGTCGGGAGTGGCCCTGATGGCCATCGAGAGCGGGCGCGGCTCGAGGGTCATGGTCAGCCTCGCCTGGGCAATCTCCGTCATGTTGCTGCTGGACCCGGGGACTGCCGGCGACGTCGGGTTCCAGCTCTCTGCCGCGGCCACGGCCGGGCTCGTTGCCTGGGCTACGCCACTCACCCGGCTGATCGGGGAACGCTTCCCGCGCCTGCCCGGCGGTCTTCGCGACACCCTGGGTGTGTCACTAGCCGCCCAGGCCGCCACACTCCCGATCGCGCTGCTCACTTTCGGCCGGCTGTCTCTCATCGCTCCGGCGGCGAACCTCGTAGCGGTCCCGCTCGTTCCCCCGGCGATGGCGGCAGGGGCGCTCGCGTTTGTGGCTGGCTGGATGGCGGTTGCCGGTGCCCCGGTGTGGCTGACCGGGCTGCTCGCGCTGCCGGCGCAGCTTCTGCTCGTCGCTCTCGTGGCGGTCGTCCGACTGGCCGCTTCCGTCCCGGGCGCCAGCGAGACGCTCCCATTCCCCGCGAACGTGGTCGCGGCGGCCGTGGCCGGTTTGCTCCTGGTGCGGATGCATCGAGTGCTCTCCGGGCCCGATGCCCGAGAGGCCCGGAAACGGAGGCGTTCCATCGGAACCGAGAGACCCCCGAGCGGTGCCCGCGGATCGCCGTTCCGGACCAGGCAGCGGTGGGCGCTGGCGGGGGCGGTCTTCGTCATAGCCGCAGCAGGATCGGTAGTGGCGGCTCGCCCGGACGGGAGCGTCCACGTGATCGTCCTGGACGTCGGCCAGGGCGACTCGATACTCCTCGAGGGCGACCGCGGCAGCCGGGTCCTGGTGGACGGGGGCCCGGACGCGAACGTCCTCATGGCCGCCCTGGATCGATACGTGCCGTCGTGGGATAGGCGCCTGGACGCGATCGTCTTGACCCATCCTCATGACGACCACGTGGCCGGTCTCGTGGCCGTCGTGGAGCGGTATCGAGTCGGCCGCGCGTTCGAGTCCGGCTGGCCGGCCAGCACCTCGACCTACGAAGCCTGGAAGGCCGCGCTGTCATCGAACGGACTGCCGGCGGAGCGGCTCTCCGCCGGCCAGACGCTGCGCCTGGACGACGCCACGCTCCAGGTCCTCTGGCCCGACGACGGCACTACCCGGCCCAGCGGCCTGGACCCAAACGCCGCGGACAATCGCAAGGCCAACGATGCCTCGATCGTCCTGCTCGGCGACTACGAGGGGCGCCGCTTCCTCCTGACCGGCGACGTCGAAGACGACGTGGACCCGATCCTGCTGGGCCGGGGCCTCCCGGCGGTCGACATGCTCAAGATTGCTCACCACGGCAGCGCGACCGCCTCGTCAGACGATCTGCTGGCCGCGACTCATCCGTCCGTGGCCGTTGTCTCGGTCGGGGCGAACAACAGGTACGGCCATCCGAACGCGGGCACGATGGCTCGGATCCGGGCCCACAGCCAGACCGCCCTGAGGACGGACCAGGCGGGCACGGTCGAGACGACGCTGGATCGGACGGCGGTGACCGTCACCGCCGGCAACGGCGCCGCCGGTAACAGCGCCGCCGGTAACGGCGCCTCGTCGCGCGGAGCCGGCAACGGCACCGCTCAAGTCGCCGCGGTCAGGCCATCCGGGCTCCTGTACGATTCGTCCGATGTCCATTCCCAACCGTCGCGACAGCGCGGCCCTTCTCCTCTCGCTGGAGCCTCCTGCCTGGCACCTTCGCCACTCGCGGGCAGTTGCCGAGACGGCGGCATGGCTGGCACGGCGGGCGGTATCGGCTGGACGGTCGCTCGATCGCCGCCTGGTGGAGTCGGCCGCGCTCCTCCATGACCTGGACAAGCTCGCTTCGGTGAAGCCGGAGGTCCGCGGGCTGCCTCATGGTGAAGGATCGGCCGATTGGCTGGTCCGGCACGGTCACGCGGAGCTGGCGCCGGTAATCGTGGGGCACCCGGTGTCGAGGCTGGCGGACGCGGCCTGGTTCGAGCGGTGGCTGGAGACGGCGTCGCCGGAGGCGCTCATCCTCGCCTACGCGGACAAGCGCGCGGGCCAGCAGCTCGAATCGATGGCGGCGCGTTTCGGGTCATGGGAGCGCCGCTACCCGCCGGAGGCTCGGGCCGGGCGGGCGCGTGGCAGCTGGACGCTCGAGACGCTCGGGGCCGTGTGGCGCCGGGCCGAGACGCTCGAGCTCCTGGTCTGCGAGCTGGCCGGCGTCGCTCCCGACGAGGTTCGCCGCCTGCCCTGGACCGGGCGCGCCCTGCGATCCGCGAGGGGTGGCTGACGTGGCGACAGGACCTACCGCCCCACTGGGCTACTACTGGGGCGACGATTCATACAGTGTGGGGCACGGCCCGGACGCTCTCGCCGTTCGGCTGGCGGGCGATGGGCCCCCGCTGGAACGGATGCGCCTGACCGGTGGCACCACCTCGGCCGACGAGATTACCGAGAGAGTGGCCACGGCAACGCTCTTCGGCGGCGGGACACTCGTCGTGGTGGCCGACCCGGCGCCGCTCATAGCCACCAAACCGCTGGCGGCACGCTTGGTCGAGACGCTCGGCGCCGTGGCCACCGGCAACGGCCTGGCATTCCTGGACACGGTGGACGGTACCGCTCGCCGACCCGCCTCCCTGGAGACGCTGCGCAATGCGGTGGCGGCGGCCGGCGGTGAGGTCCACGAGTTCAAAGCGCCGACCCGCGATCAGATGGCGCGCTGGATCGCGGACCGCGCCAGGGAGCGGGGCATCAACATCTCGCCGCCTGCCGCGGCCGTGCTCGCGGAGCGGGTGGGTGCGAACGTGCGTGAGCGTGACATCGACCGGAGGCGCCAGGGCGAGCTGGCTGTGGCGGAATTGGAGAAACTGGCCGTCTACCGCCTTGACGACCAGATTCGTCCCGAGGACGTGAAAGCCCTGGTGGCCGACGCCGTCCCCGGATCCACGTGGGCGTTCCTGGACGCGGTCGGCATGCGCCGCGCGGGCGAGGCGGCCGAGCTAGCGGAACGACTGGCCGACGTCCCGGGCCCCGTTCTGGTCGTTCACCTGCATCGCCGCATCAGGGGATTGATCGAGATCGCCGACCTCCTGGCAGCTGGAACTCCTGCCGCGACACTGGTGCGGACGCTCAAGCTGAACCCGTACCGCGCGGAGCGCTTGGCGGAACAGGCCCGAACCTGGGCGCTCCCAGAGCTGGACGCCGCCCTCGTGGGCCTCCTCGAGCTAGATGCCGCGCTCAAGAGCCGCGAGGGTGGCAGCGAGCTTCGGCGTCGGGCAGCAGTCAGCCTCTGGATCGCCGAGAAGGTGCGCCGTCCGGGTTCGCGCTGATCGGAGCGCGACCGCAGATGGAACGCCACCCCGTAGACCTCATGCGTGCCCGGATCTACCCGTGGCGCCGCGGTCATCCGCCACTCGACTTCGCCAAGGCGCAACCAGCGGGAAAGAGGGCGGCCTTGCGCCAGAACCACGTCCAACAGGGCGAAGGCGGCGGCAGGCAGGTCCAGCAAACCCTCACGTGCCGGCAGGCCCACGCACTGCGCCCCAAAGATGGTCACGAAGGCCGGATTGCCGTACTTCACCACGTGGCCCGGACCGTGGCATACCGCAGCCGGACGTCGCGCCGGGGCGCCGCGGTCCGCCGTGGACCGCGCGCGATCTGATTCAGTCACGCGGTCGATTGTGCGCCTGCCGCGCAAGAAGCCCGGTGGTCAGGGCCGGGCGGGGCTCATTGCCTCCAGGAAGTCGCCCGTCATGTAATCGAAGACGAACATCTCGGTCGTCCCTCCGGAGCACGGGTAAGGAGACGATTGCTCTGGCACCGGGCTCGCGGACTCGGAAGCTGGCGCTCTCCTACACCAGAAAGGCACGGCACCGCGGACGGTAATGGCCCAGACCCAAATGTCGGGCGGGGCTGCGGGGGACGACCACACCTCCGTCCATCGAGCGACCCGGGCCGAGACGACTTCGGGAGCTTCCGGAGTCAGCCGAGTGCCCAGCCCCTCCAACGCTTTGGCCAGCGTGAGGCCATTGGCCGGCGGAAGCTCGAAAGTGGGACCGGCGCCCGCAATCAGATCGCCGGAGACAACCGAAGGAGTGGCCGGGGACGAGGGCGAAGCGGCCGCGATCACAGTCGGGCCGGGAGTGGGAGCCGGGGCCGCGGTCGGTGCCAGGCCGAAGCCGGCTACGAGACCGAGCAGGAGTCCGAACAGGCCGACGATTGGTGCGATGGGCGGAAGCGCGATCGACCTCCCGCTCATTACGGGCTTGACCCGCCCAACCCGGGTGTCATACGCATCTGGATACGCGTCCGGACGCTCGTCCATCTTTGGTCCTTCCGCTGGAGCCCAGCCGTCAGAGACAGGACATCGCTCTCTTGCCTTCCGGTCGCCGATCCCACCCTGAATCGAGAGCCGACAAACGACGCCTGGCTGCGCCATCTTCCGGCGCGTACACCATTCTGCCGAATCCGGAGAAGAAGAGCCAATAGGCCAATCGGGGTCCCCTCCGCCAGCGCGCCAACGATCGCCGCCAGCAGGGCAACTCGGACCGGGCGCCGGGTCAGGCGCCGGGTCAGGCGCCGGGTCAGGGCTCGCGCGATCAGGGTGCCGGATCAGGAAGCCGGGTCGAACGCCGCCAGATGCGCACCCGAGTAATAGTCCAGGATGATCAGTCTGGTCGTGTCCCCCGCGCACACCCCGCCCGCGTTGTTCTGTGTGGGCAACGCTGCGACCGAGGCAGCCGAGGCTTGACCTCCGCCCTGGGCTCCGGCGCACTCGGGTCGTCGAACGCTTATGGCCCAGACCCACTGCGAGCCGGCTGGAGCGGACCACGACGAGGACGAGACGTCCGCAAGCCGGACAACCCTGGCGGACAGCACATCGTGTGGCGGGATCCCGGTCCCGGCCTCCGCGAACGCACCCAACGCCTGGACAAGAGAAAGCCCGTCGGTCGGCACGGGTTGCGGCAGAAACACGTCGTTCGGCAGCCCAACGATTGCCACCGCCGTCGCGTCGGGCACGGCCGGGCGCACGACCACCGCCGTCTCGACGGGGGCCAGAGTCGGGGCCGGCGCCGGATGCGGGGCGAAGCCGAAGCCGAGACCCAGTCCCAGGACGATCCCCAGCACGGCCACCAGCGGCACAAGTGGTGGAGGGGGCAGCCCACGCCCCTTCATTTCGAGCCTGACCGGTCGAACCATCGGCTCGTCGATGTCGTCGGAGTATGCGTTGGGACGCTCGTACATGTGCGATCCGTTCGGTGCCGGTCCCGCGCAAGAATCGTCGCGCCTCGGGCAGCCACACTAACCCCCTCAGTCATCGGCTACAACGCGTGGACCGCTTGGCGAGCCCAGGAGTCCGCGCTACGCGGCGGGGTGCCTCACCGGAACGCAGACAACTCACACATCGGGTCGCAGGCGGATCGGAGAGACGACCGGCCGAGACTACTCGGCGCTGGACCAGGCTTGCTCCTGGACGACCACGTCGCTTTCGATGGCGAAGACGCAGCGGCCTTGACCCAGGTCGAGCAGCTCTATCAGCTCCGGGTCGATGTACAGCTGATGACAGTCTTCGCACAGGCCGCCGGGAATGCCGAAGCAGAGACGCTCGCTCCGATCGGGCAGTCTGAAAGTCGTATCGAAGCGCGTGCTCACCAGACGTCTGCCGCAGCGTGGGCAGCGTTCGCGAGCCCGAGAAGTCATCGCATCCGACCTCAGGAACGGCGGCCATTCGACCGCTTTGATGATGCGATGCTACGAGGGGGCATCGACCCGGCCTATGAGTCACTCGTACCAATGTGTCGGTACTCGGGCCGTAGTTCGGCAGGCGCGAACCGGCTCCTGCTAGCCTTCGCGAATGGATCGCCGCCGCATCGTTGGGATCGCCCTGGGCGCCCTCGCAGGCGCTGCCTACGGCACCGGCCCTCTCTTCTTCAAGGGTTACGTGCACCCCGCCGGCGTGGACTGGATCGCCATGTTGGTCTGGCGATTCCTCTTCGCCACGCTGGTGAGCTGGGCATGGCTCCTGTCGCAGCCGCGCGCCCGGGCCGAGCTGAGGGAGCTGGACCGCAGGACCGTGGTCCGGCTGCTGTTCACCGGAGCCTTCTTCGTCGTCAACGCCAGCGTCTACTACGCGTCCATCGAGCGCATCGACATCTCGCTCGTCGCTCTTCTGATGAGCGCCTACCCGGCACT
This sequence comes from Chloroflexota bacterium, assembly GCA_003141455.1. Taxonomy (GTDB): domain Bacteria; phylum Chloroflexota; class Limnocylindria; order Limnocylindrales; family CSP1-4; genus Fen-1039. The sequence goes on along the minus strand of PLMA01000058.1, from coordinate 99,118 downwards.
GGTCGCCGTCCTGTGCCTCCGCCTCGGCTACAAGTTCCAGAGCCGGCTCGCGTGGGGATCGCTCGGGATCGTGATCCTGGGGACCGTCCTGACCATCGGAGGCGTCAAGCCCGACACCGACCGGGAGGGGATCCTGCTGGCGTTGCTGTCTCCGGTCGCGTACGCCGTCTACATCGTCCTGACCGCGTGGATGGCCGGCGAAAGGGCCGGCCAGACAGCCGACATGCGCTCGCGCGGCCGTGGCGCGGAGGTCTCCCCGCCGGTGGCCGGCGCGGTCATGATGACCGGCACCTTCCTCGCCACGATGGCAGTCGGGATCGTGGCACGCGAGCCTCTGCTGCCCACGCAGATACCGGCGGCTGCGTGGCCCGGTCTCCTGGGGATCGGCATAGTGGCTGCGGCCATCGCGATCCAGGCGTTCTACGCGTCGGCCGCCCGGATCGGCGCCGCGCAGGCTTCGCTGATGGCAACTGTCGAGCCCGTCGTCGTGATCATCCTGGGAATCACGTTCCTGAACGAAACGTTCTCTCCGATTCGGGTCCTGGGAGCGGCCATCGTCCTGGCGGGCGTGCTCCTGGCCCAGGTCGCCACACCCTCCGAAGCGCGACCGATCGTGCTAGAGGAGCCCTAGCCGCGTCTTGCCCCGGCGTCGCAAACGCCCGCTCCACGCGACCGGGTGACCACAGCCGCCGCGGACTTCGCTACGCTCTTCGGTGACACTGCCGGCCCGTCGTCCGGCCCCGTTCAGGAGCGAGTCCCGACTCATGGCAACCCTCTACGCACAGGTCGAACGACTGCGCGTCGCTCGCGACAATCTGGTACGAGTCCGCAGTCGCATCGAACTGAGCCCCCTCCCACCGGACGACCTGCCGCGCCGTCGCGAGTGGGTCGGACGCGAGGTGCTCGCCCACATCGACGAGATGCTGCCCTACTGGCTCGGGGAGATCGAGCGCGTCCTGGCCGGCCAGGTCGAGCCCGTTCCGTTCGGGCGCGCCCCAAGCGACCTGATCCGCCTCCTGACCGTCGACCGCGACCGAACCCTGCCCGTCCCCGAGCTGTACACGCGCCTCGACAACTCCCTCGAGCGAGTCGTGCGCCGGCTGCTCGAGCTGGACGAGCGGCAGGTGGCTCGGCGAGGGCTGAACAAGCAGCGAGGCGAGATGACGGTGGGCCAGATCGTCGACGTCATGCTCTCCGCCCACATCGAGGAGCACTGCCGACAGATGTCGGCCGCACTGGACCGCACGCAGGCCTCTCGAGGTGGCGGAGCCTGACTGTCGCGCCGGTGGTGTGTCTGGGCCGCGACGGTGCCGGGTCGCGGTAGGTCAGCGAACCGCCGCCCTCGAGCCGCGACGAGGCCGCTACTGGCCCCGTAGCCGCCGGGCCTCCTCTTGGAGAACGGCCCGCAGCATGAAGCCGACGTTGGCGGGTCGCTCGGCCAGGCGGCGCATGAAGTACGGATACCACTCCTTGCCGTACGGGACGTAGATCCGGACGTTGTAGCCGCGATCGATCAGCATCCGCTGCAGGTCGCGCCGGACGCCATACAGCATCTGGAACTCGAACCGGTCGCGTGCTATCCCTTCCCGCTCGACGATCTGGATGGCCGCGGCGATGAGCCTGGGGTCGTGGGTGGCCAGGGCAGGATGCGCGCCCGCCAACAGCAGCCGCTCCATCAAGCGTGCGTAGTTGGCATCGACGGCCTGCTTGGTCCGGTAGGCGGCGCTGTTCGGCTCGTCATACGCGCCCTTGCACAGCCGGACGCGTCCGCCGGCGGCGGTGATCGCGTCGATGTCCGCCGAGCTGCGCCGCAGCGCCGACTGGATCACCACGCCCACCTGCGGATAGCGGTCGTGGGCCGCCCGCCAGATCTCGAGGGTGGCATCGGTCTTGGTGTGATCCTCCATGTCGAATCGGACGAAGCCATCGACGCCCCTGACCGCCTCCACGACGCGCATCACGTTGGTCCGGCACCGCTCGCGGCCGATCTCGAGGCCCATCTGCGTCAGCTTGAGGCTGACGTTGGCGTCCAGGCCGCGGGCCGAGAGTGCGGCGACGGTGGTGAGGTAGCGCTCGACGGCGGCCGCAGCCAGCTCGGGCGATGTGACCGACTCGCCCAGGACATCGACGGTGGTCCGCAGGCCGGCGCTCCGGAGGGCGGCGATGGCCGGTAGCGCCGCGTCGAGCGTCTCCCCGGCGACGAAGCGCGCGACCACGGGCCTCGTCAGCGGGCTGCGAACGGCCAGCCGCGCGAGGGACCGGCGATGCGAAAGCGAGATGAAGAGCGACCGCATCGTTCGATTGGGCAGGACCCGGACGGTTTCGCCGAAGCCCATTGGTCAGCCTTCGCCGCTTGTGTCTTCCGAATCGGTCGATGTTTCGGCCTCAGCGGCCTCTCGGGCGAACTTGGCGACCAGGCCGGCCTCCTGGCGCTGGAAAGCTTCCAGGCGGGCTCGACGGTGGAGATCGACGGCGGCGCGGATCGACTCGATCGGCGGCGAGCCCACCATTCGACCTTGCTCGTCGCGATAGACCCGGCAGCCGAGCGCGACCGGCAGATCGGGCTGCGGGACCACGTCCTCACCGTTGATCCTGATCGTGGGAGATCCCGGGAAGGCGAGGAATTCGGCATCTTCTGGGCCGCTGACGAAGATCAGCTGGATCGGCGTCTCGATGATCCCCTTGTGCAGAACGCTCTCCAGGTCGCGTTGCGCCTGCCCCAGGTGAGGGCAATCCTCGATCGCCAGCAGCTCGACACGTAGATCTGCCACGCGGCCAGCCTACATCGGTCATCCGAAACGGGCCGGCGTAGGGACTCGCAATACCGCGCTCCGCGGCAGTCGTGCCGCGCAGCCGCGAGAAGCTTACTTGGCGCGGTCCCAAGCCGCGAGCAAGGTCGCGCGAGTCTGTTCGTCGAGCCGGTCGCCGAGCGCGATGCCAAGGGCGACGTCGACGACTGCCTCCTCGGCGTCCAGCTTGATCTCGGCCCATGTTTCGTTGTTGTTGATCATGTAGGGGATCGAGTTGTTGCCGCGCGACGCCCAGGCCATGGCCCGCTTGCGGACCCAATCGATTTCCTTGGAGAGGCCGTAGCGAGCGCCGACGGCTCGAACCGTAGCCCAGGCTTCCTCGTGGGTCGACCTTGTCACCGATCGCCAGGCCGCGCTCATGCGCAGCAACTCGACCTCGTCCAGGTGATCCAGGGCGTCGAAGAAGGCGTTCAACTCGTCACTGTCGAGAGGATTTGGCTTGCGACGAAACACTCGGCTACCCCTTCGCCCGACGGGATTACTCCTCGTCGAGCTGCTCCAGGAGGTGGCGCCGCAGGAAGTCCAGGCAGCGCTTCCAGGCGTCGCGACGGTTCTCGCGCTTCTGCCAGCCGTGGGACTCTTCGTCGTACCAGTGGACCTGGTAGTGCTTGCCCTCGATCTCGAGCGCCTCGACAACTCTGTCCGTCATGAGCGGCGCCACGCGCTTGTCCCTGCGGCCGTGCAAGATCAGCAGCGGAGCCTCAATGCGCTCCACCCTGTAGAGCGGCGAGCCGCGGCGATACCCGGGCGCCGCCTCCGGATCGTCCGGACTGCCCATCATCCGCTCCAGATCGATCCGGCCCGGCCGGTCAGCGTGGCGGTAGCTCTCGGCGATCTCCGAGTCGCCGTACAGATCGATCCCGGCTTTCCAGAGCGACGGCTCTTCGGTCAGGACGCAGAGCGTCATGTAGCCGCCGTACGAAGCTCCGTAGTGGGCCAGGCGGCCGTCGCACCAAGGCTGAGCGGCCGCCCAACGAGCCGCGTCGATGACATCGAAGGCGTCAGTGTGGCCCCACTCCCCACGGTTTGCCCAGCGGAACTCGCGGCCGTAGCCGGTCGAGCCGCGGAAGTCCACCGAAAGAAAGGCGATCCCCGCCTCCACGACCAGCTGGCGGAAGGGCATCCAGTCGCGGAAGGACTGGTGAGTCGGCCCGCCATGTGAGTGGACCAGGCAGGGAACCCGCGTTGCCTCCTCCCCGACGGCGGTCGCGGGCAGGTACAGCGTCCCTTCGACGCGCAGCCCGTCACGAGCCTCGAGTGCGATGCGCGTCCCCGCGGCAAAATGGGCGGTGTCGACAACCGTCGGCAGGGAATGGGTCAACTGGCGAGGCTTCGTTCCCTCGGTCGCGGCTTCCGGCATCGGCAGAAGCCACAGGTCGTCCGGCATCCGATCGTTCTTGCCGATCGCAAGAATGGCCGACGAGTCCGGCAGCCAGCCGATCGCCATCCACACGCCCTCGAACGGGATAACGACAGGCGAGGTCCCTCTGGGCGCGGGCGTGGCGCCGGGCGCCGTGCCGCGATTGGGCGCGGCGCCGGCCGATGTCCGGCCCGCCGTGGGCGCCGCACCGCCCCCGGTCGGCAAATCGCCGACCAGTAGATCGACCAGCCCCTCCCGGATCTCGACGTGGACGAACCGCCGCCCGTCCGGCGAGGGTAGAGGGGCGTATCCCCAGCCGCCGCCAGGTTCGCCGTGTTCGTGCCGGCCGGAGGTCAGGACGTCGCGCCGGCCTCCATCCGAGGAGAGGCACACGACCTGAAACCACCCGTCCTGGTCGGTGACCATCAGCAGGCCCGACCCGTCGGGCAGCCAGCGCGGCCCGGTCTCCCAGGCCGCTTCCCCTGCGACGAGCCGCTCGCGACCAGTGGCCACGTCCAGGACGTGGATCTGCGAGGTCAGCAGGTTGGGCAGTCTCTGCGAAGTGACCGCGATGCGGAGGCCGTCCGGCGACCACGCGTAGTCGTCGATGTCCACGCCCGTCGAAGTCAGCGGCGTCGGTTCCGGAGAGCGCGGTCGGGTCGCCGGACGACCGCGGCGCGGCACCGGGGCGTCCACGATCCAGAGCTGGTCCCAGCCGCGTCGCCGCGAAACGAAGGCGATCTGGTGGCCGTCCGCGGACCATCGCGGCGATCGGTTGCCGCCCGGATGGTGCGCGACCAGAGCCTGATGCGAACCCTCCACGTCGATCATCCAGATCGCCTCGTCACGGACGAACGCGATGCGGCGGCCGTCGGGCGACCACTGTGGATCGGAGGCGGACTTCTCGGTGGCCGTCAGCTGCTCGGGATAGCCGCCGCGGACCGGCATCAGGAAGATCTGGCGGGCCCCGGCAACTTCAGCGGTGAAGGCGACACGACGGCCATCCGGCGCAAGCCGGAACTCGCGCGGGGCCTCTACGGCGGCGGCTTGCTCGATGGTCAGCCCGTCGCGGGACGAGCGACGGACGCGGCCGTTCTCTCCGTTTTGGCGGATGGCTTCCGTGGAGGCGCGGCCGGACCAGGGCAGTTCCGCCACCCGGCCCCCGCCCGCCGGACCCCCTCGTGCCGTATGCCGATACGTCACCGCGTGCCCCACTCCAGCGCCCTGAATCGATCCTCCGTTTCGCCCGCGCTCGGAGCCGGATCAACCCGCACGAACGTCTCCGTGCCGAACATAGCCTCGAGCTGGGCTCGCGTTTCGGGATCGTCCCATCGGCGCCCGCGCATCTGGCTGTCGTGGCAGGCCAACGCCGCGATCTTGCGCTCCAGGACGGGACCGATCCGGACGATTGTCGTGATCTCCTCGTCCGGCCGGGCGAGACTCTCAAAGGCTTCCTGCTGGCGCAGATCGTCCTCGGATGGAGGCTCCGTCTCACCGGACCGCCTCCGCTCCTCCTCCATGCCGGCCCGCATCGCGGCAATCCGGGAGCGCGGCAGGGCCTGATGGTAGAGGGCCACCGGTCCGCCCGGCTCGGCCGCGGCTTGCCTGTAGGCGGCCGTAGCGGTGGCGGAGGTAGCCACGTGATCCGGGTGCCCGTACACGCCGCCCGGATCGAATGTCACGATGACCGCCGGCCGGAGCCGGCGGATGACGCCCAGCATCCGCTCGACGACCTCACTCGGATCGGCCAGGCTGAGCGAGCCTGGAGGAGCTCCCCAGCCCTCCATCCCGGAGTCACGGTAGCCCAGGAAGATCGGCTCCGAGATCCCCATCGCCTCGCAGGCGCAGCGCAGCTCTTCGCGGCGTATCTGCGGATCCAACGAGTGGTCCACGTTGGTCTCGCCGGGCTTCCCGCCCTGATCGCCGTTGGTGACGCACAGCACCCACACGGGATTGCCTGCGGCTGCGGCCAGGGCCATTACGCCTCCGGCGCCGTAACTCTCATCGTCGGGATGGGCGAAGATCGCCAGCAGGCCGCGAGGCGTAGTCATCGGACCGGGATCGCTCGTTCCAGCCACGTCAGCGACCGGATCGTCGGCCGCTGGGGGTCTTCGGGTGTGCGCCACCGTGGGAGCCGCGGGTCGCGACGCCGGTTGAGCCGTCGACGGCTCGGCCCACCGTCGCCTCGCCGGTCCAGTCGGCGTTCCGGCCTTCGTTCAGCCCCAGCCCCTTCTCCAGGTCCGCGCCAAGCTCGATCGTACGCCGGTACGACGCCCAGACAGCCTCGGACAGCACGGTCCGCAGCCGGCCTGACTCGAGCTCATGGATGGCGGCGGCGCTGGTCCCGCCGGGCGACGTGACCATGTTGCGGAGAACGGCGGGATGTTGAGCCGTTGCCTTGGCAAAGGCCGTACTGCCTTCGAGCGTCTCGATCACAAGGTCATGGGCGATGTGGCGAGGAAAGCCCAGATGGACGGCGGCGTCGATGAGCGCCTCCATGACGAGAAAGACGTACGCCGGGCCGGTTCCACTGACCGCCGTAGCCATCTCCACGAACCGTTCGTCCTCGACCTGCAGCTCCGCGCCGAGGGCGCGCAGCAGCACCCGGGCCTGATCGCACTGCTCTTCGGTCACTTCGGGCGTTGGGTACCAAACGGTCATGCCGCGCCCGATCTGGGCCGGCGTGTTGGGCATGCTGCGGACGACCTCGCGGTGGCCCAGCAGGCTGGTCAGCACTTTGCAGGTCGCGCCGGCCACGATCGAGACGATCAGCTGGTTCGGGCGCAGGTGGCCGCCCAGCTCGTGACCGACCTTGGTCAGCGTCTGTGGCTTGACCGACAGCAGGATTACGTCTGCCTCGGTCGCCGCCTCCAGGTTCGACGCGACCATGCGCACGCCGTACTGGCTCTCGAGTTCCGCGCGGCGCTCCGGCCGAGGTTCGCTGCCGACGATCTGGCGGGGCCCCACGAGCTTGCCGCGGAGCAGCCCGGCAATGATCGACTCGGCCATGACACCAGAGCCGATTGTGGCAACGGTTCGGTCCGAAAGCGGCGACATGCGGGCGAGTATAGGCGTGCTCGGAGGCCGGCGATGGCCGGTCCTGCGTGGAATTGCGCTCCGTGGGGCGAAGTGGCAGGCAATTCTGGCGGTCAAACCGGCCCATGACAGACGAGAGCCGGTCGTCGAGGGGGCTGACGACCGGCTGTGTGATCTCGTCCTTGCGCGGGAGGGAGGAAAGGAGGAGAGAGGGAGGAAGGAGCTGATGCCTATATTCACTATTCAGGCTGAACGAATCCTGAAATGGAGGCGCGACCTTGTCAAGCCTCGCGCCCGTAGCGTGACGCGGCCGCCCACCTGCCGGGACAGGGCCAGGCCTACTCGAAGAGGAGTGTCCAGCTGTTGGGCGGCGAGGTGTCGACGAAGCCCTCCGGGTCGAAGATCTCGGCCAGCATGCCGACGCCATCGACCACCCTGGGCCCGGGCCGGCAGAAGTAGACCGGTTCAACGACAAAGACCTGGCCGCGGCGCACGGCCGCGATCTCGTCCCAGAATTCCGGCTTCCGGGTCCGAGACCATGCGCGCTGGGTTTCCCGCAGGCTGAGCCCGGCCGGAGCCAGGATAAGCATCTCGGGATTCACGTCGCGGACCGCCTCCCAACTCGTTGGCGAGGCGGGTTCACCTTCACGGCCGAGCAGGTCCCAGCCGCCGGCGCGATGCACTTGCCCCGGAACCCAGCGCCCACTCGCCAGCAACGGCTCGAGCGCCTCGAGGACTACGACCCGCTTGGGAGCCAGGCCCTGGTCGTGGCGCACCACCACCTCCTGCTCGATCTCGCCGATCTCCTCCCGCAGGACTTCGATCAAGCCCATCGCCTCGTCCTCGGTCTCGGCCATCGCCCCGATCGAGGTGATCGCATGGAAGATCCCCTCGAGGCTGACCGGACCCAGGGAGATGATCGATGGAGCGGTCTCCGCCTCGTCGAAGGCATCTCGGACCACCCCGGCGCTCGGTCCGAGCCCGCCTTCGCGAACGATCACGAGATCCGGCTGACTGGCAAGCAGGGCCGGCCGATCCAGCTCCGTAGGGCCCATCTCCTCGCCCGGGGCCGCTGCCATGGACGCCGTCGCGACACCGTCGGCGGTCCGCGGCCGGGTGACGACTGCCGTGCCCTCGATCTCCGGAGGGTAGTCGCAGCGGTGGCTCATGCCTACGAGCCGATCGCGCAAACCCAGCGCACACACGATCTCGGTGGCCGCGGGAAACAGGGAAACGATTCGCATCGGCCAAGTCTAGCCGCAGGGACTTGCTGGCCCCTTCACCGCGGTCCTGGAATCGAAGCGCCCGGCCGGTCGGCCGGGCGCCGCTCGAATGCCGAGGAAAACTAGGCCGGTTTGGCCGCGTCGACGAGCTTGCGCGCGGCGTCCTTGTCCGAGTACCAGAGAGCATTGATCTTCGTGTACTTCGTCCATTCGGCCGGGAGGCTGTCTTCGGTGAAGATGGCGTTGACCGGGCACTCGGGCTCGCAGGCACCGCAGTCGATGCACTCGTCCGGATCGATGTAGAGAGTGCGGTCCACACCGGGCTCGTCATGGATGCAGTCGACAGGGCAGACGGACACGCAGGCGCGGTCCATCACATCGACGCAGGGCTCGGCGATCACGTAGGCCATCGGGCTTCTCCTGGAATCGTGATTGTTTCGTCAGACTTGGAGGCCCAGCGGCACTCCGAACGCTCGCCCTGAGCGTACCACGCGGCGGGCTTTCAGCGGAGCGATCTCGGGACCGCCGGGCTACATCTGCGGCTCGTAATTCGGATCGAGGTACTTCTCCGGATCCTCCTCGAAGTCGAGCCTGCAGCCGCGGCTGCAGAAGTAGTAGGTCTCGCCTTCGTACTCGAACTTGAGGTCGCTGCCGGTGTCGACCTCCATTCCGCAAACTGGATCCTTCGCGTACGCCATGGTGCTCCTTCGACCGCCTGCCGGTCTTGCTCCGCGATTCGGTTGCTCGGCATCGAATCGCTCGGTCCGAGTTTAGGCCACTTCCTCCCGAACGCCCACCCGGCGAGCTGGCCGGTGCGCCGGGGGCGCGCTCAGGGCGCGCGCTACCTCATCGAGCAGCGTACGATGCCACCCATGGATCCCAAGATGATCGAAGGCGTACGCCGAGCGCTGGAGTCCGAGCGCGACCGCCTTCGAGTCGAGCTTGCCGAAGAGGTCGAGCATCCCCGCGTCTCCCACGGCGCCCAGACCGCCGCCGCGACCGAGGTCTCCGAGAGCCAGCGCGGCCAGCAGCTGCGAGGGCGAGAGGAGCTGCACCTGGTCCAGATCGAGGCCGCCCTGAAGCGGATCGAGGCCGGCGCCTTCGGGCTGTGCCAGACCTGCGGCAAGCCCATCGCCCCGGAGCGCCTGGAGGCCCTGCCGTGGGCCCTCGACTGCGTCGACTGCCACTCCAAGAAGCGCCGCTGATCGGCGCGGCGGTTCGCGTCGGCTGCTACGCCGGGAAACGCCTGCTCAGGCCTTGAACTTCGCTGCCTGAGCCCGTACCAGGTCCACCAGCTTGCCCAGCGCGATGGCCAGGTCCACGACCAATGGGAATCCGGCCATTTGCCGGGCTCACCATCGATTTGACGACTGTCAAATCGTGTCTACAATGCGGCTATGGATCCGCAGCTTTTGCAGGCTCTGCGCGCCCTGGCCGATGCCTCACGGCTTCGGCTGGTTGGACTTCTGGCCGGTCGACCCATGGCGGTCGAGGAGTTGGCCGCGGCGAGCGGCCTCTCGGCCGGGACCGTCGTTCACCACCTGAAGCGGCTCGAGGCGGCAGGGCTGGTCGAGTCGAAGCCGCGCCGTCCGTACGTCGAGTACATACTGCGGGTCGATCGGCTGCAGGCGGTGTCCGGGCAGCTGGCAGCGCTCGAACGGGCCGACGAGGCTGGCGCCGAACTGCCGGGCCCGGAGGGCGAGCCGTTGCCTGCCTACGACGCCAAGGTCCTGCGGGCATTCCTGCGCAACGGGAAGCTCGTGTCGATACCAGCCCAGGAGAGGAAGCGAGGAGCGGTGCTCCGCTACCTGATGGAGCACTGCTTCGCCGAGGACCGAACCTATGCCGAGCGCGAGGTCAACGATCGGCTGGCGGCCTACCACGAGGATGTGGCGGCGCTGCGCCGTTACCTGGTGGGCGCGGGTCTGATGACGAGGACGGGCGGCGAGTATCGACGGGCCCAGAGGAACTGAAAGGGCCCGGAAGGGCCCTTTCATGGTTCGCCGCGCGGTGGTAGGGCTTGGCTACGGCACGAAGTAGCCGGTCACATCGAAGATGACGTGGGCCGTGGGACCCGGAGCAGGAGCGACGAAGGTGACACCGAGGTTGCCTCCGCCGAGAGCCACGGTCACCCCGTTGGCTCGATCGTCGCCGACCGGGAAGTTGAGAGTGGAGCTGGTCGGGTCGTTCGTCGCGACGGGACCCAGGAACAGATAGCCGTTACTGGTCTGGGCGGTCACAGTCAGGTTGCCCGTGACGGCTGTGGCGTTGGCAGCCACTCCACCACGGTTGACGACCCCGAACATACGCGCCGCGTGGTTGCTGAATGGCCCGGCCAGACCTGTGCCGTTGCGGGTGTCCAGGATGCGCGCCGGGGCGAGCGGGACGTAGGTGGCGCCGCTCGTGCCAGGGACGAAGTAGCCGGTGACATCGAAGATCACGTGAGCGATGGGACCCGGAGCAGGGGCCACGAAGGTGACGCTCAGGGTGCCTCCGGCACCAAGAGCTACGGTTACTCCGTTGGCTCGATCATCGCCTACCGGGAAGTTCAGAGTCGAGCTCGTGGGATCGTTGGTCGCATTGGGACCGATGAACAGATAGCCCGAGCTTGTCTGGCCGGTCACGGTCAGGTTGCCCGTGACGGCTGTGGCGTTGGCGGCAACTCCGCCATGGCCGCTGACCCCGAAGGTACGCGCCGCGTGGTTGCTGAATGGCCCGGCCAGACCCGTACCTGAGCGGGTATCCAGAATGCGTGCCGGGTTGAGCGCCAGGTAGGTGGAGCCGCTGTTGTCGGGCACGAAGTAGCCGGTGACATCGAAGATCACGTGAGCCGTCGGACCCGAATGCGGGGCGACGAAGGTCATGCTCAGGGTGCCTCCGGCACCAAGAGCCACGGTTACTCCGTTGGCTCGATCGTCGGCGACCGGGAAGTTGAGGGTCGAGCTCGTGGGATCGTTGGTCGCGTTCGGACCGATGAACAGATATCCGTTACTGGTCTGGGCGGTCACTGTCAGGTTGCCGGTCACAGCTGTCGCGTTCGAGGGCACCCCACCCCGACCGGTTACCTGGAACGTGCGCGCCACGTGGTTGCTGAAGGGCCCGGACAACCCTGTGCCGTTGCGCGTGTCGAGGATGCGGGCGGGCGTGAGCGGGTGGTATGTGGAACCCGCGAGCGGCACGACAAAGACACCCGGGCTCGAGGGCCACCCCGTGCCGGAGGCGTTGGTGGCCGTGACCGTGATCGAGTAGGTGTCGCGGTCGATGAGACCGGAGATGGTGCACGTGAGCGGTCCGGCCGTCCAGGTGCAGTTCTTGCCGCCGGGCGCGGCCGTAGCGGTGTAAGCGCTGACGGGGCTGCCGAGGGAGACCGCTCCGGTCCAGGAGACGACGGCCGAGTTGTGAGCGCCCACGGCGGTGACGTCGCCTGGGGCGCCCGGGACCGTCATCCAGACCACGGTGACGATGTTTGAAGTCGCCTGTTGTGAAGTGCCGTCCGGTAGTGCGATGGCGGCCATGTACGAGACAGCCGTTGGTGTGGCGCTCGTAACCGTCCAAGCGCACGTCGAGCCAATGCAGGGCGTCCCCACGACGGAGCCGCCGTCCAGGAGGACGATGCGGTAGATCGTAAGAGAAACGCTCTGGTTCGCCGTAGCCGTCATGGTGACATTTACGCCGGCCAGGACCGGAGTGGCGCTCGCCGCCAGGGTCACCGAGAAGGCGACATTGGGCGAGAGCGTCCCGCCGGTCGGGAGAGCTGCCGCCTGGGCAGCCGGTTGATTCGCCGATGGTTCCAGCGGAGCAGCCGCCGCCCCCGCCACGCCGGCGGTCGCGATCGTGAATGCGCCGAAAATCGAAAGCAGCAGGCGTCCCGAGCGCGTCACGTCAGTCTCCCCATCTCTTCCGGCCCCGGGACGCTGGGACCGGCTAGCCAATCTGCCCCCCAGCAGATCCTTCCAGCGGCAGCGTACGCCGCGACCATTACAAACGCCAGAGGGTGGTTCGGGCGAGCATGTGGCCTGGGGCGGGCGCTCCCGCGACCTCGTTCTAGACGGCCTCCGCGTAGCGCTCGGCGGCGGCGAAGGCGACGAAGCGGGTCTGGCTCTTCTTGAACCAGAGCTTGACATAGCCGGTTGGGCCGTTGCGGTGCTTGGCCAGGTGCAGCTTCACGACCTGGCCGTCGCCGGAGGCCTCTTCGCCGGGCTCGCCCTTCTCGTTCGAGAGCAGGAGGACCAGGTCCGCGTCCTGCTCGATGGCGCCCGACTCGCGCAGGTCCGAGAGTCGCGGCTCGTTGTCGCCGCGGATCTCCGGCTGGCGCGACAGCTGTGAGAGGGCGATCACCGGCACCTTAAGCTCGCGCGCCAGCGCCTTGAGCCCGCGGCTGATCTCCGTGACCTCCTGCACCCGGTTGGCGTCTCGGTTGCTGGCGTTGCCCTGCATGAGCTGCAGGTAGTCAACGATCACCAGGTCCAGCCCGCGCTCCGCCTGGAGGCGGCGGGCCTTGGTCCGCAGCTCCATGGTGCCGATGGACGGCGAGTCGTCTATGAACATCGGAGCTTCCGAAAGCTCCTGCATGGCCGGGGCGATCCGGGCGAAGTCCATCTCCTCCAGGAAGCCCGAGCGCAGGCGCTTGGCGTCTATGGCGGCGACGCTTGAGATCAGGCGCAGGACCAGCTGGTCCTTGCTCATCTCCAGACTGAAGACGCCAACGGTCTTGCCGTCGCGCACGGAGGCGTGCTCGGCGATGTTCAGGGCCAGGCTGGTCTTGCCGACGCTGGGCCGGGCCGCCAGGACGATCAGGTCGCTCGGCTGGAAGCCGGTCGTGAGGAGATCCAGGTCCGTGAAGCCGGACGCGATGCCGCTGATCTCGCCGCGGTGGGTGTGCAGCTCGTCAAGTCGGTCGTAGGCATCGTGGAGAAGAGCCTTGAGGGGACTGAACCCGTCGTTGGAGCGGCGCTGGCTGACCGCGAACAGCTCGGCTTCGGATCGGTCGATCGACTCCTGGATGTCCGAGCCGTCTTCGTAGCCGATGGCCGCGATCCGCCCGGCGGCCGAGATGAGGCGGCGCAGAACGGCCTTGCGCTCCACAATGCGGGCGTATTGGGCGACGTGGACCGCGGTGGGAGTGTCGTTGCCGAGCTGGGAGAGGTAGCTGGCCCCGCCGATCGCCTCGAGCTCGCCGGCCCGCTCCAGCCCCTCCGCAACGGTCACCACGTCTATCGGCTCGTTGCGCTCGAAGAGCTCCAGCATGGCCGTGTAGACGCGGCCGTGGGCCTGGCGGTAGAAGTCCTCCGGGTGCAGGAAATCCGCGATCTCCACGATCGCGTCGCGATCGATCAGGATCGAGCCGAGCACGGCCTGCTCGGAATCCAGGCTCTGGGGCGGTAGTCGGTCGATCACGGGCGGGGCGGGCTCCCTCTGCGGCTGGTCTCTACCGAGAAGCATGGGGCGCGGGAACGACCCTAACCAGCGGCTTACCCACCAACTCTTTCCACCAACTGCGGGCCGACTGTGAGCAGCACGTGGACAACCCAGCGTCGGCTGGGGATAGGCCTCAGTCCAGCCGGCGGATGACCCCGATGAGCTTCCCCTGGATCCGGACGTCGTTGTAGAACATGGCCGGGTAGTCCGGGTTGGCGGGCTGGAGCCGGATCCGCCCGGCCTCCTTGAAGAACTGCTTGAGAGTGACGGCGTTCTCTTCCACCTGCGCCACCACGATGTCCCCATCACGGGCCGTCTGCTGGGGCCGGATCAGGACGAAGTCCCCGTCCTGGATGTGGGCGTTGATCATCGAATCGCCCCGGACGCGCAGGACGTACGCATCTCCGGAGGGCGCCAGCAGATCCGGTACGGCCATGCTCTCCGACGCGTCCTGGTAGGCCTCGATAGGACCACCGGCGGCGATCTCGCCGACGATCGGCAGGACGTGAGCCTCCGAGGCGACGGACTGTGGCATCAGCTCGCCGGAGAGCCCGAGGCGCATGGCGGCCAGCGGCGTCAGGCGGATGGCCCGCGACTGAGCGGCCCCGCGCTCCAGGTAGCCCTCACGCTCGAGCATCTGGAGGTGGTGGTGGACCGCCGAGGTGGAAGCCAGGTCCACGGCGACGGCGATCTCACGGACGGACGGCGGATAGCCGCGCGTGCGAAGCGTCGCGGCGATGAAGTCCAGGATCTTGCGTTTGCGTTCCGCGTCGTGCTTGGTCACCGGCGCCTCCTTCCACAGGAGGGTACAGAACGCCCGTTCGATTGTCAAGCCGAGGGCGGCGACGACGCGAGAGGCGGCGGCCTAGATGCCGGGAAGGAGCGACGGAGGGTCGGTATCGGGCTCGAACAGCTCGATCGTCTGGCCGTCGACCAGGAAGACCCTCGCCGGCCCGCCTTCCACCAGCGTGCCGTCGACGAGGATCCGGCCGCGCTCGGACGCGTCGCGGAACGGGCCCGAGTTGCCCGAGCCCGCCGGGATGGCGTAGTCCCAGATCATGAAGAACGTAATGAGCTTGGGGGTCACCGGATACGGTGCCAGGATGTGGATGACGCCCTCGTCGTCCTGCGTCTGCACCCAGTAGCTGCAGGCCGAGCCGCTGCTACCGACGCGGCCCGTTGGGCCCTCGCGCTGGCCGTCCTTCTTGATCAGCCACAGATGGACGCTGGCTCGAAACGATACGTTGCCGCCCTTGTCGCAGGCGATCCCATTCACGCTGTCGCCGTAGCCCGGTCTTCCGAACCCGAAGCCACAGCCCGCGACGACGAAGATCGAAACGAGAACGCAGGCGACCGCCCGAGCTCGCGTTCTTGCCGGCATTGCGACCCCTCCCTGGCGATTGGGCGCGAATGGCGGGGCCAGCGTACACCGCCGAATCGGAACGACCGGCCTACGGCCGCAAGGTGCCGAAGAAGACCTGCCAGGCCAGGAGCGACTTGGCGAAGAGGCTGAAGAGCATGTAGGCCCGCTCGCCGTAGAGGTAGTCGTGCCAGCGGCCGATCTTGCGGTACTGCAGGACCATGTTGATCGCGAAGACGTTGAAGAAGACGAAGAGCGTCACGAAGATCGCGATCACGAAGCCGGGGATGGGCGCGGAGTTGGGTTCCGTGGCCGAGATGACGATGGTCGCGAAGATGACCAGCCATGGAACGGCGCCGGCGATACAGCCGAAGACGTAGTGCAGCCATTGGGGCCGGTCGCGGCCCTCGTTGGCGATCTCCATGCTCCAGCCGAACATGATCATGGCCGCGTTCGCGCCGAAGATAGCGATGAGGGTGCCTATTTCCTGGACGCCGGCGAGGGCGGCGATGACGACGATCATCACGCTCGAACTGAAGGCGTACTCGATCCAGCGGATGGGGTTCTGGCCGCGGGCCAGGTGGGCCTCATACCAGCGCCGAGCCGGGAAGGCCATGCTGAAGTGGGCGAAGGCGCTCATCAGGAAGAACAGCGCCACGGCCGGCCCGATCGGCATGTCCCAGATGGAACGCTGGGCGGTGACCAGGTGTTTGGTCGTCTCGTCGAAGTGGAGGTAGGTGCCCACAACGGGCGAGGTGACGATGGGGCTCTTGGCAAATGACAGGGCCAGAATCGCGGCGGCCTGGACGAAATGGAGCGCCGCCAGGATGGCGTTCCAGCGGAACAGGATGGTCGATCGATCGGCGGGAATGGCGCGAGCCGGCGCGACGGCGACAGCGGCAGCGGGTGCGGACATCCTTGGCCTCCGAATCGTGGAGCGGCGGCGGTTAGCCCTGGAGGTTGCGCCTCAACGATACGTCTCGGCGGCCGCCTGTCCAGCCTGCCGCGGGCTTGCCCGGCCCGCGGACCTATGGCGGGCTCGAGGTCCTCTAGGCTGGGCTGTCCAGAACCTCGCGGATCCGGGTGAGGATCCCATCCGTGCTGAACGGCTTGGCGAGGTACGGCACCTGGCCTGCGTCGCCGAAATCCTGATCCAGCGCTTCGTCCGAGTATCCGGACGCGTACAGGGTTCGAACGCCGGGGTGGATGGCCGTGAGCAGCTTCGCCAGCTCCGGCCCGCTCATACCCGGCATGACCATGTCGGTGAACAGCAGGTCCACGTGCGGCAGGGTCTTCGCGAGCGCCAGCGCGTCCTGGCCGTTGGCGGCGGCGAGGACGCGATAGCCGGCCCGGCTCAGGACACGCTCAACGTACAGGCGAACCGCCTCCTGGTCTTCCGCCACGAGGATCGTCTCGCTGCCCCCTCGCATCGGGTTCGTGCGCCCCGCGGTTTCGTCCTGCTCAGATGCTCCGCCCACGCGCGGGAGGAGGATCGTGAAGACGCTGCCCGCCCCCGGCGAGCTCGCCATGTCGATAGTGCCGCCGCTCTGCTGGACCACACCTATGACCGTCGACAGCCCCAGGCCGGTGCCCTTGCCGCGCGCCTTCGTGGTGAAGAACGGCTCGAATGCGTGCTCCATCACCTCCGGTGTCATGCCGATGCCCGTGTCGGAGATGACGAGCTTCACGTGCGGTCCCGGCACGGCGCCGACGTGAGAACTGGCGTCACGTGCGTCGATGTTGGCGTTGGCCGTGGCGATGGTCAGCTTGCCGCCGCCGGGCATGGCATCCCGGGCGTTCACCGCCAGATTCACGATGACCTGCTCGAGCTGGCCCCTGTCGATCAGCACCAGTCCGAGTTCGGGGTCCGACTCGGCCACCAGCTCGACGTCCTCACCGAGCAGCACGCGGAGCATCGGCGTCAGGCCGCCCACCACTTCGTTCAGATCGACCTTGCTCGGCTGCATGACCTGGCGGCGGCTGAAGGCCAGGAGGGCCCTGGTCAACACGGCGGCTCTGTCGGAGGCCTTGAGGATCTCGCCGATGTCCTCGGCGACCGGGTCGTCGCTCGAGACCCCGGCGGAAGCCAGCTCGCCGAAGCCACTGATTGCCGTCAGGAGGTTGTTGAAGTCGTGGGCGATGCCGCCGGCCAGCCGGCCGACCGCCTCCATTCGCTGCGCCTGGGCGAGTTGGGCCTCCAGCGCCCGCTCGCGTGAGACGTCGCGGGAGGCCGCAACCGAGCCCGAGATCCCGCCGGCGGCGTCCCGCAACGGCGCAATCGAGACGGCCAATTCCACGTCGGTCCCGTCGCGTCGCCGACCGACGAGCCTGCCCTCCCAGCTTTCGCCTCGGCGCAGGATGGCCCGCATCTCCGCCACCTCTGCCGGGCGCAGCCCCGCGCCCCGGAAGGCGTGGCTCCGGCCGATCATTTCCGCGGCCGTGTAGCCCGTAATCCTCGTGAAGGCGGGGTTGACGTAGGTGATGTTGCCGGCGCGGTCGGTGGTGACCATCGCCTCCGCCGCCTGGTCCACGGCCGCGGCCAGGCGTTCGCGCTCGGCGGCCGCGAGCGTGGCGTTCTGGCGGGCGGTGACGGCCAATCGCGCGATCACCAGGGCCATGAGCAGACCGGTGGCGGGAAGGTGCTGGCGGAGCATGTCGGGGTCGTTCCAGTCCCGAATGCCCGGCGCCACGAACGCCGCGGCGACGGCGACGTAGGGGAGCCAGGGGAAGGAGCGGGCATAGTCGGCCAGGCCCCGCTCCAGCGTGTCCTGGTCCCTGATCCGCCACTGGGTGTACGCCGCCAGCGCCAGCAGCGCCCACGCGCTCGAGTAGAGAACGCCGGAGAGCCCGCCCGGCGTGTAGCTCCCCTTGAGGTCGTCGATGCCGGAGACCATGTCCCCAGCGAAGATGAAGAGCAGAGCCACGGCCGCGATGCTCAAGGCCGCTCGGGTGCTGGCACGCAGACCGCGCATCACGATCGCCCCGATGGAGAAGATCAGGGTGAGATCCGCGACCGGGTAGGTTGCCGCGCTCAGCGTAGTCAACAAGTCCGAGCCCGAGTCGCGAGCGACTGGGAAGATGACGAAGTGCCAGAGCAGGATGGCCGCGCTCCAGGCCACGACCGCCACGTCGAGACTGAAGAGGACGACGTCGTACATGGTCTGAGCGGGCTTTGGCAGCATCGACAGCGCCAAAATGACCAGCCCATATCCGCCGATCTCCAGGACCGGGACGGCGGGAGAGAGAAGCTCGACGTCCGGGATGGAAGCGGAGCCGAAATGGATCAGCGCCCCAACGCCGTAGCCAACCAGGCCCAGGGCAACGATCCTCCAGGCCCGCCGGGTCCTGTCGTCGAGGCGCTCCGAGCGCCGGATCCGGATCGCCGCCAGGAGCACGAGAATGCCCCCTGGCATGGCGGCCGCACCGGTGAAGCGGTCGCTCAGCGACGTATCGCCCAGCCTGGAGACCCACCACAGCGAGTAGCAGACGACGGAGAGGCCGAGCAGCGCGATCAGCCACGCGAGCGGGTCGCGCCACGACCTCCGCTCGATCTCCGCCGCCGGCCTCGCGCCTGCGCCGGAGGCTCCATATACCGATATCGGAACGAGCTTCGTGACTGGCATTGAGCACCCAGACTCGCCCCCGGCAGGTGATCATCCTACCCCCCCGGGGAGCCCAGAGGCGGACGGGCTATGGGACTACCGGCATGTCGCCAACAGTCAATTCGGCGACTGGTCCCGGCCACGCGGTCCCGGCCGCGGGCGGTGAGCGGGGCAATCGCGGCGCTTAACGGAGTTATCGGCTCCGGCTGCCGGGCTCGAAGGGCCGGCCTACCGCGACCCTGCGCTTCGGGTGGGTCCCGCCGTCGCGAGCCGCGCCTGATAGACTCTCGATTCCCCGGAGCGGACCGGCCAGTCGGGCCGCCCCGCGGCGAGGGCCGGTTGGGCCAATTCCGAGAACGGCGAACGGGAGTCTGGCGGTGGCAAAGGGTCGGCGGCGTCGCAAAGGCGGTATCCTGCGCGCCCTCCGCTGGCTCGCCTTCGTGCCGGTCGCCGGTCGCGTACCGATGTATGCCCGTCTCATCTGGGCGCTCGCGGCGGACCCTCGGGTTCCCGCCAGCCGCAAGGCGATCCTGGTGGGTGCGGCCGGCTACGTCGTAATCGGTCGAGACTTCATTCCGGACGACATCCCGTTCCTGGGTGGCATCGACGACCTGGCCGTGGTCGTCCTGGCGGTCGAGCTATTCCTCGACGGCATTCCGGACGAGATCCTTCAGGAGAAGATCGACGAGCTGGAGATCGATCGCGACGCATTCCGGCGCGACATGGACCAGGTGCGCCGGCTTACTCCCGCCCCCGTGCGCAAGATCATTCACCGGCTGCCGGATGTGCTCGACGAGGCAAGCCGGCTCGTCAACCAGACCAGGATCGGACCGCGCGTTCGGTCGTGGATCACGGACGCTCGGCAGAGCCGACCGTCATAGGAGGAATCTTTCGAGTGAAGGTCATCCTGACCGCCGACGTCGACAAGCTCGGCAAGAGCGGCGAGATGAAGGATGTCGCCGAAGGCTATGCCCGGAACTTCCTGATTCCCAGAAAAGTCGCCGTGCCCGCGGCCGGTGGCGCTTACCGCGCCTGGCAGCACGACATCGCCAGCCGCGAGGAGAAGCGCAAGCGAGAGCGCGAGGACGCCGAGATCGCGGCCACCCGCATCGGCAGCACGACGCTCACCATGGGCGTGAAAGTGGGCGAGGGCGGCAAGCTCTACGGCTCCATCACGGCCAAGGAGATCGCGGAAGCCCTCGCCCGGCGCGGCATCACCGTGGACCGCCACAAGATCGAGCTGCCCGATCCGCTCAAGACGCTCGGCACCTACAAGGTCGCGGTCAAGTTGTACCCCGGCATGGCTCCCGAGGTCACGGTCGTCGTCGAGCCCAAGGGCTGAGCGTAGCCCGTGCGGACGATCGAGGCGGACGGCCAGTCTGACGATCTCCCGCCAGACGGACTCGCTCTTCCGCGGGCGGGCCGGTTCGGGGCCCGTCTCCCTGCCCTCGATCTACACAGGCTCTCCGGTCCGGTCTGGGTCGATGCGGTCGTCCCGACCCTCCTGATCCACGCCGTCCTCCTGGTCTTTGCCGTCGTCGCGCTCATCGTTTTCGTTCCCAACAATCTCCAGGGATCGGACGGGCTCAATCTGTGGAATCACTGGGACGGGCCGCACTTCCTCGAGCTCGCCGCGCGCGGCTACTGGTCGGCCGATCCGGCCCGGATAGTCCTGTTCCCGTTGTACCCATTGCTGATCGCGATGGTCTCGTGGATCGTCTCGCCGCTCGCAGGGGCGATGGCCCTGGCGCTGGCGTTCAGCCTGCTGGCGGCCGGCGGGCTGTACCTGCTCGCCCAGCTCGACACGGACCGCGACACCGCCCGCCTGTCGGTTGTCGCGATGAACCTGTTCCCTACCGCGTTCGTCTTTGTCGCCCCCTACTCCGAGTCCTTGTTCCTGGCGCTGGTCGTCTGGTCGTTCCTGTTCGCGCGACGCGGGAACTGGGCCGGAGCGGGTCTTGCCGGAGCCCTTGCCGGAGCCACCCGGATCCAGGGCGCGTTCCTCATCCCCGCGCTGGCGGTCGAGTACCTCGTGCAGAAACGCGTGCTTCAGACCAGGCGGCTCGATCGGGACGCGATCTGGATCGCCGTCGCGCTCCTGGGGCCGCTCTCCTACGTGGCCATCAACTGGGTGGTATTCGGCAACGCCCTGTACTTCGTCGAGGCCCAGCGCTTTTACTTCCACGTCCAGAACGCCGCGCCGTGGGACTGGATGCCCGGCATCGTGGACAATGCCCTCAACGGTACGATGAACGAGGGATGGCTGACCGTTTACGTCGCGCCCCTCCTCGCCTTCGCTGTTCTGGCCGTGACCGCGATCTGGTGCTTCTTCTCCCGGGCGTCCCGCCTGTCGTACGCGGTGTACACCCTCCTGACGCTGGTTTCGTTCCTGACCTTGAACTGGCCGATCAGCGTGCCGCGGTACATCCTCGGCGTCTTCCCGGTCTTCATCCTGGGAGGGCGGCTGGGCCGGCGGCCCTGGCTCGGCCCGCCGCTGTTCGCGGCGTCGGTCCTCTTGCTGGGCCTCTTCACGATCCTGTTCGTCGAGGGTCACTGGGCGTTCTAGAGGGATTCGGGCGACTGCGTCGGCCCGTATACTCGGGGCCGGAGCCGTCGGACAAGCCGTGGCGCGTGAGAACAGCCGGAGGTGGGGAATGGCGACCGACGCAGGGGCTCTGGTGGCACGGGCGACCGGCGTCGCACTTCAGGCTCACGGGCTGAGCAAGCGGTTCGGGAAGAAGACCGCGCTAGATGCCATCGATCTCACGGTCCCCGCCGGCAGCGTGACCGCGCTCGTGGGCCCGAACGGCGCCGGCAAGACGACTCTCATCCGGATCTGCATGGCTTTCGAGCGGCCGAACGGCGGCCGGGTCGAAGTCGACGGCGTAGATCCCTGGAAGCACCGCAGCGAGGCGTTGCGCGGCGTCGGCTACGTGCCGCAAACCCCGGCCGTCTACCGCGGTCTGGACGTCGACGATCACCTGGCGATGGCACGCAGCCTGCACTCCGGTTTCGATGCCGAATACGCTCGCAAGCGCCTGAACCAGCTCGGCATCCCGCTCGATCAACGTGCCGACACACTCTCCGGCGGTCAGGCGGCGCAGCTCGGCCTGGCCATCGCGCTGGGAACTCGAGCCAAGGTTCTGCTGCTCGACGAGCCGCTGGCCAACCTCGATCCGCTGGCCCGCCGCGAGTTCATCCAGGTCCTCATCGACGCGATTCGGTCGGACGGATCGACGGTCCTGCTCTCGTCGCACATCGTCACGGACGTGGAGGAGGCCTGCGACAGGCTGGTGATCCTGGGTGCCGGGAAGGTCCTGCTCGACTGCCCGCTGGAGGAGGCGCGGCAGGCGCACAAGCTGACGGATTCGAAGTCGCCGCCGCCCGGAGGCATCGCGGTCGGCTCTTTCGCGGGCAAGGGGCTCACGCGGCTGACGTTGTGGCGGGTGCCGGCCGATGCGGGAGAAGGCGCGGCAGCCGCCACCGAGCCGGCCAGCCTGGAAGAAGTGGTCCTGGGCTACCTCGCCGCCGGGCGAGGCACGACCGGCCTGCAGCTCAACTAGGGGGACGAGATGCGAGCCCGGATCATCCTGACGCTCAAGCAGCACCGCTTCGAGACCGTCGCGGTAACGATCGTCTGCGTCGGTTTGACGCTCGCAGCCCTGATCGAGGCCTATCGGCTCAACTCCCTGAACGTGCCACTCTCGTGCCTGCAGACCTATCAATTCGGGTACGCAGATCCGTCGCAGGGGCCGATCAGCGCGGCCCAGGCGCATTGCAACGAACTCGCGAAGTCGTTCTTCGATACCAAGTCAAGCCTGGACATGAGCCTTGTCCAGCTCTTGCTTCTGTTCGCGCCGCTGCTCACGGGGATCGTCGTGGGGGCGCCACTGGTGGCCAGGGAGATCGAACAAGGGACGGCGCCACTCTCCTGGGCGCTCTCAGGTTCTCGGCGGCGCTGGCTTCTGGGCAAGGTTCTGGCAGGGGTCGTGCTTCTCGCGCCGCTGATGCTCGCGGTGGGTTTGGCCGCCAACGTGCTGGAAGGCGCACTGAGCCCTGGCCTCAATCCCTACGCCTCGTTCTCGAACTACCTGGGCCGGGGCGTCATCGATGTCTTCTGGGCGCTGGCCGCGTTCGCCGGGACCTTTGCCCTGGGCACCCTTCTCGGTCGGACCATGCCCGCTGTGGTCGTCGCGCTCGTTGTCTGTTTCTTCGTGAGAGCTGCGTGGGATTCCGGCATGAGCCACTTCGTCCTGAGGTCGTTCGCCGTTGAGCAGGTCCAGCAGGACCAGCAGAACCAGCAGGGCGGCTATGTGGTCTACGGGCCGGGAGGCCCCGCCTACGCCGATATGAACCTCTACTACAAGACGTTCATCGATGGCAAGGAAGTCACCGATGCCCAGCGCAATGACTGGTACGCCCAGAACATGGTGTGCACGCCGATCCCGACGCCGAGCGACTCGACGTCTCCTGCCGAGGCTGGCTCGCCGGGCGCCTCGAATTCGCCGGGCGCCTCGAGCTCGCCGGGTGCGCCGGCGACGCCGGGCTACCCAACAACGGTGGGCAACGGCGGCATAGCGTGTCAGGGACCGACCGTCGATCCGAGCCACTTCCCCCAGCAGATCCCCTACGTCATTCCGGGGTCGTGGTACTGGCAGATCGTCGGCCTGGAGTCCGGAATCTTGCTCCTGGGATCGTTGTTCTGCGGCGCAATCGCCTTTGTCTGGGTGGACCGGCGCCGACCCTACTGAGCTGAGAGCCGGGGAGACGACGTGTTCGATCGAATCTGGCTCACCTACAAGCAGCAGCGCTTCGAGACATTGGCCGTAGCGGTCATGTGCCTTGGGGCCGCGGCGTGGGCGCTTCTGGCAAGCTGGCACCTCAACTCGGTCGGCGTGCCGGCTTCGTGCCTGGTGGACGGAGGCGTGCCCTATTGGAACGGACCCTCGAACGCATCCTGGATACCGGGTGCCTGCCAGCTGCCAAGCCAGCGGTTCACCGATGCGTTGACCAGCCTGGACGTGGGGATCGCGTCGTCGCTGGGCGACGTGCTGCCGTTCTTTGTCGGCATCGCGATGGGCGCGCCGTTGGTGGCCCGGGAGCTCGAGCAGGGAACTGCGCCGCTTTCCTGGTCTCTTGCCGGGGCACGTTGGAAGTGGCTCGCGGGAAGGATCCTCGCGGCGCTGCTGCTGATCGTGCCGCTCTTGCTGATCGCCGGTCTGGCAGCCGACGTTCTGCGTGGCGCTCAGGCACCTGGCACCGATCCCCACGCCTCGTTCCACTACTTCACTTCGCGCGGCGTGTTCCTCGTTCTATGGGGAGTAGCCGCGCTGATGGGTTCCGTGGCCCTGGGAGCGCTGTTCGGCCGGACGATGCCGGTGGTGGTCGTGGCTCTGATCGTGTGCCTCTTTGCCCGTGCCACCTGGGAACCGCTGACGGACGCCTACGTGCTCCGCGGCATGACGGTTCTCCAAATGCCCGGCGCTTCTTCGCCGGGCGAACTGCTCGTCTATGAGTCCAGCGGCCTGTACCTGGACGGCAAGCCATGGCAAGGGGATCTCGATGCCTGGTGGAATGCCCACACGACATGCACGCTCACGGATGGCGCGGAGTCCTGCGTCGGACCCTCGTACCCTGGCCCGCAGCTGGCCTGGTATGTCGTAACCGGCGACCACTACTGGCAGGTCGTGGCGCTCGAGTCGGCGATCATGCTGGCCGGGTCAGCCGCGCTCGGGGCACTCGCGCTGTTCTGGGTGGGGCGGCGCCGGCCGTACTAGGGGGGACGACGCCCATCACCCCGGGGCGGCGCCTCCCAGAAACCGGACGACATCCGTAGCGTCCGCCTCGAGTGCGGCACTATCGCCGGGAGCAAGCGGCTCGAACGGATTGAGCGAGACCGCGCCCCCTCGAAGGGTCCATGTGCCGGCCGCCCGACCGCCCACCAGTGCGAAGGGCCGGAACAGCCCGTTGTCGGCGATCAGCCGCTCCCTGTGGGACGGGACGAAGCCCTCTCGGGAGCGCCAGCCGAGCAAGAGCGGCTCGTAGGCCCCGAGCAAGCGCGGCGGCGGAATCTCTTCTGCCGAATCCGCCCGGGCAAGGTCCACGAGCCCGTCGTCTCTCTGAACGAGATCCGATCCGATCGCCCGCAGCCCGCGGATCGCGTCGCGGATCGTCAGACCGCCCCATTTCGCCAGGTCGCGCTCGTCGGCCGGGCCGTGCCCCGCCAGGTAGCGTCTCGCCATCCAGGCCAGGGCACGTTCGCGATCGACCGCCTCGATCTCCCCCAGCCAATCTCGCACGAGCACGAACGCCTGCTCGCGGCCGACCATCGGGCCACGGACGATGATGCCCCTCAGGCTCGCGAGCGCCAGGATGTGAACCAGCGCCTGGCCTTCGGTGCGGACGCCGGCCGCGGAGATGCGCACGCGGAGCTGATCCCGGGTGAGCGGACCCTCGTCCTCGAGAGCTCGACCCAGCGCGGCCACGCCTCGATCGGCCGCGTCGAGCGTGACGCCCAGCTGCGCCAGGCGGCGGGTATTGCCGCTGAGGAGCTGCGGCGTCGTGAGTTGCTGCAGCCAGGGATAGTCCTCGCGGCGCACCAGATGGAGCGTGCCGCGATTCAGCCACGAAACCACCAGGGCGCGGTCCTGGGTCAGCTCCCGGTCCACGTCGCCGGCCACGAGGCCGACACTCCGGGCTCGAATCGCCAGGCGCGCTCCACGAGGATCCTGTGCCTGAACGGCCAGCAGCCTCTCCACGACATCTACCGCGGCCGAGGCGGGAGGTCCGGTGAGAAGCTGGGCCGCCATCCGTTCCCGCGAGACATCGGTCATCGGCCCTGACTCCTCATGCACCTCGATTTGCGGGCGATCCGGCCAACCCCGGCCCGGCTATAAGCGGGGCGGCCCCTTGCGAACCCTCTCGCGCATCTGTTCGAGCGAACCGCGCGACGGATTGATGCGCTCGGTCCACCACGTGGCGCCGGCCTCGGCGTAGGGGCGGGTGATGGCGGCCGCCTCGGCCGGATCGTCGGCAGGCGTAGTGCCGTGGATGAGCACGTCGAACGGGTCCGTGACCGGGCGCCCGGCTGCGGCGCGATCCTGTGCGACCGTCTCGAGCACGTCGCGCACGTCTTCAGGAGACAGTGTCATGGTGATTCCGTCCGGATTGCGCCGGAGGGGCCAGACGCCGTCCCAGCGCGCCGCCCGCCGGAACGGGGCGGGGATCGGCCATGTGGCGGCCAGCCAGACGGGAATCCGCGGCTGCTGCAAGGGCCTGGGCAGGAACTCGACGTCATCGAGCCGGTAGTGCTGGCCGTGGAAGCTGAACGTCTCTCCGGTCCAGCACTGCGCCACGATCGCCAGCCCTTCGTCCAGCTTGGCGGCCCGAATCTTGGGGTCTGCCTCCTCGCCGACGGCGCTGAACTCGCGCGGCGGATTGCCGAGCCCGATCCCGAGCGTGAACCTCCCGCCGGATAGGTGATCGAGCGTGACCGCTTCCCGCGCCACGCTCCACGGCCGGCGGCGTGGCAGCGGCGTGACCATCGGCCCCAGGCGGACCCTCGTGGTCGCCATGGCGATCGCGGCGAGCAGGATCCACGGGTCGGCGTAGGGCACGCCGCGGTCCCGCAGAGTGTGGTCCCAGACCCATACGGCGTCCCAGCCGGCGGCCTCGGCGTCGCGCGCCACGTCCGCGGTGAGATGCGGATCGGCGAAGGCGCCGAAGTTCGGGATGTCGATGGCGAACTGCATGGCCGAAGAATAGAGTTTCCGCGCCGAGACCCCTCGCCACGACCCGCCGGCCGAGCCATCATTCCGCCATGACCACGGTCGGCCGCCTCCACATCATCCACGTGGACCTGGACGCCTTCTTCGCCGCGGTGGAGCAGCGCGACCGCCCCGAGCTGCGCGGCAAGCCGGTGATCGTCGGCGGCGACCCGCGGTCCCGCGGCGTCGTGAGCACCTGCAGCTACGAAGCTCGCAGGTTCGGCGTGCATTCGGCCATGCCTCTCCGGACGGCGCTCGGGCTCTGCCCGCAGGGGATCTTCCTGCCTGTCGACGGGGCCAAGTACCAGCGCGTCAGCCGCGAGGTGATGGCCGTGCTGCGGCGCTTCACGCCGGCAGTCGAGCAGGTCTCGATCGACGAAGCCTTCCTGGACGTCGCCGGTTCGGAGGCGCTCTTCGGGACCGCGCCGGAGATCGGCCGCCGTATCAAGACCGAGGTGGTCGCGGCCACGGAGCTCACCGTCTCGGTCGGCGTGGCGACCAACAAGCTGATCGCCAAGGTGGCCAGCGACCTGCGCAAGCCCGACGGCCTGGTGGTCGTGCAGCCCGGCGAGGAGGCGGCCTTCCTGGCCCCGCTCGAGATCCGGCGGCTCTGGGGAATCGGGCCCAAGACGGCCGAGCGGCTGCACGGACTCGGGATTCGAACGATCGGCGAACTGGCGGCGCTGCCGGTCGAGACGCTGGCGCGCGCTCTCGGCGATCACGGGGGGACACTGCACGATCGAGCGCTGGGCATCGACGCGGATCCGGTGGTCGGCGGCGGCGAAGCGGCGAAATCCGTGAGCCACGAGACCACTTTCGCGGTCGACGTGACGGACCCGGCCGAAATCGAGCGCACGCTGCTCGCCTTGACCGAGGGGGTCTCCGCCCGGCTGCGAGCCGCCGGCCTGCGCGCCGGGACGGTGGCGGTCAAGATCCGCGACTCGCAGTTCCGGACGGTCACCCGCCAGAAGCATCTGCCCGAGCCGTCGGACCTGACGGAGCCGATCTGGCGGACGGCGCTCGAGCTGACCCGGCCCGAGGTCCGCGGCAAGAAGATCCGGCTTCTCGGGGTCGCGGCGACTCAGCTCGGCCAGCCCGAGCAGACGACCATGTTCGAGGTCGTGGAATCCAGGCAGCGGCGCGTGGTCGCCGCGACGGACGCGGTCCGGCGGCGCTTCGGCGATCGCGCCGTCACCCGCGCCAGCCTGCTGCATCGGCCGCTGCCGGCACCCTTCGAGCGCGATCCCGCCTCAGCGGTGGAGGGCCGCGTGGGCGTGCCGAAAGTCGAGGACGAGGGCTAGCCGGCGGCTCATGGGTCCGCCACAGAGCGGTCCGAGAGTGTGCCTTCTCAGCCCGGCTTCCCCGAGCCGACTTCGTACGGGAACGATACTAGGGGCCAGGTCCCGACGGTCCCCCATGTACGGCCGTCGCTCGTTGTGTACCTGACTTCAGTCCAGGTGCCGGCCTGGCGATCCGCCGAAGCCGACCAGCTGACCGTCAGCGTGATCGTCCAGCCCTGCATCGCGTTTGGTTCGATGGCCGCAGTGCAGACCACCGGGAGCGGCTTGCCGAGCGTGGCGTCCATAGGCGTGACGATGATCGTGCTCGTAACCGACCCGGCCGTATGCGGGAAGCAGGTGTTCGCGGCGTCCTGGGCCGGTCGCTCGGCTACTCCTGCGGCGAGGGCCGTCTTCTCGAGCGCTGCCAGCTCAACCGGATCGGCCGGCAGTGAGATCACCGCCGGGTCGTACTGCATGCTGGCCATCACCGCCTGAACCTGAGCCTCAAGCGCGGCAGTGTCGGGGCCGCGGAGCGCGGCCGTAATTCGATACGAGGGGCCGACGTCGTTCGGGTTGATGGGCTGGGCCGCGTTGCCGGGCAGGTACCAGGTCAGGATCGCGTCAGCTCCGATGGCAGATTCGATGGACGGCGCCGTCACGAAGCCGGGTGAAGTCATGTCCGGGCCGTAGTTGGGTACGCTGGCGCCTTCGGTCCGCTCGAACAGAGCGGGCAGGCCGCCGACCTTCGTCTCGCCGGTACTCGGGATCCGCTGTCCCGCGACCAGATTGGCCCCGGTAACGGGCCCGACCTGAACGCGGATCGACACATCGCTGGGATGCAGCGACCAGATGCTGGCGCAGACGCCATCGCTGATGCTCCAGCCTCCAGAGGTCAACGGCTTGGTGACGGCCGGCGTGCAGGCGGTCTGGGGCGTCTGAGTGCCCACGTATCCCAGGACCTGGCCCAGGTAGAGCGACTCCAAACGCATTCCCGGAGGCGGACTCGGCGAGGAGATGGCCGGCAGCGCGGGCGCGTCGTTGACCTGCCATGCGGCCGGGTAGTCGAAGCTCAGGCCCCACTTTTGAGCGTGGGCGAGCGGGATGGCGGTCGCGCTCGGTTCGGGTGTGATCGGGGCCGTATTGCTGGACGAGGCACTCGGGCCGCCCACGATTGCCGATGGCCTGCCCGCAAACCAGGGCACGAGCGCCGCAACGAGAGCTATCGCGGCGGCGACGGCCAGGAAAGCCGCGGCGTAGGCCGAACGCCGCCGCCCTCGGCGATCCGGCAATGCCCGCATCACCCGCTCCTCCAGCCCATGGCTCGGCTCGCCGTCTATACGCTTCAGATCGAGCGCGTCTCGAAGCAGCTCTTCAATCTCCATCGGTGGCCTCCATCTGGGCGCGCAAACGTGCGAGCGCCCGATGCAACCGCGACTTGGCGGTCCCGAGTGGGATGCCAAGCGCCGCCGCGACGTCGGGAAGTTCGAGATCCAGGCCGAAACGCAGCACCAGAAGGGCTCGATCGGACGGCCCCAAGCAGCCGACCAATCGCTGAATCTGATCCCTCAAGGCGAGCCCCGCCGACCCGTCCGGGTGCGCCTCAGGCTCGTGTTCGTCAAGGCTGATCGAGGCGTGGCCGTTGCCGCGCCGGCGGTTCAGCTCCAGGGCCGAGTTGACCGTCACTCGCCGGAACCAGGGCAGCCAGCGCTGGGGATCGCGCAGGGTCGGCAACTCCGTCCACGCTCGAATGAAGGCTTCCTGGACGGCGTCCTCTGCCTCGGCCGGATCTCGGAGGATGGCGAGCGAGAGCCGGTAGGCCTCCTGCGACTCGTACCGAACCAGAGATGCGAATGCGTCCCGATCGCCATTGCGGGCGGCTGTGACCAGATCTCGCTTGAGGGACATCACACCTACTAGATGCAGAGCGGCAACCGATTCGTTCCAAGTCTCATGAAACAGCCTTCATGGCGCCCTCACGCACCGCGCGCCCACTTTGGCCATGTACCCCGGCCGTGGCCAGCCAGCGACCACCGCAACTTGGGGTCGCCCGCTCGCGCAGCCACTCAGGCTGTCTCGAGTTTGGACGCCGTAGCCGCCTCGCGCCGAGTCATCGTGCCCCGGCCGGCCGTCACCCGCGCCAGCCTGCTGCATCGGCCGCTGCCGGCACCCTTCGAGCGCGATCCCGCCTCAGCGGTGGAGGGTCGCGTCGGAGTGCCGAAAGTCGAGGACGAGGGCTAGCCAGACGTCCGCGGGCGGGCTGGTGGCGTCGACGGGTGCCTGCTTCAGGCGCGGGTCGGGGCAGCAGTGCGCGCCTACCCTTTTGGTGGGGACATGCGACACTGCTTCCACGGTGCGCTGCGTCCTCCACCGTCTGCTCCGGCGTGCGATTGCGCACGACAGCCCCGGCGGCGCGGGGCTCATCCGAGACGAAGAAGAGGACGATCAGATGAAACGCCCCGTGCTCGCGCTAGCCGCGGGCATCCTGCTACTGGCGCTTCTGCCGGGTTCGACGCTGGCCGCTGCCGTCGTCGATCAGTCGACCGACCCAGGTGGCCTCACATACGGCGGTACTTTCACCCGTATGGCTCAGACGTTCACCGCCGGCAAGACCGGGCTGCTGAAGGACGTCGAGCTCTACCTGACCCAAAGCGGCGGCGCGGTCGACTTCAGCATCGAAACGACGAGTGGCGGGCTTCCAACGGGCGTCGTCCTGTTTCTTTCCCAAAATACTGTTACGAGCCCTACCGGCTGGGTCGACTTCTCCACTGGGTGGACGCGAGTGACCGCCGGAGAAAAGTACGCGATCGTCTTCGAGATGCGGGGCAATCTGATGATGTGGGGCTCGGGCGACGCCTACTCGGGCGGCGAGGCTCTGCGGTACGGGGGGACGAACTGGGGCGCTACCGGCTATGAGCTCCAGGACTTCGCCTTCAAGACCTACGTCGATCCGCAGACAACTACAGTCCAGTGGGACAAGCCGCAGATTGTCGCCGGCTCGAGCACTGCACTCGCTCTGACCGAGACGATCGTCTTCCCGACCTATGGGCCCGGCCAAACCCTAAGCGTGAACGTAAAACCGAACCTTGCGGCTGCCGTCTGGACCGTGAGAATGGACCCGCTGCCGTCCTGGTTCGCCGTGACGGCGGTGGCCTGCTCGTCTCAGATTGCCGACTGCTCGTTGGCGAACGTCCTGTCCGGCTCCGGCGCCCTCGTTACCCCAGACTCGAACCCGATCACGGTGACCTTCACCGGAACGGCGTCTCCGGCCCTGACGGACGCTGGGACTCCCGGCACTGCTTTTGGCCATGGCTGCGTGGACTACGGGGCCGCTCCGTCCCTTGAGGCAGGGCCGGCCGCGTATGGCGTGCAATGCGTCGCGGCCAAGGCGGACGTAGCGGTCGTCGCGCCTGCGGCGACCCCCGCGCCGACGCCGGGGCCGGGGCCGACTCCCACGCCGACGCCCGCGCCGACCCCCACGCCGACGCCGACCCCCACGCCCCGGCCGGCCACGCCGCCACCGACCACTGCGGGCGCCTCTGGTTCTTCGGACGAGCCGAACTCCTCCGTCTGGTTGCTGCCGATCGGATTGATCGTGGCCATCGGCGGAGCGCTACTGCTCGTCAACCGACAGCAGCGGCCCATCCGGTAGCCGCTCGACTCAATAGTGCTGCCGCTTGGCGGCCGCAATATGCAACCTCAGCCGACGGGGCCGCAGCTCAACTCGCGGCTCCGTTGAGCCTTGTCTGGTGCCACCGGCCTCGGCCTCGGCATCGAGGAGCTGACGCTTTCGAGCCAGGCCCCCAGCGTAACCGCCGAGTGAGCCGTGCGCGCCGACGACGCGGTGGCACGGCACCACGATGGGGACCGGGTTCGTGGCGCAGGCCGTGCCCACCGCCCGAGCCGCCCGTGGAGCGCCCACGGCCGCGGCGACTTCGCCGTAGGAGCGCGTCTCGCCGGCGGGGATGCGCCGCAGAGCCTCCCAGACCCGGCGCCGGAACGCCGTCGCGTGGACGTCGAGCGGCAGCGCGTCCGCCTCCGGGCGCCGCCGGCCCGCAGCCAGGTCGGACACGATTCCGGCCACGCCGGTGAGCGCGGCGTCGTCGCGGGCGAGGGCCGCCCGCGGGAACTCGGCTTGAAGCTCCGTGGCGAGGGCTTCCGTTTCGTGGCCCATGAGAATGGAGCACAGTCCCCGCTCCGTGGCCGCGACCAGCGCCACTCCCTGGGGGATCGGGGCTATCGTCCAGCGGATCGACTCGCCCGCAGCCCCGGTTCGATACCGTCCCGGCGCCATCCCCAGCTCGCCGTTCGCGGCCTCGTAGGCGGCGCTCGCCGAGCCGTAGCCCGCGTCGAAGAGCGCGGGCAGCACCGGCTGGCCGCCGGCAAGTCGCGACCGGAGTAGCTCCGCGCGCCGGGCCACGGCCCACGCCCGGGGCGTCACGCCGAGCCTCTCCCGGAAGATCTCTCGGAGCCTGCGCTCGGTGAGGCCGAGCGGCCCGGCCAACTCTCGGTCGCTCGGCAGGTCGTCGCCTGCATCCAGCGCCGCGGCGATTCGGGCTGTGGCGTCCTCGACCGGCCCGCGCGTCGCTGCACCCGCGGCCGTGGCCGCTGCCGGCCCGTTCGTTTCGAAGCCGAAGAGTCGATCCGGTCGGCAGCGAAGGCACGCCCGAGCGCCGGCCGCCAGGGCATCGGCTGGGCCCGTCACCACGCGAATGCGGTCCCGACTCGGGGTCCGGGCCGGGCAGCCGGGCGTGCACAGGATGCCGGTGCTCGTCACGAGGAAGAGGAAAGGCCTGGCCGCGCGGCGTGCCGAGACGGCCGCCCACTCGGCGTCCGTTGCGAGCCGCCCAACGGCCGCGAAACGCTCCACTGCATTCATGCCACCGAGAATAGCGGCCTTGGGATGGCATGGCTTCCGGCCTTCGGTTTTGGCCTGGCGAGGCAAACCACAAGCCCGGAAGAAGGAATCGCCGCGTGCGAGTAACCTCCGCCGAATGAGACCAGCAGAGAGGATCGCGCCATGACCTCGACCGGCCGCAGCCGCCAACACCTCCTGCCCTGGCAGGTTGTGTTCGTGCTGCTGGCCGCGACCTGGGGCTGTTCCTTCTGGTGGATCAAGCTCGGGCTGCAGATGCTCGCGCCGGTGCAGGTGGCGTTCGTCCGACTGGCTATCGGGGCGAGCGCGCTGGTCGTGCTGTCGGTCATCACCGGAGCGCGGCTGCCGCGCGGCCTCTCGACCTGGCGCCATCTCTTCGTCGTGGCGATGCTGATGAACAGCGTGCCGTTCACGCTCTTCGCCATCGGCGAGACGCACGTCTCGTCCGTGCTGGCCGGCATCATCAACGCAGCCACGCCGCTGACCACGCTGGCCGTGATCCTTCTCGCCTTTCCGGAAGAGAAGCCAAACGCCGAGCGCGTCGTTGGCCTGCTTGTCGGCTTCCTCGGAATCCTCGTCGTCGTCGGCGTCTGGGAGGGGCTGGGCGCGGGGGAGTGGACGGGCATTGCCGCGTGCGTCGGGGCGGTGACCTGCTACGGCGTTGCCTACCCCTACGTGCGCCGCCACCTCACCGGACTGCCGGAGAGCGGCATCGGGCTCGCCACGGGACAGGTCGCGTGCGGCGCGGCAGTGCTCCTGCCGCTTGCCATAGCCGCTGGTCCCCTGCCCGGCCCGATCGCGCTGGACCCGGTCCTGGCGATGCTCGGCCTGGGTGCGCTCGGCTCGGGGATCGCCTTTGTCTTCAGCTATCAGATCGTTAGGGAAGCCGGCCCGTCGACCGCGAGCATGGTCACGTACTTGATACCGCTCTTCGCGATCGTCGTGGGTGTGGCGTTCCTGAGCGAGCGGGTCGCCTGGAACGAGCCGGTCGGGGCGTTGGTGGTCCTCCTGGGCGTCGCCGTTGCCCAAGGCCGACTGCGCGCGGCCGTCGCGGCCCTGGCACGCCGGGGGAGGGCGCCGGAGATCGCGTCCGACTAGGCGCCCGTGCCCGACTGGCCGCCCGTATTCCAGACCGGGCGGAGGGCGCTGCGATAAGTCGACCCGAGCGACGCCTCCGCCGTGCCACGCTAGCTGTCACCCGCGCCGGCGATCCTCTTGCCATGACCGGACGTTCGAAACGTCAAACCTTGACATAGAACATCCGTTCAGGTAGATTTGGTTAGTAATAGAACGTCCGTTCATCCCGCTCAATGCCCGAGCGAGCGACGGCCCGCCAAAGGCAAGAGGAGCAACCACAATGGCCATCGTCCGCATGGAGCCTGTGGATGTGCGCGTTCGAGCCGACTGGTTCGACGGCACCCCGCGCGAGATCACCTGGGGCCAGGTCCGCCTGCCGGTGAGACGGCTCACTGCCGTTCGTCGAGAACACTCGGCCTACAAAGCCGCCGTAGGGCCCCGAACCGTCTTCGAGGTCGAGACGCCCGGCGCTCGCCTGGCTTTGAGCTTCCAGCATTGGTCGCGCCGCTGGACGGTCGACGGCGTGGACGACGAGGTTTGTTGGGACTGAGGCCGGCCCGGAAGGAACCCGGCATCCGGAGAGAAACCCGAAACCTAAACGCGCGAGCCGGCCGGGTGCCTACAATCGCGCCATGGACCAAGCATCCAAGCCCGAATCGTTCGCGGATCTGACGGTTCGCCAGTTCACCGAGAGCCTTTCGTCGGCTGAGCCTGTTCCCGGAGGAGGAGCGGCCTCGGCACTGGCGGGAGCGTTAGGGGCGTCGCTCGTGGCGATGGTCGCGAGCCTCTCGACCGGCCGGGCCAAGTACGCAGCCTATGAGATGACTCTCGCCCGTTGTGGCGAAGGCGGTCGAACCCTGGCTTCCGAGTTCCTGCGGTTGGCCGACAGAGACGCCGAGGCATACGCCGGCTACGCGGCCGCTCTCAAGCTGCCCCGCGAGACCGAGACGCAGCTGGCGGCCCGGAAGGCGGCCATCGAGACGGCGGCGCGAGCTGCGTCCGATGCGCCATGGGAATGCGTGAAGGCATGCGTCGCCCTTGTCAACGCCGCCGACGCGCTGGCGGGCCGCAGCAACGTCAACGCGGCGAGCGACGTCCTCGTGGCGGCGCTCCTGGGCGAGGCGGCCGCGCGCGGTGCCGCTGAGAACGTCAACATCAACCTGCCCTCCACCGGCGACGAGGGCTACAACGAGACAATGAGCCGTCAGCTCGACGAGGCCCTCCACGACATCGCGGCCGTGGCGGCGCGGACTCGCGAGACCGTGCTTTCCGGTAAGGTCCGCGATCCGGAGGACGAATGACCGCCCCCGGAGAGGGAGCGATCGCCCCGGCCCAAGCCGGTCCGCGGCTGCTGGCGGGCGGCCCGATCGCGGCCGAGATTCGGGCGAGCCTGACCGAGGGCTTCGCGCGGTTCAAGGTGCGCTGGGGCTACTCGCCGAGTCTCGCGATCGTTCTCGTCGGCGCGGACGCCCCGTCGGCGGTGTACCTGCGGCAGATCCTTCGCACGTGCGAGAAGGTCGGCGTCAACGGTCGGCTGGTCGAGATCGGCGCGGACGTGACGGCCGACGCGCTCTGCACGGAGATCGAACGCCTAAACGCCGATCCGGCCGTGGCGGGGATCATCGTCCAGATGCCGCTGCCGGCGCACATCCCGCTGCGAACGGTCATCGATTCGATCGATCCGGCCAAGGACATCGACGGTATCCACCCCCGCAACGCAGGACTGCTGTCCCTGGGCTATGAAGGCTTCCTGCCGGCCACGGCCCAGGCCTCGGTCGAGATCCTGAAGCGCTCGGGGATCGAGATCGCCGGCAAGCGCGTCGTCGTCATCGGGCGGTCGAACGTGGTCGGCAAGCCCGCGGCGCTGCTCCTGCTGCGCGAGCACGGCAGCGTCACGGTGCTGCATTCCAAGACCCGGGACCTGGGCCATCACACCCGTGACGCCGAGATCCTGATCGTAGCCGCCGGCCGCCCGGGCCTCGTTACCGGGGAGATGCTCTCCCCTGGAGTCGTCGTCGTGGACGTGGGGATCAACGTGGTGGGCGAGCAGCTCGTAGGCGACGTGGACTTCGAGTCGGCGAAGGACGTGGTTGCGGCCATCACTCCGGTGCCGGGCGGCGTCGGGCCGCTCACCAACGCTCTGCTGCTCAGCCACTTGCTGCGGGCCGCCACGGACCAGGCCGAGCTGGGTACCGCGGTCGCCCAGGGCGCACCGCGATGAACCCGGCCGCGCCCACGCCCAACAGCCCGGAGGCTGCTCTATGAGCGGCGGTGGTATGCCCAGCAGCCTCGAGATCGCCCGCTCCGTTTCGCCGCGGCCGATCATGGACCTCGCCCGAGAGCTCGGGCTGCGCGACGACGAAGTGGAGCTGTACGGACCCTTCAAGGCCAAGGTTCGCCTCGAAGGGATCGAGCGGCTGGAGGCCGAAGCCGCGGCCAAGGGCAAACGCGGCAAGTACGTCGTCGTGACCGCGATCACGCCAACGCCTCTCGGCGAGGGCAAGACAACCACGAACATCGGCCTGGTCCAGGGATTGAACCGCCTCGGACACAAGGCGGCGGTCTGCATCCGCCAGCCTTCGCTCGGCCCGGTCTTCGGGATCAAGGGCGGCGCCGCGGGCGGTGGCTACAGCCAGGTGATCCCGATGGAGGACTTCAACCTCCACCTGACCGGCGACAACCACGCCGTCGGGGCGGCCCACAACCTGCTCGCGGCTTTCGTCGACAACTCTCTGACCCACGGCAACCCGCACGGCATCGACCCGCTGGGCGTCCTGTGGCCGCGGGTCGTCGACATCAGCGATCGGGCTCTCCGAAAGGCGATCGTCGGGATGGGCGGTCGCGAGAACGGCTACCCGCGCGAGACCGAATGGCAGATCACAGTCGCCAGCGAGGTGATGGCGGCTCTCGCGCTCGCCTCCGACATCCACGACCTGCGGGCGCGACTCGGTCGAATGGTCGTCGCCACCACCTTCGACGGCCGCCGCATCACCGCCGAGGACCTGCGGTGCGCGGGCTCGATGACGGTCCTGCTGCTCGACGCGATCAAGCCGAACCTTCTGCAGACCCTCGAGGGCGGGCCCGCCTTCGTCCATTGCGGCCCGTTCGCCAACATCGCCCACGGCAACAACAGCGTCCTGGCCGATCGGCTGGCGCTGGCCACTTGCGAGATCGCGTGCACCGAGGCCGGCTTCGGTGCCGACATGGGCGCCGAGAAGTTCTTCGACATCAAGTGCCGCCAGAGCGGGCTGCGGCCGGACGCGGCGGTCATGGTGGCGACGGTCAGGGCGCTCAAGATGCACGGCGGCGTCGGCCGGATCGTGGCCGGCAAGCCGCTCGATCCGGCTCTCGAGGAAGAGAACGTGGAGGCGGTCCGGCGCGGCTCGGCCAACCTGGCCGCCCAGATCGAGAACGTGCGCGTCTTCAACGTTCCGGTGGTCGTGGCCATCAACCACTTCCCCACCGACACGGAGGCGGAGGCTGCCGCGATTCGGGAAGTGGCTCTGGCCGCGGGCGCGCGCGAGGTCGTCGTCAGCCGCCACTTCGCCGACGGGGGAGCGGGCGCGGAGGACCTGGCCCGTGCCGTCTGGTCCGCGGCGCAGGTTGGGGCGCCGGACTTCCAGTTCCTCTACCCGGACGACGCCCCGCTCCGCGAGAAGATCGAGACGATCGCGGTGCGCATCTACGGCGCCCGGGGCGTTGACGAGCTGCCGGCCGCCACGAAGGCCTTGAAGCTGTACGAGGAGCTGGGTTACGGGAAGCTGCCGGTCTGCATGGCGAAGACTCACCTCTCGCTGAGCCACGATCCGTCCTTGAAGGGCCGGCCCACCGGCTTCCGGGTTCCCATCCGCGAAGTTCATCTATCTGCCGGAGCCGGCTTCATCACGCCTTTGCTCGGCGAGATGCGCACTATGCCGGGCCTGCCCTCGCACCCGGCCGGCGAGTCGATCGACATCGACGCGGACGGGAACATCGTCGGCCTGTTCTAGGCTGGGCGCCATGCTCAACCTGCTGCTCACCCGACATGGTCTCCCGGACGCCGGCCAGGACGTCTGGCTTGGGAGTCAGCTCGACGTAGCGCTGAGGCCGGAGGGCCGCCGTCAGGCGGAGGCTCTGGCGCATCGGCTGGCCGGCGTTCGAATCGACCGCATCTTCTCCAGCCCGATGCTTCGCGCGCTGGAAACGGCCCAGATCGTCGCGACAGGCCGGCCGGTGGAAGTGGACGACCGGCTGATCGAGCGCGACTACGGGCGTTGGGAGGGCCTGACAAACGCGGAGATCGAGGCCCGCGATCCGGAGCTTCTGGAGCGCTGGGATCGCGATCCGGCTGCCACGCCAACGCCCGGTGGAGAATCGGGCGACGAGGTAGCGGCACGAGCGCTGAGCTTCCTAGTCGATCTGCTTGCGTCCGAAGTGGCAGGCCCGAATGGGTTGGCGTCAACCCACCGAGGCTCACCCGAGGCGGGCCGCCCGGCCGAGTCCGAGGGCGAGCGCCGCGTCCTGGTCGTCGCCCACGGCACTCTCATTCGCATCCTGCTGTGTCTCGCACTCGGCATCCCCGTGCGGGACTACCGGCTCCGCTTCGTCCAGGGGAACACGAACCTGACGGTCCTGCGCTACGAGCACGGGGACGGCCCGGGCGGAGCCCAGCTGATCCTCGCCAACGACGTCAGCCACCTTCGCTCGCCCGGCGAGGCGCCCTGGGGCTAGCTCGCGGCGGCGGGTGGCGGCCACGGGATGCGTGCCACTCAGCGTACTGAGGCGCCAGGTGGCAGACTGCAGAGCAGGGGCGGAGCGGAACGGGCGGACGACCAAGCAGGGAAGTGATCTGGAATTGGCTCGCGCATCGATCGCCTACGTCATTCTGTATGCGTCGGTCGCCGCCTACGCGCCCTACCTGTCCCTTTACTACCAGAGCCTCGGCATCGGGTTCGGGGGCATCGGCGCTCTCGCGGCGTTCACCTCGGCGGTGGCCCTCTTCGGCGCGCCGACGTGGGGCATGCTCCACGACCGGTTCCCCACGGCACGCTTGTTCATTCCCGCCGCCGCCGTCCTCGCGGGTACGGGTGGCGTGGGGCTCGCGAACGTCGGCGCGTCGCCGCTGCTGGTAGTGTCCGCCGCGGCCTTCGCGTTCGGCATGTCCGGCATGGCCCCGATGATGGACGTCCGGGTGCTCGACATGATCGGCTCGGATCGCACCCGCTACGCCCGCGTTCGGATGTGGGGATCGTTCAGCTTCATGATCGCCGCCCCGATCATCGGCGTTCTGGTCCGCGCCGACGGCTATGGCGCCCTCTTCCTCGTGTTCGTCCCGATGGTCCTGCTCGGCGGTCTTGCGTCCACGCTGCTGCCGGGGCGGTCGATGGGTGTGCGCGGTGCCAGTCTTCGACGGGCGCCGGGCCGTGTCCTGAGCCATCGGCCCATCGCCCTGTTCTTGATCGGCGCGCTGGCCGGCTGGACCGCGGTCTACTCGCAGCTCGCTTTCTTCTCGATCTACGTCCGCCAACTCGGCGGATCCAGCGAGGCGGTCGGATGGGCCTGGTCGTTCGGCGCCGCGCTCGAGATCCCGTTCATGCTCTTCTTCCCGCAGCTGGCGCGCCGTTTCGGAACGGAGCGCCTCATCGTGCTGGGCATGGCGATTCTCGTCGCCCGCCAGGTGGCGAATGTGATCGTCACCGACCCATCGCTCCTCATCGGGTTCTCGTTGGTGCAGGGCGCCGGCTACGGCCTGCTGCTGATCGGCGGGATAGCCTTCGTGTCCCGCGAGGCGCCGAAAGGAACGGCAGCCACAGCCCAGGGGATCCTCAACGGCGTCACGCTCAGCATGTCGTCGATCATCGGATCCGGGCTGGGCGGCGTGCTCGCGAGCTGGCTCACGATCCGCGGGCTGTACGCGGTCTCTGCCTGCCTTGGAGCGATCGCCATCGTCCTGATCGCCCTGGCGGTCCTCCCCGCAACCAGGCGGCTGCCCGAGAGCGTGGGGTCGGGGGCGCAGCAACTACCGCGCCCCGTCGACCGGACTCCGTAGACCGAACGCGGTCGAGCGCACCCCTCGAGGGCGCGCCTTGTCCCGACTCGCTACCAGCCGTATCGCTTGACGCGGGCCTGGACCGTGTTCGCCACCGTCTGGGCGCCCAGCGCGCTGAAGTGGACCCCGTCCACCGTGAACTTGCCGACGTAGATGCCGTCGGATGTCGACAGCGCGGCGTGGACGTCTACGACGGCTAGCACGTAGCTGTTGGCGAGATGGACTATCTGCGAGTTGAGCGAGTTGATCTGGCCGGCCCAGGCTGGGTACGAATCCGGCGGGATGGTCATCATGACCACCGTGATACCCTTGGCCTTCGCCGCCACGATGATCGCCCGCAGGTTCGCGATCGTCGTCGCCGTGCTGACGTAGTGGCCGATGTCGTTCGTGCCGCCCATGACGAACAGCACGTCCGGCTTGTAGGCGAGCACGTCGCTACTCAGGCGGTTCCGCATATCGGCGGTCAGGTCGCCCGGAACGCCGGCGTTGTGGAGCAGGCGCAGGTAGGGATCCTGGGTGTCCAATCGAGTCGGCCAGGACGGTCCGGGATCCGCGTAACCGGACGTCAGCGAATCGCCA
Organism: Chloroflexota bacterium; assembly: GCA_003141455.1. Taxonomy (GTDB): domain Bacteria; phylum Chloroflexota; class Limnocylindria; order Limnocylindrales; family CSP1-4; genus Fen-1039. The sequence goes on along the minus strand of PLMA01000058.1, from coordinate 58,706 downwards.
AGGGCCACGAACGTGTACACCTTCCGTGGGGTTGGTTTCGGCGCCTTGGTGGGCGTTGGCGTGGGTACGGGCGTGGGTCTATTCGGGGTAGCGCCCGATGCAGCGGGGGGTGTGTAGGTCGGGTTGTCCGTGGGCAGCGGCTCGAAGCTCTCGATCGGGTCCGAGGCGGAAGCCGTCGGGTCGGCCGAGGGGTCGAGGTAAGCGGCGGGCTGGTCGCCCGGATCGGACGAGCCGGGGTGCGCAGCCCAAACGCCCGGCAGGCTCGCGGAGAGGGTGCACGCGACCAGAACCAGGACCAGCACGGCCGCGAATTCGCGCCGATGCGGTTCCCTCGGTATGAAGCGCCTGCCCAAATGCCCGAGGCCGCCGGCCGCTCCATCCTCGCGGGCGCCGGAGGTCCGGCCGCGCTCCGTCGCGGTGGCGGAGTGCCTCCGGGTAGGCCGCGCGACCTCGCCTGCTTCCGACGATCCAGCCGAACTGACGAGGCTCGCGGAGCCGGCCGCGGAGATTGAGTCGGACGTGCGGGCAGAGTCGGATGGGTCGGTCGCGGCCATCGGCTCATTCGCGCCGGATCGATCTCGCCACGACGCCGGGACGATCGTCCTCCAGAGGCCGGCCAGCATCTGCAGCGGCCCGCGACGAGTCCGGTGAGCCATGCGCCGGCTGGTCAGGGCAACCTTCGGATCGGGATGGGCCATGGGTCCGAGCCGGACCCCGACAGACTCGGCTGCCCGGAGGGGCTTCGAGCGGTCTCCAGCCGTGCTCACGCGGTCCCAGCGTTGGGGCCGGCTCCCCGCCGTCCATTCTCGTCGATGCTCAGCGCCTGCAACTGGACGCGAGTTGGTCTACTGCGCATCTGCCTTACCCGTAGCTTCGGCGGCCACCCTGGACGCCCCCTGGTTGTGGCCTAAGTCTGCCACGGGATGGCCCGTTGGTGCACGCGAGGCCGATTCGGCGCGTCGCGGCTCGTCCGGCGTTCCCGCGTCGGGAGCACCCTCCGCCCTCAGCCCTGGGCCTCCGACGGGCCTCTCCGGACGCCCGGATGACCGAGGCGCCACCAGACGAACGCGACGACGGCGGCCAGGCATGCGACCAGGATGAGCGTGTCGAACGGCCGCAGCGTATCCCGGATCTGAGTCCAGTTGGAGCCCAGGACGGTGCCTGCGTAGACCAGGGCGATGGTCCACGGGATGGCGCCCAGGGTCGAATAGACGATAAACCGACCGACGGGCATGTGAGCCACGCCGGCGATGAAGCTGATGACGCTGCGAACGCCCGGCAGCAGGCGGCTGAAGAACGCCGTCGGCGAGCCCCACCGAGCGAAGAACGTCTCGGCCTGGTCGATCTCGTGCTTCCGGATCAGGAAGAACCGGCCCCACCGATCGAGAAACGGTCGGCCGAGCTTGGCGCCCAGGTAATACCCGAAGATCGAGCCGGTTGTGTTCGCGGCCGTCCCGATGACGACGACGACCCAGAAGTTCCACGGGCCGTGGGTGAGCGGCTCGACAGCATTGGGGTCTACCACCAGGAAGCCGGCGTAGGGAAGGATCAGCTCGGAGGGTAGTGGCAGCAGCGTCGACTCGATGACCATGGCGATGAATACGCCCAGATAGCCGACGGCGCCATAGAGGCTGTTCAGGAACGGAATGACGGCCGTGTCGATGATGGCGAACACGAGAGCCTCTTAGCTTGGGTAGGACGCCAGGGCGGATCGTGCCGCGCGCAGGCTCTGCGCAGGATACCCGAGGCGTCGGGGCTGCGCCCGCCGCAGCGCCACGGAGGCACGTCTCGCGGCTGCGGCGCCACGGACGCGCGGCCTGGCGGCCGCATTCGGCGCGGCCCGCTATCCTCATGCCGTGAGCGACACGCCCGGGTCCCCCGACCTTGCGCCTGCGGGGCGCGGATCGCACCGGCATCTGCCCGAGTCGCAGCGGCTCCGCCAGCCACTGCCCGCCGAGGCGGAGATCGTCCTGACCGGCGCGGACCTCTCCATCGCCGACGTGGAAGCGGTGGCGCGGCGCGGGCAGCCCGTCAGGCTGGGCGACGATGCGCGGGCCCGGATGATCGAGGCGCGTGAGGTTGTGGAGCGCCTGGTCGCGGCGGGGGAGATCGTCTACGGCGTGACCACCGGATTCGGGGACCTGGCTACGACCTTCATCGACCCGGCCGACTCGGCCCGACTCCAGGAGAACTTGCTGGTGTCCCATGCCGTAGGCGTGGGCGATCCCCTGCCGCGCGACGTGGTCCGGGCGATGCTGCTCTTGCGAGCCAACACGCTGGCCCTGGGTCACTCCGGTTGTCGACCCGAGATTGCAGACCGCATCTGTGACCTGCTTCGTCTCGGCATCCACCCGGTCGTGCCATCCCAGGGATCCGTCGGAGCGTCAGGGGACCTGGCGCCGCTGGCCCATCTGGCCCTGCCGCTGACCGGTCGAGGACCGGTGGAGGTGGGCGGTCGGATCCAGGATGCCGCGGACGCTCTCGAGGCTGCCGGCATCGAGCCGCTGGAGCTGCGGGCCAAGGAGGGTCTTGCGCTGCTCAACGGCACGCAGATGATGTCGGCGATCGGGGCGCTCGTCTCCGCCGACGCCGCCCGACTCGCCTACACGGCGAGCGTGGCCGCGGCGCTGAGCTGCGAAGCGCTGCTGGGCACTGACGTGGCATACGCGGCCGCCTACCAGCTGGCCCGTCCGCACCCCGGCCAGATCGCCGTCGCCGCGGAGATGCGCTGGCTGCTGCGCGACTCCACGCTCATGACCAGCCACCATGCCTCGGTCCACAAGGTCCAGGACGCCTACTCGGTGCGCTGCGTGCCGCAGGTCCACGGCGCCGTCCGCGATGCCCTGGAGTACCTGAGCGGCGTCCTGGACATCGAGCTGAACTCGGCCACGGACAATCCCCTGATATTCCCCCAGGGCGGAGTAGCCGACGCCACGGCCGCGGCGACCGGCGGTGGACTCGTGATCAGCGGCGGGAACTTCCACGGCGAGCCGGTGGCGATCGCCCTGGACTTCGCCAAGCTCGCGATCTCCGAGCTCGGCGCGATCTCCGAGCGGCGGATCGCACTTCTCGTCGATCCGCGCCTCAACGGCGGCCTGCCGCCGTTCCTCTCGCACGGCAGCGGCCTCGAGTCGGGGATGATGCTCCTTCAGTACACGGCAGCGGCCCTGGCGTCGGAGAACAAAGTGCTGGCCCATCCGGCCAGCGCCGACTCGATTCCCACCTCGGCCAACCAGGAGGATCACGTCTCGATGGGCTCGGTCGCCGCCCGACATGCGATGGCGGTGGTCACGAACGTCCAGCGAATCCTCGCGATGGAACTGCTGGTCGCCGCCCAGGCCCTCGATCTCCGGTTGGCGCAAAGCCTGGCCGAGGGGCGGCAGGTTCGCCCGGGCGCCGGGGTCGCGGAGGCACACGCTCGGATTCGATCGGTCGTTGCCCATCTGGATCGCGATCGCCTCCAGACGGCCGACATCGAGGCTGCCTTCACACTGGTCCGCGACGGGGCCCTGGTCGACCTGGCGACGACGGCCGGCTAGGAGGGCAGAGAGGGGCGGTCTCGCCCGGAGCAGCGGTCGATTGCCCGGCGCAGGCGGTCTTCGTCCGTTCCCCCCGCCCGCTGCAGAGCCCACAGCGCCGGCAACAGGCGCGGATCCGCGAAGGCCGCGGCCGCGTCCACCTCGAGACCGTCAGCCGTGAGCGACTCCAGCGCACGGATCAGGTGTGGCACCGCCCGTGTCTCCCGCCGGACCGCCAGACCGAAGAGAGCCTCCGCTCGAGTCTGGCGGTAGGCGTCCTCGGCCCGTGCCAGCAGGGCCGCCCGCACGTCCGGGCCATCGGCGTCGGAGAGCGTCCCGAGACCGAACGTGGCCCAATCGCGGACCTCTGGATTGGCGTCGCGAGAGAGGCTGATCAGCGCCGCCCGAGCCTCCGGGGAAAGAGGCTGGGGACTCATCGTGGCCACCGCAAAGGCGACCGCAAGCCTCACCTCCGCGCTCTCATTCACGGCCAGCGGAAAGACCCGGCCGAGAGCCCCTGCATCGCCGACGTGCCCGATCGCTGCAACGATGGAGGCCAGGGGAGCCGCCGCCTTCTCGGGGCCGAGTGCCTGGAGTAGCGCTTCGAGGACGACGGTTCGGGTTTCGGGCTCAGTCCCCACCAGGCGACCCAGGATGTCGGCGCCGAGCGTCCGCGAGCGCTCACTCTCGCCGCGAAGAAGATTCGTGGCCGCCTCGACGACGTCATCGGGACACTCGCCCACGATGCCATCGATCAAGTCCCACCGACAGTCCTCGTCGTAGGCCCTCAGCGCGGCCTCGATGCGGACGTCAAGTGGCCCCATGCTTCACCTCTCGTGTGCGCGGCCTTCCCCGCGGCCGAATGACGGACGTACCCCCTTTCCGGCCACTTCCCCGCCGGTTGGGCGTCTCGACCTTCACGTTACCGCTTCGCCCATCCTCCTCGTGGACGGTCGCGCAGGGGGGAACAGCACGAAGCGCCAGTTCCGCAGGGTGGTCATCGATGCTCCCCACCCCGCCGTCTCGGCGGCATGGGTGGGCGCCCCTTATGCGCGCGGGCGCGCCATCCATGCGGCTCGGCGTGTAACTTGGAACCGGCTCCCGGCGTCACGGACCGGTCAATTCGAACAGGTGTCGACATGGGGCGCAATCGGGTTGGTCATGTTCTGCTGGTTATGGTCTTGGCGTGGCTGTTCGGCGGCTGCGCCGCCGCTCAACAGACAGCCCCACGCACCGGCTCTCCGGCGAATCGGGTGGGTAGCCCGCTAGCGACCGCGGCCACGGTGCCGTCCTTCACGCCCGAACCCACTCCGCCGCCGACTCCCGGGCCGACGGTTTCGTCCGCCGACGCCGCCCTTGTGAACCGCGCGATCGGACTCATCGGAGCGCTGGGAGGCTCGACCGCCGCGGACGCCGCCGTTTCGGTGCGGTCCTCAGGGCCCGACAGCGAGCCTGGACTTGGGTCAACATCGGCGACTGGCTCGTCCGGTGGGATGCGGCAGGACGCCTGCTGAACGTAGTCAGTGTCCGCTCCTCCGCCACGCCGGCTCCAGGCAAGGCCGTCTCCGAAGCCGAGGCCCGCCTGCGGGTCGTGGACTACCTGACGCGTCTCGGCATCGCGCTCGGGGCGCCAGATAGCCTCGCCTACCAGGCCGCGGGACCATATTGGGAAGCGCTGTGGAATCGGGACGTGGGCGGCGTGCCGGTGCCGAGCGACGGCACCAGAGTGGTAATGGACCCCGACGGCGCCTTCGTCTCGTATCTGTATACCGAGACGCCGGTCGCTCCCGCACCGGCCAGCACGATCTCGGAGGCCGCGGCACTGGCGAAGACTCCCTTCTGTCGGAACAGCTCCGGAGGGCCCAACGGACTCGTCGAAACCTGCGCCGCCAAGCTCGAGTGGCATGCTCCCGCGTTGACGCCAGGTGCGCGGCTCCAGCTCTGCTGGCGGATCGACTACACGCGGAAGGACAACGACGAATCCCGCGCGAGCATGGTCTGGCTGGACGCCGGTACCGGTGAGACCGTGGACGGCGCCGCGACGATGTAGATCGGGCCGCGCTAACGCCCGCTACTTCTCTCTGGCGGGGAGCCGGACCGTGGCCAGTAGAAGTACCGTGGCGGCGGCCGCGCACGCCGCCCCGAACCAGAAGGGCGCTGGCGGAGCGACCGCGCTCCACAGCACACCCGCGATCACCGATGCCGGAAGGATCATCGTCCCCTGGACCGCGTTGAGGATGCCGAAGGCGGTGGCGCGAAGCTCGCCCGGCGCCAGGTCGGCTACGATCGCCTTGCCGACGCCCTCGCTCAGGGCGTAGTAGGTCCCGTAGGCGATCCACAACGGCGCCACCCAGATGGCGGAGGTCGCCAGGGCGAAGCCGGCGTAGCACGCGGCGTAGATGATCCAGGCCAGGGCGATGAGGCCGCGACGACCGATTCGATCCGAGAGCGCTCCGGCCGGCCACGCCACGATCGCGTTGGTCGCGTTGAACGCGGCGATCGCCAGCAGCAGGGCCAGCAGCGACAGCCCAAGGTTCTGCGACCGCAGGGCCAGGAACGCATCGCTCGAGTTGCCGAGTGTGAAGAGGGTGTTGGCCGCGATGAAGAACCAGAACGGCCTGGGGAAGCGGCGCCACTCGGCGACGCTGCCGACAATGCGGTGGACGAGCTCGCCGGCGGAGATGGGCGCTGGTTCGGCTGCCGCGGGCGCATCTGCCTTGGCGGCCGCGGTCCCCTCCCCGGCGGTCGGAATGCCCTGTACGTCTCGGACCCCCACCACGATCGTGGCCACCGCAAGAATGCCCGGGATCAGCGCCAGCAGCACGAGGATTCGGAACGCGTCGGCGGTGAGGCGAGTCGCGTTGCCCTCGACTGCCCAGATGACCGCGGCCGCCACGAGCACGCCGCCGAGGGCGCCCGTCGTGTCCATTGCCCGATGGAAGCCGTACGCCACTCCGCGATGCTCCGGGGCGGTCGAATCGGCGATCAGTGCGTCCCGAGGTGAGGTTCGAATTCCCTTGCCGAACCGATCGCCGACCCGGCCCAGCAGGACCACCGGCCAGACGGTGGCCAGCAGATACAAACCCTTCGACGCAACGGACGTGGTGTAGCCGATCCCGACCAGCAATCGCCGTCGTGAGAGCCGGTCCGAGAGCGCGCCGCTGATCAGCTTGAGGAGAGAGGCCGTGCTTTCGGCCACACCCTCGATCAGGCCGATCACCGCGGTCGGCGCCAGCAGCACGTTGGCGAGGAAGAGCGGAATGACGTAGACGAGCATCTCGCTCGAGATGTCCGTGAAGAGGCTCACGAAACCCAGCGCCACGACGTTGCGGGTGATACCTCGCGTCAGCGCTCGTCGCCAGCGCGGGCCGCCGGAGGAAGTGCCTTCGGATCGAATGGACGGGGTCATCGCGACGTCGAGTCTACTGGGACGCGGCGCCAGCCGATGCCCGGCTGGCGGCCCAGAGCCGGCACCCGGTTCGCCCCGAGCAGCCGCAGTGCCGTAAAGTTGGAGTCCATGGCACGCATCGAGATAGTCGACGTCACGGACGAAGCCCGCTTTGGAATGATTCCGCCCTGCGCGGATCCATCGTTCGACCACCGCACCTGCGACTACTGGGAGGACGCTGATCGGGGCTCGAAGGCCGGCAGGCCGGGCTGGCTGCCGTCCAGGGCCGACTCGACCGCCGGTTCGACCGCTGCCTCCGGCGCGGCCGCCGGCAATCCTTTCGCGCCGCCACCCGGACCCGATGCGAATCCCTTCGCCCCGCCACCCCGGACTTCGGCCAATCCGTTCGCCCCGCCTCCGAAAGTCGCGGCCCGTAACCCCTTCCTCGACGATCTGGGTGGGCCGCCCGACGACAACCCGTTCGTGCCGCAGCGGCTGGCCCGCCCGGCCATCGCAGCCGAGGCGCCCCGCAAGCTGCATCTCCTCGGTCGTGGCCTGGCCGTCTTCGGTAGCTATGCCAAGCTGCTCCTGGCCGACGGCGATGCCGTCGCCTACTGCCAGTTCGGGCCACTGTCCGCATATCCGCGGGCACTGCGGCTCCGCGAACTCTACCCACAGCTCCCGGACGCGCCCCTTCCGGCGGTAATCACATGCATCGCCACGACGCCGGCGGCGCGGCGTGGAGGGCATGCCCTGCGCCTCGTCGAGGAGGTTTGCGGGGATCTCGCCGGCCGGGGTTTCGCAGCCGTGGAGGCATATCCGGAGGTGCGGGCCAAGGAAGACTCGACGCCGGCGGCACGGCCCGAGTTCTGGATCAAGGCAGGCTTCCGCCTGGCCGTAGATGACGAGCGATACCCGGTCCTCCGCCGTGAGCTCTGAGTCGCGCGGCGCCCCACGCGCCGCCACGGCCCGTCGCTCCGCAGCTGCCCTGCTCGCGGCCGTCGTGGTCTGCGTCGCCGCTTGCGGGATCAATCCGCCCACGGTCGCGCCTCCGAAATACACGGCCGTTCCCATCGGCCCCACGGTCTGGCCGAGCGGGACGGTCGGCCGTTACGGCCTGCGGATCGACCCGAGCCTCATGGGCAAACTGCCGGCCTCGGTTGGGGCGCTGGCCCTCGTGGAGAACCCGGGCATCGAGACGCAGGTGCTGGGCGACGCCGACCTGGCCAACTCGTTCGACGGCTATGCGGCCGCATCGATCGGCAGTCTTGGAGATCCCGATTGGCTATACGTGGCGATCGGCCGCCTCAAGCCGGACAAGCAGAACAACGCGGACTTCTACACGGCCTGGGTGGAGGAGTACGCGACCGGCGCGTGCTCGCAGGCAGACGGCGTCTCGGGCTCCAGCCAGCCGACCATCAACGACAGGCTCGTCGACGTCTCGACGTGCAAAGGCGGCCCGATCGTGTACACGCTCTCGCTGGGGGACGGACTGCTCTTGTCGATGTACGGCTTGGGTCCTCGAGACCTCGGCCGCAAGCTCATCGAGAGCCTGCACTAGATCGTTGGTGCCCGCCCGACCTGCCGCATGACGCCTCGCCCGAACCGGCGCACACTGCAGTCGTGACGCCCGAGCGAGGCTCGGGCAGTTCTTCGGAGGTTTCGATGGCGATCGAGACGAGCGCCGCCAGGCCGGGACCCCGGACCGTCCGCGCACCTCGCGGTCCCGCGCGAAGCTGCAAGGGATGGGCCCAGGAGGCCGCCCTGCGCATGCTCATGAACAACCTGGATCCGGATGTGGCGGAACGCCCTCAGGATCTCGTGGTCTACGGCGGCACCGGCCGAGCCGCCCGAAGCTGGGCCGCCTTCGACGCGATCGTTCGCGAGCTGCGCCGCCTGGAGAACGACGAGACGTTGCTCGTGCAGTCGGGCAAGCCGGTTGGGGTATTCCGAACGCATGAATGGGCGCCGCGTGTCCTGATCGCCAACTCGAATCTGGTGGGCAAGTGGGCGAATTGGGAGACGTTCCGGGAGCTCGAGCGGGCCGGCCTGACGATGTACGGCCAGATGACCGCCGGATCGTGGATCTACATCGGGACGCAGGGGATCCTGCAAGGCACCTACGAGACATTCGCGGAGCTCGCTCGCCAGCACTTCGGCGGGTCGCTCCACGGGCGCGTCACGCTCACGGCGGGCCTGGGCGGGATGGGCGGCGCTCAGCCGTTGGCCGTCACGATGAACGGCGGCGTGGCCCTGGTGATCGAGGTGGACGAAGCTCGGGCGGCGCGGCGTCTGGAGATCGGGTACGTGGACCGGCTCACGCACGCGCCGGACGAGGCCCTCCGCTGGGCGCGTGAGGCTGCGGCCGCCGGGCGTGCGGAGTCGATCGCGCTGGTCGGCAACGCCGCGGAACTCGAGCCCGACCTGGTCCGGCGGGGCGAGCGATTCGACATCGTCACGGACCAGACCTCCGCCCACGACGCCCTGAACGGCTACGTTCCGGCGGGGGTATCGGTGGCCGGCGCGGCCGACCTGCGGAGCCGGGACCCGGACGAGTACGTACGCCGCGCTATGTCCTCCATGGCCGACCACGTCCGGGCGATGCTGGCCTTCCGGGCCGCCGGCTCCGTGACCTTCGACTACGGCAACAACATCCGCGCCCAGGCTCAAGCCGCCGGCGTGGCCAACGCGTTCGACTTCCCGGGCTTCGTGCCCGCCTTCATCCGGCCGCTCTTCTGCGAGGGCAAGGGGCCGTTCCGCTGGGCCGCGCTCTCCGGCGATCCAGACGACATCCGCACCACGGACCGAACCATCCTGGAGCTGTTCCCCGACAACGCGTCGCTGCGGCGATGGATCGAGATGGCCGAGGCCCGGGTGCCGTTCCAGGGCCTGCCGGCCCGCATCTGCTGGCTCGGCTACGGCGAGAGAGCTCGAGCGGGGCTGGCGTTCAACGAGCTGGTTCGGTCGGGCGCCGTCGCCGCCCCGATCGTCATCGGCCGCGACCATCTCGACTCGGGCTCGGTGGCCTCGCCCAACCGCGAGACGGAGTCGATGCGCGACGGGTCCGACGCGATCGCCGATTGGCCGCTTCTCAACGCCCTGGTGAATACCGCGGCCGGTGCCAGCTGGGTGTCGATCCACCACGGCGGCGGGACGGGGATCGGCTACTCACAGCACGCAGGGATGGTGGTCGTCGCCGACGGCACGGACCTTGCGGCGCAGAAGCTGGAGCGGGTGCTCACCACAGATCCGGGCACGGGCGTGATGCGTCATGCCGATGCCGGGTACGAAAGTGCTATCGAGGTCGCCCGGGAGCGAGGCATTAGACTCCCTATGCTCGATCCTGAGGACTCAACAAGCTAGGCCACGGCCGGTTACGCTCTGGTCCATTACTACCTCTGTGAGGGGAAGAACCCTGTGGCGCACAGAATCCAGGGAGTGCTGCTGAAGCAGAGGCCGAGCGAGGCCGCCCTGCCGGAGTTGCAGCGCCGGCACGGCTACAAGCTCTTCGAAATGGTCGGTCGCGAGCTGTGGCTTCTCGACCTGGACCTGCCGGCGCTCAAGCCGGGGGATCGCGCCGCGATCCGCGCCGCCAGACCTCTCGCGCCGAGCTACGTCGACGCCCTGCGCGTGCTCGGTAGTGAGGAACAGCCCTTCGAACAGGCTCCGTGGCTGACCGCCACGGCCGCGATTGCCAAGCTGCTGGACCAGACCGCGCTGGGTTTTCTCTCGGACGACCAAGGGCTCGACTTCGCGGCCATCGCGACTCCGGAAGGGGTCTCCGTCATCGGCGACACCATCGAGCGGTTCCTGATGAGGTGGGAAGCGGGCGCGCTGATGATCCAACCCTACTCCAAGAACGACCCGGACGAAGAGATGCCCCGCGCCCCGGAGGAGCTGTCGCTGATACCGAAGGCCACGGTGCTTGAGCCCGAGCGGCTGTCGGGTGGCTACCCGCTGCATGGGAACGTGGTCGCGGAAATCCACGGCTTCGCCCCGGGCGTCGAGATGCTCGGCATCGGCACGATGAGCTTCGGCCCGATCGGCTCGCTCTGGCTCGTCGCCAACGAACGGATGGACCACAGCGTCTGGGACCGGGCCGCGGGAGCGCGCCGCGAGCAGACCGAGTAGACCGGGCAGACCGAGTAGCCGGGATACAGCCGAGGGGCCGCAGCCGCGCCGGCAGCGCCGCGTCAGCCCGCGGCAGCCTGGCCGCGAGTCGGGCCGGCTTCCCGCGGTATCTCGCGCAGCGATCTGACCGGTGATATCAGCACCGGCAGCACCGACGCGAACGTGGCCAACGCGGCGACGATCAGGGCCGACCTCACCGGCATGACCGAGGCCATGACGCCGCCCATCAGCGAGCCGATCGGGATCGTGCCCCAGACGATGAACCTCATCGTCGCGTTCATCCGGCTCTGCATGTCGAGCGGCGTGATTGCCTGACGCAGGCTGACCTGGGCCACGTTGTAGACCACCTGGGTGAGACCGGTGAAGAACCAGCCGACGAAGAGGGTCACGGCGGCCCAGTCGAGCGCCGCGGGCGTGAGTGCCACGAGCAGCATTGCCGGAGAGCTGAGCGCGGCCGAGATCACGATCGTGCGACCCAGGCCGATGGCCCGGGGCAGCCGGCTCGAGAGAGCGGCACCGACCAGGAAGCCTAAGCTGGCCAGTCCAATCACGGTCCCGAAGAACGCGGGCGGCAGCCGCAGCTCATCCCAGATCAGGACGGGGAAGATGCCGAACAGGGCAGCCGAGAACAGGTTCGACGTGCCGGTGCAGGCAGCGATCGGCCGCAGGTAGCGGTGTCCCAGGACATACCTGAGCCCTTCGGCTATGTCGCTGCGTATCGAAGTCGGGCGGCCGTCTGCGTCGAGGCGCCGCCCTGGCTTCTCGTCGCGCCGGCGGATGGAACTCAGAAACCCGCCGGAGACGAAGAAGCTCAGGGCGTCGAAAGCGATCGCGAACGGCGCGGTCGCGATGGCAATCAGGTTTCCGCCGAGGACCGGGCCGCCGATCTGCGCCACCGAGGCGCTGATCTGCAGGTTGGCGTTGCCGTCGACCAGGGCGTCGCGGTCCAGGATCTCCGGCAGGTACGACTGGTCGGCCACATCGAAGAAGGCCGTCAACGTCCCGGTTGCGAAGGCGACGGCGTAGAGCTGCCACAGGCTCAGCGCGTCGAGCGCGTACGCCACGGGAACGGACAGGAGGACCACCCCCCGGCCGATGTCGGCGGCGATCAGCACGGGGCGCCGTCGGGTGCGATCCAGCCACGCGCCGGCAGGCAGGGTGAACAGGAGGAACGGCAGCATCTCGACGGCCGCGAGAGCCGAGACCTGCAGGACGCTCGCCCCGAGCATGGTCAGGGCGATGTATGGCAGGGCGATCACCGTCACCTGGCTGCCGAGCACCGACACGGTCGCCGCGGACCAGAGCTTCACGAAATCTCGGTGCCGCCACACGGACGGTCGGGCTAGCGAGGCCATACCTGTTCCTTCATTCGCGGCATGCTATCCGCGGCGATCGGATCGGGCATTAGGCGACCCGTCGCATTGCCCGTGTGCCACGATACGGAAGTCGGCGCCGCGGAGCCAAGGGCGACAAGGCAGACGGAGGAAGCGTGACCAAGCTCGTCGAATCGGTCCCCAACTTCAGCGAGGGCCGGCGGCTCGATGTGGTGGACAGGCTGGTCTCGACCGTCGAGAGCGTGCCCGGCGCCCACCTGCTCGACCGAACCAGCGACGCGAGCCACAACCGGACTGTCCTGACCCTGGCCGGCGAGACGGCCCCGATCCTGGAGGCCCTGGAGCGGACGGTAGCCGTGGCCGTGGCCGAGATCGACATGGAGAACCAGGCAGGCGAACACCCGCGCATCGGAGCCGTCGACGTAGTCCCTTTCGTGCCTCTAGCCGGGGCCACGATGGCCGACTGCATCGAGTTGGCGCGGACTTTCGGAGCCACGGTGGCCGATCGGTTCGGCATCCCCGTCTACCTGTTCGGCGAAGCGGCGACGTCGCCGTCGCGGCGGCGCCTGGCGGACGTTCGGCGGGGCCAGTATGAGGGCCTCAAGGCGCAAATCGGCGAACCGGGCCGGGAGCCCGATTTCGGTCCGACCCGGCTCCATGCCACGGCCGGGGCCATGGCCGTTGGCGCCCGCCCGTTCCTGATCGCCTACAACATCAACCTCGACAGCAGCGACGTCGAGCTGGCCAAGCGGATCGCGCGCCGGATCAGGGAGTCGAGCGGCGGTTTGCCCCGGGTGCAGGCGAAGGGCTTCTGGATCGAGGAGATCGGCCGGGCGCAGGTGTCGATGAACCTGCTCGACTACCGGACGACCCCGCTCTGGCTCGCCTGGGAATCGGTCCGGGCGGAGGCCGCCGGAGATGGCGTCCACCTGCTCGAGTCCGAGCTGATAGGGCTCGCTCCGCTGGAGGCACTCCTGGACGTAGCCGACCACAGCGGCGTCTCGGAGGAGCTTCCCCAGTCCGAGCGACTGGCGGGCGCGGCGCGATTTCTCAAGCTGCGCGACTTCTCGCCGCTGCAAGCGCTGGAGCTGCGGCTCCAAGCGGCCCGGGGAGGGTGAGAGCGTGACGCGAGAGACGGCCGCGGCCCGCGACGACATGCCGGGCCTCCTCATCGAGGGCGCCGGGTCGGTTGCCACTCTGGCGGGTGGCCTGCGCCACGGAACCGCCCAGGCCGACGCCGCCGCGCTGACCGGCACCGGCCTCGCCGTGGCCGCGTGGCGGAGCCGGATCCTGGCCGTCGGGTCGCGCGACGACGTCCACCGCCAGATCGCGGCCGACGGCTACCCGCTCGAGGCCTTCGACCGTCTGGACGCGGCCGGTGGACTGATCACGCCCGGTCTCATCGACGCTCATACACACCTCGTATTCGCCGGCACGCGCGAGGCCGAGTGGCAGATGCGGACCCACGGCGCGGGCTACCTGGAGATCCTCGCCGCCGGCGGGGGGATTCTCTCCACCGTGGCGGCTACGCGCGCCGCTTCGGACGAGGAGCTACTCGCCGGAGCGCGCCGCCGCCTGGCCGAGATGCTGGCAAACGGCACCACCACGGCGGAGGCCAAGTCCGGCTATGGGCTGGACGTGGCGACGGAGCTGCGGCTGCTCGAGGTGATCGGCCGGCTGGGTGGTGAGGGGCCGGTGCAGCTCGTTCCGACGTTCCTGGGCGCTCACGCCGTCCCGGCCGAATATCGCGACCGCCCCGACGGCACCGACTCCTACGTCGCCAGCGTCGTCGACGACCAGCTCCCAGCGGTCGCCCGGCAAGGGATAGCCCGCTTCTGCGACGTCTTCTGCGAAACGGGAGTCTTCGACGCCCGCCAGACGAGCCTGATCCTGCGGGCAGCCGCCGGCCACGGCATGGCGCGCCGCATCCACGCCGACGAACTGGCTCCATCGGGCGGGGCGGAGCTGGCGGCGGAGATGGGCTGCCTTTCGGCCGACCATCTCGCGGCAGTGTCCGAGGATGGAATCGCGGCTCTGGCTCGGGTCGCCGACTCGGGGCATCCGGTGGTTGCCACGCTGCTTCCCGCCACGAGCTGGTTCCTCGGTCAGCACCACTTCGCCCCGGCGCGCCGCTTCGTCGACGCCGGCATCCCCGTCGCTCTCGCCACGGACCTCAACCCCGGCACGAGCCCGACAGTGAGCCTGCCGCTCGTGATGTCCATCGCCTGCGTGGAGATGGGCCTGACGCCAGCGGAGGCCCTGGCCGCGGTCACGATCAACGCGGCCCACTCACTGGGGCTCGACTCCGAGATCGGCTCGATCGAACCGGGCAAGCAGGCGGACCTGGTCATCTGGGACGTACCCACGCTCGAGCAGATCCCCTACTGGCTCGGTTCGAATCGAATCCAGACGGTTATCAAGCGCGGCGCCACGGTCCTGTCGCGCGCCTGAGTCGGCAAAGTGAGTCTCGATCCGCCGCCTGTGCAAGGCCGGCAGCTCTCTGTCCCTTTCCCTCTGCCCGAGTCCGAAGCCTAGACCTTGCCGCGCTGCTCCAGGAGCACGGTCGTGACTTCGGCTGGGAGCGTGGACGGCATGAGAGCCAGCTTCGACTGCGGCACCGGAGCCGCAGAGACCCCCATCTCATGGAGGAACTTGTCCAGGGCCTCGGCCGAATCGTCGTCTTCGCAGACCGGCAGCGGCACGACCACCTTGACGTCGAGCTGGGCCACGAGCTCGGCTGCCCTGGTGGCGGAAAGCGTGCCTCCGACGGGGATGCAGGCCACATCGACCGGACCGATGTCGGTCAGCTTGTCCTCGGTCAGGAGGTGGCCGATGTCGCCGAGGTGGATCACGTGGACGCCGTCGAGTTCCACGATGAAAGCCACGTTCCGCCCGCGCTCGTCGCCGCGGTTCTCGTCGCGGAAGGTCTTCACGCCGGTGATCAGGACGTCCTTCACTTCGTACTCGCCCGGCCCATCGAGGCAGAACGCCTCCTCGAGGCTGCTCGGGAGCAGAGTCGAGCCGTCGCGCGAAACGTGGCCCTTGGCTCTTGGGTGGGGCGCGTCGTCCGGGTGACTGTAGGTGACGATGTCGCCGGTGATGCCGCGTCCCGTAGGACCCACGATCGATTGATAGGCATCGGCCACGACGACCGCTTCCTTGCCGCGCATGCGGACGCAGGTCCGCCCGTACCAGGTGAGTTCCATGAATGGATTCTTGCACAGGTGACGAAGGCGCCGCTTATCACGCGGCTCATCCATCGCCGCCCATCTGGCCGCACCTCCCGTTCGCGGTCCCCACGCTGCGCCGCAAAAAGAGGACCGGAGGCGCCTGCCCAATCGGCACCTCCGGTCGGAGGGAGGGAGGATGGAACGTTCAGGATTATCTTCCCGTGTTCCTATACGTACGGTAGCCGTTCATCGTGAACGCGGAACAAGCTAGTTCATTAAGAAACCGCAACCAAGTGATCCGATGGGGGGAACGAGGCTGGCGGCTCGTCCGCGGCGCCTGCGCGGCGGTGATCTCCGACGGCCGACACGCGCGACCGCGCCACTACCCGGGGCCTGGCAGAATGTGCGTGTGAACGTCCGCGGTCGCCCCTCCTTGCTCGTGGCCCTGGCCTTCCTTCTGGCCGCGTGCGGCCCGGCCAACGGATGGCCGGCGCGATCGTCACCGGCAATCGGGACCGCCACTTCGCCGCCGTCCGCGTCCAGTACCGCGGCTCCGTCGGGCGGATCGCCCAATCCAGCCGACCTTGCGGTCTACGCTCAGATCGAGACCCAGGTCCAGGCGCTCCGCGGTCTCACGGCCAAGAGTCCGGTCACGCCCGTCCTGCTCGACTCGCAGGGTGTCCGAGACTGGCTCACGAGAGCGAACGCGGCCCAGACCGACCACCAGGCGATGGCGAACCAGAGCAGGCTCTTCATCCATCTCGGGCTGTTGCCGGAGGGCTCATCGCTGGAACAGATGGAGATCGATCTCCAGGCCGGCCAGGTGATCGGTTTCTACGACACCGACTCGAAGGGCCTGTACGTGCTCTCCGAATCGGGTGGTGTGGGTGGCATGGAGAAGCTCACCTTCTCGCACGAATACACCCACGCCCTGCAGGATCAGAACTTTGGGCTCGACAAACTGGCCCTCGACGCGCCCGACCAGAGCGACCGCGACCTGGCTCGCCTCGCGGTCCCCGAGGGCGACGCGACCGAACTGATGAGCCAATGGATGATCAAGCACATGTCGGTGATCGAGATGGCGCAGGTCGCCGGCGAGTCTCTGATCGGGCCCCAAGCGGACCAGCTGGCAAAGGCACCGCGGATCCTGAGCGAGACACTGACGTTCCCGTACGAGGCCGGCCTCAGCTTCGTCCAGAGCATCTACCACGCGGGCGGATGGGAAGCCGTCAACGCCCTGTACGCCAATCTGCCCAACTCGACCTCGCAGATCCTGCACCCGGACCTGTACACCGCGCACGTCAAGCCGGTGGAGGTGACGGTCCCGGCGATCCCGGCATCCCTGACGGGCTGGAAGCTGACGATGCAGGACACGCTGGGTGAGCTGGAGCTTCGGATATGGCTCGAAGGCGAGACGCCTTCAGCCGCCCAATCCCGGGCGGCCGCTGCGGCCACGTCCGACTGGGGCGGCGACCGGGTCGGCTTGTACGAAGGCCCCAACGGCACGTGGGCCGTCGTCCTGCGCACCTCCTGGCGTACCGCCGCCGGCAAGGCGGCATTCCAGAGTGCGGCGACCTCGAAGACGGGACAGCTGCCGGGTCCGGCGATCGTGTGCGCCGACGCAAGCGGGGTGGCCTTGTACGTGGCCTCGAACGTGACCGCGCTGGAAGCCTTCGCGCCCTGCCGGCCGCCCCTCTAGGGCCCGCCTACATCAACTCGGGGGCGGAGATCCCCAGCAAGCCCAGGGCGTTGGCGAGCGTCGTCTTAGTGGCTGCCACGAGGGCGAGGCGTGCCGCCGAGCGTTCCGGCTCGTCCGGGTCCACAACCCTGGCGTCGCGGTAGAACGCGTGGAACGTGGTCGCCAGCTCCGTGGCGTAGGTCGTGATGCCGTGTGTCTCCTCGCTCGCGGCCGCGTCCTCCACGACCTCGGGCAGGCGCACGATCTGGCGGGCNNTGGACGTAGTAGACCGGGTTCTCGCTCGACTGCTTCTTGGCCAGCTCGATGTCGAAGTCGATCCCGCTGGACGCCGCGCGCGAGGCAAAGAACCAGCGGGCGGCGTCGACGCCGATCTCGCCGAGTAGCTCGTCCAGGGTGATGAACTCGCCCGAGCGCTTCGACATGGGGACTTCCTTGCCGTCCCGAACGAAGCGCACCCAGGCGGTGAGGATCATCTGGACGTGGTCGCGGTCGAAGCCGAGCGACTGAGCCGCGGCCTTGACTCGGGCCACGTAGCCGTGATGGTCCTCGCCCCAGATGAAGACGATGCGCTGGTAGCCGCGGCTGAACTTCTCGACGAGATAGCCGATGTCGGCGGCGAAGTACGTCGGCGCCGCGTCGTCGGTGGAGCGCAGGATCACCCGGTCCTTGTCGTCGCCGTACCTGGTCGATCGGAAGATGACGGCGCCGTCCTCCTCGTAGACGTCGCCGGCCACGCGGAGCCCCTCGATCGCCTTGCCAACCCAGCCGTCGTTGTGGAGCGTGCTCTCCGAGCGCCAGACGTCGAAATGGCATCCCAGGTGCTCGAGGCTGGCCTCGATACCGACACGTACTCTCTCGGAAGCCCAGCGGCCGATTGCCCAGGCGGAATCCTCGCCCGAGCGTTCGGCCTCCTGCAGGACGGAGGCGGGCAGGTCCCTGGCCATGTCGTAGACGTAGTCACCGCGGTAGCCGTCCTCGGGGATCTCCTCCTTGCACCGGATCGCCACGATCGAGGCGCCGAGGTTCTTGACCTGGCTGCCGAANNGCGTTGCCGATGTGGAGCGGCCCGGTGGGGTTGGCCGAGACGAACTCGACGTTGATGCGCTCGGGGTGCTCGGCGGCCACGTGACCCCAGCCGGCGGGGTCGGCCAGGATGCTCGCGGCCGTGGCGGCAAGGGCCGAGTCGGCCACGCGGATGTTCAGGAAACCCGGCGGCGCCACTTCCACGGCGGCGATGGGCGAGGCCGGGTCCGTGGCCGTCGTGGCGACGTGCGAGGCGATGGCCTGGGCGAGCTGCAGGGGCGGGCGGTGGTAGTGCCTGGCCAGCCTGAGGGCCACGTTGCTGGCGAAGTCGCCGTGGGCAGTGTCCGCGGGACGCTCGATGGCAATCGACGTCTCCTGGGGTTCGGCCGGAGAGGGAAGGTCGGCCTGGGCGCGCTGCCAGGCCGCTTCGATGGCCTCGCGGACCTGGGATCTCAGGCTGGCGGCGGCGGTTGGGGTCATGGCGCGAATGGTAGCGAGCCTTCAACCATCGCGTGGGAGGGTCGCGGGCTCGGCCGGTGAGCCGATCGCCGGCCGGCGCGCTGATATGCTCGTCAGGAGCGATACAGGCGGGAGGAATCGGGATGCGTCTTCTCGTCACACGGCCGGGCTCGTCGCCGGCTCTTAGCCTTGTCTTCGCTATGGTGGTCGCCGCCGGTTGCGCGGGCGGCTCCTCCCCGCAGGCGTCCGGGACGGCCGAGGGCTCGGCCGCCAGCCCATCGCCGGCTCTGCGGGACATTGCCGGCAGCCGCCAGATCGGCACCGCCGTCGACCTGCCACAACTCAAGACCGATACCAGGTACGCGGAGATCCTGGCGCGGGAGTTCAACTCGGTCACCCCCGAGAACGCCTTGAAGTGGGAGCGGATGGAGCCCGCCCGAGGATCCTTCAACTGGGGTGGTGCGGACGAGATCGTGACCTTCGCGCAGGCGCACGGTCAGAAGGTCCGCGGTCACGTGCTCGTCTGGCACAGCCAGCTCCCCGGCTGGCTCAACGGGGGCGGGTTCAGTGGCGCGGAGTTGAGGGAGATCCTGCAGAACCACATCGCCACGGAGGTCGGCCGCTACGCCGGCGAGATCTACGCCTGGGACGTGGTCAACGAGCCCTTCGCCGACGACGGCACCTGGCGCGACACGATCTGGCTGCGGGGCCTGGGACAGGGCTACGTCGCCGACGCGCTCCGCTGGGCTCACGCCGCGGACCCGGGCGCGAAGCTCTACCTCAACGATTACGACATCGAGGGCATCAACGCCAAGAGCGACGCGATGTATGAGCTCGTGAAGTCGCTCAAGGCTCAGGGCGTGCCGCTCGACGGCGTGGGATTCCAGGCCCATTACGACCTGGCCAACCCTTTCCCGAGTGACGTAGCCGGCAACCTCAAACGCTTCGCCGACCTGGGCATCGAGGTCGCCTTCACCGAGCTGGATGCCCGTTTCAAGCTCCCCGTCACCGAATCCGCCCTGGCGCGGCAGGCGACCTACTACGGGCAGACCGTTGCGGCGTGCCTGGCCGTTCCGGCCTGCGTCGGGGTGACGGTCTGGGAGTTCACGGACAAGTACTCGTGGGTGCCAGGCTTCTTCGCGGGCAAGGGCGCCGCCTGCCTGTACGACGAGAACCTGGTCCCGAAGCCGGCCTACGGCGCAGCGCTGGCCGCGCTGGCTGCCCAGGCGCCCTGACCCGCCGCCGGAGCGCGCCCGGCGCCGAAGCATGCAATTCCGGCACGCGGCTATGCCGGCCGAAAACCCTCAGTTCCTGCCCTAGTAGATGTACGTGGCAGTTGAGCCGCCCGGCGGCCGAGAACCGAGCCATCGAGACCCGGCGGCTTCGAATCCACGCTTGCGAAACGGGGCGGGGGCGTGGCACCGCGCTCCGGAGGCGCTAGTTGGAACCTAGCTCCACTGGTACTGGAATTGAGCGAAAGGCGGCGAGACGCTCGGGCGCCCTGACCCGGCCCCGGAGCACGTCCGCCACCGGAGCACGTCCGCCACCGGAGCACGTCCGGCGCCGGAACGTCGTCCACCGCCGGAGCGCGCCGGGCGCCGAGAGGCCGTCAAATCGTCTGCGAGTGACCTAGTAGGGCCAGGTCCAGTCGCGGATCTCCGGCGCGTCCTCGCCCTCGGCGCGGGTGTAGGCCCGAGCCTCGGTGCGCTTGTCTTCCATTAGCTGGCGCACGTGGCCGGCCCGCGACGCCAGCCCCGGGATGCGGTCGATAGCGTCGATGACCAGGTGGTAGCGGTCCAGGTCGTTGAGCATGACCATGTCGAANNCGTGGTTCGTCCGGCGGTAGGTGAGGCGGTGGATCAGCCACGGATAGCCGTGATAGGCGAAGACGATCGGCTTGTTCGCGGTGAAGAGCGAGTCGAACTCCTGGTCCGTCATGCCGTGCGGGTGCTCGGAGTCGGGCTCCAGGCGCATCAGGTCGACGACGTTGACGACCCGGATCTTCACGTCGGGCAGGTGCTGCCGCATGAGATCGACGGCGGCGAGCGTCTCCAGGGTGGGAGTGTCGCCGCAGCAGGCCATGACGATGTCGGGCTCGCCGCCCTGGTCGTTACTGGCCCAATCCCAGATGCCGATCCCGCGGGTGCAGTGCAGGATCGCCTGATCCATGGTCAGCCAGTTGGGCGAGGGCTGCTTGCCGGCCACGATGACATTGATGTAGTTGCGGCTGCGCAGGCAGTGATCTGTCACGGACAGCATGGTGTTGGCGTCCGGCGGCAGATACACGCGGATGATCTCGGCCTTCTTGTTGACCGCGTGGTCGATGAAGCCCGGGTCCTGGTGGGTGAAGCCGTTGTGGTCCTGGCGNNCAGTTGAACATGCCGTGCCGGCCCGTCAGGAGGTAGCCCTCCAGCCAGCCTTCGCACTGATGTTCCGATAGCACTTCCATGACCCGGCCGTCCGGAGTGAGGACGTTGTCCTCGGCGTCCTGGGGGATCACTTCGGCGTCCCAGGCCTTGCCGGTTACCTCGAAGATCGCCTGGAAGCGGTTCGAAGCCGTCTCGTCCGGCCCGAACATCCGGAAGTTGTCCGGATTGCGGGCCATCACGTCGCGGACGAACTTGGCGGCCACTCCCGTGGCCTCGCTGTTCGAGCCGCCGGGCTTGGGCACGTCCACGGCGTAGTCACGGAAGTCCGGCATGATCAGCTCGCGCAGAAGCAGGCCTCCGTTGGCGTGGGGATTGGCGCCCATTCGCCGCTGGCCGGTGGGGGCGAGCGCGGCCAGGTCGGGCCGGAACGAGCCCTTCTCGTCGAACAGCTCTTCGGGCTTGTAGCTGCGCATCCAGGCCTCGAGCATGGTCCGGTGGCCGGCATTGGCTCGAACCTCGGTCAGCGGCACCTGGTGCGAACGCCACGTTCCCTCGACCTGCTTGCCGTCCACGACCTTCGGTCCAGTCCAGCCCTTCGGTGTCTTCAGGACGATCATCGGCCACGCCGGGCGGCCCTTGGCCTTGCCGGAGCGGGCGGCCGACTGGATCTCGCGAATCTCGTCGAGAACCGTGTCCAGCGTCGCGGCCAGCTGCTGGTGGACGAGGGCCGGATCGTCGCCGGTGACGAAGTACGGTTTGTAGCCGTAGCCGATCATCAGGTCGCGCAACTCGTCCTGGGGGATGCGGGCCAGGACCGTGGGGTTGGCGATCTTGTAGCCGTTGAGATGCAGGATCGGCAGGACCGCGCCGTCGCCCTTCGGGTCCAGGAACTTGTTGGAATGCCAGCCGGTCGCCAACGGCCCGGTCTCGGCCTCGCCGTCCCCGACGATGCAGCAGACGAGCAAGTCCGGGTTGTCGAAGGCGGCGCCGTAGGCGTGCGAGAGCGAGTAGCCGAGCTCGCCTCCTTCGTGGATGGAGCCGGGTGTCTCGGGCGCGACGTGGCTCGGGATCCCGCCCGGGAAGGAGAACTGGCGGAAGAGCTTGCGGATGCCGTCTTCGTCGCGAGTGATGCTCGGGTAGAGCTCGGTGTAGCTGCCCTCGAGGTACGTGTTGGCGACGAGGCCGGGACCGCCGTGACCCGGGCCGATTATGTAGATGCAATTGAGGTCCCGGGCCTTGATCTCGCGGTTCATGTGGGCGTAGATCAGGTTCAGGCCGGGTGTCGTGCCCCAGTGACCGAGAAGCCGCGGCTTGACGTCCTTCGGTTCGATCGACCGGCGCAGCAGGGGATTTTCGAGCAGGTAGATCTGGCCGACGCTCAGATAGTTGGCGGCCCGCCAGTAGGCGTCGATCAGTCGGAGCTCTTCGGCGCTGAGCGGTCCCGTCGCTGTCGTTGCACTGTCTGGCATGGCGCCGTCTCCTTGGGTCGATTCGAGGGTTCGAAGTCGGGCGATCCGTTCCATTCTCAGTCAATCTTGCCGGAGTCGGGCAAATGGCGCGCGGCCGCGCAGAGGTTCGAATTCGGGGTCGGCCGTGCGGTAGGCTGTTCGGGCCGCGGAGCTGCGGCGGCGATACCGTGACGTCCGATCGATTCTCCGGACGGAGAGGGAAGCTTGCGATGGGCGACGCGAAGCAGGGCGCTGTCGGCGGGTCGGGATCCGCGACCAAGGCCGCCGAGACTACGACCAAGGCCGCGGCCGTGAAGCGCCGCGTGATCGTCACCGGGGACGTCACCGTTGACTGGAATCTGGCGCGGACGCGGAAGCTGGCCGATTCCGGGATCGCCTGGAACGCCGCCGATCGCACCGAGATGTACGGCAAGCCTGGGGGCGCCGCGCTCATGGCGGGCCTGATGACCGAGATAGCCGCCACGCTCGCGGCCGAACGCGTCACCGTCGAGGTCTCCGGTCCCGAGTCCCCCGCCGAGCCGATCGAACCGGCCGATCACCGCTTCCACCACTCCTACGCCATCTGGGCCAAATACCCGAAGAAGAAGGGCGACCGAGACAAGTCCATCTGGCGCGTCGAGGAGTTCCTCGGACTCGATCGAGCTCCGACGGCCAACGCGGCCGGCAAGGACGCCCGCCCGGCATCGACAAAGGGGCAGACCCGAGCTGACGTCGTGATCATCGACGATGCCGACCTCGGCTACCGCGACCGGCCCGACCTTTGGCCGGCGCTGCTCAACCTCTCCGACGACGCCCTCTCCGACGACGCCGCCGCGCCCGGCAACGAGCCGCGGCCCTGGATCGTGCTCAAGATGGCCTGCCCGGTCGCGTCCGGCGCTCTCTGGCGGCGGCTGCTGCGCCTGCATGCCGGGCGTCTCGTCGTGGTCATGACCCTCAACGACCTGCGCTTGAGCGACGTCAAGATAAGCCGCGAACTCTCCTGGGAGCGGACGGCCGGCGACCTCGCCCGAGAGCTTCGCCGCCACCCGGCGGTCAACGGGCTCACGCACTGCGCCCAGGTGGTGGTCTCGTTGGGCACGGGCGGCGCGGTGCTCCTGTCCAGGCGCGGTCCGGTCAACGAGCACCTCGACCAGCTAGCGGAGCCCGACTGCCGCGTCTTCTTCGACCCCCAAGCCATCGAGAACAGCTGGGCCGAGCAGTACCCGGGCGCCATGATCGGATACACCTCGTGCCTGGTCGGCGGCATTGCCCGTCAGCTCTTGCTGAACCCGGAGAAGCCCGACATCGGTCGCGGCGTGACCAGCGGGCTTGGCGCGGCGCGGGCGCTCCACCTTCAGGGCTACGGCGCCGCGGATTGCGGGGACGGCCGGGCCGGCCTTGCCTTCCCCGCCTGCGATGTCGCCAAGGCGCTGGCCGCGGAGCCGGCGGGCTTCGCCGACGCCGAGATCGAGCAGCCGGTCACCGACTCCTGGTCCATCCTGCAGGGTCGCTACCCCGAGGGCCTCGAGCCCGTCGCCGTGGCAATTGCCCTCGAAGGCATCGAGGTCGCGCTCAAGGGCGTTCCTCTCGGCAGCTTCGGCAAGTTCCAGACGGTCGACCGTGGTGAGATCGAAGGGTTCCGCAGCGTCAGGGCGCTGATGCGCGAGTACGACTCCGAGCCCGCGACTCGCCCGCTGAACCTGGCCGTCTTCGGGCCCCCCGGCTCCGGAAAGTCGTTCGGTGTGAAGGCGGTAGCCAAGGCCGCCCTCGACGGCGACCGGGTCGAGGAGATCCCGTTCAACCTGTCCCAGATGCGCGGCCCCGAAGACCTGGCCGATGCGTTGCATCAGGTCCGCGACGCCGGGTTGAAGGGCAAGCTCCCGTTCGTCCTGTGGGACGAGTTCGACGGCGATCTGGACGGCGAGCACTTCGGCTGGCTGCGCCATTTCCTGGCGCCGATGCAGGACGGGACCTTCCAGCAAGGGCAGATCCTCCATCCGATCGGGAAGGCGATCTTCGTGTTCGCCGGCGGAACGAGCACGAAACGGGCCGACTTCGCGGGGAACGCGAGCGGGGACTTCAAGCTCGCAAAGGGCCCCGACTTCGTGAGCCGGCTCAAGGGCTACGTCGACATCGTGGGGCCGGACCCGCGCGGCGGCGATCCCGAGGCCGATCCCTACTACCGCATCCGGCGGGCCATCCTGCTGCGCGCGATGCTCTGGAATGCTCGAAGGGATCTGTTCACGAGCAAGGGCAAGATCGACCTCCTCACGATCGATCCTGGTGTGCTACGGGCGTTCCTGGAAGTCCGCTCGTACCGTCACGGCGCGCGCTCGCTGGAGACGATCGTGGCCATGAGCACGCTCCACGGCAAGAGCCGCTACGAGCGCTCGGCTCTGCCCGCAGCAGACCAGCTGGACGCTCACGTCGATGCGGAGGAGTTCCTCCGGATCGTCGACCGCTACGTTCCCGAGGGGGAGCTGCTCGCGGCACTGGCCGAGGCCGTCCACATCGAGTACTGCGACGAACAGCTCGCCTTGGGACACGCCTGGAACGGCACGCCCGGGTACCTGACCAGCCATCCCGTGCTGGCGAAGTACGCCGGCAAGGCGTCCAAGCTGCGGACCCTCTCCGCCCTCGTCGACTGGGACCGGCTATCCGACAACGATAAAGAGCAGAACCGCGATGCCGCCCGCGACCTGCCGGGCAAGCTGGAGGTGCTGGGTCTGACGTTGCGTCAGGATGCGCCGGCCGGGGCGCCCAACGTCACGATCGATCCGAAGGATCCGCGGGTCGAGGCGCTGGCGAAGCGCGAGCACGAGCGCTGGGTCGCGCGCAAGGTCAAGACAGGCTGGCGATCCGGCGATGTGCGCGACGACGTCAAGAAGCTGCACCCATCCATCCGGCCGTGGGAGGAGCTCTCCGAGAAGGAGAAGGAGAAGGACCGGATCATGGTCCGGGAAGTGCCGGACATCGTGGCCGCGGCAGGGATGACGCTGGCGCGCCTCGAAGAGAAGCCGGGGTGACACTGGGCGGGTCCGAGGGATCCGGGGGCCGCGCGAGCGCGGGCGGCAGCGGCGCGCCGGGGGAGCTGCGTATCGGGGTCACGGGACACCGCATCCTGGCCGAACGAGAGCGGGTAGTGGTCGGGATCGAGACGGCGCTCGGCCGCATCGAGGCTCGGTTTCCGGGGCGTGCGCTCGTCGTCGTCTCTGCTCTGGCGGAGGGGGCGGACCGGTTAGTAGCGGAGGCGGTGTTGGGGCGGACCGGCTCTCGGTTGGTGGCGGTGCTACCGATGCCCAGGTCCGACTACCTCTCCGACTTCGCGATGCCAGAGTCCCGGGATGAGTTCTTGCGCCTGCTGGCCGGCGCGGCAGAAGTCGTCGAGCTGCCTGCGAGCTTCAGCCGCACCCAGGCCTATGCGGCGGCCAACGAGCGGCTGCTCGACGGCATCGACGTCTTGGTGGCCGTGTGGGACGGTGGGGGCGCCCAGGGCCAGGGCGGAACCGCGGAGGTCGTGGCGCGGGCCCGCACGCTCCGTCTGCCGCTCGCCTGGGTCCACGCCGGCAACCGCAGACCGGGCACGATGGAGCCAACCTCCCTGGGCACGGACCAGGGCCACGTCACGTTCGAGAACCTGTAGCGGCAGAGGGCAGGCCGATGACCGAGAGAGTGGCAACAGCGGCGCTCTGGCGTGGACGCGGCCGCCGGGCGTGGGAAGCGGCCCGCTGGATCGTGATCGGCGGCCTCTTCTTCGCCGCCCTGGCGCTGGGATGGATCGGATTCGATCTCAACACGCGGGCGCTGGGCCATCCGGGCAGTTTCCTCGACAACCTCTACCGCTCGCTTCAGCTCTTCATCATCCACTCCGGTGACGTCCCGCCGCCGGTCCCGTGGCAGCTCGAAGTCGCTCGCTTCCTGGCTCCTGCTGTGGCGGCCGGCGCGACGCTCAGCGCAATCGCGGCGCTTCTCGGGGAGCAACTCGCCGCCCTGCGCATCCGGTTCTACTCGAACCACGTGGTCGTGTGCGGGCTCGGCCGCCTCGGCTCTCTGCTCGCCCGGACCTTCCGCGACGCGGGATACAACGTCGTGGGCATCGAGTCGGACCCCCAGAGCCCAGCGATCGCCAGGTGCCGCGAGGATGGCATCGTGGTCCTGGTGGGGGACGGCACGGACCCCGAAATGCTGCGCAAGGCCAGAGCGCACCGGGCCCGGTATCTGTTCGCCGTGGCCGGGGACGATGGCAGGAACTCGGACATAGCGATCGGCGCCGGAAAGCTCGCGGATGGGCGACGCGGGTCGCCGCTCACGTGCTTCGTTCACGTCATCGACGACAGGCTCAATGACGTGCTCCGTCAAGTTGGGCTTTCCCGCCGCGGAGAGGGGCTCCGCATCGAGTACTTCAATGTGGCGGAACTGGGCGCACCAACGCTGCTGGCCGACTATCCGGCCTTCGACGACCAGGGCGACACTCCTCTGGGCCCGCCGCACATCGTTGTCGTCGGTCTCGGCGAGATGGGGACGAAGCTCGTCGTGCACGCCGCTCGCCGCTGGAGATCGATCCCCGCCGCCCGCGGCAAGAGGCTGAGGATCACTGCCGTCGACCGCCAGGCCGACGCCCGCGTCGCCTTGCTGAACGAACGTCATCCTCGGTTGGCGGACGTGTGCGACTTGAGGCCCTGCCGCATGGATCTCGACTCGGGCGAGTTCGAGCGCGCCGACTTCCTGTTCGGCCGCCGCGGCAAATCAGACGTCACGGGCGTGTACGTGTGCGTGGGCGAAGATGCCGTTGGGCTCAAGGCCGCCCTGCACCTGCGCCACCGCCTGGGGGACCGCAACGTTCCCACCGTTGTCCGCACCACTCAAGAGGAAGGCGTGGCCGCGCTGCTGGGCGGCGAAGGCCGCGGCACGTTCGGCAACCTCAGCGTCTTCGGGCTCCTGAACCTGGTCTGCAGGCCGGACGTTCTGCTGGCAGGACAGAACGAGCTCCTTGCTCGCGCCATCCACGCCGACTACGTCTCGCATCGGCGCCGAGAGGGTCAATCGGTCGAGACGAATCCTTCCATGGTCGACTGGGCTCAGCTACCGGAGTCGCTCAAGGAATCGAACCGTAAGCAGGCCGCCGATATCTCTCGCAAGCTCGAGTCGATCGGGTGCGAGATCGTGCCCATGACCGACTGGGACGCCGAGCCGCTGGTACTCACCACGGACGAGATCGAGCCGCACGCCCGCGAGGAGCACGAGCGTTGGCGAGACGAGCGCAAGGCCGCGGGCTGGCGGTATGCGGGGGCTCGGAACGACGAGCGAAAGGAAAGCCCCTACCTGGTGGGCTACGAGGATCTGCCGGAGGAGATCAAAGAGATCGACCGGGCCGCGGTACGCGGCATTCCGGTCTTCCTGGCCGAGATCGGCTTCGCGGTCGTCCGGGTCCGCCGAGGCAACGATGGAGCGCCTCCGTCGTGAGCCTGGCTCATCGTCTAGGGAGATTCGGCCGGGGGCGTTCACGTCCTGCGCCTGCTGGAGTAGACGTGCGTGACCGCCATGCGGCCCACCAGTCGGCCTCCTCAAACCTCGAAGCGATCGCCTTCGGTGACGAGCTGGACCGGGCCCGCGAAGACCGACTGGGCGGCGGCCAGGGCGTCGGCGCGGGAGTAGCCCATCTGGAGGTGGGTGAGCAGCAGGCGAGCGGCGTGGCCGGCGCTGGCGGCGCGCGCGGCGTCGGCGGCGGTCAGGTGCTCGGCCCCGGCGGGGACGGGCCCCGCGCCGAACGAAGCCTCGGCGAGGAGAGTGTCGCCGGGGCGGATCAGCGGGACCAGATCGTCCGCACGGCCGCAGTCGCCGGAATAGACGAGGCCCGGACTCGACGAATCGGCGGGTGACACCCTCAGCGCATAGCTCTCGTCGGTATGGGTGACTCGCCTGGCCTCGACGACGAAAGGCCCGATCCGCATCTCTCCCGGCGCCAGGTGTTCGATATCGAGCGAGGCGGCCGCGAAACCGGGCATCGCGTGGAGCGCGTCTAGCCTCTCGGCCAGGTCCGCCGGTCCCAGGACTCGGATCCGTCGCGGCGGATCGAACTCGTAGCGCAGGTAGTGGCGCAGCGGCACGAGATCTACGAAGTGGTCCGGGTGGAGATGGCTGACGACGATCGCGGCCAACTCGCTCGGCTCAATGGTGGCGGCCAGGTTGGGGAAGGAGCCCTGCCCCAGGTCCAGCAGCACCGCGGCACCGTCGGCCCACACCAGATAGCTCGCCGCGGCCGCGCCACGGCGGTCTGTGTAGGCGGGGCCTGCCCCGATGACGATCAGCTCCATGGTCGAAGGGTACCCGCACGAGCCCGCGCGAGTCTGTCGGCCAAACGACTCACTGCCGGAACCGCTCCGGCAGGACCAGGTCGCCCCGCTCCACGCCTCGCTGCAGGGCAAGCCGGTCGAAGCCCGCAGCGGCCACGATCTCGCAGGCCTCCTCCAGGCCGAAGGCGAAACAGTGCGGCAGGTGCGAGTCCGAGCCCGTTGTGACGCGCTGCCCGCCCAGCTCGCGGAAGCGGCGCACGACCCACGCGCCCGGATACGTCTCGCCGGTCGGGTGGCGCAGGCCGGACGCGTTCACTTCCAGGGCCATGCCGCTCTCCACCAACGCGACAAGAAGCGGCTCGTAGACCTCCGGGATGGCGGCGAAATCGGGCGCCTTGAACCACGGCACGAGCCAGCGCTTGCACATGTCCAGGTGGCCGATCGTATCGAAGAGGCGGCTGTGGATCGCGCCCGCGACCTCGCCGAAGTACGGAGCCACTACCTCGGGGAGGGTCTTGCCGGCCACGAAGCCGGCGATCCGGGAGCGGTCGTACGGCCCATCGGACATGGCGTGGACGGTGCCCAGGACATAGTCGTAGGCGTGGCTGCGCAGGTGCTCGCGGATCTGGTCCTCGTACCGGCTCTCGTACGTCAGCTCCACGCCGAACCGGATCGTGACCTTGCCGGCCCACCGTTCCGCGGCATCGCGAACGATCATCTCGCGCTTCCCGTAGTCGGCGTACTCGTAC
This sequence comes from Chloroflexota bacterium, assembly GCA_003141455.1. GTDB lineage: Bacteria > Chloroflexota > Limnocylindria > Limnocylindrales > CSP1-4 > Fen-1039. The sequence goes on along the minus strand of PLMA01000058.1, from coordinate 29,125 downwards.
GCCGGCGCGCCGGGCATGAAGTCGAGATGGTCGGTGATGGCGATCTCCGGGATGCCGCGCTCGAACGCCTGGGCGGCGTACAGCTCCAGGGGGACCATCGAATCGGGCGATAGATCGGTGTGCAGGTGAGCGTCGAGAGGCAGATCGCGCGCCTGCCTTGAGCGGGAGTCTTCCACTACGCAGATACCAGGCCCAGCTCGCGTCCCACTTTCACGAACGCCTCCAGGCACTGGTCGAGCTGCTCGGTCGAATGCTCCGTCGTGACGATCGTTCGAATCCGGGCCTTGTCGAGCGGGACCGTCGGGTAGACAACCGCCTGTGCGAAGACGCCCTCCTCGAACAACCGCTGGCTGAACTTCTGCGCTCGGGCCGAATCGCCCATCATGACCGGGGTGATCGGCGTCTCCGAAACGCCCGCGTCGAAGCCGAGCCGGCGCAGCTCGCCCTTGAAGTAGATCGTGTTGGCCCAGAGATGGTCGATCAGCTCGGGCTGCTCCAGCAGAACGTGGATGGCGGCGAGACAGGCCGCCGCCACGGCCGGCGGATGGGAAGTGGAGAAGAGGAACGGGCGGGCCCGCTGGATCAGCATGTCGCGCAGGGCCCGGCTCCCTGCCACGTAACCGCCCAGGACGCCCATCGCCTTGGACATGGTCCCTACCTGGATGTGGACCCGGCCGTGGAGGTCGAAGTGGTCTACCGTCCCGCGTCCGTTGCGGCCCAGGACCCCCGAGGCGTGGGCGTCGTCCACCATCACAGCCGCGCCGAATTCCTCGGCCGCGGCCACGATCTCGGGGAGTGGCGCGATGTCGCCGTCCATGCTGAAGACGCCGTCCGTGACCACCAGGATGAGCCGGTGCGGCGCCCCACCCGCGTCCGGGCGCCCCTTGGCGCGGGCCTCGCGCAGAAGCTCGCGCAGCGCGGCCGTGTCCTTGTGCGGGTAGACCAACCGGGGCGCCCTGCTCATCCGCATGCCGTCGATGATCGATGCGTGGTTGAGCGCATCGGACACGATCAGGTCCGCCTCGCCGGTCACGACCGGGATGACGCCGGTGTTCGCGGTGAAGCCCGACTGGAAGGTCAGGACGGCTTCGGTGTGCTTGAACGCCGCCAGCTCGGTCTCGAGGCGCTCATGGATCGTCATGTCGCCGGCGATCGTCCGGACCGCGCCCGACCCGACACCGAAGTCGCGGGTAGCGGCGAGCGCCGCTTCCTTGAGCTTTGGGTGAGTGGCGAGACCCAGGTAGTTGTTCGAGGAGAGGTTGATCAGCTCCCTGCCGTCGACCACGACCTCGGCCGCCTGGGGCGAGCTGAGCACGCGCAGCGGCCGGTAGAGGTTCTGGCGCTTGAGATCTTCGATCTCGTCGGCCAGGAAGCCCAGCGGGTCCGATCTGGTGGCCGCCGTCGATTTCGAGCCTTCCGCCGATTTCGAGCCTTCGGTCGTCATCGAATCAAGCCTCCTGCGGCAGGAGCACGACCTTGCCGGCAACCCCCTGGGCCAGCAGATCGAATGCTTCCTCGTACCGGCTCAGCGGCAGCCGGTCGGTGATGATCGGGCTGACGTCCAGGCCTTCGCGGAGCAGCGCGGCCGTCTTGTACCACGTTCCCCACAGCTGGCGGCCGGTGATGCCGTAGACGCGCAGGCCGCGGAAGATGATCGCGTCGCTGAAGTCAAGGGTGATGGGCCGCGACGGCACACCGAGCAGGGAAACGCGCCCGCCGTTGGTCGCGATCCGGAAGGCCTGGTGGACGGCCGCCTCGGCGCCGCTCATCTCGAGCACGACGTCCACGCCCGTGCCGCCGGTCTCGCGTCGGATCTCCGCTTCCACGTCGCCCGCGCCATCCAGGACGCAGTCGGCCCCCATTCGGGCGGCCATCTCGCGGCGGTGCGGCATCACGTCCGTGGCGAAGACGCGCGAGGCTCCCGCGAACTTGCAGATCGCCACCGCCATCAGCCCGATGGGCCCGCAGCCCAGGACCGCGACAGTGGCCGTAGTGATCTCCTCCACGAACGTGGCGAAGACGGCGTTGCCCATCGGCTCCTGGATGGCCGCGATCTCCGGGGAGAGCCCCTCCGACGGCCAGGCGTTGCGCTCCGGCAGGGTCATGTACTCGGCGAAGGCGCCGTCCGCGTCCACGCCCAGGATTCGGAGGTTCGCGCAGACGTGCTCGCGGCCGGTCCGGCACTGGTAACAGGTCCAGTCGACGAGATGGGTTTCGGCGGCGACTCGCGTGCCGAGGGGCACGGCGCCGGTGCCGGGGCCGTGCGCCACCACGCGGCCGGCCATCTCGTGGCCGAAGATGCGGGGCAGGTACTTGCCCAGTCGCCCCTGCGCCCACTCGTCCCAGCGGTAGATGTGCAGATCGGTGCCGCACAGGGAAACGGCCTCGAGGCGGATCAGCAGCTCCCCGGGGCCTGGAAGCGGGACGGGGACCTCGCGCAGCTCGGCGCCGGCTTCCGGCGCGGCCTTGACGAGGGCGCGCATCGTCTTGGGGATGCGAAGATCGACCGCCGAAGCGGTGGCGATCACCGCATTCGAGTTGATCTCGCCGGACGTGGTGTCCACGGCAACGTCGTTGCCCGTGTCGCTGGCGCGATTGCTGAGCACGCTCCGATTGTGCCACTTGTCCCGCGCGCGGGCGGCGGCGCATTCGCCGGACCCTTTGCTCCGATGCGGAGATTTGGGCCCGTGGCCGGTCGGCGCAGCCGGCCCCTCGGCTATGGCCGTGGAAGCGCAGGCGGAGCTACGGTCGGTGCGTTGCCGGCGTCCCGCATCGCCATCGCTCTGGCCGCGGGAGAGTCCGCCGGTGCGTGGCCGTCGGCGTCGACAACCGGGCTCGTCAGCGTGCCGATCCGCTCGACTTCGACGCTCACCAGATCGCCCGGCTCCAGGAAGACTTGCGGGTCGCGGAAGACGCCCACACCGCTCGGCGTGCCGGTGATTACCACGTCGCCCGGGACCAGGGTTACTTCCTGGCTGATGATCGAGATCAGCTCCGCGACCCCGAAGAGCAGGTCCTTTGTGTTGCCGTTCTGCATCGGGAACGGTTGGTTGGCGTTCGGGCCCGAGGCGGCCGTCCGCCAAGAGCGGACGTACAGGCCGCGGCCGTCGCCCAGCTCGTCGGCCGTGACGAAGACCGGACCGAGCGGCAGGAACGTGTCCGAGCTCTTGGCTCGGAGCCACTGCCCGTCGCCCGTCTCGCCCGGACGGAGCGCTTTCTGCTGGCCCTGCCAGTCGCGCGCCGTCACGTCGTTAGCGGCCGTGTAGCCGGCCACGTAGTGCAGTGCGTCGGCGGCCCGGACTCGGCTCGCGCGACGTCCGATGACGACCGCCAGCTCCGCCTCAAGGTCCAGGGCGTGGGTCATGCCGGGGTGCCGGATCGGGTCGCCGTCGGCGACTACCGCGTTGGCGAACTTCGAGAAGATCACTGGCCGAACTGGCCGCTCCATGCCCTGTTCGTGGATGTGGTCGAGGTAGTTGTAGCCGACGCCAACGATCTTGCCGGGTCTGGGAATCGGCGGGGCGAGACGAACCGTCGCCGGGTCGATGGCTATTTCTTCGAGGGCCTGCGCCTCGGCCGCGGCCATCGCCGCTCGGAGCACGCCGAATTCGGGATCCATGGCCACAATGGTCGCCAGGTCCAGCTCTTCGATCTCCTCAGCCAGCATGTCTGGCATCAGCAGGGCCAGCGCGCCCAGGGGCAGGAACCGCCCGCTCGGCAACACGGCCGCCACTCTGGAAAGGCCTTGATCGGATGCCGCGCTGTCGGCGGGCCGGATGGTCACGAGTCGCATCGGTGATCCTCGAACTGGCTCCTTGCACCGGGCCGGTCGCCCCTTGGCTGGACAGTACACATTCTCCCACGGGTCCGGTTAGAGGGGAGTCCGCAAACAAACATTTGGACAGCGGGCGTTGGCCTTGGGAGCCTTGTCGATTCGAGCCGCCGGCTCGCCGCGAGCCGCCTCGAACTCCGTCACGCGTCGTGCGTGACGGAGCGTATCGGTCCTGCCGAAGAATCGGCCTCCGACTCCCGGGCTTCTCTTTCTTCGATCGAGCCCCCCGACGCTGAGCGATGGTAGATCGCGATGGAATAGGCGAGTCGGAGGCGTTTCATCTTCTCGGCTACCTCCACTCCAGAATCGCCGAAGATCGCCCCGAGCAGCTCGCGGGCCTCGTCCTCCGACTCGAAGGCCCACCAGCAATGGATGACACGGACTCGAAAGCCAGCACCCAGGAACGGCCCCCGCCGCTGGCTCCAGGCAACCTGACGATCGTGGCCTTCGGGCATGAGTCCCCATACGTCGTCTCGGCCATAGTCATGGATGATCAGCAGGCGGCCGCTTGTGCGCAGAAGCGTGCTGGCCTCGGTGATGAACTGCGATCCCGGCGTCGCCATCTCGGACCATGGGATGACGACGACGTCCGCACGACCGACCCATTCGGTCAGGGTGGCCGCATCCTCATCGCTCAGTGGGAACCGGAAGGCCGTGACCCTGGCTCCCATATCGGCGAGCTGCCTGGCGCGGTAGCCGTTGCCGCTGTCGAGGACGACGACGTCCCGGTCGATGACGGGCCCAAGAGCTTCGAGAGCAGCCGGAATCTTGCCCTCGGGATCGACGATGCGGAGGAACTCCTCCTCCAGCTTGGCTGTCGGCAGCGCGATCGACAGATCGGCCATAGGGCCTCCTAGACGAGAGGGGCACCCGCAGCACCACTCCCTCCCGAGCCTGCAATCCGACCTCGAGAGTCTCTCCGCAGAGTGCCGCCGGAACGAAAGGCTTCCTCCAAATCGCTCCCTGCGAACATTAGCGGCTCAAGCCTTCGTTAGCGGGGCCGCCCGCCAACAGGCGCCGTCGAGGAGCGAATGATGAGCCGTGTGTCGAGCTCCTTGTGGCCCGGCCGTTCGTCGGGTCGCTGGATCATTCGGATCAGCAATCGTGCCGCCTCTTCGCCCTTCTCGGCGATGGGCTGATGGACGGTTGTCAGCGGCGGATTGGTGTGGGCGGCGATCTCCAGGTCGTCCCAACCCACGACACTCAGATCCTCGGGCACCCGCAGGCCCAGTTCGCGCGCTCCGGCGATGACGCCGATCGCCATCACGTCCGACATGGCCAGGATCGCTGTGGGCCGCAGGCCGTCCTCCCAGATGCGGTGGAAAGCGGCCATGCCGCCGTCGAAGGTCACGGGCCCGCCGACGATGCGCTCCTCCGGCAGCGCCACGCCACCCAGCTCAAGGCCCTGGCGGTAGCCGGTGAGGCGGCGCGAGACCACAGCCTCGGTGGGTCCTGGGATCTGCTCGACAAAGTCGGGCATCCAGGGCGGCTCGACGCAGACGACCGCGAATTCGCGATGACCGAGCGTCAGCAGATGGCGGGCCGCGGCTCGCGCTCCAATCTCGTCCTTCGATTCGACCGAGCCGTGCTCGGGGAACGCGGAGCCGTCTACGAGGACCATCGGCAGGCCGGCGCGTCGGATCCTCTCCACCTCCGGATAGTCCTCGGACAGGCCGACCGCCACGAACCCATCGACCGTGGCCCTGTCCAGCGCTCTAATCAGCGAGCGCTCTAGAGGCGGAACGAACAGCAGGCTGTAGCCCGCCTGATAGGCCACATCGGCCACGCCGCCGTACAGCGTGGGGAAGTATGGGTTAGCGAACACGACCGAGAAGGCCTGAGGCGAGAGCAAGCCGAGGGTCATCGTGCTCTTCTGGGCGAGCATTCGGGCGACAGGATGTGGTCGGTAGCCCAGGCTATCCGCCACTGCCCGAATTCGCGCGGCAGTCTTCGCGTTCAGCCGCCCGGGGCTGTTGAACGCGAACGAGACCGCCGTTTTGGACACGCCCGCCTCTTTCGCAACGTCTTCGATGCGGGCACGCCTCGTCTTCGGTTCCACGGCGTCCTTCCCGATTCTGGGCCCTCGGGGCCCAAATCCTGCCGGCCTGCGGCTCGTTCTGGCACGCTATCCGTGCGCAGCGTCCTCGTCAACGCTCGTCGCGGCAATAGGAGAACACCGCGCGCTCTCGCTGAACGGGCCCTGGCAACCGTCGGCTCGACCGGTTTCATGCTCCTCGAGCCAGCCAGCAGAACGCCCCCATCCAGTCCCCACGACAGGCGCGATCGTAACAAGGCCGGTGTGCGTGATTGTCACGGTCGTGTGCGCCATCGCGACACATCCGGCCGCAGTGGAAGGGCGGGCCCGGCCGCTCACACTTGCTCGCGTTTCTGGGCGGCTGCATGGGGGCGCGGCATGCGCGCATGGGCCGCGCACTCGGCAACGCGCGGGCCGGTCGTCGCTTCGCCGAGCCGTGACGGGATCGCGACCAGGGGGCACCCCATGGGACGACGCTCCTGGCCCTAGAAGGATACGAGTTTAAGTGTCGGAGGGAACCACGAAACATTGCCCATTTACCTTTTTACTTGTTTACCCGCTGCACCGGTTTGCCGTTGCCCGCTGGCACCATTGCCGAGGCGATGACTCCGGGTCCCCCTCGACGGAGTAGTACCAGCGGGCCGTGGCGTCCCTGCCCGACGACGAGCACCAGCCGGCCACATACGGCGGTGCCTGATAACCTCTGGCAATGAGCCAGAGTCCGCGCGAGCCGCAGAGCAAGTGGGGGCCGTCGGAAGCGGCGCAGGGCGGCATCCCGCCGAATGAACAGGTGCCGGCCATTGGCGTGCCGGCGGTGGACGTGCCGGCGGTGGACGTGGCGCCGACCGAAGCGCCGGTAGCCGAAGTGCCGGTGGTCGGCTCGACGAAGCCCGACCAGACGAAAGCCCTCGCGGCACCCGCCCCGGCGCCCGTCGCCCCGGCGGTGGCGGCCGTTCCTCCGCTCCAGGCCGCCGCACCCCTGGTCGAGCAGCCGCCCCCGGCCGTGGCTCCCTACGCGGCTCCCGCCTCCGTCGCTTCGGTTCCTACCGTCCCGGTTTCCGGCCTCGCCGCCCCCGTCGAGGCGGTCTCCCTCGCCGGCGACTCCGCCTTCGACGACAGGCCCGCCTCGCCACTGACCCTCAAGGACCGGCTGCGTCGCATCTCGCCCGTGTACGTTACCCTGGCCGTGGTTTCGATCGGCTCGGTGATCTTCCTGTCGCTGGCGATGACCAGCCACACGACGCCGATCGCCGTGCTCCTGAGCGCCGGCGTCGTGACGTTCCTCGCCTTCGGCCTGGACGCGGCCATCTGCTCGGTCGCCTCGTACGGGGCCGGTCAGAGAGACGAGGCCGGACGAGCCCTCCTTTTCGCGCTGCTGGGGGGCGTTTCGGCCGTGATCTGCGCGCTGTCCATGGCCGGGACTCTGATCATGATCCTGGTCCTCGCCGGCTGACCGCCGTTTCGCCCGCCGAGCGCGGCCGCTGAGACCCCGAGGTCGAGAGCCACGCCCGGCGCCCCTGGTAAACTCCGGGTCGCGCCGCGCCCCCATCGTCTAGAGGCCTAGGACACGACCCTTTCAAGGTTGAGATCAGGGGTTCGAATCCCCTTGGGGGCACCAGAACGGCGGCTCGTCTAGAACGGCGGCGCGCAGGGCGTATCTCACGCCGGCCGCCGACGAACGACGTGAGCGCTGGGCGGGCCCGCGCCTATCGTCCGACTTCGAGCCTGATGTCTGGTGACGGGCGCTCGGTCCTGATCCGAACGGAACGTCCGAGCATCATGCCCAACACGCTGGCAAACAGTCCAACGCTCGCCGCCTTCTTCAAGATCCGTTCGATCGTGAGGACCTGCTCGGCGGACAGCGGGTCCCTGGTGACGATGTGGAGATGGAGACCTCGCCACTCAAACGTCGAGACGTTCTCGGCGTCGGTGATGGTCTCTGCGGCTGCAATGCCGTGGATGGTCTGACTAGGATTGCTCATGGCAGTACAGTATGCGGCCGATCTTGCGGCAGGCCTAATGTGCGCGTTCAGTTGCGTCAGCCTCAACGATTCTCGCCTGCCCATTGCCCGGAACGTGGCGCTGCGTTTCCGCTGATCGAGAGCCGGCCCGCACCGCGACCGGGGCCAGCAGCAGCGCCGGAATGAGGGCGAAGGCGATCCCAGCCACGGCCTGGCCGGCGTCGAACGACCCTCCCGCGACGGCCACGCCGGCCGCCTCCCAGGAGAGGGCCAGCCCCAGCAGCACCAGGAGGAAGAGGAGCGGGAGCGCGGGAGCGAAGCCGCGCGGGCCGGCCCTCTCGAAATCCGTTGGCCTGTACCTCGTCTTGCTCGACTGCGGCCGGACTATCCGCCTAGACTTGGGCGAGACGATGCCGATACCAGGGACGCAAGCCATGAGCACAGCCGACTCCAGTCTCAAGATCGCGCTGGTGGGCCGCGAGATGGTGGCCGACCGGACGATGTCCTTCCGATTCGAGAAGCCGGCCGGCTGGCCATATCGAGCCGGACAGTCGCTCGACATGACCCTGCTCGATCCGCCCGAGACCGACGCCGAGGGAAACCTGCGTGCGTTCACGATCTCCAGCGCTCCCCGCGAGAATGTGATCCAGATCACGACTCGCCTGCGCGACACGGCCTTCAAGCGCGTGCTGCAGCAGGTTCCCCTGGGGACCGAGGTCAAGATCGAAGGCCCGTTCGGAGACCTCCACCTCCATCACGCCGCTCGCCCGGCGGTCCTGCTGGCGGGCGGGATCGGCATCACCCCGTTTCGAAGCATCCTCGTGGAGACGATCGGTGGCGGCTCCCTGCCGTACCGCGTGATCCTATTCCACGCCAATCGGCGGCCGGAGGACGCAGCTTTCGCCGACGAGTTCCGAGCGCTGGAACGCAAGGATTCGAACCTCGCGTATGTGCCGACGATGACCGCGATGGCCGACTCCGCGCAGCCGTGGGACGGCGAGCGGGGCCACATCGACGCGGCCATGCTCGGCCGGCACTTGGGCGGCGTGGTCAACCCGATCTACTACAGCGCGGGGCCGCCGGCCATGGTCGAAGCGATGCGAGCGACGCTCGTCGCATCGGGCGTCGACGAGGACGACATCCGGACCGAGGAGTTCTCCGGCTACTGATCTGGGTGGTGTGCTCTCTCGGTCGAACGCAGCCGGTCGATCGCCGGCCGATCGCGGGCGGGGCGGGCGCGTCCCAACGCCCGCCCCGCCCGCGCCTGTGGCTATGCGCCTATGGAGCTACGAAGCTGATCTGCCACGGTCCCTGGAGACGGATCTGATCCTGTGGACCAAAGCCCACCATCTCGTCGATCTGAACTACCCAGGGTCCCGACGGGTTGTCGGTGCCCTCGACAGTCGTAAGCTCTTCTCCAGCGGCACCGAGTCTGCTCGAGGATGAGCCGACCGCCATCCGCTTGCCGTCGTGCAAGACCGTGGCGATGGCGGTCCAGCTCTCCGCCCCGTCCGGGAGCCCCGCGTAGGTCATGTTCAGACGGATAGTAGAGCGCGCGATCAGGACCGACTCGACCGTCGCCGTGACGCCGTTAGCGGTGGCGGTCGCCGCGGGAGACAGGACGGTTCCGGGTGCGATGGCGAGGTCGAACTCGAACCGCCACGGGCCAGCGACCCTATCCCACGGATTGCCCGTTTGCGAGCCGTCCGGGAGCGTCGAGAACACCGGGTTGACCTGCCGAACGCCNNGGCGTCTCAAACCAGACCGTGTTGACGGAACTCGAGCTGTCCGCAGGGGTCGAGCCTCCGGACAGACTTGTGTAGGCGCGTCCGGCCTCATCGGTAAGGTCGCCGCCGTAGAACCCGACCTGGCTACTTCGGCCCCCTACCGTGTCCTGGATCGAGATCGCGATCATCGTCTGCGCGGCGTCCGCATAGGCGGCCTCGAGCGTCACCTGGTAGCCGTCGTGGATCTGCGAAAGTCCGAGCTTCTCGGAGCGATCCCAGGCCACTCGATAGCCGCCCCCTCCCAGGTTGGGGTACATGGAGAGCAGCGAGGTGCCGGCACCGACGAGCACGACCAATGCGGCAGCCGCGAGGAGAACGACCTGCCACCGGCGGCGCGGACGGCCTACCCAGCGGGCGTGCCGGCGGGGGACCTCCTTCACGGCCACCGAGACTCGCCGGTCGATGGCCGCGAGCTGCGCGGGAGTGGGGTCCGCGCCGAAGGCCCTCTCGAGGCGGGCCTCGAGCTCGGAGTCCGGGGACGGTACAGGCGCGTCAGCGCCCGGTCGATCAGACACGGTAAGCCTCCTTGAGCACCGCGAGTCCACGGCTCACAAGCTTCTGACTTGCTGCCTCGGTCTTGCCGAGCACGGCCCCGATCTCCCTGGCGGTGAGACCGGCTGCAAAGCGAAGGACGATAGCGTCGCGTTGGTCCGGCGGGAGGGCCGCGACGCGCTGGCGCAACTCGGTTGCGTCCTCATCGGCGACGATCCGCAGCTCGGGTCCTTCATTGGATTCGGGTGGCCGATCGGGCGGTGGCTCCGCCAGGCGGCGACGTCCGTGGTCGATCGAGGCATTGCGAGCAATGCGGAAGAGCCACGCCCGCACGCCGACGCCACCGGGCCTGTAGCGCCCGATCGCGACGAAGGCTCGCTCGAAGGTGAGCGCCGTCAGGTCGGCCGCGTCGTCCCCGCTGATCGTCCGAGTCCGAAGGTAGCGATACACGGCACTCCGGTTCCGCGTATAGATCAACTCGAACGCCGCGATGTCGTTCCGAGCGGCGAGAGCGAGATCGTCGTCCAGATCGAGGCTCCTTCTTGTGTCGAGGGCAATGTAGTCGAGCTGTTCCACCCAGCCGTCCCTATCGTGCGGGTTCGTTACCATGTACTACGAGCGACGGGGCGACACCCGGACAATCGCGGAATGCGGCACCTCGAGTGCGTCGGTCCGGTGGCTTCTCTCTTCGGGCGTCGCGCAATTGACAGTTTTTGCGGACCGCGCCTCGTATGATCTGTGTCGCAGGTTTGGTCCGAGTCCCTCGCCCGGATCCCTGCGCAGGGCGATCCGGGGGCCGATCGCTTCGACGGAGGTGGGTCATGAGATTTCGTGCGTTGTCGCTCCTGGCTGGGGTAGCCGTCTTGGCTCTGACGGCGGGCGGTGTGCTCGCCGCTGTCGACCAGAGGGACCAACACCAGGACAGTGCTTCCCAGTGGTGGGACGCCGGCGATTACGGAACCGCGCAGACGTTCACGGCCGCCGTCTCCGGCCACTTGGACAGGATCTCGCTCTGGGGCTCGGATACCTCTGGGACCATCACGGGGATCGATCTACGCGAGGGCGGGCCGACAGGCACCGTCCTCGGCACATCCTCGTCTGCGTCTCCCGTCAATGGCGCCTGGTTCGACGCGGACTTCTCCCCGACCGTGCAGGTAACCGCGGGCTCGATGTACGCAATCGTTCTTCACACCTCAGGCGGCGTGGGCCTCGGCGGGACGTGCGATGCCGGCGCCTATACGCGCGGCGAGGCTTGGGGCTCCACGGACCTCGTCGTCTGGCAGACCATTCCAGACGTAACCGGCCACGACGTATGCATCACGGACCTCGCCTTCCAGGAGTGGGTCATCCCTAGCGCCATCGCCGCTCCGCCCACGGTCGCCATGGCGTTCGGTGCGGCGTCGATCCCGGTCGGAGGGACCACGTCGCTGACCTTCACGATTACCAATCCCAACGCCGTTCCGACGGTCGACGTCAGGCCGGCAGGGTTCTTCACCGGAACCCTCACCAACATCAGCTTCACGGACACGCTGCCGGCGGGGCTCCTGATTGCCACCCCGAACAACCTCGGCGGCAGCTGCGGCGGTGTCATCACCGCTACGGCTGCCACGAACCTCGTGTCGATCACCGGACTCACGCTCGCCGGTGGAGCGACGTGCGGGTTCGGGGTCGATGTCATCGGCGTCGCCCCGGGAACCCAGGCCAACACTACGGGCGCTATCACCTCGACGGAAAGCGACCCGGGCCTCACGGCCACGGCAAGCATCACCGTCACCGCCCTGTCGACCCCGGCGCCTATCCCCACGCCGACCCCGGCGCCCACGCTCGCGCCTGCCCCGACGCCGACCCCAACCCCACGCTCGTCGGCCACGCCTCCTCCCACCGGCACGAGCGATAGGGGCGGCCCGGGCGGCGAGTCGCCACTTCTGCCGCTCCTCGTGCTGACGGCCGTCGCCGCCCTCGCAGCCACGACGTTCGTTCTGCGATCCGACTCCAGGGTTCATCACCGCTAGCAGTCACGACCCCGTAACCACAGACGGCGCTCGGTCCGGTCGGCCGGGCGCCGTCTCGCTGCCCGTCGCCTCGAATCGTTGGGCCGGTAGACCGTGCGCCATGAGGGGGACTGAGGTCGGCCAGGGAGCGCACCACGCAACGGCACGCTGGCCGCAACGAGGGCCACGGCGACTTCCGGGGATCATCACGGCGTCGTCGATGGTGACGTCACAGACTCGTTTTGGCCTCGCGTGGGGAGCCGATTGCTTTGGAAACGGACGAGCCGAACAAGACGGACGAGCCGGCTGAGCAGGAACGTGGACGGTCGCCGTCTCTGGCCGCCCTGCTCTCGTTCGTGTGGCCGGGTCTTGGACAGCTCTATCTCCGCAAACGCCGCCAGGCGGCCATCTTCGCCGTGCCTTCTGTCGTGGTGGTCCTCCTTCTTGCCTACGGGTTGCGGCGTGGAGCCTTCGTACTTGCCGCTCAACTCTTCGCCGAGCGCGTCGTCGCCATCAACACGATCGTCGTCCTCGTCCTGTTCGGTGTCTGGCGGCTCGTCTCTGTCGTCGATGCTTTCCGAGGCGGCAGCGGCACCTCCGCCCACAAGCGCATCGACAGGGCTGTTCTCGTTGCGCTCGCCGCGATCATCGCTGTGACCCACCTCGGCGGCGGCTACTACCTGCTGGCGTTCTCCGACGCCGGGTCGGCGGTCTTCGATCCGGGGAACACCAGCCTGATGGTGCAGGCCACGCCGAGACCGAGCCTTGCTCCAGGCGAGACTGCCGATTCAACTCCGACTCAGGAGACCGCTCCCACCCCGGAACCCAACGGTCGCGTAACGATCCTGTTGACGGGAAGAGGCAGCGGAACGAGCTACAACGCCTACGACTCGATCATGGTGGTCAGCCTCGACCCTAAGGACAAATCGATCCAGATGGTCAGCGTGCCTCGTGACAGCGCCAGTTTCCCCTTCTACTTCGGCGGCGTTGATTCGCCGTCGATCAAGATCAACTCGCTGCCGCTCTACGTCCGGTCGGGCGCTATCAAGTCGGGCAACGACCCGTACACCACGCTCGTCAAAGAAGTGCAGTACCTCGTCGGCGTCACGATCAACTACCACGCGGTCATGGACATCGGCGGCTTCATCACGATGATCAACAAGGTCGGCGGGGTCGACATCGTCAGCCCATACGCGGTCGTCGACCCAACCTACGACTGGCTCGACGGCAGCCCATACGGTTTCTCCCTGGCTGCCGGACCGCAGCATCTCAACGGCCGGACCGCCCTCGCGTACATCCGATCTCGCCACGGTAGGGGCGACAGCGACTGGAAGCGGTCGTCGCGTCAGCAACTCGTGCTGGTCGCTTTGCTGCACAAGATGGCCCAGCCGAGCCAGATCCTGGCACTGCCGAGTCTGCTGAAGACGCTTGGAGCCAGCGTCGATACTGACTTCCCGGCGAACCAGGTGGCGGACTACGTAGCCCTTGCCCAGGATGTCCCGAGCGCGAACATCAGCCAGGTCGTCCTGGGGCCGCCATACACGATCACGGGGACCAGCAACGTGAACGCGGCCAACTGCCTGCTCAACGACAAGGTCGCCGCACTATCCGTTCAGTTGTTCGGTGCCGACAGTCTCTGGTCAGGCAAACCGGCGTCCGCCAATACCTGTCCGTAGCCCGCCGAGACATGCCCGGTCCGCTCCGCCTTCTCGCAGCCTAGTCGGAACACCACGCCGTTGTCTGTCGAGCCGATCACCGCGTAGCGGTCGCCGCCCTGACAACGGCCAGCGAGACGCAAGCAGTGGTTGCACGCCGTTTCAGGCTACTTACAGGTGATTGCGCCTTACTGGCCAGGCTCCGCGAGATCGGCGAGCGCCACGAAACCACTGGCGCACCGGAGAACCGGCCTACGGGTTGGGGCTGCCCTGACTGGGGCCACCTCGCAAGTCCAACCCCTCGCAGCGGGATCACCAACCTCGCAGCGGGATCACCAAGCAAGGATTAGGAGAAACAGCATGCGTCAGAAGTCACGTTGGATCTCGGTGATTGGCTCGACGGTCGGCGTCGCTCTGGTGGCCGCCGCCTGCTCGTCTGCCGCCGCCACCCCCACTCCCGCCACGGTCGCCCCGAGCCCGTCCGCGGCCGCGAGCCTTACGCTCGCGGAGACTAACGACCCAACCCTCGGTACATACCTGACCGGTCACACCGGCATGACGCTCTATGTCAGCACGAGCGATACGCCCGACGCCAGCGCCTGCACCGGCACGTGCGCCACCACCTGGCCGCCTCTCACCGTCACCGCCGGGGCCACCATCAGCGGACCCAGCGACGCCACTGGCGCGTTCGCCACGATCACCCGCTCCGACGGGACGATCCAGGTCACCTACAACCACATGCCGCTGTACTACAACTCCGGCGACTCTGCCGCTGGCAACACCACCGGCCAGGGGCTGAACGGCACCTGGTTCGTTGCGCCTGTGAGCGGATCCGTCGGGTCTGCGAGCCCATCCACCAGCCCAGCGGCGAGCCCAGCGGCGAGCCCATCCGCCAGCCCGGCGGCGAGCCCGTCCACCAGCCCAGCGGCAAGCGCGTCCTAACGGCGAGCCACTGACGACAATGGCGGCCCAGTGCCGCCCCCTGATAGCCAAAGAGAACCCGCCGGCACCCGCCGGCGGGTTCTCTTTGTGGCGCTGCTTCTAGCGCAGAAGAACCTGGGACAAAGGATCGGCAATAGCCAGGTAACTCGGCGTTAGGGTGGAGATCTGGACCGAAGTCGCGGGGCGCGGTGGCCGTCGAGGCAGCGATCTTCCACGAGCGGGTCCGCACCGGCGGATACCATTTGATTGCAGGTGGTCGATGGGCGACCTGGACGAACCGCCAGCTTCCCTGAGGGACTCAACCTTGCCAAAAGCAGTCATCTGGGACTTCGACGAGACGCTGGCGCGACGGTCTGGGCGATGGAGCGACACGCTCGTGGAAGCCCTGAACGAAGAGGCGCCCGGCCACCCTTGGACGGCCTCGTCTTTCATGCCCGGCCTGTCGCACGGTTTCCCCTGGCACGATTGGGAGCGGAGCCATCCGGAACTGGCCGACCCTGACCGCTGGTGGAACAACCTCCGGCCGGTATTGCGTGGAGCCATGGAGGAGGCGGGCGTCGGCGAGCGGGTTGCCGAAAGGGCGTCGGCTCGGTTCCGCTCCGAATACGTCCGGCTCGATCGATGGGCGACTTACCCCGATGCCGAGCCGGCCCTCGATCGGCTGCGACGATCCGGGTGGCGGCAGGCGATCCTCTCGAACCACTGCCCCGAGCTGCCCGATCTCGTTCGAGGCCTCGGCCTTTGGGATTACTTCGACGTTGTCCTGACGTCGGCTGAGATCGGGTTCGAGAAGCCGCATCCGGAGGCCTTCGCCCGGGCCGTGCGCGACCTCGGCCACCCCGACCCCGTCTGGATGATCGGCGACAGCCCGCAAGCTGACATCGCCGGGGCAGCCCGGTGCGGAATCCGGGGCGTGCTCGTTCGTCGTTCCGCGCCCGGCTTCGCGTGTGCACCCGACTTGAGTGCCGCGGTCGAGATGATCGAGCAGGAGGCCGAGGGACAGCTCGATGACCTTGACTCCCCGTCGCGGACACGATGACCACCTGGTGGGGCACACCGAGGTCTCTGCGCAGCGGCTGGGACGAATGGCGGCCGATGGCGCAGCATTGTCGGCGACCAGCATGGAGGGCGCGTCCCGGGCCGGTAGCACGGGGGCGTCAGGCCACGCGCCGATGAGTCGAGCAAACCGAGGGAACGAGATGGCCACCAGCGACATCCTGCGCGAGCAGCTCCTTGCGCTCATCGACGGGCACGGTGCCCACTTGCCGTTCGACGCCGCCGTGGCGGACTTCCCGGACGACGCCATCAACCGGCTGCCGCCCAACGTCCCTTACACGCCCTGGCACTTGCTCGAGCACATCCGGATCGCCCAGCGGGACATCCTCGACTACATCCG
>PLMA01000058.1:0-13022 GCA_003141455.1 Chloroflexota bacterium | reverse complement strand
CGACCACAACGCCTACCACGTCGGCGAGTTCGCGATCCTCCGTCAGGTCATGGGTACCTGGCCGCCGGGCCGCAACGAGTAGCAAGCGAGGTGATGGAGGAGATGAGGGTGGACTCGCTTGTTCCCGCGGCCTTCTCTGCCTTCGCTATGGCACTAAGGCTGTCGGTCGGACTCTCCGCGATGGCCGCCGTCGACGTCTGGTGCATTCGGTCTGAATCGGTGCCCCGGATCGGTTGGGTCCTCCGCTTCAATCCAACGACCTGGGGCCCTCCTGAGCCCGTGGCCCGCCCGCTCGGCCGGAGCGACCGGCAGGCGCGTGCCCTCGTCTTGGGATTGCTCGGCCTGCTCCAGATTCTTCCCTCGGTGTGGATCCTCCTTGGCAACGACCCTGCGCGGACCGGCCTGATCGGTTTGCTGGCGCTCTTCTATCTCCTGGAAGTCGGGTGGTGGGCCTGGCTGTCTCGTCTTCCGCGAGAGGTGGTCTACAGCACTTTGCCGCAAGACAAGCAATCGAGGGATCGGGCGATCGCCGATGAGGTTGCCCAGTTCGACGCCGCCTACCGAGAGGAAGAGGCGAAAGCGGACTCGACCCGGAACGAGCGGCCGCGCTAGTCCGACGTAGCCGGCCCGCCGACAGGCCTTCCGTGAGATCACCGCTCGGCCCGGGGTGCGGCGAGGATCGCGGCTGCGGACAGCGTCAATCCTGACGTGCTACTCGCGAACGATCGCGAAGGCGCGGACCGGGAACGTTGCCATACCTCGAACCTTGACCGGCACCGCGAAGAAGGAGCCACCGGACGGCGGTAGGGCCTCGAGACGGCAGAGATGCTCGACCAGCGGGATGTGGGCCCGGAGAATGGCCGTGTGAGCCGGCCGAGCAGGGTCGCCGGTGTCATCCACGTTGAGCGAGTCGATCCCGATCAGGGCGGCGCCGGCGCTCGCGAGCATCTCCGCGGCGGGCCCGGTGAGGAAGGGATTCCCCGACAGGTAGGCGTCCGTCCCCCAGTGCCGGTCCCAGCCCGTCTGGATGAGTACGGCCCGGCCGGCCAGCTCGAGACCCGCGAACGCTTCGGGTCCGATCGCCCGCTCGGCCGGGCCGAGGCTCGGCCTCACCAGGCAGATCGGCAGGTCGGCAAGGCGTTCGAGCGGCAGACCGGCGAGGTCGGGCGCGCCCGCGAACCGGTGCGCCGGCGCATCGAGGTAGGTGCCGGTGTTCGCGACCAGATCGATCCGCCCGATCTGGAACTCGGTCCGCGGTCCGTAGCTCGCCCGCGACGCCTCGAAGCTGAGGTAGGTAGAAATCCGGGGTGCCGGGAGGCCCGGATAAGTGATCATGCCGTCTTCGATCGTGTGACTCAGATCGACGAACGCCATCGCCTCGCCGCCTCCTTCGTCGCGAGATATCACCTTCGATTGGCCGCGAATCTTAGCCACTCCGCCGCGTGAGGTCAGGGCTCGGCTCGCAGTGCCGCGAGAATCGAGGCCGCGGAGAGTGCCAATCCTGACGCGGTCTTCTGGCGGTAGGGCCACGCTCGATGGATCGCCGCGGCCAGCGTTTCCTCCGTCACCAGCACCGCACCTCTGGGGATGGCGTCGAGCGACGCCATGATCCGGCGACCGGCAAGGACAGTCGGGTGCGTCTCCCCAAGACAGGACGACAGATGCTCGACTGCGGTGGCAACGAACTCGGGCGCTCCATCGAGCGCCGACTCGATCTCGACGCCTGACATCCCGTCTCCTTCCTTGTCCAAAGGCGGCGCTCGCTACTCGTATTATCTCCGCCATGGTGAGAAGTTGGGATGTTGCCGGGGATCTGCCCCCAATAGACGTGCGTGCGCTTCTGCCGGGGGAAAGGGCCAGACTCCTGGGGCTCCTTGGCAGTCTCGAGAGCTCGGATTGGACGCGGCCGACGGTGTGTCCCGGCTGGAACGTCCACGACGTGGCCCTGCATCTGCTCGGCAATGACATCGGTCGTCTCGGCCGGCTGGAGGGCTCCGATGACCGGTCCGGGAAGCTCGACTTCCTTGCCCTGGCCGACCTGATCGAGCAGTCCAACGAGGATTGGGTTCGTACGACCAGACGAATCGCGCCCTCGCTGCTCGTCGAGTTCCTGGCCTTCACCGGGCCTCGAGTCGACGCTGCATTTGCCCGACTCGACATGGAGGCGGAAGGCGTCGCGGTTGCATGGACGGGTACCGGCCCCTCCCCGTACTGGCTCGACATCGCCCGCGAATACACCGAACGATGGGTCCACCATCAGCACATTCGGCAGGCCCTCGGTAAGCCCGAGCTGTTGGGGCGCCGCTGGCTTCACCCGGTCCTTGCCGCGTTCATGAGGGCGCTGCCTCTCGCGTACGAGTCGATCCCAGCCCCTCTCGACACTCGCGTGGCAGTCGCGGTCGACGGCCCGGCAGGGGGCCGATGGCTGCTTCGGCGCGGCGATGAGCGCTGGCGCCTCATCCCTGACGATGGGCGTCCGGCCACGAGCGAAGTCCGCTTTGGCCCGGACTTGGTCTGGCGGCTCTGGACGCGACTTGTCACGGTCGACGAGATGCAGGCTTCGATGGCCATCTCGGGCGACGAGAAACTCGGCATCCCCGCGGCTCACGCCGTAGCGGTGATGACGACGAAGTTGTAGCGGAGCCGGATCGGACGATCACGGAAGAGAGCCGCGCGCGACCGGCCGACGCACTCCCCGCGAACTCACCCGGAGCCCAAAGGCACCAGGTCGACCGTGTAGGATGAAGATGGGCGCGAGGTCCCGCGCTTCCAAATCGCATTGGGCTTCCGTATTTGGTTGGGAACCGCGCGCGCGCCCGGATCGTCGATGGGTTGACGCGGCTGCGTCGCCCGAGACCGTCACTTGCGAGAAGGTGGCTGCGATGCGCAAGTTCATCTCCATCCTCGGCATCGGCCTGATGACCGCGGCGTGTTCGACCGCCGGCGCGACCGGCGGGCCCGGCTTCACTCCGGCAAGTCACTACAACGTCGCGACCGGAGCCGATCAGTTGTTGCTGCGTGTTACGACCGGCGGAGGGCTTCCTCCGCCCGGCGTTCAGCTGACTCACAAACCCTGGTTCGCGCTGTACGGAGACGGTCGAATCGTTGTCCAGGGACCGCGGACCGAGACCTACCCGGGCCCTCTCCTGCCCGACCTGCGCCAGATGCAAGTCACGCCGGCGGAGATCCAGAAGATCGTGGGCGAGGCCGACAGGGCCGGCCTGCTGGGCCCGGACGCCCGGTTCGACGCCGTCGACATCTATGACGCGTCCGCGACCGAATTCACCGCCGTCGTGGACGGCAAGACACATACGATCGGCGCTTATGCCCTGGACTTCGACGTCACGGTGGTGGACCAGGCAGTGGCCGAGGCTCGCCGAAAGCTTTCCGAGTTCGAGCGCGAGATTATGGATCTGGCGGCTTTCCTGAAACGGGAGGTAAGCAACGCCGAGACCTATGAGGCGGCCGCGATGCGCGTGTTCGCCGGCCCGACCTACGTGTCCAAACAGGACGAGCTGAAACGCGAGGCTGTCGCATGGCCGCTCGCCGCCGATCCGGCTACGGCCGGTGAGGCGGCCTTCGTGCCGCAGACTCGCTGCCTGGTCCTGACAGGGTCCGATCTCGAGGCATTCCGAACGGTCGCGCTGACGGCGGACACGCTGACTCTCTGGACCTACGGCCCCAACCGTTACGCCGTCTACGTGCGTCCGCTGTATCCCGACGAGTCGGGCTGCCCGGCTTCCTGAAGCCTGCACCTGCGAGAGGAGGCTCGGTTGAAGACGACCGCGCTCTTCGGTTCATTCGATGAGCTGGACATCAGGGTCGGCCGCGTGTTGAGCGCGGAAGAAGCCCTGACACGCAAACCGACCTACAGGTTGACGATCGACTTCGGTCCGGAGATCGGCATCAAACGGTCGTGCGGCGCCTACCGGAACTATCCGACCGAAGCCCTCGTTGGTCGCCTCGTGATCGGCGTCGTGAACTTTCCCCCCAAGCAGATGGGCCCGGAGGTTTCGGAGGTGCTCGTGTTGGGCGTCGAGAACTCCGAGGGCCACATCATCTACCTGACCCCGGAATCGGATGTCCCGCTGGGTGCCGCGGTCTTCTAGCTCGCGACCGGTGCCGCGGCGGACGGCGCCAGGCTAGCCGCCGAGGTAGGCCTTCTTGACCTGCTCGTTCTGAGCAAGGGCGGCCGCTGTGTCGGCCAGGACGATCTTGCCCGTCTGCAGGATGTAGCCGCGACCGGCTACCTGGAGCGCCATCAGGGCATTCTGCTCGACCAGCAGGATCGTCGTCCCCTGGGCATTGATGTCACGGATGATGCGGAAGATCTGCTCCACCAGGACCGGGGCAAGGCCCATCGACGGCTCGTCCAGGAGCAGCAACTTGGGCCGGCCCATCAACGCCCTGCCGATGGCGAGCATCTGCTGCTCGCCACCCGACAGCGTGCCTGCCGATTGGCTGCGCCGCTCCTGCAGCCTGGGGAAGAGGCCGAACACACGATCGTAGTCGGCGTCGATCTCCGCCATGTCACGCCGCGAGTAGGCCCCCATCTGGAGGTTCTCGAGGACCGTCATGCGGCCGAAGATCCGCCGACCCTCGGGCGCCTGGCCGATCCCGAGCTTCACGAGGCGATGGGCCGGCACGAGCGTGACGTCGTGGCCCTCCAGCTCGATCCGGCCCGTGTGCGGGTGCATGAGGCCGCTGATGGTCTTGAGGGTCGTGGACTTGCCTGCGCCGTTGCCACCGAGCATGGCCACTATCTCGCCGCGGCGGACCTCAAGGGAGATGCCCTGCAAGGCCTCGATCCGGCCATAGGCGGCGTGAACGTCGTCGAGCCGGAGCAGAGGTGCGTCGACGAGCGCCGGGGCCGACGTGTCGGACGACGGCGTAGCTTCCTTGACGGCGGGGGCGCGGAGGAGCCTCATATCGCGCCCTTCCCGAGATAGGCTTCGATGACGCGCGTGTCGGCCCGAACCTCGGCCGGCGCTCCCTCGGCGATCTTCTCGCCGTGATCGAGAACGGTGACTCGGTCGCTGATGCCCATCACGACCCGCATGTCGTGCTCGATCAAGAGGATTGTCAGCCCAAGCTCCGACTTGATGCGCGCAAACAGCTGCATCATCGCCTCAGTCTCGGAAGGGTTCATGCCTGCCGTGGGCTCATCCAGGAGCAACAGCTT
Source organism: Chloroflexota bacterium (assembly GCA_003141455.1). GTDB lineage: Bacteria > Chloroflexota > Limnocylindria > Limnocylindrales > CSP1-4 > Fen-1039. The sequence goes on along the minus strand of PLMA01000058.1, from coordinate 7,840 downwards.
TGGCTTGCTCGCAAGCGCTCGAGCTATCTCGAGGCGACGCTGGTCGCCATAGGGGAGGTTGCGGGCGAGATCGTCGTCGTGGCCGCGCAGGGAGACGTAGCGAAGCCACCTGGCGGCCTCCCGCCGAGCCTCCGACTCCTCCCGCTTCTGCCTGCGGGTCTGGAGCACGGCGTCCAGGGGATTCTGCCTGAGCTGGTCGTGCATGCCGACGAGGACGTTCTCGGTGGCCGTCATGTTTGCGAAGAGGCGGATGTTCTGGAAGGTCCGCCCGATTCCGGCGGCCACCATGTCGTTCGGTCTCGCGCTCTTGAAGACTCCGAGGCGGACGAGGCCGTCTACGTACCAGGTGGGTCGCACGCTGGCCAGGATGAGGACCCCGATCAGGACGATCAGCGCCGCGAAAAGCAGAAACTCCACGACCAGAGCGCTCAACCCGGCCACCGCGGCACCGTAAGCCGAGGCGCCCAGCACGGCCGGGCCGGTCATCCACAACACAGGTTCGAGCCAGCTTCGCTCCGGGCGCGCCACGACCCGCCGCCCCATGAACTCGATGTACCCGGAGGTCGGGTCGAAAAGGCCGGCGATCACGTTGAACAGGGTTGTCTTGCCGGCGCCGTTGGGCCCGATCAGGCTCGAGATGGAGCCCTCCGGGACCTCGAAGTCGACATCGCGAACGGCGATCAGACCGCCGAACTGCTTCGTCAGACCGACTGTTCGCAAGACCGGCGTTACCGGGCTGTCGCTCACGCCTCCACCAGCTCTTGATTGGCGGCCTCGGCGTCATCGACATCGTGAAGCTCGGCTCGGCGGCGGCGATTGGGGAAAAGGCCCTCGGGCCGTAACAGCATCATGCCGACAAGGGCCAGGCCATACAACAGGAACTGGTACTGGAGGAAGTCCACCTTGGCAAGGTCGATCGTCGTCACGCCCAGGTTTATGGGCGGCAGATTCAAGTGCTCGACGAAACCGTTCATTTGCTTGAGCAGCTCGCTCTGGATCTCGTAGACGACGAACGCACCGGCCGCGACGCCCCAGACGTTGCCCATTCCTCCCAAGACGACCATGGCCAGGATGGTGAAGCTGACGGTGAAGCCGAAGCTGTCGGGGCTGATGATCGTCACCTTCGACGCGTAGAACACTCCCGCCAGGCCGGCCGTTGAGGCGCCGATGGCAAAGGCGAGCAGTTTGGTCGTAACGGTGTTGATCCCCATGCTCGCGGCCGCGAGTTCGTCCTCGCGGACGGCCATCCAAGCTCTGCCCAGCCTCGAGTCCTGTATCCGGTAGAGGAACACCATAGCTAGCGCCACCAGGACGGCGACGGTGATGTAGTAAGGCACGGGGTTGAGCCCAAGGAAAGTGCCGGTGACCGGCAGGGCGGGCCTGTACATACCGCTAATGCCGTTGGTGCCGTTCGTATATGTGTCCGCGTTGCGGAACACGACAGGCACGATCTCGCCGAACCCCAGCGTCACGATGGCCAGATAGTCGCCGCGCAGACGAAGCGTGGGCGCGCCGAGGAGGATTCCAAACAGGGCGGCGACCATGGCGCCGACGAGCAGCAGAGGCCAGAACGGGAAATGCGTCCCGGCGAAGGGCGACGCCCCATAGGCGTAGGAATAGGCTCCGATCGCGAAGAAGGCCGCATACCCCAGGTCGAGCAGCCCGGCCAGTCCGACGACGACATTGAGGCCCAGGGCGAGCAGCACGAATATCCCGGCGCTGGCGAATCCCTGGACCCAGTCGCCCTGCGTGGCAAATCCGGCAAACGGGGGGAACAAGATGATGAACGGCAAGACCGTCGTGACGACGGCCATACCCAACACGACCGACAACGACTGGTGGCCCTTCGAGAACGTGTTGAGCGAATCGGTCCACGGCTTGAGCCACGCCCGCAAGCGGGAATCACGGCCCAGGAACAGGACAGATCGCCAGAGCCGTCGCACCACGCTCATCCTCGTTCCGCCGTCGGCTGGCCGAGAAGGCCCGTCGGTCGAAAGACGAGGACCAGGATGAGGATCGAGAAGACGATCGCCTCACTCCAGTTGGCATAGCCGGCCTGGGAGGCGAAGACTTCGATGAATCCGATCGTGAAGCCTCCAAGAGCCGCCCCTGTCGTGTTGCCGATGCCTCCCAGAACGGCGGCAGTGAATGCCTTCAGGCCCCCTTGGAAGCCGATGGTGAAGAACGTGTATCCGTAGTACAGCCCCTGCACTACTCCGGCGGCTCCCGCGAGGGCGGAGCCGATGAAGAACGTCACTGCGATGGTTGTGTTGATGTCGACGCCCATGAGCTGGGCGGCTTCACGATCCAGAGCTGTGGAACGCATCGCGCGGCCCATACGGGTCCGTGAAATGAACAGGTGCAATCCGATTATCAGACCGACGGCGATAGCGATGACGAATACGCTGATCCAGTGGACTTCGGCGGAGCCCACGCGAAAGCCCGCCTGTACGTTGATCAGCTGGGGCGAGTTGAGCTGGGCCGGTCCACGCCATATCTGGATGATGTTCTGCAGGATGAAGCTCACGCCGATGGCGGTGATCAGAGGCGCCAGACGTGGAGCGTTACGAAGCGGCCGGTATGCGAATCGTTCGATGACGACTCCGACCAAGCCCATGACGACCATCGAGAACACGAAGGCAACGACCAGCACCCCTACGAGCTCGGCTGGATTGTTGATGGGCCCTCGCAAGCCAAAGAAGTCAGCGAGCAGCCAGAGGCTCACGAAGGAGCCGACCATGAAGACGTCGCCATGGGCGAAATTGATGAGTTCGATGATCCCATAGACCATCGTGTAGCCCAGTGCGATGAGTGCGTATATGGCCCCCAGGGTCAGGGCGTTGACGAGCTGCTGGGTCAGGGTCCCAACGTCCACGGCAGGGCCTTCCTTGACTCACCTTGAGTGTCGAAAAGGCAACCGGGGGCGGAGACGCCCCCGGTTGCCGTGACTCGAGAAGCTACCTATGCCTTCGTCGGGTCATTCTGCCGGACGAACTTCCAGTCCTTCGTGCTTGGATCGAACTGGAAGTAGCTGATGATCTCCTGGTTGATGTCGCCGTTTGCGTCGAAGGAGATCGGGCCGAGGACCGTATTGAACGTGTGGGTCGTATCGGTGACGTAGGCGCGGACCTTGGCGCGATCCGGCCCGACGGCCTTGAGGGCTTCAAGGTAAACCTGGGTGCAGGCGTACGCGGCTGCACTGTAGGCGCCGAGTTCCTTGCCGAATGCGGCCTGGTAGGCGGCAGCAAGAGTCGCCCGGTCGGGGATGTCATGGGCACCGGCCGTGGTCATCCACGTGTTCAGGTCGCCCTGGTCGCCGGCGATGTTCAGGAACGAGCTCGCGACCGAAGCCGCCCCGTCGCTGATGCCATCGCCGCCGACGAACGGCAGGTCGCCCATTCCGTTGGCCACCATCTGCTTGCGCAGGACTCCGCCTCCGGTTGACGTGACTCCGCCGTAGAAGACCACGTCTGGCGACAGGGCCTTGGCAGCGGTGAGGAGACTGGTGTAGTCGGACACGTTGGCGCCGGCGCCGTCGCGCTTGACGACTTTGCCGCCCATCTTGGTGAACTGGGCCTGAACGACGTCGGCCAGGTACTTACCGTACGTCGTCTGGTCGTCGACGATGTACATGCTTTTCTTGCCCAGGTCCTTGTACGCGATGATCGCGTCCGCGAGGCCCTGGAAGTCGTCGTTGGCCACGACTCGAACATAGGCGATCTGGTCCGGGTGGGCCTGGCGAAGCGCCTTTGCGGGGTCGCCCAGGGTCAAAGTCGAGTTCGTGTTGGCCGGGCTGCACTGGATCAGGCCGGCCTCGTTGCTGACCGGAATCTCGGCCTTAGCAACAGCGGAGTTGAACGGCCCCACGACCGCGAATACCTGCGAGTCGCTGACCAGCGTGCCGATGTTCTTGGCTCCCTGGTCGGGGTTGTTGACGCCGTTGACGGCATCGTCCTGGGTATTCAGTTGAACCGTATAGCCCGGGACCTGGATCTGATTGATGGCAAGCTGGATGCCATTGAGTGTCGGGCCGCCGTTGGGTGCCTCGCCGCCCGAGAGGGGCAGCTCAACGCCGATCTTGACGACCTGTGGTCCCGTGGTGCTCGAAGACGAGCCGCAGGCGGATGCCACGAGCGCCACAACAGCGACGAATGCTAGCGGTCTGGGCTTCATACGCCCGATCCTCCACTCACTCCCGACGTTACGAGGATTAGCCCCGTTTCCCCTGGACAGGGGGAGCCGTCCGCGGGCGCCGGTGCATCCCACGAGCGGCCGGCTCAAGACCGGTCTGCGGACCGGCAGAAAGCCTTGCGACGTAGAGTACTAAACTATAAGCCGCCCGCAACAGGTTTCTCACAAAACAATCGATGCCGGACGTTGTCTTGGAGTACGTTGTTGCGCCCGCTGGACTGCGCGGGTGCATCGGCACGTGGAAGACGCGGCTCGTGCCGCGCTAGCTACGAAGCGAGGTCACGGCGCGGCGTTGCCGGAACGGGCCAGATCGGCCGCGAAAGCGATGCTCACTCCGCCGAGATCCGCGGACACCCATATCAGGGTGCTGCCCTGGAGGTCGATCCAGGCCGGGGACTGAACGCTGAACAGGGCCACGCCCCTCTCGTTTGCAGAGTCGAGGAAGGCCGGGTAAACGGCGCCACGGCCCACGGTTGCGTACCAGGCCACGATCGGGCCCGCCAGACCAGAGGAGACGACCGGCCGTAGAGGCTCAGGGGCGGAGAGCGCCGCAGGCAAGAGAATGTTCTGAGGCAACCCGGAGTCGAACCTGTCTACGACCAGCGCCGCCTGGGCCGTGGCCAGCGACCGCTCCCAGGGGGCTCTCGCGTCCCACGCGAGATAGGTCCCATCCTCGGAGATGGAGGCCGAGGCTGCCGGCTCCCCGACTCGTCTGAGTTGCGGATGCGAAGCGTCCCCGATCCACAGCTCCATCCGCGCTTCAGTCATCAGTGACCCGTCGGTGACGACCGCGAGTCGGCTGCCGCCCAGCAGGATGTCCGACACGCCTCCGTCGGTCTGCGCGGACCACAGCAGCCGGTTGTCGCCGGTGGAACGGACCTCGACGCGCTCAAAAGGGGACATCAGGGCGGGGCTGAGGGGGACTTCATACGCGTAGGTCGAGGCCGACAGGGCCAGGTGCACCGGGTAGAGCCTGACCTCCTCTGATCCGGCTAGCCTGACGCCCGATGTGACTTGCCGCGGCTGATCGCCCTGCAGATCGCTCAGCCAGATGCTCCACGCGACGCTTGTCGGCCTGCCGCATCCCGACGCATCGAGCGGCGCGCCCACGGGATGGGTCTCCACGTAAGCCAGGAGGTCCCCGGCGGCCGCGATCTGGTTGATGGTCTGGCACGACGGCACGCTGACCAGTAACTGCGGCTCCACGTCCGAGCCGATCACGGTGGATTCGATCTGGCTTGAATCCACGACGTAGAAGATGCGCTTGCCTATCGCCGCGAGCGATCGGCCCGTGATGGAGTCCGATAGCCACGACATGCTGATGTCGGACGGGGCAAGCTTGGCCGGGGCCAAGTCGGCGAAATCGGGCTGCACACCGGTCTGGTGCGGCGTCGGAGTTCGCGCGAGCGGGTACTGGGTGGGATCGGCCTGCGACCGCGCGGTCTGGTGCGGGCCAAGGATGCCTGCGACGACGATCGCGGACGTCACGGCGAGGACCGCGGCGATACGTAGGTACGGCTTCCCGAACCGTGCCCGGCCCTCGATCGGTGCCTGGCGCCTTACTGTCACGAGTCCCTGACCCGGGCTCGGGCCGCTACCTCGCACGCATTTGCGCTGTCTTGCCCGTCAGGTCGCGGGCACGTGTACGGCGGACTGGCTTCCGCTCGTGACGGGCGACGAATCGATGCTCAGGCGGCCCGAAGGGCCATCCTAGCACCGGCCCGGTCGATTCGGACGCCCTCGAATCCGCTTCGGAGTACCGCGTGGAGCCGGCCCGGCTGTCGCGGCCGGCGGGTCCTCGTGGGGCCGCGAGCGCCGAACACGCGAGCTCCTGCTAAGACATCGATCGTGATCTTGTTGCTGATCGTTGCCTTCGTCGCCGGCGTCGTGACCGCCGTCTCCCCGTGCGTTCTGCCGGTGCTGCCCATCGTTCTGGCAGCCGGTGCCGGCGGCGATCGACGTCGGCCGTACCTGGTCATCGCCGGACTGATTGCCAGCTTCTCGTTCTTCACCCTGGCAAGCGTCCAGATCATCGAGGCTCTCCATCTGCCGAGCTCGCTCCTTCGGGACGTCGCGATCGCGATCGTGGCCGTCTTTGGGCTGACCCTGCTGCTGCCGGCCCTATCGGCCGCGTACGAGCGGGCGACCGCCCGGATCCCGGCCCTGGGCGCCCGAATGGCCCACCCCGGTCTCGCCGGCGGCCTGGTGACCGGCGTTGGGCTGGGCCTGGTCTGGACGCCCTGTGCCGGGCCGATCCTCGGTGCCGTGACCAGCCTGGCCGTGACCGCCCCCGGTTCGACCGCGACGGTGGCTCTCGTCGTCGCCTATGCCGTCGGCGCCGGCCTTCCTCTCCTGGCAATCGCGTTGGGCGGACGAACTGCCCTGGCGCGACTGAAGCTCCGCTCGGCCTCGCCTTGGGCCAGCCGAGCCCTTGGCGCTCTCGTGCTCGTCACGGCCGGCCTTATGGCCGTGGGAGCGGACACGGCCGTAACGGCGGACCTGACCAGCGCCCTGCCCGACTGGACCGGCACGCTCCAGACTCTCGAGCGAACCCAGCAAGTGCAATCTGCCCTGAGAGACGTGGGCGTTGGGTCACACGGCGGATCCACCTCCGGAGGGGGCGCATCGACGGATGCGTCCGGTCTGCCCGACCTCGGGTCCGCCCCCGAATTCGCCGGCATCGACAACTGGCTCAACTCGAAGCCGCTGACCGTGGCCGGCCTGCGTGGCAAGGTGGTCCTGATCGACTTCTGGACCTACTCGTGCGTCAACTGCCTCCGCACCCTGCCCTACGTCGAGAGCTGGTATCAGAAGTACGCGGCCGAGGGTCTGGTGATCGTGGGCGTGCACACCCCGGAGTTCGCGTTCGAGCACGACACCGGCAACGTTGCGGCCGCAATCACACGTTTCGGGATCACGTACCCGGTGGCTCAGGACAACGAGTTCGCGACGTGGAACGCCTACACCAATCAGTACTGGCCGGCCGACTACCTGATCGACGCCACTGGCCACCTGCGGATCGCCCACTACGGCGAGGGCGACTACGTTCAGACCGAGAACGACATCCGCGCCCTGCTGGCCGGCGCGGGTGCGGCCGCCTCAGCGATGCCCGCGGCGGCAACCTCGGCCCCAACGCCGCCCATCACGCAGAACCAGACGTTCGAGACCTACCTGGGAACCTCGCGGGGCGATCGGTTCGCCTCGCCCGAGCCGGCGAGTGCAGGCCCGAAGCCCTATACATTCCCGAGCTCTCTCGCGAAAGACAACTTCGCCGTTCACGGGACTTTCGACTTCCAGCCGGAGTACGCGCTGGCGAGCGCCGCCGGCGACCAGATCGAACTGTCGTTCTTCGCCCGTGACGTCTACCTGGTGCTGGCGGCCGACTCCCCCGTGCCGGCCACGGTCTCGGTCACCGGTGCGGCGAGTGGCGGGGGCACCGAGGACGTGGCGGCCGACGGCTCCCTCACGGTGGGGCCCGCCCGGCTGTACCACCTGGTCCATCTCTCGGCCGCTGCCCGCGCAACCGTCACCATCACCTTCAACTCCGCCGGCGCCCGCGCGTACGCCTTCACCTTCGGCAGCTAGTCGATCGCGCAGGACCGACCGCGGCCCCGGCGAGCGGCCCCGGCGCGCGGCCCCGGCGCGCGGC
>PLMA01000064.1 GCA_003141455.1 Chloroflexota bacterium | reverse complement strand
TCTGTTTCAGGCTAGCGTTCGCAACTACAACATCCTGGGCTTGGTTGACCTTCTGAGGTCTTTCCGAGGTCAACGGCAAGTGATCGTCTCGACTCACGACGATCAGATCGGAGAGCTGCTGCGCCGGAAGCTGCGGCCTCAAGGACCCGAGGAGCGGACGGCAGTACATCGCTTCCTATCGATTGACGAAGAGGGGCCCAGGATCGTCAGTACCGTCGATCAGTTCGTTTCGGAGCCCTTCGTCCTAGAGACGGCCGCAGCGGGCTAGCTGTCCGGACCGGGTCGGCAGGCTTCTCTGTGGAGCGGGTCGGTCCGCCAGACAGCGGAGCTCCTGCACCGCGCCTCTGAATGCGTCTCGCCGTCGGCCTACACTCAGGGAGACTGGGCGGGCTCCAATGCCGAGCCTGGGACAACCTCCCATTGAGCCCCGACGCAACGGGGACCACGGGCGGCGGCTCACGAAAGGCAGGGGCACCTCTGTTCGAGCAGGCGTTTAAGAACATCGACGGTGTCCTCAGGAACGAGGCAGGGACCCAGAGCGAGCTCGACTATGTCGAGCAGACTTCGTGGCTGCTCTTCCTCAAGTACCTCGACGACCTCGAACAGGACAAGGCGATGGAGGCCGCTCTCCAAGGCAAGGCGTACGACTTCATCGTCTCGGAGCCTTACCGCTGGGCGGCGTGGGCGGCTCCTAAGAATCCTGACGGCAAGCTCGACTACAACCACGCCCTCACAGGCGATGACCTCTGCGAGTTCGTGGATCAGAAGCTGTTCCCGTACCTGAGGGGCTTCACACAGCGCGCCACCAGCTCCGACACGGTCGAGTACAAGATCGGCGAGATCTTCGGTGAGATCACGAGCAAGTTTCAGAGCGGCTACAACCTGCGCGAGGTCATCGACCTCATCGACGAGCTGAGATTCCGCTCGCAGACGGAGAAGCACGAGCTCTCGCACCTCTACGAAGCCAAGATCAGGAACATGGGGAATGCGGGGCGCAATGGGGGCGAGTACTACACGCCGCGCCCGCTCATTCGCGCGATCGTCAAGGTCGTCAAACCCAAGATCGGCGAACGGATCTACGACGGAGCCGTCGGCTCGGCAGGCTTCCTCTGCGAGTCGTACGACTATCTGATGGCCAAGCCGGGGCTGACGACGGCCGACCTCAGGACCCTGCAGGAGCGGACCTTCTACGGCAAGGAGAAGAAGAGCCTCGCCTACGTGATCGCGATCATGAACATGATCCTGCACGGCATCGAGACCCCTCACGTCCTCCACACGAACACGCTGACGGAGAACCTCGCCGACATCCAGGAGAAGGACCGATACGAGGTCGTTCTGGCCAATCCGCCCTTCGGTGGCCACGAGCGCAAAGAGGTCCAGCAGAACTTCCCGATCAAGACGGCCGAGACTGCGTACCTCTTCCTCCAGCACTTCATCAAGAGCGTGAAGGCAGGAGGCCGTGCCGGCATCGTCATCAAGAACACGTTCCTGAGCAACACGGACAGCGCCTCGGTCAGCCTGCGTAAGCTCCTCTTGGAGAGCTGCAACCTCCACACAGTGCTAGACCTGCCTAGCGGAGCCTTCCAGGGCGCGGGCGTGAAGACGGTCGTCCTCTTCTTCGACAAGGGTGCCCCGACCAGGAAAGTCTGGTACTACCAGCTCCAGCCCGGCCGAAATATGGGCAAGACCAACCCACTCAACGACGACGATCTGGCCGAGTTCGTCGCGCTCCAGAGGACGTTTGCCGACTCGCCCAAGTCCTGGTCCGTGGACATCGCGAGCGTTGACGCTGCTACCTTCGACCTGTCGGTGAAGAACCCCCACGGTGGTGAGGAGATCGCGCACCGCAGCCCGGCGGCAATCCTGGATGAGATCGCGCTGCTAGACGCCGAGAGCGCTGAGGTGCTGCGGAACATCAGGGCGTTGCTATGACGGAGCCTTGGCAGACGCACCCTCTGAGAGACGTTTGTCGGTTCTCAAACGGCTTGTGGAAGGGCGAGACCCCGCCATTCGCCAATGTCGGCGTGATCCGGATCTCCAACTTCACCAAGGAAGGGACTCTGGATTACTCGGGCATCACCTATCTGGATGTGGAGACGGCCAAGCTGGAGAAGCGCCGTCTCCAGTACGGCGACATCATCCTTGAGAAGTCGGGCGGCGGTCCGAAGCAGCCTGTTGGCCGAGTTGCTCTGTTCGACCGCCAGGCCGGGGATTTCTCGTTTAGCAACTTCACAGCTTCGTTGCGAGTGCTCGCACCTGACGAATTGGATTTCCGGTTCTTGCACGGGTTTCTGCATTGGAGCTATCTCTCGGGCATCACCGAGGCGATCCAGAGCCACTCCACGGGCATTCGGAACCTGAACGCTGATGCCTACAAGGCCATCGAAATCAGCTACCCCCCTCTACCCGAACAACATCGGATCGTGAGCATCCTCGACGAGGGGTTCGCGGCGATCGCCACTGCCCGGGCAGATGCCGATCAGAACCTGCGCGATGCCCGTGAGGTCTTTGTGAGCCACCTCCAATCCGTCTTCGCGGAGGCATGGACGGCGTGCCAGTTGGTGACTCTTGCTGATCTGGCAACGGACATCACAGACGGCGACCATATGCCACCGCCCAAGTCTCAAGAGGGTGTCCCCTTCATCACGATCGGGAACATCGTCAAGGAGACCCGGAGAATCGACTTCGCCGACACTTTTATGGTGCCGCGCGCCTACTTCGAGGCGCTGAAGGCGAACAAGAAGCCGAGGCCGGGAGACGTGCTCTACACGGTCACAGGATCATTCGGCATCCCGGTAATCGTGGATGAGGGCGTCGAGTTCTGCTTCCAGCGGCACATCGGGCTCATCCGCCCGAGGCCCGACATCAACAGCATGTGGCTTTACTACCTGCTTCTGTCTCCACAGGTGTTCAAACAGGCGAACGAAGGTGCGACGGGGGCCGCCCAACGGACGGTGTCGCTAGGACTTCTTCGCAGCTTCGAGGTGCCGAGGCTCGCCCGCACGAAGCAAGAAGCGATCGTGGCCGAACTGAACGCAATCTTCGCCGAGACCGAACGCCTAGCCTCGATCTACGAGCGCAAGCTCGCCGCTCTCGATGCCTTGAAGCGGTCCCTGCTTCACCAAGCCTTCACGGGAGCGCTCTGACATGGCTCCGCTGAACGAAGCCGAGACGCGGGCCGAGCACATCGACCCCGCGCTCAAGGCGGCCGGCTGGGGCGGGGCCGAGGGCAGTCGCATCCACCGCGAGTACCAGATCACTCTCGGCCGCCTTCAGGGCGGCGGGAAGCGGTCCAAGCCGGAGATCGCCGACTACGTCCTCCTGTACCGCAACACCAAGCTGGCGGTGATCGAGGCGAAGCGATGGGACCTCCCACACACTGAGGGGGTCGCCCAGGCAAAGGAATACGCCGGCAAGCTAGGCGTTCGGTTCACGTATTCGACCAACGGCCAGGCGGTCTACCAGATCGACATGGCCGACGGCACTGAGGGCGACGTTGCTGGCTACCCCACGCCAGACGAGCTCTGGGCGCGGACATTCGCGGAACGGAATGCCTGGCGGGATCGCTTCGCCACCGTGCCGCCCGAGACGAAGGGCGGAACCTGGGGCGGTCGTTATTACCAGGACATCGCCATCGGGAACGTGCTCGAGGCAGTGGCCGCCGGGAGAAAGCGAATCCTCCTGACGATGGCGACCGGTACAGGAAAGACCGGCATCGCGGCCCAGATCGCCTGGAAGCTATTCAAGAGCCGCTGGAACCTGAGCGGCGAGCCGACGCGCCAGCCTCGGATCCTGTTCCTGGCCGACCGCAACATCCTCGCCGACCAGGCCTACAACGAGTTCTCCTTCTTCCCCGAAGACGCCCTCGTCCGCATCGACCCGGCGGACATCCGCAAGAAGGGGAAGGTACCCAAGAACGGGAGCATCTTCTTCACTATCTTCCAGACCTTCATGAGCGGGGAGGCCGAGACCCCGTACTTCGGCGACTACCCGGCCGACTTCTTCGACTTCATCGTCGTGGACGAGTGCCATCGCGGAGGGGCCAATGACGAGGGCACCTGGCGCGGGATCCTCGACTATTTCGCCCCGGCCGTGCAGCTCGGCATGACAGCCACGCCGAAGCGCCGCGACAACATCGACACCTACAAGTACTTCGGCGACCCCGTCTACATCTACTCGCTCAAGGAAGGCATAAACGACGGCTTCCTCACGCCGTTCAAGGTGAAGCAGATCTCGACCACGATGGACGAGTACGTCTACACCTCGGACGACATAGTCCTCGAAGGCGCAGTCGACGCCGGCCGGCTGTACGAAGAGCGGGACTTCAACCGGATCATCGAGATCAAGGCCCGCGAGGCGTACAGGGTCAGCCTCTTCATGGGCATGATCGACCAGCGGGAGAAGACCATCGTCTTCTGCGCTACGCAGCTCCACGCCCTGGCCGTTCGCGATCTCATCAACCAGGCAAAGACCAGCTGCGACCCCAACTACTGCGTCCGCGTCACAGCCAATGACGGGGCCATGGGCGACCAGTATCTGCGCGAGTTCCAGGATAACGAGAAGACCATCCCCACGATCCTGACATCCTCCCAGAAGCTCTCGACCGGCGTGGACGCCCGCAACATCCGGAACATCGTCCTGATGCGCCCGATCGGCTCGATGATCGAGTTCAAGCAGATCATCGGTCGCGGCTCCCGCATCTACGACGGCAAGGACTACTTCACGATCTACGACTTCGTGAAGGCCCACCATTTCTTCAGTGATCCCGAATGGGACGGCGAACCCGAAGAGGTGACGACGCCAAAGCCGGGCGTGATCGCCGGCCCATCGGCCGAACCGATGGAGTTAGCGGCGCGCGAGGGCCTCGGGCCGCTGCCGGCGAGGATCGTCGTGAAGCTCGCCGACGGCAAGGCGCGAACCATCCAGAGCATGGTCCAGACGACGTTCTGGGATCCTTCCGGGACGCCGATGACCGCGGTCGAGTTCCTCGAGAGCCTGTTCGGGGCTCTGCCAGAGTTCTTCAAAACCGAGGACGACCTCCGTGCCATCTGGAGCGTTCCCGACACGCGAAAGGCCCTGCTGGCGGGACTGGCTGACAAGGGTTTCGGAGGGGACGCCCTGTCGGAGATGCAGCGGGTCATCGACGCGGAGAACAGCGACATCTTCGATGTGCTCGCCTACGTGGCCTTTGCTTTGGATCCGCTGACCCGCGCCAAGAGGGCGTCAGACGCGCGCGGCCAGGTCCATCTGCGGTACACAGATCGCCAGCAGGCCTTCATCGACTTCGTGCTGGACCACTACACCAAGCAGGGCGTCGGCGAGCTCGATGGCGACAAGCTCGCCCCGCTGCTGAAGCTCTGCTACAAGAACGCAATCGCCGATGCTGTGGCAGACCTCGGTAGTCCTGAACAGATCCGCGGGCTGTTCATCGGATTCCAGCGCTACTTGTACGAGCCGAATGGCGCGTCGGCCCCATGAGATCGCGCTGAGGCAACCTAGCTGCGTCGCGGAGGCTTGTGCCTAATGGACACCCCAACTGCATTGGTTACCCTCGTCAGCGTTGCACTTGGCGCAGCGATCACGGGAGCGTCCGGGTTCATGGGCGAGTGGATGCGCGATCGCCGTCGACGGAACGATCAGGTCCGCGATTACCGCCTTGATCGGATCAAGCAGACACGACGAATGCTGCAGGCGGTTGTCGATCAAGGGAGAGCAGCTGTACTTGGAGATCTGCCTGGGTCCAAAGCTGCTCAAGAGCGCGCAGAAGCACAGGAAGAGGCGAGCCTCTATCTGGTTGGGGACGACGCCGTTGTGCTGGCCTACAGGGATCTGCTCATCTCCATCGCTAACCATCTAGGCAAGGTCTTTTCGGTCGAAGAGCAGGTCACTTCGCTCGAGGTGATGAACCGTGTTGCGAAAGCGCTCGGCGATCAAGAGGAGCTGGCAAGAAATGGCAAGCCTCTTCGGCAGCTATCGAGCGCGACTGTCGAGCAACTGTCGGACGTTCGGTCCATGGCGAATCAAATGCCGTTCGTGGACGTACACCCATCCGTAGACGCTCGATTGGCGGGGCTTATCCTCTCCGTTCGCCGCAGGCTTTCGAGGAGAGAGAAGAGTGAGTGAGGCGGCGCACGTTCGCCGGGATCCCCTTCAGGCCGCCGATCGGCCGACCTGCGCGAGAAGCTCCGCGTCGCCGGCGGTGGCGTTGTCTTCACGACGATCCAGAAGTTCATGCCGGCCGACTCGGGTGACCGCAACGCCGTGCTTTCGGACCGACGCAACATCGTCGTCATCGCCGACGAGGCTCACCGCAGCCAGTACGACTTCATCGACGGCTTCGCCCGGCACATGCGCGACGCCTTGCCGCAGCCCAGCTTCGTGGGCTTCACCGGCACGCCGATCGAGGAGGCGGACGCGAACACGCGGAGGTTCTATCGGAACACTGGGCCGCGGCGTAGCCTCTACTGCGGCTCCCAGGTGCAGCCGGAGCACAGCCCTGAAATGCCGCTGCGGCGGTTCCGTTTCTTACAGAAGGTGCAGCCCCACTTGCCGAAGAACCAGAGGGCAGGGTCCAGGGCCGCGGGAGTGTTGCGCAGGGGATCTGGGCCTGCAGCGCCGTTGCTGCGAACCTCTTCGCGCCACACCTCTTGGATGAGCTTCCGGACCTCTTCCATTTCGTAGCCCTGCGTCGCAACCATGCCGAGGTTCTCGGTGACCTTCCTAACTTGCACGTCCACGGCCACGTCGAGCGCATCGAGCGAGGTGATCCGGCCGTTGCCCGGCAGGGCGAGCTCGCGGATCCAGAGTCGAGAGATCTTCGGCCCGCGGAGCGATGGGAAGAGCGGCCTGCGGTCCTGGCCGTGCCGATTGACAGCGTCGAGAAGTTTGAATGCTGCGGGTTCCAGACCCGTCCGGACTTGCGAATGTGCTCCGAACGCCATGGCGATCGCGCTAGACTCACCCGAGTGTCTGGAGCGCCTCGCCGGACAGAGGGATGGAAATGCTGATCAAGTCGGCGGATGACAAGCAACCCGATATCGACGTGCTCACGGCGCTCCAAGAGCGGTCAGATCTGGATGCCTCAACGAGACGGAGGATCGAGCAGGAGATACGCACGATCCGCGCGGGCATCACCGGCGAACGCGATGCGGCGTACGAGATCGACTTTCACTTTCGGGACTCGCCAAAGCGCGTGGTCATCCACGACCTTCGGATTGAAGTTGATGGCCGGGTCGCTCAGATCGACCATCTGATGATCAATCGGCTGCTCGACATGTGGGTTTGTGAGAGCAAACATTTTGCCGAGGGAGTTGGGGTCAACGATAACGGCGAATGGGTCGCCTTCTGGAAAGGGAGACCGCACGGCATCCCCTCGCCGGTCGAGCAGAACCGCAAACATATCGCCGTCCTGAACGACGCCTTCGAGAAGGGATTGGTACGGCTGCCCAAGCGGCTGGGCATCACGCTCAAGCCGCAGATCCACGGCTTTATTCTGGTGTCGAGCGGCGCCCGGATCTCGCGGCCGAAAGGCCCGGCGGCGGCGCGGGTCGACGGGCTCGATACGGTTGTCAAAGTCGACCAGTTCGCGGCGGCGATCAACAAGCAGATCGAAGACATGAGCACGGTGAGCGCCTTTGGCGCCATTCCTCGCCTCATCAGCACCAAGGTCCTGGAAGACATCGGCAAGCAGCTCGTGGCCATCCACAGGCCGAGCCAGGCCGACTGGGCGGCACGGTTCGGCCTCAGCTCGGCTATAGCCGTGCCGCGAACCGCTGGGCCTCTCGCAGTCCCTGCCGCCAGTCCGGCAGCCGACCAGCCCTGCGCTTCGTGCGGCTCAATCGTCAGCCCGAAAGTCGCGGCCTACTGCGAGGCGAACGCGCAACGCTTGGCCAGTCGAATCCTTTGCTGGGACTGCCAGCGGCGTAGGCCGAAACCAGCAGCGGGGGCATAAGCGACGGCGCTATGGCGACAGATGGGCGCCTCGGCAGAGACCGCGCCCGACACGCACAGCGTCAGGGTTCAAGGGCGGCGACTTCACCCCAGTCGCGCCACCAGCTCCGGCGGCGCGATGACCACCAATTCGGTCGTCGCCCGAGTCAGCCCGACGTAGAGCAACTCGTCCAACCGCTCGCCGTCGGTTGGGAGCTCGACCAGGACGACGACCTCGCGCTCCATGCCCTTGAAGCGGCGGATCGTCTCCAACAGGCGCGGATAAGCCGCCCTCGCTAGCCTTCCGCGCATGAGTGGCCAACCTGGCTCAGCCGCCGACGATATGCACGAGTCGTGTCTTGGCATGTGCTAGCGTATGCACATGCCAAACCTGGAACGACGCGTTCAGATCCTCCTTGATGAGCCGCGGTATCGGCGGGTTGCCAGCGAGGCGCGACGGCGACGAGTGTCCGTCGCGACCGTGGTCCGCGATGCCATCGATCAGATGACGTCCGGCGCCGAGACTCGGAAGGACGCTATCGCCGCAATTCTGGCAGCCGAGGCGATGACTGTTCCTTCTGATCCGGCGGAGCTGCGACGCGAACTCGACGCCGCACGCGAGGGGTCCACGTGATCGTCCTCGACACGACGGTCCTTGCGTACGCGGTTGGGGACGAGCACCCTCTTCGCGAGCCCTGTCGCCGTCTGCTGGCCGCACACGCCAACGGGACGATCGATGCGACGACGACGGTTGAGGTGCTCCAGGAGTTCGCCCACGTGCGCGCCCGCCGGCGCACGCGTGAAGATGCGGTCAACCTCACCAGGCTCTACTCGTTTGCGCTAAGCCCGATCGTCACGACGGCGGCCGACTTGGACGCGGGCCTCTCGCTCTTCGAGCGGCATCCTGAGTTGGGCGCGTTCGACGCGGTGCTGGCCGCCGTGGCTCTGGCCCATGGCGCTGATGCGCTCGTTTCGGCCGATGGTGCGTTTGCCTCGGTTCCTGAGTTGGCCTGGATCGATCCGGCCACGGCAGCCGTCGACAGTCTCCTGGATGGGTCGGCGAGCGGCGCGAGCGCGAGCGACCGATAGAGGCGGAGCGGCGCTAGTCGAATAATGCCCTCACTTGGGAACCACGGTTTCATGGCGACCGCGACGTTACGCCTTGTGGCCAGCCAGCCACGCCCTCCAGGTCGTTTCGTCCTGGCCGGCGGTGACAGCGTCACCGTGGCGCACCAGCGGGAGGCGGAGCAGGCTCGCATCGGCGCGGATGCGCGCCAGGAGGGTTCCCCGGTCTGTCGCGAGGTCGCTATTGAGGAACGCGGCCGCACCGAGCTGATCCATGAATTGGCGGAGTTCCGCGGGGTCGATCGGCCGCTTGCCCAGGTCCACGTAGCGGACCACGATCCGGCGCTCGCGGAAGAACCGCACCGCCGCCCGCGTCGACTGCGAGCCCTCGAGGCCGAACACTTCGATCCTGGGCATCTTCTTAGTCGGCGTCTTGCCGAGCGGAGCGGGCATTAATCGCTTCAGCGGACGGGCTGCGCCGTCGGGTGGTGGAGGACCAGCCGCGCTGTCGGCGGTTCGGAGGCGTCCTGCGGCGCGGGGCCATTCCAGACAAGGACTTCGGGGGCCAGATCGAGGTCGCCGGGCCATTCGACCATTCCGTGTCTGACGCGAGCTCGTCGGAACTCGGCGTAGTTCGTCCGCAGGCGCTCGAAGACCGGGCCTCGCAGAAGGTCGCTGACCTGGCGTTCGATCGTCGTCCTGTCTGACAACGTCAGTCGAAGCCAGTAGTCGTCCAGCGTTTCGACCGATCTGATGGTGAGCATCGTTGAGCCATTCTACGCAAGGGGCGCGATCCTGACGATCGGTTCGCCGGACGAGGCCCGGCGCCAATCCTCGGCCAATTCGCTCTGATGCTCGGCCGCCCATTCCATGACTAGGCCCAGGGCGCGCGTCGCGACGCCGCCCTCGATGATGCCCTCGTTCGTGAGCTTCACCGGCACGCCGATCGAGAAGGCGGATGCGAAGATCGCCGGTCGCGGTTATTCGGTGGACCGCTCCGTGAGTCCCCCGTGGAAGCCGGCCATCCCACCGCTTATCCTTCGCCGCGAGCGCGGTCCCGTCCCCCTAGCGCCGCGCCGATTCCCGGAGAGAAGCATGGCGGCCGACTACAACGCGACCGTGGTCGGTCGCATCGAGGTGGCATCCGGGCTGGTCACGTTGCGCGTCTCGCCCGACAAGCTGCCGTTCGAGTTCACGTCCGGCCAGTACGTGGTGCTCGGCCTGAAGGCCACGGAGCAGCGGATCGAAGAAGCGGATGCCGACGGGCCGAGCGTCGTGGCCGGAGAGGAGCCCGGAGCCACGCCGGAGAGCGAGTCGGCCGTGGATGCCCAGGCCGCCGCCGTGGCCCTGGCCGCCGCCGATCCGAACCGAATGATCCGCCGCGCCTACTGCATCGTGTCGGAGAGCCGCGCCCACGAGTACCTCGAGTTCTACGTGACCCTGGTTATGAGCGGAGAGCTGACGCCGCGGCTGTTCAACCTCGATATGGGGGACCGGTTGTACGTCGGGCCAAAGGCGGTCGGTATCTTCACCCTGTCCAAGGCGACAGGCAAGCACATCCTCATGGTCGGAACCGGTACAGGTCTGGCGCCGTACATGTCGATGCTCCGCACCGAGCTTGCGATGCACATCAACGGGCGCCTTGGGGTGCGAGCGCTGGTCCAGTGCAACGGGTCGCGGCATTTCGTGATGGTCCACGGAGCGCGTTACTCGTGGGACCTGGGTTACCGGACCGAGCTCACCGGCCTGGCTCGCCACTGCAACAACTTCCACTACCTGCCGGTCATCACTCGACCCCAGGAGGACGCCACCTGGCGCGGCCGGAGCGGCTACCTNNCTGTGCGGCAACCCGGGCATGATCGAGACGGTGATCGGATGGGCGGAGGCACGCGGCTTCACTCGGAGCAGAGGCCGCAACATCGGCACGCTCCACGTCGAGGAGTACTGGTAGCGGAGAGGGGCCGGTCCGGCGGCGTCCGGACGGCGATGCTCGCAATCTAGCCGGTAGACTCACCGTCCCCGGGCCCCGCGAGCACGCCGGACGAGCCTGCCCTCGCCCAGGCTTCCGAGACCTGCGGCGCCGGTCGGGGGGCCGTCGAGCGCACTCGCGCCTCGGCCTGATCGCGCCCGCCGATTCCACTCAGAGCGTCGTCCCCTTCCACGCACAGTGAGCCGACGGCGCAGGCGAGATCGAGCGCCTCGACGGGGTTGCGCCGGTCCAGCAGAGCCGCGAGGAACCCGGCAATCGTGGCGTCGCCCGAGCCGGTCGTGCCTTTGACCGGGACCTGAAAGATGGGGGACCACAGCTCGCGGTCCGACCAGGCTTGTGCATCCAGACCGGGCAGCCGTCCCGCGATCGCGCCGATCCGTCCCGCTCCAGCCGTGCGCAGGTAGAGCCCGAACCGCCCGAGCTTGAGGCCGACGATCCCGGCGCCCAGCTCCAGGACGGACTCGGTGAGTGAGCGGACCCGGGCCTCGTCCGGAGGGTTCACCCCGTCCCACGGCCGGGGCGTGCCCAGCATCGCCTCGATCTCGCCGAGGCTCGGCATGAAGACGTCCACCTGGGGCAGGACCCGGGCGAGGAGACGACGCCAGTCCACCTCTCCGATTCGCTCATCGGGCTCGGCCGTGTCCAGCGAGGTGGCCAGCCCCGCCTGCCCGGCGGTTCGCATTATCCGCTCCAACTCCGCGCCGTCGTCGCCGCAGAGTCGGCGCATGAGTGGCGGGTAGCCGACGTGCAGCAGCTCGGCGCCGCGCAGATGCTCCGGCTCGATCTCCGCGGAGGAGAAATCGTCATTCGCGCCGGGGAAGTGGACGACGATCCTATCGGTCTCCGCCGAGCTGAGGATGACGCTGTACGACGTGCCCTCGCCCGCCCGAACGACGAGCCCAGCGCTGAGCCCGGGCCCCTCCGCTTCCAGGGCGGATCGCAGGATGCCGCCGAGGGGGTCCGGACCGATGAGCGCGACGAGACGCGTCGAGACGCCCAGCCGATTGAGGGCGAGGCCGGTGTTGGAAACGGCGCCGCCGGGCGAGATGGTGACGGGCCCTGCGACGCGGAGATTTCCCGGCCGAAGGTCGAGCGGCCGGCCGCCGAGGCCGGGCATGAGATCCAGGCAGATGTGGCCGGCTACTACGGCCTGCGGCGGCATCGGCGTGCGAACCTCTCTTGGCATGTTGCCGTTGGCAGTGGCGTCCCTTGTTCCAGTATCGCTCGTTTCGATGGGGTGGGAACTGAGCCTCCGCGTGCGGGCGTTCGAGAGCCCGATCGATCGGCTAGACTAGCCCTGCCGCTTCCGCGTCGCAGGGAGGCCCGCTCAGTCGTGCCACGGTCCGCCGTAGCAATAGCTCTGCCGCGCCACGAATTCGTGGCGGTGAACGAGCACCTGTCCGCGGCCGGCTACGAGGCCATCGCCGTAGAGACCGCGGAAGACCTCGAGCGGTTGCTCAGCAGTCGAGACGACGTCCGCGTCGCGATTCTCGACGGCGAGAAGGACTTCGACCGCACGCTCGAGATGTACGCCTGCCTGCACGAGAGCGGCCGCAACATCCCCGTTCTCATGTTGATGCCGCCGCGAACCCTCGGCCGCATGGGGCTCGCCGGCAGCGGCTACGTCAAGGACGAGTACTTCACCAGGCCGTATTCCGCCGAGTCGCTGCGGTGGCGCATCGAGGCGATGCTGATCCGCGTCGAGAACGTCCCGGACGAGGCAGACGAAGAGGCCGGCCTGATTCTCACCCCCGAGGTGTCCGGGCGGGATGCGCCGATAGCCGTGGCAGGGGTCGCCGGCGAGCCGCACAGCGGCCAGATGATCATCGTCTTCAATCCCAAGGGCGGCGTGGGCAAGACCACGATCTCGATCAACCTCGGGGCGGCGCTGCGGCTTCGGAAGAACCAGCGCGTCCTGCTCGTCGACTGCGACACGATCACCGGGCACATAGCCTCCTCGCTCGGTCTGACGCGCCCCAGGACGCTGGCCACTGCCTGGCGTGAGGGCGCGTCGACGGGAACAGACGAGTCCCTGGCGCAGGTCGCAGCCGTCCACTCGAGCGGCGTCGGGGTCCTCGTCATGGCCGAGTCGCCACTGCACACCGAGATCCTCCAGCCACAGCGCGTCGCCGAAGCGGTCGCGAAAGCCCGTGAGTCGTACGACTTCGTGATCCTGGACATGCACCCGGACTACGGACCGCTCAACCAGGCCCTGTTCGCACTGGCCAGCAAGATCCTGGTGCCGGTCACGCCGGACGTGCCCTGCATTCGGGCTGCCGTCCAATTCCGTGAGGTCGCCTCGGAGCTCGGTATCCGCGATCGCCTGGCGATGGTGATCAACCGCGCCAACAGCGGAGTTGCGCCTTCGGACGTCGAGCGTGTCGTGGCCATACCCTCCCTGGCTCGGATTCGCTCCGCGGGGATGCTGTTCGTTCGGGCTGCCGACGAGGGGAAGTCGGCCGTGGAGAGGTTCCCGACGGCCAAGGTCATCGGCGACATAGGCGGACTGGCCGATCGGTTGCTCGCTGGAGACTCGGGTCGATACCGGAGGCCCGGCTTCCACCTGCCCGGCCGAATCGTCAGCTCGGTCAGGGGCCTGTTCGGTCGGCTGACGGCGCAGGCCTAGCCGGGCGCGTCTCAACGTAGGGGACGGCGAGCCGGCCCGCGACGGCCGGATCGGCCCGCTTGCCGTGGCATTCCGCGGCCGGCGCGTCTGGCGGTCCAGGCCCTCGTCGCCGCGGCGCGAGACTCCCGTGTGGATAGGATTGGGACCTGGAAAGTTGAGGTCGCAACCATGTCTCACATGGAGAACCTGAGCCCGTTGAATCCCATCAGCTATGAGCCCGGCGTCTGCAACATCGGTCCCGCCGAGATAGCCCGCCGCCGCCGCGCCGGCCATATTGGTCTGGCGGCCACGGTGGTCCTGTTCGTCGCCTTGATAGCGCTCGGACTGCCGCACTGGACCAGGCTGCTGCTGATCGTGCCTGCCGGCGGGTCGGCCTCGGGGTACCTGCAGGCGATGCTGCACTTCTGTGCCGGCTTCGGTTCGCAGGGGGTCTTCAACTTCGGTGAGGTTGGGACGACCGAGCGTGTGGTGGACCCGCACGCACGCGCCCGAGATCGAATGAAGTCGCTTCAGATCGGGCTGGCGAGCCTGGCGATCGGTCTGGCCGTTGGTGTCGGGGCCGCGCTGCTGCCGATCAACTGAGCGATTGGTCGCGGACCGAGGGTCGGCGCGTCCGGCGCGACCACGGGTCCGGCGCGTCCGGCGTCAGCTTGCCGCGCGCGCCTGCTTGATCGGGACGACCTTGGCCGGGACCCGGCGACCCCGTACCACGAGCCGGTTGCGGCCGTTGTCCTTGGCCTCGTACAGCGCCTCGTCCGCGTCGTGGAGCGCGGTGTCCACGTCCAGGCAGTTGGCCTGTGACAGCTCCACGGCTCCTGCGCTGGCAGTCAGCGATCCGTAGGGCGGATTGTCGGGGTGGGCAATGCCGGCTGCCTGGATGGCGCTGATGTAGCGCTGCCCCGCCGTCTGCAGTGCGCCCTGGTCGGCATCGTGGAGGATGAGCAGGAACTCCTCGCCGCCGTATCGGTACAGCCCATCCCCGGTGCGGCTCGTCTTGCGCAGAACTTCCGCCACCACCCTCAGGGCGGCGTCGCCCGCCAGATGGCCCATCGAGTCGTTGAGGCGCTTGAAGTGGTCCAGGTCCATGATCAACAGGCCGGCCGTGCCGCCGTTGCGTTCGATCCGCCCGGCGATCTGCGCCAGATCCTCGTTGAGGCGGAGCCGGTTGCCGAGTCCGGTCAAGGTGTCGACGCGGGCGATCGTCTCCAGCTCTCCGTTGAGCCGGATCAGCTCGTCCTGCTGGACGACGAGTGTCTCCTGCTGCATGAACAGGAACTCGTCCTGGCGCCGGAGATCCAGCTCGTGCTCTTTCATACGGGCATAGAGGCTGCGCACAGCCAGGAGCTGGCCGCCGATCTGGCCTCGTCTGCGGAGCTGGGTCGCATTTGCGACAAGGCTCAGGCCGGAGGCGATCAAGGCCACGAACGCGAACGCAGGCAAGTCGATCCACGAC
Organism: Chloroflexota bacterium; assembly: GCA_003141455.1. Taxonomy (GTDB): domain Bacteria; phylum Chloroflexota; class Limnocylindria; order Limnocylindrales; family CSP1-4; genus Fen-1039. The sequence goes on along the minus strand of PLMA01000064.1, from coordinate 14,923 downwards.
GAGTTTCGACCGAAGCCGACCATGAGCCCAAAGAAGACCGCGTTGGCGGCGGCAAGCCAGGCTACGTGCGGCCGACGCCCCAACGGGATGAACACCGCGAACGCGACCAGGATCAGGCCGATACTGCCCAGAGTGAGCGGCGCGACCTGCCGCATCAGCAAGATGGCCATGGCCGAGTAGGCAACCGGGAGCAGCCCTACCGCCATTCCGAGCTGGACGACGAAACGCCGTCCGCGCCGTCGCGCCAGCCCAAGAATGGCAATGCCGGCGAGAAACAGAGGCAGCGTCAGCGTGACCAGAGTCACGGTCGTCTCCGGCGCGTCGACGCACCAGATCAGCGTAGCGGTTGCAAGCCCAGCGGTTACGGCAGTCGCTGAGAAACGGACATTCTGCTGAAGTTCCCGGCGGTAGACCGCCCGTATCCGGGGATCTCTTTTCACGGCGCCGGCGTCGCGTTTCTGCGTCGCCTCTGTAAGCACGGCAGACTCCATGGCAGCCTTGGCCTAACCGTCCGAGGTATCGGCCTGTCTCGGCTGCAACTACAGGTCAGAAACGGGTACCTTTGGCGGCAGCCGCGGCTGATCGTCGCCGTGCTGCGTCTGCTATTCAGCGGGCGGTGCCGCGAGCACTTCGGCCGCCCGGCCGAGGAACCACCGGGCGGTGCCGCGAGCGGCGATGTTCAGGAACGCCCTGTCCAGAACTGCGCCGAAATCTCCCGCCGGCGGAGCGTAGTAGCCCTCCAGGCGCAGTTCCGTCGGCGTCAGCGTCAGGTGGCCCGCGAACACGGGGAACAGGGGGGCCAGCGACGCCGAGCGCCATTGGATTTCGATGTCGCAGACGTCCTGACTCGAGCGAACCTCGCCAAGGTCCACGTAGGCCGCCTTCTTGAAAGTCAGGCTGGGCGCGTGCTCGCGGATCGGCAGGCTCAGGTCCGTCAGGTAGCGCTGACTCCCCGGGCGAACGCCGGGCATGGGTGTGCCCAGCCACTCGGGCGCATGGTCCACGAGGATCGGCACGGCGCGCAGCAGATCGATCGTCGCCGGTTGCACGAGGCGAAGGGGAGTGGCGTGGGAGGGGACGCTCGCCATGGCGCCGAGCTTAGCCGCCGCGATGGGCCGGTGGCATTGGACTCGGTCGCGCGAACGAGGGACGAATGGCCCGAACCTTACCTACCCGTATGAGTCGCCGGCTTTAGTTGCCGGCTTGAGCTGCCGCCTGAGTTGCTCGCCGCAGTTGCCGGCCGAACAGGGCAGCTGACCTCGTCGCGCATCCCCATCAGCCACGCCAGGCGGTCGCGATGGCGGGCCGCGACTCGGTACACGACGTCCGCGGCCAGGGCCGTGGGAGGCAGGGCCGCCCACGGGCGGAGCAACCAGCCACCGGGCAGCGCGTCCAGGATCGCCAGCGCCGCGTGGCCGCCGGAGACGACGCGGCCGGTCGCTTCGTCCACGACGTGGATCGCGTCCGGGAGGTGGCCTTCAGCTGCCAGGCGCTCCAGGATCGGACGTCCGGAGGATGCGGCCTGCTGGAGTGGCAGGAACTCGAACCTGTCCTCCCTGTCCCAGCGGCTCAGTTGCCGGATCGTGTCCCGGCAGACGCCGCAATCGTCGTCGTACAGGACGGTCAGGCATCTGAGGTGGGCGTCGGGCCCTTCGTCGACGGATTTCGGACGAGGCAGGGTGTCGGTCGCCATGGCCGGGTATGGTACCTCCCTCGTGCCGCCTCCGGGGCGCGGATCGGCGAGTCCGAACTGCGGCCGGCAAGGGGCGGCGGGGACGGGAGAGCGCGGCGGGGACGGTCTCGCTCAGATCCGGACGGTCGCCCCGGTCGGGGTCGTCGATGCTGTGCGGCTCGCGTGACGAGCGCGAGCGCGACGGCTCCGCGGGCGGAGGATCGTCGTTCGGACGAGCAGCAGCACACCGATAAGGAACAGGGTGAGACACGCCGGCCCAATCGACCACGCCACGAGGTCGCCGCTCGAGGGGGCGTCGAAACCGCCCAGGGTGACCATGGGAAGGATGACACTGGCAAGGCACGTGGCGGCGAGCAGTGCCATCGCTAGCCAATATGCTCGATAGCGGTTCATCGGGCCTCCGGCAGAAAGTGGCCGCCCTTCCGTGGCGGCACCTCTGCCGTGGGCGTCGGCCGCCAACGACGAACCTGGGTGCCCCGTTCGTACCATTCGGTGCAGCCGATGGCCGTCAGCCGAACGCACGACGGGGCATTCGGCGCGGAAGCCCGCTATCCTCGCCCGCATGGCCGACAGTCATCCACTCCGCCAGCCTTCACGCGCCGGTGGCGTTGACGTCGCGGCGCCCGGAGCCCGCGACACCCTCTCGCGTGAGGTCAAGCTGCTGGGCGCGCTGCTGGGTCAGGTCATCTCCGAGCAAGGCGGCCCCGACCTGCTCGACCTGGTCGAGCGATCTCGGCTGCGCTCTATCGCTTTCCGGGAGACGGGCGACGAGGTGGCCGAGAGCGCACTGGCCGCCGAACTAGACTCGCTCGAAGTCGGCCAGGCCGAGGCGCTGGCCACCGCTTTCACCCTCTACTTCCAGCTCGTCAACCTGGCGGAAGAGCGCGAGAGTGTCAGGCGCCTGCGGGCCGACCGCCACGCGACTGGAGGTCCCGCCGAGGGAAGCGCGGACGCGGCGATCGACTGGCTATCCGAGCGCGGCTGGTCGAGCGAGCGCATCGTGGAGCTGCTCGGGCGGATGCGAGTCTCGCCGGTCCTCACCGCTCACCCGACAGAGGCGCGTCGCCGCACGATGCTGACGGCGTTGCGGCGTTGCTATCGCCTCCTGGAGCAGGTGGACGATTCGCGCCTTGGTCCGGCGGAGGATGCCGAGATACGGCGCCGGCTGCGGGAGGAGATCAGCATCCTGTGGCGGTCTTCGGCGGTCCGCCGGCTGGCGCCGAGTCCGATGGACGAGGTCCGGACCGCCATGACGTTCTTCGATGAAACGTTGTTCCGGGCGGTGCCGCGGGTCTATCGGCTCTTCGACCGCGCCCTCGACCGAACCGACGCGGGCAGGGCCGCCGACCGCGTGGCCGGACCTTCGGCAAGCCGGCCGCGCATCGAGGCGGACGTCTTCGCCGGCGATGCCGGTCTGACCGGAACCCGGCCCGCGCGAGTGGCCGCGTTCCTGCGCTGGGGTTCCTGGATCGGCGGCGATCGCGACGGAAACCCCGCGGTCACGGCGGAGCTGACGCGCCAGGTGCCGCGCGTCCACGCCGATCACTTGCTCCACGGCTACGAGGCCGTCGCCACGCGGCTGCTCTCGACCATCGCGGTCTCCGTGCCTCGGGAAGACGTTTGGCCGGCCCTTGAGGCGCGTCTCGGCCGCGATGCCGAGGAGCTGCCCGAGACGATGCGAGACCTCGTGCGGCGCTACCCGGACGAGCCGTACCGTCGCCGCCTCGGTGCGATCGCCGAGCGCCTGCGACGGACGCGCGCCTACCTGACGGAGGAGAGCGGGCCCGTTACCGGGCGCTACACGACACCGGACCAGCTGATCGCGGAGCTCGACGAGATGCAGCGCTCGCTCGTCGCCGATCGCCTGTCGAGGGTGGCGTTCGGAGAGGTCCAGGACTTCCGCTGGCAGGTCGAGACGTTCGGGTTCCACCTCGCGTCGCTGGAGCTTCGCCAGCACTCGGAAGTGCATGAGGCGGCCCTGGCAGCGCTCCGCGGCGATGCGGCGATCGCCGAGAAACTGCACCGTGAGCTGGTACCGGGCGTGACCCTCGGCGAGGTTCTCTCCACGTTCCGGGCCGCGGCCGCCATCCAGCGCCGCTTCGGGGGCGAGGCGTGCCACCGCTACGTGATCAGCTTCACGCGATCCCACGAGGACGTGCTGCGAGTGCTGGACCTGGCCGCCGCAGCCGCCGATCAGTCGATCCCGGCCGTTGCGACGGGAGGCCTCTCGCCCGGCGCCGCCTTCCTGGACGTCGTGCCGTTGTTCGAATCGGGCGATGCGCTCGCCCACTGCGACGAGCTGCTGGAGGCCCTCTTCACGGACGAACGCTATCGCCGCCACCTGGCAGAGCGAGGCGATCGTCAGGAGGTCATGCTCGGCTACTCGGACTCGAACAAGGAGTCGGGCTTCCTGGCCGCGGTATGGACGCTGTACCGAGCCCAGGCCCGCCTCGCCGAGGTGGCGCGGCGGCACGGGATCGAGCTCACCCTGTTCCACGGCCGTGGCGGAGCCATCGGACGTGGCGGCGGGCCGACGAACCGGGCCATCCTGGCTCAGGCCCCGCGCTCGATCGACGGCCGCCTCAAGATGACCGAGCAGGGCGAGACGGTTGCGGCCAACTACGCCAACCTGGCCATCGCCGAGCATCACCTGGGGCTCGTCGGCAGCGCCGTTCTCGTTGCCTCCACGCCGGAACATGACGAGTGCATCGACGAGGTCGACGAGCGAGGCCGGGCCACGATGGACGAGCTGGCCGAGCTCGCTCGAGGAGCCTACCGCGCGCTCGTCTATGAGGAGCCCGGGTTCGAGCGGTTCTTCCGCGCCTCCACGCCCGTGGCCGAGCTATCGACGATGGCTCTGGGCTCCCGGCCTGCCCGTCGGGGAGAGCGGGGGACCGGCGCCGCGGGACCGACGACGCCTCAAACTCCCGGGATCGAATCGCTGCGCGCCATCCCCTGGGTCTTCGCCTGGTCGCAGGCACGCATCGGTCTGCCTGCCTGGTACGGGCTCGGTTCGGCACTGGCTGGCTACGAGCGGGCCCACGGCGCCGGGTCGATCGAGAAGGTGGCCGAGCTGTACCGCGACTGGCCGTTCCTGGCCAGCGCTCTGGACAACTCGGAACTGATCCTCGGCCGATCGGAGCCCAGGATCGGGCGGCTCTACGCCGCTCTTGCCGCCGACGAGGACGGAGCCCGGCTCTGGGCCCGTATCCTGGACGAATACGATCTCTCCGTGCGACTGCTGAGGAGGGTTACCGGGCGGGCGGAGCTGCTGGTGGCCGAGCCTCTCGTCGGCCGTTCGATACGCCTGCGGCGACCGTACATCGACCCGTTGTCTCACATCCAGGTACGCTTCCTGGCCAGGCTTCGTCTGCTGCCGGCCGACGACCCCGATCGCGAGCGATTCCACCGCCTCGTCCAGTTGACAGTGAACGGCGTGGCGGCCGGCCTGCAGAACACCGGCTAGGCAAGGAGAACGGCGATGCCCACGCGACGACGGGATGTTCCGTCTGCCCGAGTCTCCGAGGCTGCGGCCGCCCAGCCGGGCCTTGCCGGAACGCCGGCTGGGTCGAGCGGGCAGGAGGGGCCGGACTCGGCGATGCCCCTCCCCGCAGACGACGCCACTCTCTTCGAGCTGGACCTGGACGGGCTCGCCGCCCGCTGGTCGCGCTCGATGGCCATGACGCCGATCGGTGCCGAGGCGATGCGCGGAGCCGACCGCCGGGCGCAGTCCCTCGGCGTGACGAGCATTCGCCTGATGGAAAACGCAGGCTGCGCGGTCGCGGCCGTCACCAGGGCTCTGGCCGTTCAGACCGGCCGCTGGGACAAGGGTCCGATCCTGATCCTGTGCGGTCCGGGGAACAACGGCGGGGATGGCTTCGTGGCCGCGCGGCACCTGTCTCGCCACGGAGTGCGCGTGGTGGCGGTGCTGGTGAGCACGGAGGGGCGGCCCGTGGGCCGGGATGCCGTCCGGAACTGGGACCGCCTCGAGGCGGAGGGCGGAGTGGAGCGGATCCACACGGCCGTGGCCCGGGACGTGGCGATTCTGGGTCAGAGCGTCGAGAAGGCTGCCGTCGTCGTGGACGCGTTGCTCGGCACCGGCGTGCACGGTCCTCTCCGCGAGCCGATTCGGAGCGGCGTGGAACTGATCCAGCGCGCTCGCAGGGCGGGGATCGCGATTCTCGCCGTCGACGCGCCCACGGCGGTCGACCTCACGAGCGGCGACCTCTCCGACCCGGTGGTGCAGGCTCACGTCACCGTCACCTTCCACCGGCCCAAGACGGGGCTGCTTACACGCCGGGGAGCCGGTGTAGCCGGCCGCGTGCTGGTGGCGCCGATCGGGATTCCGCTGGAGGCCGACCGGGGCTGACGCACCGGACGAACGGTATCGGCGGCTCGGGCCACGGGCCACGCAAACAAATGTCTATTCACACTCCATTAACGGACGTACAATCCCGCCGCAAAGCCCGCGGGCTGGCTGCGGGCCCGTTTATGTAGCACGACGACCGGGCCTCTCACGCACAGCCGCGAGGACACGGAGGGAGCGGCTACTGAGAGGAGTTCTAGGGTCCCGTGTACACGGACAAGATCCTGGTCTGTGCCGACTGCAACGAGCAGTTCGTGTTCACCGCCAGCGAGCAAGACTTCTACGCCCAGCGTGGCTTCTCGGACCCCAAGCGATGCGCCCCCTGCCGGAGCGCGCGAAAGGCGTCGCGGCCCGAGGGCGGCGGCGGCGGGGGATATGGAGCCGGCGGCTACGATCGCGGCCCGCGTGAGATGTTCGCCGCGACCTGCAGCAAATGCGGCAAGGAGACAGAGGTGCCGTTCCGCCCGACGAACGGCAAGCCTGTCTACTGCAGCGACTGCTTCCGGAGCGTTCGCGGCAACTGACCACCTCCTCACCAGCAGACAACGACCCGGGCAATGCGCCCGGGTCGTTTCGTTTGGCGCCGGCGATGTGCGGTCCCCGTCAGCCACCTGCCGGCGCTCGTCGCCGTTCCGTCGAGCGCCCGGCTAACTCGGTCGGGTTGCCGCCCCGCGGACCGTCGCTTACGATGCCGGGGCGGCCGCCCCGGACCGCCCACCGTCTATCTTCAATCACCCCAAGCGCGAGGCCGCCAGAACCATGGCCGCAGGCTCAACCAACGACTTCGACCTGATCGTCCTGGGCGCCGGCACCGGCGGCTACAGCGCCGCATTCCGGGCCGCGCAGCTGGGCATGCGTGTCGCTCTCGTGGACCAGGGCAAGATCGGTGGGACGTGCCTGCACCTGGGCTGCATCCCCACCAAGGCGCTCCTCGAATCGGCCGAGCTGTTCGCCCGCCTCAAGAAGGCCGGCGACTTCGGGATCGTCCTGGAGGGCCAGCCCAGCTTCGACATCGAAGTGATCGCTCGGCGGCGTGACCAGATCGTGAAGCGGATGTGGACGGGCCTGAAGAGCCTGATCGACAAGAACAAGGTCACCTGGATCGCCGGCCGCGGTCGCCTCGACGGAGCCACTACGGTCCGGGTTGCGCTCAACGGCGAGGACGGCGCGCCTGCGGGCGGGCCCGGTACCGGAGGCAAGCAGGTCTTGCGCGCCGGCAACGTGATCGTCGCGACCGGTAGCCGCGTCAAGAGCCTCCCCGGCCTGGCTCCGGATGGCCGCCGGATCATCACCTCCGACGACGTCACGACCAAAGCGGACCTTCCCAAGAGCATCGCCATCGTCGGCGCCGGCGCGGTCGGCAGCGAGTTCGCGTCGCTGTACCACGACTTGGGTGTGGCGGTGACGCTGCTCGAGTACCTGCCCGGGATCATGCCGCTCGAAGACCGCGACGTGAGCCAGGCGCTGGAGCGCAGCTTCAAGCGGCGCGGTATCACGGTCGTGACCGGGGCCCGCTTCGACACGGCGTCGGTCAAGGTGAGCGCCGACGGCGTTTCGCTGAAGGTCGGTCCCGAGGGAGCCGCAGCGGAAGAGCTGCGAGTGGAGCAGCTGCTCGTCGCGACCGGCCGAGCGCCCAACTCCGAAGAGATTGGGCTGGAGACGACCAAGGTCGAGCTCGACCGTGGGTTCGTCAAGGTCGATGGCTGGATGAGGACCGCGGAGCCGCACGTCTACGCCATCGGCGACCTGATCGGGGGCCTGATGCTGGCCCACGTCGCCGCGCACGAGGGGATCGTGGCAGTCCACGAGATCGCGGGCGAAAGCCCGGAGCCGATCGATTACGACCACCAGCCGCGCGCCACCTACACCCGTCCCCAGGTCGCCTCGATCGGCCTCACGGAGCAGCAGTGCGCCGAGCGGGGGATCGCGATCAAGAAGGGCGTCTTCAACTTCGCCGCGGATGCCAAGGCGCTGATCGTGGGCGAGACCGAAGGGTTCGCCAAGGTGATCGCGGACGCGGCTACGGACGAAGTGCTGGGCGTGCACCTGGTGGGTCCGAGTGTGACGGAGCTGATTGCCGAGTCGGCCCTGGGGATGACGCTGGAAGCGACCGCGTGGGAGATCGGGGCGGCGACGCACCCGCATCCGACGCTGGCCGAGGTCGTCGGCGAAGCGGCGCTCGCGGTCGCGGGCCGGCAGATCAACTCCTGAGCGGTGCAGCCTGCCAGTGTCGTGGGCCGGTCCAGGAGCCCAGGAGACCGATCTCGATGGTAAGCAACCCCGCGGAGCGCGCGACCGGGCGGCGACCCCTCGGCCGTGGCACGCCTGCGCGGCGACCCCTCGGCCGTGGCGCGCCTGCGCGGCGACCCCTCGGCCGTGGCGTGCCTGACCCGAAGGCGGCGACGCGATGATCGGGGCGCTTCTCAACGCCCTCATGTTCGGCATCACGCCCGTTTGCGCGGGTCGGGCCATTCGGCTCATCGGGTTCGTCCGCGCCAACCTCTTGCGGCTGCTGATCGCGTTCGTCGTGATGGGGGCCTGGGCCTTCGTCGCGGGCCAGGGCCTGAAGGGCCAGGTGGGGCTGCTCTTCGTGGCCGGCGCGGTCGGCTTCGGGATCGGCGGTCTGACGCTGCTCGCGGCCCTGCCGCGCCTGGGGGCTCCGCTGACATCGCTCATCGAGGAGAGCGGAGCCGCGCCCGTGGCCGCTCTGATCGCCTGGGTCTGGTATGCGGACACCCTGCGGAACGACCAGATCCTGTGGTGCGCGGTGGTGCTGGCCGGCGTGGTCGTGGGCCTCGTGCCCTACATCCGAGAGCGAGCTCACGGCAAGGGGGTGCTTCTTGGGATCGCGCTTGCCGCCACCGCGGCGGTCGCGCAGGGGTTCAGCCTCGCGGCCACCCGAGAGGCGATCCTGCTCTCCAAGGCGGCTCATCAACCATTCGACGTCCCCACGGCGGCCTTCCAGCGTCTGGCCGGCGGCCTGCTGGTCGCCGTGGCCGTCTTCCTGGTCGCCAGGTTCGTCTGGAGCCGGCGCTGGGGCTTTGCCGGGCGCGACGGCGGGATCCGGGAGGTTCTGAGCCGGGAGAAGGGCGCCGGGATCGCCGGCCTGCCTCTGTTCTGGGTTGGGCTCAACTCCCTGTTCGGCCCGATCCTTGGCGTCTCGGCTGCCATCTGGGCACAGCAGTCGCTGCCTTCGGGTGAGGTCCAGTCGATCGTGGCCACGGCGCCGCTGATCAGCGTCCCGTTCGCCCGCTGGCTGGAGGGCCACACGCCGCCCAGGCTCTACTACGTGGGGGCGGCGATCGCGGTCGTCGGGCTCGTGGGGATCAACTTCATAGCCGCCCCCGGCGGGAAGTAGCGGCTCGTGGAGCGATCCGGCCATCGAACGGCCGGCACGCGCGGCCGCGATATCGGCCACACTTAGGCCGCGGTGCACCCGACCGGCTGCGCCGTGTGGTGGCTGAGTGACACGGTCGCAGTGCCAATCCTCGCGGAGGACCAAGTAGTGGCCAAGGTGACGATGCCCCAGCTCGGCGAGAGCGTTGCCGAGGGGACGATAGGGAAATGGCTCAAGAAGGTCGGCGATGACGTAACGCTGGACGAGCCGCTGCTCGAAGTGGTCACGGACAAGGTCAACGCGGAAGTCCCATCGCCGTTTGCCGGCGTTCTGCGAGAGATCCTCGTGGCCGAGGGGCAGACTGTCCCGTTCGCGGCCGAAATCGCGGTGATCGAGGAAGCCGCCGGGTCGGGGGCCACTCCCCGTGGAGCGGGCACTGCCGCCGCGAAGGCGGCGGCACCGGCAGGGACCTCGGCGGCAGCTTCGGCGCCCGCCGCCACGGCCGTAGCCACGGCGCCCGCCGCCACGGCCGTAGCCACGGCGCCCGCCGCCACGGCCGTACCAGCGGCCCCGGCCGCGTCCGCCGCTCCAGCTGCTCCAGCTGCCCCGGCCGCTCCAGCTGCCCCCGCCGTCCCGGCTGCGCCCGCGCCCGTGCTCGTCTCGGAGCAACTCGGGGATCCCGACGCTCGCATGACGCCCGCCGTACGGATGCTCATGCGCGAGCATGGCCTCTCGGCGGCGCAGGTCGTTGGAACCGGCCATACCGGCCGGATCACTCGCGAAGACGTCCTGGCGTACGTCGAGCGGCAGCGGGTCGGTGGAGGCGCCGCGGGGCAGGGAGCCGCCACTGCGGCCGCCCAGGCCGCCGCCTCGCCGCAGGGTCATCCGGCATCCGTCCTGGGCGTCGCGAGCCATGCGCCGGGCCTGGCACCGTCCGTTCCTTCGTCGTCGTCGCCCGCCGTCACGTGGGAACCCGGCCAGGACGAAATCCTCGTGCCGCACACACAGATGCGCCGCGGCATCGCCGCCCTGATGACTCGGGCAGCCGCCGTTCCGGTCGCCTACAGCACGTTCGAAGCCGACATGACGGCCGTCGTGAAGCTGCGAAGCGCCCAGGCCGAGGCCTACAAAGCACGCGAGGGCGTGGGACTCAGCTTCCTGCCCTTCGTGGTCAAGGCCGTCGTGGAGGGGCTCCACGGCAGCCCCGATCTCAACGCCCACTACACCGATGCCGGGCTGCTTCGGAAGCGCAGGATCAATATCGGCATCGCCATCGCTGTCGACAACGGCCTGATCGTGCCGGTCATCCATGACGCCGACCAGCTCTCCATCAACGGCATCAACCGGGCGATCCAGGATCTGGCGGCTCGAGCCCGGGCCAACAAGCTGCGCGTGGACGACCTCCAGGGCGGGACCTTCACCATCGACAACACCGGCTGGTTCGGCTCGATCCTCACCGTGCCGATCATCAATACGCCCGAGGTGTGCATCCTGACGACCGAGGCGGTCGTGAAGCGGGCCGTCGTGCGCGAGACGCCCGAGGGCGACGTGATCGCGGTCCGGTCGATGATGAATCTCGTCGCCGGCTACGACCACCGAGCCACCGACGGGGCCCAGGTAGGCCGCTTCGTCCGCGACGTGATCTGCTGGCTGGAAGGCGTTGGGCCCGACAACACGCCGGTCTACTAGCCCGCGATAAGGTATCGACGTGTCTGACTCCACCGAATTCCTGCCCAACCACCGGCTTGCGCCACCGACGATCGCAATGGGAGGCGGCACCTTCGAAGTAGCCGCCGACGGTTCGGGTGCGCCACGCCGCCACCCCGACTGGATCAAGGCTCGCATTCCGTCGGGAGAGACGTATCAGGAGGTGCGGCGGCTGCTGCGCGGCCTGTCGCTCCACACCGTGTGCGAGGAGGCCCACTGCCCCAACGTGGGCGAGTGCTGGGACCAGCGCACCGCCACGATCATGATCCTGGGCGATACGTGTACCCGGGCCTGCGGGTTCTGTGCCGTGAAGACGGGCAAGCCGCTGGTCCACGACCTGGACGAGCCGCGGCGGGTGGCCGAGGCCATCCGCGGCCTGGGCCTCGAGCACGTGGTGGTCACCAGCGTCGCCCGCGACGATCTCGATGACGGCGGCGCCGGCATCTTCGCGGAGACGATCCGGCGGCTGCGTGTCGCGTGCCCCGGCATGGGCGTGGAGGTGCTGATCCCCGACTTCAACGGCGAGGAGGCGCCGCTCCGGACCGTGATGGCGGCCGGGCCGGACATCCTGAACCACAACGTCGAGACGGTCGCGCGGCTCCAGAAGCCGGTTCGGAAGCGGGCTCGCTACGACCGGTCGCTCGGCGTCCTGCAGCGGGCCAAGGCCTACGCGCGTGAGTACGCGGCGGCGACAACGGCCGGGGCAGGCGTGGCGGCAACTCCCGTGCGGTCGCTCGCGACAGCCGACGCTAGCGCAAGCTCGCTCGCGGTCCACACTAAGTCGTCGATCATGGTCGGGCTCGGCGAGACCAGACCGGAGCTGCACCAGACGTTCGTCGACCTGCGCGCCGTCGACTGCGACATCCTGACGATCGGGCAATACCTGCGGCCGTCGCCCGAACATCTCCCCGTGGAGCGCTACTACCGACCTGAGGAGTTCGCCGAGATGCGCGAGGAGGCCCTGGCGCTGGGCTTCAAACACGTGGAGTCAGGGCCGTTGGTCCGGTCGAGCTATCACGCCCGAGACCAGGTCCCGGACGCCGAGGCGCGGCGGGCTGCGCGAGCCCTGGGCGCCCAGCCTCCGGAGGGCGCGGAACGGCCGGGGGGCGCAGCCGCGAGGAGTGGCCCCACGGTCAACTCCGAGGGTCGAGTCGTCTACCGGTCCGACGGCTGAGCGAGGGAGAGCCCGCCGGCGGCCCGATCAGGGTTGGATCGTCGCCACGTAGGTAGAGAGCCCGTCTCGGGCGTCACCCCAGGCGTAGTAGATGCGGCCGTTCTCGAAGTCGGCGTTCTCGCGCAGCCCGGTGCCGTTTGTGATCACGGGCTCGTGATAGGTTGCCTGCGTCACCGGACGCGGCGGCAGGAAAGTGGTGCCGCCGTCGTACGACAGGGTGTAGTAGGTGCCAACCAGATCGTCCTCGCCCACGGCATGCCAGCCGACGAAGATGACGCCATCGGCCAGGGCGAGGGATGCCTTGAAGCTCTGCTTTCCCGGAACGTCCAGGGTGCGCCAGCTCCAGTTGGCGCCGTCATCGCTGCTGCAGCCGATCCGGATGGTGCCGGCGGTCGCCGTGGTGTCGTTCACGGCCATCCAGAGTTCGCCACTGTCGGAGGCGGCGAGGCTGGACTGGCTTCCGGGGTCGAACGCGGCACTCGGGGCCGGGACCTGGTCGATCGCCCATACCGGCGGGTCCGCCGTGAGAGTGGTCCCGAGATGGATGCGAGCCGTCGCGAAACCGGTGCGCCCGATGTTGATGGACGACCCCTGGTCGAACATGTCGTCGGCGTCCCAATAGCGCATGTCGTTTTCCCAGAATGAGACGTAGGCCGCTCCGTCCGGAGCCACCGCCAGGCGGTTGCCGAATCTCCATGCGTACGGATACCCGGGCTGGCCGATAGCGGGGACTTCCGTGTGGACCCAGCTCGTTCCGTCGCGAGTGGCAATCACGCTGATGCCGGTCCCCTTGGAACTGGGAAGCCAGTTGTAGGCCAGGTAGACGGCACCGAAGTTGGGGCTGTTCGGGGAGTTGTCTACGGCGATGGCCGGGTAGCAGCCGACCCAGGGCGGAGTGAACTTCTCGATGTAGCGCGGAGACCAGCTCACGCCCCCGTTGTCGCTGTGAGTTATCGATAGCGCCACACCCCCCTTGACTCCGGTGGCGTTGGCGGCCCACAGCCGCGAAGACCCGGCCGCGGGGCCTGGGCCCCAGGCGAGGATGGCGTGCATGTCCTGGCACGCGCCGCCCCACGGAGACTTCGTCGCCTTCCATGTGGCGCCGGCATCGCGGGAGATGGCGACGGCGGGGATGCTGCAGTTCCTGGACCACGAGATGTTCTGGCTGATGACGGCGACGAGCTTCGGATCGAAGGGGCTGGCAGAGATTGCCGGCTCGGTTCCGCCGTTCACCCTGACCTCCGAGAGTACCCGTGGCGTCGGCGTGGGCGTGGGCGTGGGCGTGGGGGTCGGAGTGGCCCTCGGTGGGGCCGTCGGCGAGGGAGTGGCTTCGGTAGTGGGCTCGAGCGTCGGTACCGCGGTCGCGGTGCTCGTGACGGACGCGAGATCCGGTGACGCGGAGGGCGTGGCACGCGGGGCCACGGCGAAGAAGGATCCGGCGGCGCTCAAGAGCCCGAACGATGCCAGGGCGACACACGCCGCCATCAGAACCGCGATCGCGACCCAGGAGCGTCGGCTGAGCGATGCCCCCGGACGGCCACGAGGCTGAACCACTGCCCAATCTCCCTCACGCCAACCGCGCACTGCCTTCGGCCGGCCAACACGCTGACGCACTGCCAGATCTCCCTCACGCCTGCCTGCGCGGGCAGGCTACCTTGCCCTCAATCCTAGCAACCGTGCGGGGCGTCGTGGGGGCCGGCGTGGCCCTGCCGGTCTGCCGGGCGCCGGGTTCCGTCCATGTCGGGCCGCCCTGCCTCTGACCTTCTCCGCCGCCGATAAGCGACGGCCAAGAGGACCGGTGCATCGTGCGGTCATGGATGACGTGCAGGTGGGGTCGGTGATTCGGGCCGTTCGCCTCCGCCGTGGCCTTCGCCAGTCGGACGTGGCCGTGCTGGCCGGCGTGAGCGACGCGACCGTTTCTTTGGTCGAGCGGGGGCTGCTCGAAGGCCTGACCGTCCGATCGCTGCGCCGGGTCGCCGCTGCCGTGGGAGTCTGGCTGCCGTTCGGACCGCGATGGCGAGGCGCGGAGCTGGCGAAGCTGCTCGACGAGAAGCATGCACTGATGGTGCGGGACGTCGTCGCGCGAGCCTCGGCGCTCGGGTGGCAGATTCTGCCCGAGCACACCTTTAGCTGGCGCGGAGAACGCGGCTCGATCGATGTCTTGGGTTGGCTGCCCGCTCAGCGAGCGCTGCTCGTGGTCGAGGTCAAGACGAGGGTCGTCGACCTCCAGGACCTGCTTTCGACCTTGGACCGAAAGCGACGCCTGGCGCCCCTCGTCGCGCAGGAGCTGGGTTGGCAGGCTGCCGTGGTTGGGGCGGTGCTCGCGTTGCCGGACGAGACGTGGGCTCGGAATGTCCTGGCCAGGTTTGAACCGCTGTTCAGCGCCGCCCTGCCGGTCCGGAGCGTCGAGATCCGCGCATGGCTGCGTCGAGCCGACAGGACCATCCGAGGTGTGTGGTTTCTCCCCAGTTCCAGCTCCAGTAGTGCAAAGAGGAGACACGGCGGCGGCATGCGGGTTCGGAAGCGGCCGAATAGGGTCGATGAGCCGGCTCCACGCTCAGGTCGGCGGGCATCGGTCGCGCCGGCGATCTCGAAAGCGGCCCCGAAGGTCCAACGGTCCACCTAGTGCTGCTGCCACTGGAATTG
>PLMA01000063.1 GCA_003141455.1 Chloroflexota bacterium | reverse complement strand
ATCCGGTGCTAGGGAAGGACGGCCCCCGACGCAGCCGCTCGACTGGCCGGCACCGGGCTCGGGATCGAGCGTTCTATTCCGCCTCGGATGGCTGGGCTTCAGCCCACGCCATGAAGGCTACACCGATGAAGGCCATCAGGCCGCCAATGACCGCGCTGATCACGCCCAGGAGCACGTAGCGGAGCTCCTGGCCACGTGACAGCGGCTCGATCGGTGCCACCACCTGGAATCCGGTCTGCCCCACGCCGAAACTGAGTATTCCCAGGCCGAGCATACCCAGCCCGAGCCACATCACGATCTGCCCTATCGCTCGATTACTTCTCGCGATCTTCCATACGGACACGAACGTCACGATGGCGGCGCACAACGCCAGGATGAGCTCGGTCCGGAAGACGCCCGGGTCCGAGCTCCACTCCACAAGCACGGCACCGTAGTTCCAGCCGACGAGCGCGTCCCTCACTACTGACCACACGAACAGGCCGCCCGCGATGGCGATGAACACCGTGGCTGCCGTTCTTATGGCCAGCCAGCTGTGGGTGTATATCAGTGGGGCCAGCACGATCCAGCCGACCGCGACCGCGACCGCGACCAGCAGCGTGAGTATGTTGCCTTGGTGCAGCCAGGTAAGACAGATGACCAGCAAGGCCAAGAAGGTTCCGATCGCAAGGACCCATGTTGACCTGCGCCAACTCTTCCGAGGGGTCGCGCCCGTGTCTACCATCGGAACCACCCCTTCCACGCGGGTCGGTCTCGCCAGTGGCTCGGCGCGGTCCCGGCGGCCGGTGTGTGGGCCGCGCGTCTGAGCCTCCCGCTTGTCGATAGGTGTAGTCGTCGGCAGACCAACTGTCCAGCAAGCGCGGGACATTGGAGTCGTCCGGCCGCCGACAGGCCGGCAGGCCCTGCTCGCCGAGAACAACCGCGGGCGTCCGGAGCACCAAAGGCACCGGCTTGAAACGTCACGGCCGGTACATCTCGGCGGAGGCGAGCTGCCCCATGCCCGTGGCGCCCCCGGCGATGAGGACGCGGCCATCGGATAGCAGGGTTGACGTGTGGAGGTAGCGGTAGGAAGTCATCGAGCCGGCTGGGCTGAAAGCTCCGGTCTTTCGGTCATACAGCTCGGCCGAGGCCAGGTTGGCCGTGACGGCCCGACCGCCCGCGATCAGGACGCGGCCATCGGAGAGCAGAGTAGCCGTGTGGAATTCGCGGTCGGTTGTCATCGAGCCGGTCCTTGTGAAGGTTCCGGTCTTCGGGTCATAGACCTCGGCCGAGCCGTCCCTCCAGCTGCCTCCGGCGATCAACACACGGCCATCGGTGAGCAGAGTCGCCTTATGGTCGACGCGATCGGTAGTCGTCGAGCCGGTTTGTGAGAAGGCGCCCGTCGCCGGGTCATACAGCTCGGCTGAGGAAGCAACGCGGCGAACGCCGGGATCATCATGGTTGGAGCCGCCGACGATGAGGACGCGGCCGTCCGCGAGCAGAGTGGCAGTGTGGGAGTATCGGGCGGTGATCGGGGGGCCGGTCGCGGTGAAGGCCCCGGCCTTCGGGTCGTAGAGTTCGGCGGATGCGCTGGCCTCGTAGCCCTCGCCGCCGACGATCAGGACGCGGCCGTCGGAGAGCAGGGCGGCGGTGTGGTCGTCGCGACCGGTCGTCATCGAGCCGGTCTTGGTGAACGTGCCGGTCGCCGGGTCGTACAGCTCGGCCGAGGCGACCAGGTCGCCTCCATAGCCGGAAGCTCCCGCGATCAGGACGCGACCGTCGGAGAGCAGCGTGGCGGTGTGAGCGACTCGAGGGACGGTCATAGAGCCGGTCAGGTGGAACCAGGATGAGCCGGTCGGCCCCGGGGTCGGGGGCGTGCCGGTGGACACGGTCAGGTCCGGTACAAACCTTGCGCCCTGCATCACAAGAACAAGAGCGACGCATGCGGCGATGGGGACTAGGACGAGGAGGACGGCCAGCCATGTCTTCCACCAGCTCTCGGGCCTGAGTCCACTCGGGTTGGTCATTGCGATCTCTTTGTCGTGGAGGCCGGCGTCGCCGGTAGCGGCGTATGACTGGCGCCTGGCGCTGCACCCGGCCAGCAGGACCGCGACGGCGAGGCCCGTGTCTGAGCCTCCCGTGTATGGGCAGTCTCTCAGGGTTTGACGGACGAACAAGCGTCCAGCGGACGTTCGAGTTGTCTACTCGGTGACAAGTGGCCCCGTCGCAGCCGCACGAGCTGTCACGACGTGGCCGACCAGCGGAGCGGGGGCGGAGGGAGCCTAGCGGGAGTTGCTTATCGGCGGCTTCCGTGGCCCGCGTCGCTGCGCAGATTCCTCATTGGGCTCGCATCGCTCGGGCGGCTCTGTCGCCCGCTCGGCACGATGAAGGAGGAACCCGCAGCACGCTCACGTCGGCGCGTTGCAAAACCCCAGGTCAGAAACGCCAACCCATCACTCAGGGCTGGTACAGCTCGGCCGAGGCGGTCGCTTCGCCTTGGCCGTTCGAGAGGGTAAAGCCGCCGGCGACGAGGACCCGGCC
>PLMA01000031.1:2575-35982 GCA_003141455.1 Chloroflexota bacterium | reverse complement strand
CGGCAAGCGGCAGTGGCCCGGCAGGCGGCAGTGGCCCGGCAGGCGGCAGTGGCCCGGCAGGCGGCAGTGGTCCGGCAGGCGGCAGTGGCCGCGCGCCGCCCGCGAATGCCTCGAAGACCGACGCCGTGGAGATCGCCAATCGCGGCGTGACCAGCAGCACGGCCGGCAGCTCGCCCTGCACCTGCGGCAGTGGCTCGACGAACTCGCCACGGCCGGTGATGAGCGCCGCGCCACGGGCCAGGAAGAACGGCACGTCCGAACCCAGGGACGCCGCGACGGCCGTGGCCTGCGCCGGAGTAAGCGTGGCGTTCCACATGGCCAGTGCCGCGCTCATTGCCGCTGCGGCGTCGCTGCTGCCACCGCCGAGGCCGGCCGCGACGGGGATCCGTTTCGACAGACGGGCGGCCAGCCGCGGTGTCTCGACCGCCGCACCGGAGACGCTCTCTTGAACGGCCGCACGCGTCGCCGCAATGGCGCGCAGGACCAGATTCTCGGGCGCGGCGGAAAGCGACAGGCCGGAGATCCTGAGCGAGTCAGCCACAGCTCCGCCCGGCGCGGTGGAGACGGTGAGAGCGTCACTGAGCGTGAGGGGCACCATGACCGAATGCAGGGAGTGGAATCCGTCGTCGCGTCGACCCATGACGGCGAGCGTCAGGTTCAACTTGGCGGGGGCATACCGCACGACGTGAAGGCGGCCGCCGGCCACGGGAGCACCGGAGCCATCGTCGCGGCGGCGGCCAGACCCGGATCTCAGGCTGCGTTCGAGGTCCGCGCGGTCTCCGAGGCCACGGCCGTCAGCGGCATCCCGACCGTCGCCGGCATCGACGATGCGCGGTGGCTGCGTCATTGCGCGGCCTGCCCCGGCAGCGGTCCCAGGGCGGCGTGTAGGACCAACCACTCGTCAACGGACAGGGTCTGGGGTCGCCGATCGCCGTCTATCGCGCTGGCCGCCAGGGCCTCCGCCACCACGGCACCGGAAATGGGGAGCCGCCGCGACAGGACGTTGTGCAGCTTCTTGCGGCGCTCCCGGAAGCCCGCCTGGACCAGCCGCCAGAGACCCTCCTCGTCCGGCCGGGAGAGGCGCGGCTTCGTGCCCAGTGGATCGAGCGGACAGATTTCGACCACCGCCGATTCGACTTCAGGCGCCGGCTCGAAGGCCTCGCGTGGCACGGTGAAGGCGATCCTGACCGTCGCATGGTATTGGACGAAGACGGAGAGGTAGCTCATGTCCCCAGGCGCGGCGGAGATCCGCTGCGCCACTTCCCGTTGGAGCATCAGCACGAGCCGCTCGGGTCGCGGCGGCTCTCCGAGGAAGCGGTGCAGGATCGGGCTGCTGATGTGGTATGGGACGTTGGCCACGACCTCGTAGGGCGGCGCGACGAGGCCGGGGATCCGCTGGTCCAGGATGTCCCCCTGGACCAGGGTGAGGGCGCCGGCATCGAGCGCTTCGGCGTGGAGGCGGCCCAGCCGCTCCGCCAGCCGCCGATCCAGCTCCACGGCCGTCACAGCGGCCCCCCCGGCCAGCAGCCCGCCGGTCAGGATGCCCAGGCCCGGGCCAACTTCCAAGACCCGTCTGCCCGGCTCCGGCGCTGCCAGATCGAGGATCGACTGCAGCACGTCCGGATCGGCCAGGAAGTTCTGCGAGAGCGAGTGGCGAGCCCGCAGTCCTTCGTCGCGGAGCTGCCGGCGAACGCTCAGCGGGTCCAGGCGTGGCGTCTTGAGGATCGACGATGGACCGCCGGCGGCCACACTACTTCCGGCCGTGCTGCCCACCACGCCGCGCACGCTGGCGAGTGGCGAGTCGACTGGCCGGCCGTTGGGCGAATCGCTCACCGGCGAGCCAGCGGCATCGAAGGCCTGGCGTCAAGATCCAAACCCGCCCGCGCCCCCGCTTCGAATCGTCTTGCGGCCGCGGCGCCGATCATCGCCCCGTTGTCCGTGCAGAGCGCCGGCCGAGGCACCACCAGCGGAATCCCGGCGGCACGCGCGACTTCGGCTAGACGATCGCGCAGGACGCGGTTGGCGGCGACGCCGCCGCCCAGCACGATCGACCGCGCACCCGCGCCCCGTGCCGCCCGCACCGTCTTCGTCACGAGCACGTCCACCACCGACTCCTGGAAGCCGTACGCCAGCTCGGCTACCCGATCCTGGGTAAGCGGCGCGTCCCCGGCCTCGGTCCCCTGCCCGCCCCGTTCCGCGGCGATAGTCCGTCGCGCCGCGGTCTTCAACCCGCTGAAACTGAAGTCGAAAGAGTCCCCGAGCCAGGCCCGCGGAAACACGACCTCGTTACGCACCGCCCCGGCCGCCGCCTGCATGATCGCCGGCCCGCCCGGATACGGCAGACCGAGCAGCCGGCCTACCTTGTCGAACGCCTCGCCGGCCGCGTCGTCCACCGTCTCGCCGAGCAGCCGGTACTGCAGGTGGTCGCGCATCTCCACCAGGAACGTGTGCCCGCCGGAAACGATCAGGGCCACCAGCGGGAAGAGCGGCTCCGGAGGATCCCGTGTTTCGTCCGCCAGCCAAGCGGCATAGAGATGGCCCTCCAGATGGTTCACCGGGACGAGCGGCTTGCCGTGGACATAGGCCAGCGTCTTGGCGAAGTTGATCCCGACCAGCAGCGATCCCGCCAGTCCCGGTCCCTGGGTGACGGCCACTGCCGCTACGTCGTCCCATGCGACGCCGGCGGAGGACCACGCCTCGTCGAGGACCGGCACGATCCAGCGCAGATGGGCCCGGGCCGCGACCTCCGGCACTATCCCGCCCGTGGCGGCGTGCATTGCCACCTGGCTCGCGACGACGTTCGAGAGGATCCGCCGACCGTCCTCCACCATGGCAATCCCCGTCTCGTCGCAGCTCGACTCCACGGCCAGGATGAGCCCACCCCTCGTCACAGCGTCTTCCTCGTGACGCGGCTCGGCCGGATGATGCTCGGGTCGCCCGGACCCGGGATCGAGGACGCGGCCGTCGAGCCGGCGGCGCCGGCGCCGGACCCCTCCCGGTTCGAGCCGTCGGGTTCCCGCGGCTGGCCGATCGGCCGCCCATCCGGGCCCACCTCGATCTCCGGTCGTCTGGCCAGCGCCTCCCGAAGCGTAATCAGGCGCACGCGCATCTCCCGGCCATCGAGCGGCTCGGTGGTCATGATCAGGGCGTCCTCGTGGTTGTCGCTGTAGTAGCGCGAGCGGACACCCGCGTTGCGAAACCCGTACTTCTCGTAGAGCCTCCGAGCCGCGGTGTTCGAGGGCCGGACCTCGAGCGTAGCCTCGCGCGCTCCGCGCACCCGAGCCAGGTCCAGCATTGCGAGCAGCAGCCGTTCCCCTATCCCCCGCCGGCGCCAGGTCCCGCGCGTGGCAAAGGTGGTCACGTGGGCCTCGTCCACGAGCAGCCACATGCCCGCGAACCCGACGATCTCATCGCCCCAGCGAGCCACGATGTAGTGCGCCATGCGGTTGCTCTCGAGCTCCTGGCGGTAGGCGTGAGAAGGCCACGGGGTGCTGAAGGCATCTTGCTCGATTGAGTGGACGGCGTCCAAGTCGTCGACCGTCATTCGTTCGATGACGACCGCTACGGGAGGTCGCGCGACCATCGCACCTCCCCTTTCAGCACGGGCACGCCTCGGGGCAGCGTCACGTATTCGGGGACGAGGAGAGCGACTTCGTCGCCGCCGGCGGCGAGCTTGCGCGCGCCGAGCTTGAGCAGGGCCGTCGAAAGCCCAGCCTCCGCCTGCACTCCCCTGACCAGCGCCCTTGCCGGGGCGCGGTCGGGCAGGTCCACCGCGACCAGGAGACTGCCAGGCTCGACTTTCGGTTCTTCTCCACCCTTGACCAGCGTGGCCACCCCATCCGCGACGAAGACTCGATCGGACGGACCGGCCGGCAGCAGAAGGACAGCCTTCTTTCCGTCGCCTACCGCCGCCGCCTCGAGGAGGGCTTCGGAAGTCGCGACACCGGCGATGGGAATCGCAAGCTCTCGCGCGAGTGCCTTTGCCGTCGCCAATCCCACTCGCAACCCGGTGAACGCGCCCGGCCCCGTGCCCACGACCACTCCGGCCAGCTCCGCCAGCGCAACGCCCTCTCCCTTGAGCATCTCGTCGATCCGGGTCAGCAGCTCCTCGCCGTGGCGATAGCCCGCAGCCCATCGCCGCTCGGCCACGAGCGATCCATTCTCCTTGCCCAGCGCCACCAGCGCGTCCATTCCGGAAGTGTCGATCGCCAGCAATCGGCGCCCGCTCATCGCTCCCCCTCGGAAAATCCGTCTTCGGCCGCGTCGAGGGTCTCGGGCACCGCGGCGACGTAACGGGCATACGCGGCGCCTTCGGCCCGCAGCTCGATCAGTCGGGGATCATCGCCCGTGCCGTCGATCAGGACCTCGAGCCGCTGCGCCGGCATGGCGTCGGCCAGCCGTTCGGCCCATTCGACAAGCGTGACGCCCTCAGCCTGGCGTTCGTCGATCAACCCCCCCGCCATCGCCTCGGCAGCGTCCGCCAGCCGGTACAGGTCGATGTGGAACATCGGCAGCCGGCCGCGGTATTCGGCCATCAGCACGAAGCTCGGCGAGACGATCGTGTCCGTAATCCCCAATCCGGCGCCGAATCCCTTGGCGAACTGCGTCTTGCCCGCTCCCAGGTCGCCGATCAAGCAGATCAGATCCCCAGGGCGCGCCTCCGCAGCCAATGCCGCGGCCAGCGCCCGTGTGGCCGCACCGTCGCGCGTCGCGATCTTCCGTTTCAGGCTCTGCCCCGCAATCACCCCGCGAGGTTACCCGAAAGCGGGTCCCGGCGGCTCGATGTGGGTCGGTTTCGACCGTCCGGCCCACATGACGGCCTCCGGCAATAGCGCCCAAGCTCGTCGCAGAGTCCGAGGGCGCGCTGATGACCGTAGGCGATCGGCTGTGGCGCGATCGGCTCAGAATTCGCCTCAGAAGATGAAGCGCTCCAGGTCGGCGAAGGGGAGGATCGTCGTGTCCGTTTCGTCGACGAAGCGGACGACGGCCGCCTCGAGATGGACCCCGGAGCGGAAACGGTAGAGCCCGGCCGTGTCAAGGAGGCGTCCCTCCCGGCCGGCATAGATACCGCTGCGTACCCGGACCCAGTCCGGTGGTAGCTCAGGCAACGGCACCACGGAGACGTCGAAGATGAGCAGCGGCGGGTCGGTGACGATCGCCACTTCGCGGCCGGAGAGGGCGGCCAGCAGGGCGAGGACGGGAGTGGCGATGGGACGGCGCTGGTGGCCGTCCAGCGCGATCAGCCCGAACGGAACGGACGGTGCCAGGCTCGCCTTCTGCCGCAGCTGCGAGGCTTCGAGGTCGCGCAGCTCGCCCTGGCCCACGGATCCGGCGATGAGGCCGCGGATCGACATGGCCCGGGCGCGGCTGATCGCCTGAGCGGAGATGCGGCTTCCCGCCACCACGATTGCGCCGGCGCGGCCCACGTCCAGGGCGCTGGCCCACAACTCGCCGTCGGTGAGCCGCGGGACGTCGAGGTAACCCCGAGAGGGCTCCCCGGCCGCGATCGCTCCGGGGATCGCGGCACCGGCCGCCTGGATCGTGACTTCGACGCTGTTTCGGGCCTCGCGCACGATGCCGGCCACGGGCGATTCCACGATCTGATGGTGCTCGCCCGCCGCGGCATGCCAGCGGCCTTGCTTCTCGAACAGCAACGTTCCACCGACCCGGGGCGCGGGCCGGTTCTTGCCGGACTTGCCCCGGCGCTCGCCTCCACCGACCCACCACTTGCCGGGTTCGGGCGGGCGCCTTCGCTCCTGCCGCGCCGTTCCCGAGGGCCACGCGCCGACCTTCGTGGCCATCTGGGCGCGACTCTCAGAGACGGGCTCGGCCGGCTCGAGCCGGCCTTCCCTCCAGAGCGCGGAGGTCCCGGCATCCTGGCTCGATCTGCCCGCCCTGGCGGCCCCACCGTTCTTGCCCGACGCCGCCTCGCTGTCCAGGCGTCCGGCATCGACCAGTTCGGCATCCGGGGTCCGCTCGGCGATCGGCGTCCCGGTGGAGACGGACTCGCCGGGCGCCACCAGCGCCCGATCGCCCGGAGACAGCCGGAAGTGGATCGTGGGCGAGAAGACCAGGATCCGCCGGGTGGCAACGCGAGCCAACGCCGCGGCGATATCGGGACCCGACGGGCGCTCGACGACGCTCATTCGTCGATACCCGGCCACATGCCCCGCTGCCACGCATCGAGCGCGGCGCGCCTGGACTCGGCCCGATCCGACATCCGAAGCGGAATGTCGCGAAGGTCGACGAACAGCCCACACAGGCCACCGCCCACGTCCACGCTGAAGTGGTGGCCGCGCGTGCCCAGACGGACGCTGTCTCGGAACTCGAATTCGGCCTTGGCAGTTCGACCGGGCGGCAGGTCGACCACCTGGATGGCGCCGGGGTGGAGCTCAATCTCGGAGATCGTGTCGATCCCCTGCAGACGCAGCTGACCCGCGGTTCGGCCGGACTTGACTCCGGCCGGAAGGACGAGGCAGCCGAGCGGCATGAGGATGTCGTCGGCGAGGTTGGCCAGCAGCCGGCGCCGCTCGGCCTCGTCTTCGACGGCGCCCAACGGCCCAAGCATGCGGGCCTCGTCGCAAACGAGCTGACTGATTCCCGGGCGGCGGCCGAGGTCCGCCATGGCGAGCGCGACTACCGAAGGAGGGAGCGAAGCGAAGATCCCGCCGGCAGCCACGATCAGGTCGGGCATGGGATAGGCGGTCAGTTCGGTCGTGGCGTCGATTAGGCGTGAGAAGGCCGCCTTGGCGGCGGCCAGGCGGAAGCCCGCCCCATCGCCGTCGGCGTCGCCCCAGGGCACGAGGCGGAGGTCGTGGAGTCGATCGGTCAGGCGGTGCCGATCGAGCGCGGTCGTCGACCAGGCGAAGACGCTGTCGATGACTTCCTCTGAAGGGTCCGCCGGCGAGAACGACGCGTTGGCAAAGCAGGCGTGCGACGAGAGGACCGCGGAATGGCCCCCGCCGATCGGCTCCGACCGGGCCCGGAGGCCGCCTTGGAGACCGACCTCGACGACCTCCACGGCACGGTCGAGCACGTAAGCGAGCGAACCGATCGACCTCGCGACGCCGAGCCGACTGTCGTTGGGCAAGGCCCGCAGACCCTCGAGCACTTGCTGGAGCGCGGCTCCGGCGGGCTCTCCGGCACCGGCGTCCGGCGCGAGCAGGATCTGCGGCGAGACGCTGTGATCGAAGTCGTTCGTGGAGGCGGCCGAGTCGCGCACGGCCGCGAGGACGGGCGGAGCTGGAACGTCGCCGGCCGGCGGCGCCTCTGGCGCCTTGGATTGGCCCTCCACCTTGTCTTCGGGCGCCGGCACGTCGGCAACCCAGTCGGTCGCCTCCGATCCTAGATCGACGCCTTCTGGCTGGGCTGCTGCCTGAGGCGGAACCGCTTCGACCGGATCGGCGGCCTCCGTGGCCCGCACCGCAGCCTCCGCAACCACCGGCGCGCGCCCGCTCTCCGGGTCCGCCGCGAGGTCATGACCGGGGCCGGTTTCCGTGGCGCCGGCGAAGGTCGCTTCGAAGGCGGCCGCGCCGCCTGCCAGGATCACCGTCAGCTCGGGCCGCAGGCGCTTGGCGGCGGCCGCCAGCGCCGCCAGATCCGGCAAGTGGCGTCGTTCGTCGCCGGCCGGAGAGCGGTCCGCGCCCAGAAGGACGGCCGCTGTTCGAGTGGAGAGAACCATGCGGCTCAGAGCCACCAGGTCCGCCTCGTCGGCGCTGCCGCCGACCACGAGCCAGCCTGCCCTCAGCGCCGCCTCCTCGAGGCGTCGCCGCTGCCGGCGCGATCCCGCCAGGACGGCGATGCGGCGCTGGGGCGTCGTGCGGGCTTCGAGACGCGGCCACGTGGCTGCGAGAGTGGTGAGTGTGGGCCGCTCGACGCCGGCCAACTCCGCGAGCAGCTTTGGATCGGTGAGCTCGATCCGGCCCAGCAGGCCGACGAGGACTCCCTCGACATCCAGACATGCGGGCGCGGAGGTGTGAGCGATCAGGCGCCATCGGCCGCCAACGTGCCCCACCAGGGCCGCCGAGGTGGTAGCCGAGCCGAGGTCGAGGGTGAAGAAAGCTCGAGGCTGGCTGGTCACCCGGCTATGCTACCCGGCTCCATCTTCGCTGTCGCCGTTCAGGCGTCCCAGGCGATCTCCTCGTCCGGATCCTGCAGCCGCTCGATGAGCTGCTCGATACCGAGGTCGTCTGCCAGGATCTCGTTGGCAACCGGCACTTCGCCACCGAAGACGCCGCGCAGGATGGGGTCGAAGAAGACCATGGCGCTGCTGCCAAGAGGACGGTACGGGCGGCTGGCCTGCAGAAACAGGACGGCGGGAACGGTCAAGCCGCGCAACTGGATCTCGCGCGCAACCTGCTCCACGAGGTCGTCGCGCTGCTCCTCCGAGCGGCCCTGCATCTCCATCAAGTCCGAAACCTGCTCTCCGTCGATACGGCTGCGAACCCGTCACTCGCGACCGAGCGGACCAGGTTCTTCCGCGGATGCCTCGGCCGGTGGCCAGTTGAGCCCTTCCCCGCCCCGACTCGCATCGCACGCGATTGTGCGCAAGCCGACCGCCTCGGCTGCCGCATAGTACACCCGGGGTAGCCTCCCCGACATCGCGGAGACGATCTCATGCGAGATGGTGTTGCCCCAGCGCGCCACCTCCATGGCCCCGATTCGAGCCCCACCTTGCTCGCCCAGGAGCGTGAATTCGTCGTCCACGCTCACCTCGGGGCCCGGAACGTCCGTTACATCGACCATCACCGCGTCCATTGCCACCGTGCCGACCAGTGGTACCCGAGTACCGCGGACCAGGACCTGGGCCCGGTTCGAGAGGCTCCTCGGATAGCCGTCCGCGTAGCCCAGGGGCAGCGTGGCGATCAAGCTCCGGCGCGCCGTCGTGAACGAGGGTCCGTAGCTCACGCCGGTCCCCGGCTCCAGCCAGGCGACGCGGATCGGCCTGGCGCGCAGGGACATCACCGGGCGGAGGACCGCGGCAACCGACCGTGCCCCCTCGGCCACCTCCAGGCCGTCCGGCACGAGCCCGTATATGGCCAGACCCACCCTCGCCGCGTCGTACGGCGGCACGCTCGCGGCGAGCACGGCGCCGCTGGCCGCAAGGTGCCGCGCGGGCAGGGTGACGCCGGCCGCCTCCAGGAGATCCGCGGCAATCCCGAAGCGACGGTCCTGGCCGGCGGTCAGGTCGGTGTTGTCGGCGGCCTGGAGGTGCGACCACAGTCCGGCCAGGCGCGCGTGTGGCGAGGCTTCGATGGCCACTGCGGCCGCCGGTACGAGGTCTGGGTCCACCCCGCCGCGGCCGAGACCGGTCTCGACTTCGAGATGGATGGCCAGCCGCGAGTCGCCCGAACCGCCGGCGACGAGCTGCCGCTCGACGTCGTCGGACGTCGCGGCAGCGGGCCGTCCGGGCGGAGTGTCATTCGACAGGGCGGCCAGAGTCCGCGCCAGCAGCACCTGGTCACCGGCCGTGACCGAGAGGCCATGTCGCCTGGCGGCCTGCGCCAGCTCGGGCGGGATCGGGAAGACGATGAGGATCGGCACTTCGACACCGGCCTGGCGCAGCTCCAGCGCCTCGTCGAAAGTGGCGACGCTGAGGCTCCTGGCGCCATCCCGTACCAGGGCGCGGGCGACGGGGACAGCCCCGTGGCCATACGCGTCGGCTTTGAGCACCGGCTCGAGCCGAACGCCGGCCGGCAGCAGGCTCGTCAGCAGGCGGACGTTCTCGATGAGAGCGTCCACGTCTATCTCGAGCCAGGCCGTCTTGGGGAGCGGCGGCAGGGGCTCTCCCGGGCGAACCTCGATCAGAGGTAGGCGCGTGGCGGTGATTCGGCCGCCGATCGCGCCCGGAAGCGTCGTCACGCCGCCCTCAACGAGTCGCCGGCGGCTTGCGGGCGCCGGAGGCACGACCGGCGGTCCCGCGCCCACGACCTGCGGCCCCGCGGCCACGACCTGCGGCCCCACTAGCGGCGCCCGCAAGCGCGGCCAGCCGCCGGCGGGCCAGTGGCAGCTCCGGCAGCAGATCCGACGCGAGCAGGCCGGCGTCGCCCAGGCGAGCCCTCACGGCCTCCCCAGCGGCCCCGTGGAGGTAGACGCCGAGCTGTGCCGCCTCGAACGTGCCCAGGCCCTGAGCGAGCAAGGCCCCGATCGTCCCGGCCAGCACGTCGCCTGTGCCGCCGCTCGCGAGGGCCGGGTTCTCGAAGGGAGAGACGGCAGCTCGGCCATCCCGGTCGGCGATGACCGTTCGCGCGCCCTTCAGGACGACGACCTGGCCCCACTCGCGAGCGGCATCCCGGGCCGCGGCCAGACGCCTGGCGTCATCGAAGACGAGGTCGCCGTGCTCCTCCGGGTCGTGGCCGTCGGCGGCCCGAAGCCGCAGGAACTCCCCTACATGAGGCGTCAGGACGCACCGAGCGGCCACCTCACCCGCCCACCCGTCCACCGTGGCCAGTGACCGCAGCGCCTCCGCGTCAAGCACCGCCGGCAACGGCTCGCCGTCCTCGTCGGGCGCGAGAAGGTCGCGGATCAGCTCGGTCATGGACAGGCTCGGCTTGAGGCCCGGCCCAACGACCAGGGCGTCGTGGTCGTGATCCATGATCCGGGCGAGCGCCTCTTCCGGGTCCACTTCCTCCACGTCGTCTTCGGGTAGCGCGAGCGTCGTCGCCTCCACGACCTTGGCCGCGAAAAGCGGCTGAAGCGACTCCGGCGTGGCCAGCGTGACCAGGCCCGCACCCGCCCGACCGGCGGCAGTACAGACCAGCAGGGCGGCCCCGGCGTAGTCCACGGACCCGGCGATGACCAGCAGCTTCCCGAACGTCCCCTTGTGGCCGCGTGCCGGCCGCGGAGGAAGGAGCGCGGCAGCCGCCGCGTCGTCGAGGAGTATCGGCTCGGGTGCAATTCGGCTAGGCACCGGTTTGCTCCTCGCTACCCTTGGCGGCCGCCGACCGGGCAGGACCGGCAGCCTCGGTCACGCCCAGCTTAGCCTCCGCCGTCGCCGCCTCCCTGGCCAAGCCGCGCAGCCGCTCCAGGCGCCGCAGCAAAGCCGCCTCTCGCTCGCCGAGCCGCTCTTCGATGTCGGGCGGCAGGAGGAAGCGGCCGCCCGCCGTTCGGACGCCGTACGCGATCGCCACCGCGAACTCGGACTCGTGGCTGATCGAGACGGCAACTCGGCCCATCCCCAGCTGGGTCGCCCGCCGCGCCGCCCGGCCGTGAAGCCGGATCGACGGCTGGCCGGTAGGCAGCCTCTCGACCTCGATATCCCGCCAGCCGATGCCGCGGACTCCGAGGCCGAGCACCTTGGAGACTGCCTCCTTCGCCGCCCACCTGCCCGCCAGCGTCTCGGGCCGGTTGCGGACATAGGCCGCCTCCGCTGGAGTCAGGACGCGCTTCGTGAAGCGGTCGCCGAAACGGGCCAGGGAGGCCGCGATTCGCGAGACGCCGATGATGTCGATCCCGAGCTCGGTCGTCTCCGGCGGCGGCTCCACGGAAGAGCCGGCCACGCTTCCCACCCCGGAGCCATCGGCGCCCGACCCGCGACGGCCGCCACTCGACGCACCGCGGCCCGCGCCCGATGCGCCGTGGTCGCCACTCGACCCGTCGCCCGTCCCAGGAGGCCGCCCCGCGCCAGCCACCTACTCCACCGTCACCGACTTGGCGAGGTTGCGCGGCTGGTCCACGTCGCGACCGCGTTTCACGGCCACGTGGTAGGCGAAGAGCTGGAGTGGGATCACCGCCAGGATCGTGCTCAGGGGCTCCAGCGTGTCCGGGACCCAGCACACGTCCGTGGCCAGGCGCTCGATCCCAGTGTCGCCTTCCGTGGCCACGGCGATGACCCGGGCGTCGCGGGCCCGACCCTCCATCAGGTTGCTGATCACCTTCTCGTACACGGCCGAACGAGTGGCCACGGCCACGAGCGGCACGTCCGAATCGAGCAGCGAGATGGGTCCGTGCTTCAGTTCGCCGGCGGCATAACCCTCGGCATGCAGGTAGCTGATCTCCTTGATCTTGAGCGCCCCCTCCAGGGCGGCCGGATAGCCGAACGCGCGACCGATGTACATGAAGCCGTTGGCGGCGGCGTAGCGTTCGGCCATCTCCTCGGTCGATGCGGCCAGCTCGATCGCACGCCCAGCCTGTGCGGGAAGGCGGCGCAGGGCCTTGACGAGCTCCAGCTCCGCCTCGGCGCCGAGTCGACCGAGCTGATGTGCCACGTCCGCGGCCAGCATCACGAGCGTCACGACCTGGGTAACGAAGGTCTTCGTGGCCGCCACGGCCACTTCGGGTCCGGCCTGCAGGAAGACCGAGGCATGGGACTCGCGCGTTATGGCCGAGCCGACGGTGTTGGTGACGGCCAGGACGAGGGCCCCTCGATCGCCGGCCAGGCGCGCCGCCGCAATCGTGTCCGCGGTCTCGCCGGACTGAGTCACCGCCACGACCAGGGTGTGCGGATCGATCGGCGGCGGGCTGTATCGGAACTCGGAAGCGACCGTGGAGCGGGCCGGCACGCCGAGCCACTCCTGGAAGAGAGCCGCGCCTACCAGCGAGGCGTAATAGGCCGTGCCGCAGGCGATCATCTCGACGCGGTTGATCCCCGCAAGTCTGTCGCGGATCGGATCCAGCTCCTCCAGGCAGATCATGTCGTGGCGCAGCCGGCCGGTCAGCGCCGCCGTCAGCGCCGCAGGCTGCTCGTGGATCTCCTTGAGCATGAAGTGCGCGTATCCGCCCTTCTCGGCCGCCTCGGCGGACCATGGGATGATGTCGATCGGGCGGTCGACCGGGGCGCCGGTCCGGTCCGTGATCGTGGCCGTGCCCGGGCGCAGGTCCGCCACGTCGCCGTCGGCCAGGAAGACCACGCGCTTGGTATAGGCCACGATCGCCGCCGCGTCCGACGCCAGGAAGCTCTCGTCGTCCCCAAGGCCCACGATGAGCGGAGCGTTCAGACGGGCGCCAACCAGCCGGTCCGGTTCGTCGCGGTGCATCACGACCAGCGCGTAGGCCCCTTCCAAACGCTGCAGAGCGGCGCGAACCGCGTCGGCGAGATCGCCCTTGTACGCGGCCTCCACCAGGTGGGCCACGACCTCCGTGTCGGTCTCCGACGCCAGTACGTGGCCGGCGGCGAGGAGCTCGTCGCGCAGCTCGCGGAAGTTCTCGACGATGCCGTTGTGGACGACGGTTATCCGTCCGGTGCAGTCGCTGTGGGGATGGGCGTTGAGGTCGCTCGGTCGGCCGTGTGTGGCCCAGCGCGTGTGACCGAGGCCGACCCCTGCGCTCGGCGTCCGGTCGTTCAGGGCGTCCTGGAGTACCGCGACCTTCCCGGCCCGCTTCTCGACGAACAGCTCGCCGTCCTGGGTAACCAGGGCGATGCCGGCCGAGTCGTAGCCCCGGTACTCGAGGCGGCGCAGCCCGTCGAGCAGAACGGGGCCGGCTTCGCGAGGCCCCGTGTATCCGACGATGCCACACATGCGCAGTTACTCCCGGTCGCCTTGACCTTGTCCCTGACGAAGGTGGCTAGTTTAGTCGTTGACCGGCCAGGACGGCTAATTCGTCGGCCAGCTCGGCCACGAGGCCCGCCTCCGGGCCCTCCACCATGACTCGAATAGCGGGCTCCGTGCCGGAGGGTCTGACCAGCACCCGACCCGAGGCGCCAAGCCGATCCTCGGCGGCGGCGATCGCCTTGCGGATGGCCGGGTCGCCTTCCCACTGGTCCTTGTGGCGGGCCGGAATGGTCCTCTGCTGCTGGGGAAGCATGGGCACGGCGGAGGCCAGATCGGCCAGGCCGCGGCCGGATCGGGTCATGACGGCCAGCAATTCCAGCGCCGTCACGATGCCGTCGCCGGTAGTGGCATGTTCCAGGATGATCACGTGGCCGCTCTTCTCACCCCCGAGACCGGCTCCGTTCACGAGCATCCCCTCGAAAATGTACTTGTCGCCAACAGGCGTTCGAATGATCTGTCCGCCGGCTTCCTCGACGGTCTTCCGAAGACCGCCGTTCGAGAGAACCGAGACGACCAGCGCCCCATTTGGCAGGCACCCGCGGGCGAGGCGATCCAGGGCCAGCACGCCCAGCACGGCATCTCCATCGACCACGCGCCCGGCGGAGTCGACCGCGATCAGCCGGTCGGCGTCACCGTCGAGCGCAAAGCCCACGTCTGCGCCGCGGGCCGCGACCTCCGCCGCCAGCGCCTCCGGAGCGGTGGCTCCGCACTCGGCGTTGATGTTCGAGCCATCGGGCTCGTTGAAGATGGCCTCCACCCGGGCCCCCGTAGCCTCGAGAATCCGCGTCGCGGCAACGCCCCCCGAGCCGTTGGCGCAGTCCACGACGACGTAGAGATCCGTGGAGATGGTCGCGGCGAGCTTCAGCCGATGCTCTACATACAGATCGAGGAGATCGTGGTCCTGGATGGCCAGGCCCAGGGCATCAGGCGAAGCCGACGGCAGCTCCTCGGAGGTCCAGATCAGCTGCTCCAGCTCGTCTTCGACATCCTCATCGAGCTTGAGGCCGTGCTCGTCTAGGACCTTGAGGCCGTTGTCTTCCGCCGGGTTGTGCGATGCCGAGACCATGATCCCGGCCGCGAACCTGCCGGTCCCCGCGATGTAGGCGAGAGCCGGCGTCGGGACCACGCCTACGAGATGGACATCCACGCCCATGCTCGTGGCCCCGGCCACGATTGCGGCGGCGAACATGTCGCCGGACCGGCGAGTGTCCTGGCCGACCACGATCGGGCAGTCGGGTCTCGCCAGGCGGTGGGCCGTGGCCCGGCCCAGGGCGTAGGCGAGAGTCGGTTTCAGGTCGACGTTAGCTGTGCCACGGATACCATCCGTGCCGAAGAGACGGGGCAAGGGTCGCTCCTATGTCGGTGAGGCAGACGGCGCAGGCGGCGGCGTAGGGGCGTTGGTCACTGTCACGGTTATCTGCGAAGGGCTGATGCTCACGACCTTGATGCCGGGCGGTACGGCTGTCGTGACGATGACGGTATGAGCGCCCACACCCAGAGTCCCGACGGAGACCGATCCCACCAGGGTAGATGTGTCGAAGGCATTGAGAGCCGCGGTCGCTCCGCCAAGGGTGATGGTGACGCTCGGCGTGGACAGAGAGTAGATGCGATCAGGTCGTGCCCCGTCGGGCACCAGGCCCACGCCCACGCTGACAGTGGACGGCGGCGACTGCAGGTGTACGGTCACGGCGATCTGGGACACGTCGTCGGCGGTGACGCCGCTCGGAAGGTTGAGGGTCACTGTCTTCGAGACGTCTCCGGTAGCCCCGGCGATCGATATGGGCTGCGTGTCTGCGAGTCCCTTGAGCAGCGCGAGCGCATCGGCCTGGCCGCGGACGGCGACGACCGAGGGGGTCACGTCTATCGACGCGACCCGGTAGCCCGCGGCCGGCGCGTTCACCAGGATCGGATTGACGGGAACCGTCTCGGTGCGCAACTGGCTGCCGACCTGCACCGCCACGTGAACGGTTCGCGGGTTGAACGTGACCTTGCCGCTATCCACGACGGCACCCGTCGCGTCGAAGGCAACGAGCACAACGTCCTGACTCACGTCGAGGCCGGAGGCATCGATCCGGATTTGGGCGTCGGCGTAGGCGACTCGCCTGACGATCGATGCGGCGCCGGAGGCATCGACCGTCGACGCGCTGAGGACCGGCGTCCCCGGTTGCAGTCCTGACGGTACGGCGCCAAAGTCCACCTGGACGCCGACCTGCTTGTGATCCTTCGGATCCAGGGCCACGGTGATCTGCTGAGGCTGGTAGTCGAGGATCTGGATTCGCTGGTCCGGGGCAACCAGCTGAACCTTGACCAGCGTGTCTTCATTCTCACTCACCTTGACGTTGGCCAGGTCGACGGTCGCCCGGAAGCTGTCCCGAGTGACGGGCACGTCCTGCGCGGCGATGTAGCGGATGTTGCTCACCGTCGGCAGCGAAGTCGCCAGCGAAGGATCGGGTTTCATGAGAACGGAGTTGGCGGGCTGGTTGGCGAGCTCGATCGGGATAGTGCCGGGCCACTGTTGCGTGGTCTGAAGGAAGACCATCCCGACGTACAGGATGATCGCGAGGAGCACAGCCCCGATCTTGAGGGGCCAGCTGCGGAAGATGAAGCGAAGGACTCTCACGACGAAGCCTTCTCCTCGCCCGAAGCATCCTCGGACCGCGGGGGCCTCGTATCGCCCTGGGACTTGGCGGCGGGGCCCGCCGTTCCGCGCATTCGCCCGAACCGGGCTCGCCTGGCCAGCTGGCGAACGCTTGGTCCGACGCGCCGGGTCGTAGCTCGCTCCTGCAGCAAGATGCCTCCGGCCGTCTGAGGGTGGAGCAGAGCGGCGAGGGAGCGAGTCAGCTTGGGCTCGTCGAGATTGCGGACGATCCGCGCCCGCTCGACCAGACTCATCTGACCCGTTTCCTCTGACACGACGACCACGATCGCGTCGGTCGTCTCGGTGATGCCGAGGGCCGCCTTGTGCCGGGTGCCGAAGCGCTCCACCGGAAT
The DNA here is from genome assembly GCA_003141455.1 of Chloroflexota bacterium. Taxonomy (GTDB): domain Bacteria; phylum Chloroflexota; class Limnocylindria; order Limnocylindrales; family CSP1-4; genus Fen-1039. The sequence goes on along the minus strand of PLMA01000031.1, from coordinate 19,501 downwards.
CGTGGTCTCGGCCGAGGGGAGGAGCGCGCCGGCAGCCAGGATCTGGTCGCCGCGGATTACCACCGCTCCGTCGTGGAGTGGTGTCTTGGGCGAGAAGAGGGTGACGAGCAGGTCCGCGGACAGGTCCGCGTGGAGCATGACGCCGTTCTCGGCAATCTCCTGCAGTCCCGTCTCGCGCTCGATGACGATCAGGGCGCCGTGACCCTCGCGCGACAGACGCTCGGCGGCGCTGGCCACCTCGGCCGCGACATGGATCACTGTGGACTGCTCCGCGGGCGAGATGAGCCATCCAAGGGAGCCGAGACGGCCGATCCTATCCAGCGCTCGGCGCAGTTCGGGCTGGAATACGACTACCAGCGCGAAGAGGCCGACGTACGCCCCGGTCTGGAGGATTACCGTGAGCAGCTTCAGCTGGAACGTCAAAGCGGCGCCGTAGACAACGATGAGAAGGCACACGCCGACCACCAGCCGAACGGCGCGGGTCCCTCTGATCAGGCTGAACAGCCAGTAGATCAGGAGGGCGGTGATCGCGACATCGGCCACGTTGTTCGGTCCGACTTTGTCGAGCACCGATTGGATGAAGGGCATCGGAGGGCTAGTGTATACCGCACGGCCGGCTACTCCCGCGCCGTGGGCGGCAGACTCCCCCCGTGGCGAGGCTCGGAGGCAGGAACGGGGCGCAGGTAAGCGCGGCGGGATGGCAGCCCGGGCGGTCTCTAGGCGCAGAGGGTCGCGAGGGTCTCGTCGTCGGGGAAGGCGCGGCTGGCAACGTCGCAGAGCCGCTGACGGGTCTCCTGATCGTCGTCCAGCTCCGCAAGCCGCCCCAGCAAGACGAGCTTCTCGGCTGCCAGCGAATTCCAGCCACGCGCCACGTACAGCTCAACCAGCTCGAGGTGAGCTTCCACGTTTCCTGGGTCACGCTGCAGCAGCCTGTGCATCGCATCAAGCCCGGCCTCGAACCGGCCCTCTCGGCCATAGGCGCGAGCCGTCCTGACGAGGAGCGAGCGCAGCTTCCCGTCGTCGCCCGCCTGGTCCGCAGCCTCCGCCGAGGCCAGAAGCTCGTCCCCGGTCGCTCCGCGCTCTGTCTCGCTGAGGGCGTCCCCGAAGACGGCCGTGTCGAACGCGCCCTCCATAACCCCCACGGCGGGAGGCTCATCCTGGTGGGCTTCCACGGCGACTGGCTCGGCCGGGTCCGCGGACCCGGCCACGGGCATAGGCACGGACGCCCGCCGCGGCGCCCGATCCTCCTTCGGCCACTCAATATCCCTCGACGGCCTCTCGAGGGCTACCTCGACGGGTACGGGGACGGCTGCTGACGCCGCTTCGACGGGTTCCGCAGCCTCGGCTTGCTCAGGCACGTCGGGCGGGACCGAGTCCTCGTCGCCGGCGGCGATCCACGGCATCTCCGCCGACGCCGTTGAGGGGATGGGCGTCTCATTCGCGATCACGGCAGCAATGTTCGGGTCCTCGGCCGCGGCGCCAGCCGCCGGAGCGGCCGCCTTGGCCGATCGAGCGGCTTCGGGCGCATTGCCGGCCGGCTCGTCACGCAAACGAAGCGCCCGGGCCAGGAGCTGCTCGGCGGCTGCGTCTCCGGCCGAGAGCCGGATCTCTCGCAAGAGGCTCCGCTGGCGTCGCGTTCGCTCGGGGGCATCTTCGAGTTCGAGGGCTCGCCGGAGGGTGTCCGCGGCCTCGGGAAGCCTTCCGGAGGCCTCCTGGATCTCGGATACGTGATCCAGGGCCACGGCCGCGTCAACTCGCTGCCCGGCGACGGTGAGGGCCTCGGCCTGGCCCAGGAGCGCACCCTCGTCATGCGGAGATCGGCTGACGGCCGTCGCGTACTCGATCAGCGCCTCTTCCAGGTGACCCAACCGAAGGAGCGCGCCGGCCAGACTCGTGTGTGGAAGGGCGCGAGACGGCGCAATCACGGCCGCGGCCCGGTACGCTTCCACGGCGTCATCCAGGGCACCGCGCAGCACGGCCACGTGGCCAATCCGAAGCGCTTCTTTGTAGCGCTCGTACAGATCGTCCGTCATAGCGCACATGATGCCTTCTCGCGAGGGCGCCGTCTCGGGTACATGCGCCGACGGCATTCGGAGCCTTCGTCCTACGCCAGCTGTCCAATTCGCCACGCCGACGAGCTCAGCGCTGGGCGGAGCCGACCATCGGAGCGAGTCGCGGTGCGACACCCGCGAGGTTACCCGGTCGGAGCTGCGCGAGGTCAGACCGAGGCGATGCCGGGTACGGGCGCGAATGCACCCGAAGGTGCGCGGGTCGGGAACACGGCGCCAGCGAAGACGGCCCGATCCGGGCGCGACTAGCGCTTCGTGTACTGCGGAGCCTTACGAGCCCGCTTGAGCCCGTACTTCTTGCGCTCCTTCATCCGCGGGTCCCGGGTCAGCAGACCGGCCTGACGCAGGGGAAGGCGGTTGGCCTCGGGGTCGAGCTGGAGCAGTGCGCGGGCGATGCCATGGCGAATGGCCCCGGCCTGGCCGGTCACGCCGCCGCCCTCGACCTTGATCTGGGCGTTGTAGGCGCCTTCGGTCCCGGTGACTCGGAACGGAAGACGGACATCCGTCTCGTCCACGGCATTGCCGAAGTGCTGCTCCAGGGTGCGATCGTTGACGACGATCTCACCGGACCCCGGAACCAGCCGAACCCGAGCAACCGCAGTCTTGCGGCGACCGGTCCCGTAGAAGTAGGCAGGGGTGGTCATCACGCTCCTCGTCAGGCGAGCGGCTCGGGCCGCTGCGCCTTGTGCGGGTGCTCTGGGCCGGCGTAGACCTTGAGCTTTGTCAGCTGCTGAGCCCCCAGGCGATTGTGGGGCAGCATCCCCTTTACGGCGCGGCGGATGACTTCCTCCGGCCGGCGTTCCAGAAGATGCCCCAGAGTCTCCGACTTCAGACCATGCGGGTAGCCGCTGTGACGCATGTAGAGCTTGGTCTCTTTCTTGTTGGACGTGACCGCGATCTTGCCGGCGTTCACGACGACGACGAAGTCGCCCGAATCCATCGTCGGGGTGTACAGAGGCTTGTTCTTGCCTTCGAGGACGCGAGCGATGCGCGACGCCAGGCGGCCGAGCGTCTCGTCCGTCGCGTCCACGACGTACCAGCGTCGGTCGATCTCGCTCTCACGGACCGTGTATGTCTTCGCGATCATCGTTCTCCGTTCGATCTGGCGATCGTGCTTGCCGGCGCCGTCCTGCTCCTCGAGGAGCCGAGGACGACGCGCCGGAGGCATAGGCCTTTCGCAGGGGCAACGGCCCCATTGAACGCCGGTCGCCTCGACGCGAGCGCCGCGGTGACCGCCTCTTCGGTTGTCCTTCCGTGACCGACCTCCAGGAGAGCGGCCACCATTCTTCGCACCATCTGGCCGAGAAACGCGTCGGCCGCGACGTCTATCGTCACGAGCGACCCGTTCCGCCTGACACGGATCGAGTGCACGATCCGCACCGGTTGCCGATGCGCCACCCCGAAGGCGCTGAAGTCGTGACGGCCCACCAGGACCGACCCGGCCCGCTCCATCGCGGCGGTATCCAGTGGGTCCCGCACCCCGAGCGCGAAACGCTCGCGGAGCGGGCTTCGCGGCCCGTTCCAGACGGTGTAGCGATACTCCCGATATCGCGCCGCATAGCGAGGGTTGAACCCGGCCGGGACGCGCCGCACCTCGCGGATTGCCACGTCCCCTGGCAGCAGAGCGTCGAGCGCCCTGGCCAGCTCCGTCGCCGACCTTCCTTTCGGGTCGGTGAATGCGATCACCTGCCCGGTGGCGTGGACCCCGGCGTCGGTACGGCCGGCCGCCGCGACACGGACCCGGCTTCCGCCGGAGATCCTGGTCAGTGCGGCCTCGAGTTCTCCCTGGACTGTCCGCGCTCCAGGTTGGACCTGGAACCCGGCGAAGTCCGTGCCGTCATATTCGACTCGTGCGCGATATCGCACGGGCGCGCCCTCTCGGACGCTCTCGTCGCCGTTCGGCCGGCGCATTGCCGCGTTGACCACCGGCGTGCCGGCTACACCAGCTCGATCTGAACGATCGGAGCCGCGTCGCCGATGCGCTGGCCGACGTGGACGATCCGGGTGAAGCCGGAGGTCCGGTCGGCGTACTTGGGAGCGATCTCATTGAAGAGCTTGGTCACCACGAGCGGCTCGTTAGGGAGCTCCGCGATGACCGCTCGACGTGCGGCCAGGTCCCCGCGCTTGGCCAGCGTGATCATCCGCTCGATCCGGCCCCGAACCTCTTTGGCCTTTGCCTCTGTGGTCTGGACCCGCTCATATCGAAGGACAGAGACGGTCAGGTTCTTGAAGAGGGCCAGGCGCGGCCCCTGCTTGCGGCTGAGCTTGCGGCCGTCGATTCGATGGGCCATCGCTCAGGTCTCCTCAGGAGCCAGATCGTCGAACTGCTCTTCCTCTTCGACCTCGTCGAGGTCGTCGCCGAGCGTCGCCTCTTCGCTGTCGGGGAGGATGAAGCCGCGCATGCGCAGCCGCTCTTTCATCTCGTCGAGCGACTTCTTGCCGAAGTTGCGCATCCGCAGCAGGTCGTCGTCGGAGAGCTGCAGCAACTGGCCGACCTTGACGATGTTGTTGCGCTTCAGCGAGTTATAGGCTCGCATCGGCAGGTCGAGCTCCTCGATCGGCATGTCGAGCATGTTCGGCGGGAGCTGCGGGACGCTGGTCGCCACGCGGTCCGTGCCGGCGGCGACGAGCCCGATGTTGGCGAAGAGCGAGAACTGGCGGACGAGGATGTCGGCGGCGCGACTGAGCGCCTCCTCGGGGGAGATCGTGCCGTCCGTCTCGAGCTCGATCGTCAGCTTGTCGTAGTTGGTCATCTGCCCGACGCGGGTGTTCTCGATCGAGTAGTTGACCTTGCGGACCGGCGTGAAGATCGCGTCGACGGGGATGACGCCGATCGGGTTCGACTCGGCGCGCTCGGCGGCGAGGTAGCCCACGCCCTTCTCCACCGTGAGGTCCATCTCGATGGTCACGTCGTCCGAGTCCAGGGTCATGATCGGCAGCTCGGGGTTCACGATCTCGACATCCGCCGATTCCTGGATGTCCGCCGCGGTGACGGTGCCGGCACCGCTCTTGATGAGCTTGAGCTGGACGGGGTGCGTCGCGAAGCTCTTCAGACGGAGCTTCTTGACGTTGAGGACGATCTGGGTCACATCCTCTTTCACGCCCGGAATGCTCGTGAATTCGTGATAGACGTCACGGATCTGGATCGCCGTAATGGCTGCGCCCTCGAGCGAGGAGAGCAGGACCCGTCGAAGGGCGTTGCCCAGAGTGACGCCGTAGCCGGCCGGCAGCGGGCTCGCCTCGTACTTCGCGTACGAGCCGAGCTCCTCGACCGGAGCTATCTGCGGGATCTCGAGTTCGATCATCGGGGTGCGTTACCTCGAGTAGTACTCGACCACGAGCTGCTCGTTGAGGTCGAGCGGCATCTGGTCGCGGCGCGGGGCGGTTATGACGGATCCGGCGAGCTTCGCCGCATCGACGCTCAGCCACTCGGGAACCTGGCGCGACCGGATTAGTTCCGCCGCCTCCTTGAAAGGTTCACGAGTGCGATGCGTCTCGCGGACTTCGATCCTGTCGCCCGGCCTCATCTGCAGCGACGGAATGTTCGAAACGCGGCCGTTGACGGTGAAGTGGGCGTGGCCGACCATCTGGCGCGCCTCGGCGCGTGACGCGGCAAAACCCATGCGGTAGACGACGTTGTCCAGGCGCAGCTCCAGCATGCGAAGCAGGTTCTCTCCGGTGACTCCCGGTGTGGAGTTCGCCTTCTCGAAGTAGCCCTGGAACTGGCGCTCCAGCACGCTGTAGACGCGGCGGATCTTCTGCTTCTCTCGCAGCTGCATGCCGTAGTCGCCGACCTTGCGGCGGCGGACTCCATGCTGGCCCGGAGGCGCCTGACGGCGTTCCCAGGAGCATTTCTTCGAATAGCAGCGGGTCCCCTTCAGGAAGAGCTTGGCGCCCTCCCGGCGGCAGAGCCGGCAGACAGGATCGGTGTAGCGGGCCATCTGTCGTCCTCCCTACACTCGACGCCGCTTGGGCGGGCGGCAGCCGTTGTGGGGGACTGGGGTGACGTCCGTGATCGCGCTAACCTCGAGGCCGGCCGCCTGGAGAGAGCGAATGGCCTGCTCGCGGCCGGCACCGGGGCCCTTGACGTAGACCTCGACCTGGCGCATGCCGTGCTCCATGGCCTTCTTGGCGGCCATCTCGGCGGATTGCGCCGCGGCGTAGGGCGTGCTCTTGCGGGAGCCCTTGAAGCCGGCGATGCCGGCCGAGCCCCAGCTGACCACGTTACCGTTGGGGTCCGTGATGGTGATGATGGTGTTGTTGAAGCTCGCCTGGATGTGAGCGTGCCCCTGCGGCACGTTCTTCTTCTCCCTGCGGCGCTGCTTGGTAGCGCGCTTTCGTTCGGCCATTCCTTGCGTCCGGCTCCTCTACTTCGTCGCCTTGCGCCGGACGCCGACCGTCTTCTTCGGTCCGCGGCGCTGCCGTGCATTGGTCTTGGTTCGCTGGCCCCGGGCCGGGAGATTGCGCCGATGGCGCGAGCCCCGGTAGGAGCCGATCTCAATTAGCCGCTTGATGTTCAGGGCAACCTCGCGGCGAAGGTCACCTTCAACCTTGTGGCGTCGATCGATGATCTCGCGCAGGCGGTTGACCTGCTCCTCGGTGAGATCTCGGACCCGCGTGTCCGGATTGACGTTCGCCTGGGCGAGGATCTTCTGGCTTGTGGGCAGACCGATCCCGTAGATATAGGTGAGGGCGATCTCGACCCGCTTCTCGCGCGGAATGTCGATGCCTGCGATTCGTGCCATGCCCTACCCCTGCCGCTGCTTGTGCTTGGGATTGGTGCAGATGACCATCACGGTCCCGTGCCGGCGGATGACTTTGCAGTTGTCGCAACGAGCCTTGACGGAAGCTCTGACTTTCAAGGGATCCTCGATATCCTCGGCGGCACTACTTGAGCCGATAGGTGATTCGACCGCGGGTCAGGTCGTAGGGCGAGAGCTCTACTCTGACTCGGTCGCCCGGCAGGATGCGGATGAAGTTCATGCGCAGCTTGCCGGAAATGTGCGCCAGAACGCGGTGGCCGTTCTCGAGCTCAACGGCGAACATGGTGTTGGGCAACGGCTCCAACACCGTTCCTTCGACCTCGATCGCGTCCTTTTTCGCCACGTCCTGTGTATCGTTCCTTTCTCACACGAATGCCGGCCTCCCTGGCCGACACACGAACGAATAGGTTACCAAAGACTCCCGAGCGAGGCAACCTGCCCGCTCTGCCGTCCCCGTGGAGTGGTTAGTCTGCCGCTCAGAGAGCGAGCGCAGGCCACGTCCGCGTAGCTCATGCAGTGGTCAGGATCACGGGGCCGCTCTCCGTCACCGCGATCGTGTGCTCGAAATGGGCCGCCAGAGAGTGATCGGTTGTCACGACCGTCCAGCCATCGGCCAGGGTCTTCACGTCCGCGCTGCCGAGAGCCAGCATCGGCTCTATGGCGATGCAGACGCCGGGCTCCAGCAGCACGCCATGACGGCCGATCCTGTAGTTCGGCACCTGCACGTCTTCGTGCATCTCCGTGCCGATGCCGTGGCCGACGAACGGCCTGACGATGTCGCACCGGCCCTCGATCGCCACGTCTTCCACCGCGCCCGACACGTGCTCGACGTAAGAGCCCGGGACGGCGGCCGAGATGCCGGCCATCAAGGCGAGACGCGTGGTGTCGATGAGACGGGCCACATCAGCCGGCGGCGTGCCTGTGTAGAAGGTCCTGGCGGCGTCTCCGTGATAGCCCTGCCAGATGGCTCCGGCGTCGATGGAGACGACCTGACCCTCTTCTATCACGCGCTTGCCGGGGATGCCGTGAACGACCTCTTCATTTATGGAGACGCAGATGCTCCCCGGGAAGCCCCGGTAACCCTTGAACGAAGGCCGGGCGCCTGCCTTCAGGATGTAGGCCTCCGCTATCGCGTCGAGCTGCCCCGTGGTCACGCCCGGGCGCAGCTCCTCTTCCATCAGGGCAAGCACGTCCGCGACGATGCGACCGGCTCGGCGCATCAGCTCGATCTCTCGAGGTGTCCTGTGGGGAACTGCCACCGGCTCGGCCCTCAGCCCTGCGTGCCGGTCGCGGCGGCTATGGAGGCGAACAGGTCCTCGCTGACCCCGTCGATCCCACGACGCCCATCGACGGGCTTGAGCAGGCCACGATCTCGGTAGTAAGCGACGACTTCGGCCAGGGCGCCGAGCTGTTGACGAAGACGTGCCTGGACGGTCGCCGGCTGGTCGTCCGTGCGCTGGTAGAGTTCCGAACCGTCGATGTCGCAGACGCCGGCAACGAGAGGCGGATTTGCCTGCTCGTGGTACGGATGACCCTCGGCGCGGCAGATCCAGCGACCGCTGAGACGAGCCACCAGATCCGACTCCGGAACCTCGATGTACGGCGCTATGTCCACGCTCCCGCCCGCCTCGGCCAGAGCCTTGTCCAGGGCATCGGCCTGAGCGGTGTTGCGCGGAAAGCCGTCGAGCAGGATGCCGGCCGCCGCGTCCGGCTTGGAGAGGCGTTCCAGGAGCATCTTGATCGTGACCGTGTCCGGCACGAGCTCGCCACGGTCCATGTAGGCCTTGGCTACGGTACCGAGCGGCGTCTCATCTCGCACGGCCGCCCGGAACAGATCGCCGGTGGCGACGTGGGCGAGGCCCAGTCGTTTCGATAGGATCTGAGCCTGCGTCCCCTTGCCCGCGCCGGGAGCGCCCAGCAGGACGACGACTCGTCCGATAGGCGAGTTACGCCCGATGGGCGAGCTACTCCCGATGGGCGAGTCGCGGCCGATCGACGACGTCACCTGATGAACCCCTCGTAGCTGCGCATCATCAACTGGGCCTCGAGTTGCTTCATCGTCTCGACGACCACGCTGACGACGATCAGCACGCTCGTACCTCCCAGGCCGACGCCTATGCCGGCGCTCTCCAGGTTCTTGAACATCGGCAAGGCCGCGATGACCATCGGAAGGACCGCGACAGAAGCCACGAATATGGCGCCGGCGACGGTGATCCGGAGGGCAACGCGTCTGAGGTAGTCCTCAGTCGGCTGGCCGGGTCTGATGCCCGGGATGAACCCGCCGGATTTGCGCAGGTTGTTTGCCGTCTCATCGGGCTTGAAGACGATGAAGGTGTAGAAGAAGGCGAACGCGAATGTCAGCAGGAAGTACAGGCTCAGGTAGAGCGGTTGGCGCGTGTCCAACCAGGAGACGATGCCGAACGAGAAGTCCCTCACCCAGCCGACATTCGAGTTCGTGAAATAGGATGCGATCTGAACCGGGAAGAGCAGGATGCTGATGGCGAAGATGATCGGGATGACGCCCGCCATGTTCACTCTCAACGGCAAGAACGTGGAGCCGCCCTGGTATATCCGGTGGCCACGAACACGGTTGGCGTACTGGATTGGGATCCGGCGCTGCCCTTCCTGGACGAAGATGATGACGAAGACGATGATCAGGCCGACGATGCCGAAGGCGAACAGCTCGAGCCAATCCGGGCTGTTGAAGAACGACCCGACCGTACTCGGAGCGCGCGACACGATGCCGGCGAAGATGATGAAGCTGATGCCGTTGCCGATCCCCTTCTCGGTGATCAGCTCGCCCAGCCACATCAGTACCACCGAGCCGACGGTCAGCGCCAGGATCTGAGTCAGGCTCTGGTAGGTCTCGAAGCTGAAGTTGGTCGTAAAGGCCTGGACGCCCGAGGTTCGGAGCAGGTCGTTCTGGACGAAGGCCAGGATGCCGTAGGCTTGGAGTGCGGCCAGCGGCACGGCGAGCATGCGCGAGTAGCTCGTGATCTTGTTGCGGCCGTACTCGCCTTCTCGGCTCAGGGCCTGCAGCGACGGAATCGTCGACTGCAGGATCTGCATGATGATCGTGGCGTTGATGTATGGGTTCAGCCCGAGTCCGACGATCGACATGCGCCGCACGTCGCCGCCCGAGAAGAGCGACAACAGGTCGAAGAAGCCGCTGCCGCTACTCTGGGACTCCAGTCCTTTGATGTTGATGCCCGGGATCAGAACGTGCGCCAGAGCACGGTAGACCACCAGGACCACCAGCACGAACAGGATCCGCTTGCGGATATCCGGAGCGCGGAACGCGTTCAGCATCGACTCGAGCATTGCTCAGGCGCCCTTCTATGCTTCCGAGCCGGTCTCGTCGGCCGGGCTCGTCGGGGGGAGGGTGTCCGCGGCGGCCGAAACCGCCCGTGCCGCCCGTTTCTTGGTCGGAGCGACCGGCGCGTCGGCCGAAACCGCCCGTGCAGGCCGTGGCTTTGTGGGCGCGACCGGCGCGTCGGCCGAAGCCGCCCGTGCCGCCCGTTTCTTGGTCGGAGCGACCGGCGCGTCGGTCTCGGCGGCCTTGTCCGTCTCTTCGGTTTCGTCGGCTTTGTAGGTCTCGCCGGCCATGTCGGCCTCGTCCCCAGCCGGGAACTCGAGCACCTGGGCCGTGCCGCCGGCCGCCTCGATCTTGGCCGTGGCGCTCTTGCTGAACGCGTCGGCCAGGATGAAGATCGGCCTCGTGACGTCGCCGTGGCCGAGGATCTTGAGAGGCTTGTCGAGCGACCGAATCAGCCCTGCCGCGGCCAGGATGTCCGGGGTTACCGTGACCGGAGCCGCCTTGACCGACTTGGCGGTCTTGGCGCCCTTGCCTTCGAGCTCGGGCAGGTCGAGGACGCCGGTCTCGGCGAGCGCCGAGATACGACCCACGTTCACTATCTCGTACTCGACGCGGAACTTGTTCTTGAAGCCGCGCAGCTTGGGCAGGCGAACGTGGATCGGGGTCTGGCCGCCCTCGAACCACGGCTGGATCGTGCCGCCGGTTCGCGACTTCTGACCTTTGGTGCCACGCCCGGCGGTCTTGCCCTTGCCGCCGGCGATCCCCCGGCCCACGCGGGTGCGCGGCCGATGGGCGCCCTCGGCCGGGCGCAGGTCATGCAGCTTCATCGCTTCTCCTCGGGCCCGCCCTCGGGCAACTCCTCCACCTCGACGAGGAAGCGGACCTGACGGACCATCCCTCGCGTGGCGTCGTTGTCGGGCACTTCGACGGTGTCGCCGATGCCACGCAGGCCGAGCGCCCGAATCGTGCCGCGATTGCGGGCGATGTGGCTGATCGTGCTCCTGGTCTGGGTCACTCGCAGCTTACCGGCCACCGGCCACCTCCACGGAAGGCTGGCCCGGCACGACGGACCGGACGCGAACGCCACGTCGGGCGCTCAGCTCCTCGGCCGAGTGCAGGCTCGCCAGAGCCTCGAGCGTGCCCCGCGTCACGTTGACGGGGTTGGTGGACCCAAAGACCTTGGCCAGGATGTCGCGGATGCCAGCTGCCTCGACGACGGCACGAACGGCACCGCCGGCGATGACGCCGGTGCCTTGAGAGGCCGGCTTGAGCATGATCCTGGAGGCGCCGAAGTCGTGACGGACCTCGTGCGGAATGGTCGTGCCGACCATCGGGATCCTGATGATGTTCTTCTTTGCGTCCTCGACGCCCTTGCGGATGGACTCGGGCACCTCGCCGGCCTTGCCCAGGCCGACGCCCACGTGACCGGCCCCGTCGCCCACGACGACGATGGCGCTGAAACTGAAGCGACGGCCGCCCTTTACGACCTTCGCCACTCGGTTGATTTGGACGACGCGCTCTTCGAGCGTCAGCTTGTTCGGATCAATCCTGGCCAAGTGATCAGCTCCTTCGCGTCAGAACTCGAGGCCGGCTTCGCGGGCGGCGTCGGCCAGGGACTTGATCCGCCCGTGGTATCTGAATCCGGCCCGGTCGAAGACGACGCGCTCGATCCCCGCGCTCCGGGCGCGTTCGGCGATCAAGCGACCGACGAGCTTCGCTTCGTCGCTCTTCTTCTGGCCGGCGGCCTTCAGCTCCTTTTCCAGGCTGGAGGCAGCTGCCAGAGTCCTGCCGGACTTGTCGTCTATTACCTGGGCATAGATGTTGTTGATGCTGCGGAAGACCGCCAGGCGCGGCCGCTCGGGCGAGCCCGAGAGGCGAAGCCTGATCCGCTCGTGCCGCTTCTGGCGCGCGCCTCCGCGGCTGTCGACCTGCGTCATCGTGCTGATTCCTCCATCAACCGCCGAAGCGATTGATGCTTCGTCAATGGGCTCACTTCTTGCCGCCGATCTTGCCGGCCTTGCCGGCCTTGCGGCGGATCTGCTCGCCGAGGTAGTGGACACCCTTGCCCTTGTAGGGCTCCGGCTTGCGCGCGGCCCGAACCTGGGCCGCGACTTGCCCGACCAGCTCCTTGTCGATTCCGACGACCGCCAGGCGGATCGGACTCTCGAGCTCGAAGCTGATGCCGGCCGGTGGCGCGATCTCGATCGGGTGGCTGTAGCCAAGGTTCAGCTGCAGCTTGTCCCCGACTCTGGAGGCCCGGTAGCCGACGCCGGTGATCTCGAGCGCCTTGCGATAGCCATCGGTCACGCCGATCACCATGTTGGCGACGAGCGTTCGGGTCAGGCCGTGCAGCTGCTTGTGGTGCTTGGCCTCGGTGGGTCGTTCCACGATGATCATGGAACCCTCCATCGAGACGTGCATGTCGGGATGGAGGGCGCGGCTGAGCGTGCCCTTGGGGCCCACCACGGTGATGTTCCGTCCAACGATGGAGACATCGACGCTGGGCGGAACGGAGATCGGCAGTCGTCCAATACGCGACATCGCCGGCCTACCAGACGTAGGCCAGGACTTCACCACCGAGCTGGGCCTTGTAGGCCTGAGCGCCGGTCATGATTCCCTGGCTGGTGCTGACGATGACGAGGCCGAGCCCCCCGAGCACCCGGGGAATCTCGGTCTTGCGCGCATACACGCGCAGGCCGGGCTTGCTGATGCGCTTCAGGCCCGAGACGACTGGCGCCTTGCCATCGACGTACTTGAGCGTGACGCGAAGCACCTGACGAGCGCCCTCGTGCTCCTCGCGAACCTCGGCGATGAAGCCCTCCTCCAGAAGGATTCGGGCGATCTGCCGCTTGGTCCGCGAGGCCGGAACGACGACGTCGGCGTGCCGCGCCCGCGACGCGTTGCGGATGCGCGTCAGCATGTCCGCAATCGGATCGGAGACGTTCATATCTCTACCAACTCGACTTGGTGACGCCGGGCAGCTCGCCGAGGAGCGCTCGCTCTCGGAAGCAGATACGGCACAGTCCGAACCGGCGAATGAAGGCGCGCGGCCGACCGCAGACGAAGCAGCGGTGGTAGGTCCGTACCTTGAACCGCGGCGTTCGCTTCGCTTTGGCGATCATCGACTTCTTGGCCATGGCTTCTCCCTCCCCGCGCCTAGCCGGCGAAGGGCATGCCGAGGAGTTCGAGCAGTCGCTTCGATTCCTCGTCGGTCTTCGCCGTCGTCACGATGCTGATCTCCAGCCCGCGGAGACGGTCCACCTTGTCGTAGTCAATCTCCGGGAATGCCAGCTGCTCCCGAAGCCCCAGTGAGTAGTTGCCGCGCCCGTCGAAGGACTTCGACGGGACGCCGTGGAAGTCGCGCATGCGGGGCAGTGCGAGCCGCGTGAGCCGCTCGAGGAAGTCCCACATCCTATCTCCCCGAAGAGTGACCCGGGCGCCGATCGTGTTGCCGGTCCGCAGGCGGAACTGCGCGATCGAGCGCCTGGCCTTGGTGGTCACCGGATGCTGGCCGGTGATCGCGGCCAGATCGCCCACGGCGGCATCGACCGCCTTGGGGTTGGTGAGCGCCTCTCCCAGACCGATGTTGACCACGATCTTGGAGAGCCGCGGGATCTCCAGCCGATTGGAGTAGCCGAACTGCTTCAGGAGCGCCGGCGCCGCTTCTTCCTTGTAGCGCTGCTGCAGGCTGCCGCTCATGCCTGTGCCTCCAGCTGCTCGCGGCAGTGGCCGCACACGCGAACGCTCTCGCCGCTGCCGAGTCGCTCGTGCTTGACTCGCGTGATCCGATCGCAGCGCGGGCAGACGATCATCACGTTGCTTGCGTCGATCGGCATCGGCTTGTCGACGATGCCGCCCTGCTGGGCCGGGGCCTGGGTCGTCTGGCTCATCCGGGGCCGCGCCTTCTGGTGGCGCTTGGCGATGTTGATGCCCGAGATGAGAACCGAGAGCGGCCGGCTCGCGACTCGGCGCCAATGACCGCCGGCCTTCTCCTTGGCGGCCGGGTTGCGCAGAACGCGCTCCACCGTGCCGCGCTTGCCGGCGTCCTTGCCGTGCAGCACGACGACTGTGTCGCCCTTCCGGATCTCAGGCACCTTGTTGGACGGTGCGGTCCTTTCCGCAGCCATCACAGCACCTCCGGCGCCAGGGAGACGATCTTCATGTAGTTGCGGTCCCGCAGCTCGCGGGCGACGGGGCCGAAGATTCGAGTGCCCCGGGGATTTCCCTGGTTGTTGATGAGGACGGCGGCATTCTCGTCGAAGCGGATATAGCTTCCGTCCGGCCGGCCGTATTCCTTAGCCGTCCGTACGACAACCGCACGAACCACGTCGCCCTTCTTGACCGGCGCGTTCGGGATCGCCTGCTTGACGCTGGCGATGATCACGTCACCGACGGCGGCGGTCGTCTTGCGCGACCGGCCCATGATCCGGATGCACTGGATCGTCCGGGCGCCGGTGTTGTCGGCGACGCGGAGGCGGGTGTACTGCTGGATCATTCGGCAGCCTCCCGGTCGGCGATGTGCTTACCCGGGTGGGCGGCGCCGTGAATGGCGACATCGGTCGCCTCGTCCTCCACGAGCGGCTCGGCGGTGGCACCCTCACCCGCGCGGGCGACGACGCTCACGAGCCGCCACCGCTTGGTGGCTGAGAGCGGTCGCGACTCCTCGATCAGGACCGTGTCGCCGACGTGCGCCTCGTTGTCTTCGTCGTGGGCCTTGAACTTGCTGGTCAAGCGGATCACCCGCTTGTACAGCGGATGCCGCGTCATGCGCTCGACGGAGACGACGATCGTCTTGTCCATCTTGTCGCTGACGACGTGCCCGACCTTGGTTTTCCGCTTTCCCTGCACTGCTACTCCTGCCATCGCGTGATCTCCTTACGCCATGCTGTCGGGCACGGCGCCCGCTCGAGAGCGCACGTCGCGGCGCTCGCGCTGCACGGTGAGGATCCGCGCGATTGTTCGTCTGGCTTGGGGAATCGAGCTGTAGTCCTTCAACTGGCGGGTGGTGAGCTGGAAACGAGCCTGCCACAGGTCTTGCTTGGCCTGAAGAAGCTGCTCGTCGAGCTCCCCGTCGGAGAGCGCTCGAACCTTGTCAATGTCCATCTGCCAGGCCTTCCTTCAAGATGACCCTGGTAGCGACCGGAAGCTTGTGGCTGGCGAGACGCATCGCCTCGATGGCCTCGGCGCTGTCGACGCCGGCCATCTCGAAAAGGATTCGGCCGGGCTTGACCACGGCGACCCAGTGGTCCGGCGCGCCCTTGCCGGAGCCCATTCGGGTCTCGGCCGGCTTCTTGGTCGCCGGCTTGTCCGGAAAGACGCGGATCCAGATCTTGCCGCCGCGCTTGACCGAACGAGTCATGGCGCGTCGGGCAGCCTCGATCTGACGGCTGGTGATCCAGGCCGGCTCGGTGGTCGCCAGGCCGTACTCGCCGAAGGCCACGGTGGTGCCGCCCTTGGCGATGCCGGACATCCGGCCTCGCTGGACCTTGCGATGCTTTACTCGTTTGGGCATCAACATCGCTACACCACCGTCCCGATCGCGGCCGGCTGGACGGCCACCTCGCGGCGAGGCTTGTCCTCCTGGACCTCACCCCTGTAGATCCAGACCTTCACGCCGNNATTCGGCCTTCCTTGTCCCACTCGCGGCGGGCCATCTCCGAGCCGCCGAGGCGACCGGCAACGGCTATCTTCACGCCCTTCGCACCGGCCTTCATCGTCCTCTGAACGGCCTGCTTCATCGCCTTCTTGAACGCGATACGGCGGGCCAGCTGCTGGCTGATGTTGGCAGCGACGAGGGCGGCATCGAGCTCCGGCTGACGGATCTCCTTGACCTCGAGCTTGACCTTGCGCTTGGTCAACGCACCGACCTGCTGACGCAGTAGCTCGACGTTGGCGCCGCCCTTGCCGATGACGATGCCCGGCTTGGCGGTGTGGATCGTGACCGTCACGTGGTTGATGCCACGCTCGATCTCGACCCCGCTGACGCTGGCGTTGGCGAGCCGGCGAACCACCAGCGCTCGAATCGAGATGTCCTCCTTGAGGAGATCCGTGTAGTCCTTGTCCGCGTACCACTTCGCCGTCCAGGTGCGCGAGACACCCAGCCGGAAGCCGTACGGGTGAACCTTGTGACCCATCTAGGCCTCCCGGTCTTCGACGACGATGGTGATGTGGGTCATGGGCTTGTGGATCGGGAACGCCCGACCTTGCGCCCGGGGCTGCCACCGCTTGTGGATGCCGGGCCCCATGTTCGCCTGAGCGTCGGCCACGACAAGGTCCTCGGCGGACAGGTTGTGGTTGTTCTCAGCGTTGGCCGTCGCGCTCTTGAGCACGCTGGCAACATCGCGAGCGGCCGCCTGCGGCATGAATCGAAGGAGAGCCGAGGCCTCCTCGACGCGCTTGCCCTTGATCGCGTTCGTGACCAGTCGGGCTTTACGCGAAGAGCCCATCAGGTATTTGGCTGTGGCGGAAACGCGCACCTTCTAGGCTCCTATTTCAGGGCGCTCGACCGCTCGGTGTGCTTCCCGTGGCCGCGGAAGGTGCGGGTCGGGGAGAACTCGCCGAGCCGGTGGCCGACCATGTTCTCGGTTACGTAGACCGGGATGTGCTTCTTGCCGTTGTACACGGCGACCGTGTGCCCGATGAAATCGGGGAAGATGACCGATGCTCGAGACCAGGTCTTGACGACCTTCTTCTCGTTGCGCTTGTTCATCGTCTGGACGCGGCCGAGGAGCCGCGACTCGACGAACGGTCCCTTCTTGACCGAACGCGACATGCCTCT
>PLMA01000031.1:0-2547 GCA_003141455.1 Chloroflexota bacterium | reverse complement strand
ACGCCGCGGACTTCGGGCCGCTGGCCCATGTGCCGTGCGCGTCCTGCCTTGCCCAGGCTCTGGTTTTCGTGATCGAGATTCGAGACCTGGCCGACCGTAGCCATGCATCGCAGGCTGACCCGCCGAACCTCCCCGGAGGGAAGCCGCACGGCCGCGTAGTCGCCCTCTTTGGCGAGGAGCTGGGCCGCGACTCCCGCGGAGCGGACGATCTGGCCGCCCTTGCCCGGCACGAGCTCGATGTTGTGGATCGTGGTGCCGAGCGGGATGTTGGCGAGGGGCAGGGCATTGCCGACGCGCGCCTCGACCTCGACGCCCGCGACTACCACGTCGCCGACCTTGAGGCCGTGGGGCAGCAGCATGTAGCGCTTCTCGCCGTCGGCGTAGTGGAGCAGTCCGATTCGGGCCGACCGGTTCGGGTCGTACTCGACGGTGGCCAGCTTGGCCGGGACGCCGAACTTGTCCCTCTTGAAGTCGATGATGCGGTAGTGCTGCTTCTCGCCGCCGCCGCGGTGGCGCACGGAGATCCGGCCGGCGTTGTTACGGCCGGATCCGCGCTTCTGCGGCTCCAGGAGCGGCTTGTAGGGTTCGCTGGTGGTGACCTCCTCGAACGTGGACCGGGTCATGAACCGGCGGCCCGCCGAGGTCGGCTTGTAGCTACGCAACGGCATCTCAGACCGCCTCGAAGAATTCGATCTTCTGGCCGGGGGCCAGAGTCACGATGGCCTTGCGAAACGGGGTCGTCCGGCCGGCGACCCGGCTCCGGCGCGTCCCACCGCGCTTCATCTTTGACTTGGTGGTCAGGACGTTCACCGCGGCGACCTTCACCTTGAAGATCTCCTCGATGGCCGCCTCGATCTGGATCTTGTTGACGTCATCTCGGACGGCGAACGTGTACTTGCCACGCTGCGACTCGTCCATCGTCTTCTCGCTGATGACGGGACGGAGGATGATCTCGTGCGCGGACAGGGTCACGCGTACACCTCTTCCATCTTGCTCAGCGCGGGCTGCTCGATGAGCACGGTATCCGCGTTGAGCAGAGCCACGACGTTGAGTGAGTCGGCGCGGATGACCTCCACCCGAGGCAGGTTCCGCGCGGAGAGGATAAGGGTCTCGTCCGTCCCCGTGGCGACGATGAGGACGCGGCCGTCTGCCCGTCCCAGGGCGCCCAGGACGCCGAGGAGGTCGCGCGTCCGGGGCTCCTCGAGCCCGAAGCCGTCGATTACGCGGATGGCGTCGTCATCCAGCTTCGCGGTCAGGGCCCCGCACAAGGCGAGGCGCTTCATCTGGCGCGGCAGGCGCTGGGCGTACGAGCGCGGGTGCGGCCCAAAGACCACGCCGCCGCCTTCGAACTGCGGCGAACGGATCGAGCCCTGGCGGGCGCGGCCGGTCCCCTTCTGGCGATACGGCTTGTGGCCGCCGCCGGAGACCTCGCCACGCTTCTTGGTGTCGTGAGTGCCGAGGTGGCGACCGGCCAGCTGGGCGGTTACCACCTGGTGGAGCACGGCGGTGTTGATCGGAGCCGAGAAGAGCTCGTCGGGGAGCTCTACCTCGCCGATCGCCTCGCCGGCGCTCGAGTAGAGGGTCGTGGTCGGCATCGCTAGGCCTTCTTCACAAGGAGCAGCCCGTGGGGAGACCCGGGGACGGATCCCTTCACGAGCAGCAGGTTGCGCTCGGCGTCCGCGCGGACGACCCGCAGCTTCTTGACGGTGGCACGCTCGTCACCCAGGTGGCCGGCCATGCGCATCCCCTTGTAGACGCGACCCGGCGTAGTGCCGGGACCGATCGATCCGGGGGCGCGGTGGTGGTCGGAACCGTGGGTCTTGGGACCGCGCTTGAAGTGGTGGCGCTTGATGTGGCCCGAGAAGCCCTTGCCCTTCGACACCCCCGTCACATCGACGATGTCGCCGGCCGTGAACAGGGTGACGTCGAGCTTCTGGCCGACGGAGTAGGCCGAGTCGTCCGAGCCTTCCAGGCGGAACTCGCGCAGCACCGAGAGCTTCGGCAGGTTCTTGAGCTGCCCCAGCTCCGGTTTGTTGAGCTTGCCCGACTCCTCGATACCCACCTGGACGGCCGTGTAGCCGTCGCGTTCGGGAGTCCGGACGCGGGTCACCGTGTTCGGCTCGACGGCCACGACGCTCACGGGGATCATCGTTCCGTCTGCCGCGAAGATCTGCGTCATACCGACCTTGCGGCCGATCAATCCAATGCTCATGGGATCACATCTTGATTTCGATGTCGACGCCCGCGGCNNCATCAGGGCGTCGACCGTCTTGGACGAGGGCTCCAGGATGTCCACGAGCCGCTTGTGAGTGCGGATCTCGAACTGCTCCCGGCTGTCCTTGTCGATGAAGGGCGAGCGGAGGACGGTGAACTTCTCGATGCGCGTGGGCAGCGGAACGGGACCGACGACGTCCGCGCCGGTCCGCTGGGCCGTCTCCACGATCTGCGCCGCCGACTGATCGAGCAGCCGGTGGTCGTATGCCTTGAGGCGGATCCTGATCCGTTGCCTTGCCATATCAGCTCCGGTTACTCGGTGATCGAGGTGAT
>PLMA01000045.1 GCA_003141455.1 Chloroflexota bacterium | reverse complement strand
GATAGTCCGCTCCGCTACCTCGCGCTGGCCCCCGCTCCGCTAGTCGGCTACGTCGTGACAGCTAGACCGGCCGCGTCGGGGGCCCTGATGCACAAGAGACCCCCCGGCCGGGTGGCCGAGGGGTCTCCGCGGACTTAGGCGTTACAGGTAGTAACCGGTCACATCGAAGATGGCGTGGGCGGTGGGTCCGTTGCTGGGAGCCACAAAGGTGATCGAGAGGGTGCCTCCGGCTCCCAGAGCCACAGTCACGCCGTTGGCTCGATCGTCGCCGGCGGGGAAGTTGAGAGTCGAGCTTGTCGGATCGTTCATGGCGACCGGGCCGATGTACAGATAGCCGTTGCTCGTCTGCCCAGTCACCGTCAGGTTGCCGGTCACGGCTTTGGCACCGGTTGGTACGCCGCCGACCGTGAAGGTTCGGGCGACGTGGTTAGTGAACGGACCACCGAGTCCGCCTGTGCCGTTGCGGGTATCGAGGACTCTTGTCGGGGTGATCGGCACGAACGAGAGCGTCGGCAAGGTGTACTGGAAGACCGCCCCGACGAAGCCGCTCGTCGCGGACGCGGCGCTTAGGTCAACATTCCACTCGTGGCCCGCCGCCAGCGTCAGGCCGCTGGGGAAGGTGTTTGTCGCGTGGACGACCCCAGGCCCGGTCGAGGTGGTCACGAAGCCGGGAGAGGTCTGGGTACCGGTGGTGACGTTCTCGTCGTACAACGCCCAGGCCTGGGTCGTCGCGCCCGTGGTGTAGCCGTAGTAATCGATCTGCCAGAGCGTCGCGCCCGCGGGGAGCCCGAGGGAGGCCAGGATGGGCCCGGTTGCTACGGAGTTGTACTCGTAGTAGGCGGAGCCCGACCAGACGGTAACGACCGTGGCACCCGCGCTGTACGAGTAGGCGTACGGGTCGGACAGGCCCACGGCACCGACCGTCGCCCCGGGCACCTGGGCGGCAACGACGGTCGGCCCGCCGGGCAGCGTGACCTGCAGACCGGTGCCAGGCTCAGCTTGGGGATCCTTCGGAGCTCCGGCGGCGCCGACCGCGGGGACGACGAGCAGGGCGGCCAGCAGGATGCCGACCGTCAGGACGCGACGAGACGACCACATGGAGCACACTCCGTTCCTACGGAGGGTCGGTCTCGCCAGTGGCTCGGCGCGGTCCCGGCGGCCAGGGTTTGGGCCGCGCGTCAATGCCTCCCCGTCGTGACGCCCGGATAGTACCGGGACAAGCGGAGCAGCAATAGAGTCGTTGGTCGCATTGCGCCGTCGCCGGTGCGCGTAGGCCCCGCTCCGCGAGTCGCCGACGATCCCGGCCCGCTGACTCCACGGAACGCCCGACTCCACCCCCGGAGGGGGCGCCCCCGGCCAGCTGAGGAACGCGGCGATGCCATCGGCCCCGTTCGCCTTGGCCCCGTGGCCCAGCTTCGGGGACGTCCCCGAAGCTGCGAGGTAGTCCCGCACCGCACGGTGAAGGTTGCGTTTGCCCTGAGGCTTGCATCTCACGCTCCAGGGCGCATCGTCGGGATATCCACACCCCACCCGAAGGAGCCACCCGATGAACGAAGCCCGCGAACGGATGACCGGCCACGCCGCCGTAGCCACCCCGGTCAAGGTCAGGCGCGCGGCCGAGAAGGAGGCCAGGCGGATCGCCGCCCAGGTCGAGACGGAGGCCAAGCGGGCCGCCGTCAACTGCCCGCCGCAGCCCGCCGCCGCCCGCCGCCGCCCCGAAGCCCGCCACCCTGAAGTCTTACCCCGAGACGCCCGCCCCGGCGCCGGCGCCGACCAAGCTGACCCGCGAGCAGCGCCACCACCTGGCCGGAGCCCTGGCCAGGGAAGCCGGCGCCATGATCGCCCGGCTGTTCCCGGACGACGACCTACATGCCGACGCCGCCGTCCTGGTGGGCGGGTGGCTCCACGGGATGCCGGGATCCGAGTGGGATCCGAGGCTGACCGATCCGGACGGATGCCGGGCGGCAGCCGCCGCCGCCTGATCCGAAGTGCCCGCCGGCCAGTCGCCGGCGGGCGCCTCTCTGCCTCCTGGCCGTGGTATGTTTGGGGTTGCGGGACGGCGGCTGGAACTGCGACGATCGCGCGACGGCGGCGGTCTCGTCGTTCCAAGAGACGGCCATACCGGTGCGCGGATTGTGGGCATTCGGGCAGCGCTACGGAGACGCCCGTGCCCTGGAAGCGGCCTTGCGCGCGGCGGAGCTGCTCCTGGCGCGCCGGCTCTTGTGGCGTCGCCGGGACGGGCAGCTCATCGAGCCGGATTGGGGCGGGCACGTCGACCGGATCCACTTCCCGATCCAGTTCTACGACGTCCTGTTCGCCCTGCAGGTCATGGCCGAGGTCGGGCGCATCGGCGATGAACGCTGCACGGACGCCCTTCGACTGCTCGAATCCAAGCGGCTCGCCGACGGTGGCTTTCCGCTCGAGGAAGCCAACGCCACCAGAGCGGACAAGGTGATCAGTCGCGGGAGTTTCGCAGGTTGGGGCCCGACGGGTAAGCGGCGGGGCAACCCGTTGGTAAGCCTGGCGGCATGGCGGGTGTTCGAGAGGCGACGGCTGGATTCGGGAGCCCAGAACCCAGGCCCGGACCCGAACCCCAGACCTACCAGGCCCTGATGCGAACGGGCGTGATCCGGACCGGCACCGAGAAC
The DNA here is from genome assembly GCA_003141455.1 of Chloroflexota bacterium. GTDB lineage: Bacteria > Chloroflexota > Limnocylindria > Limnocylindrales > CSP1-4 > Fen-1039. Next base: position 33,552 of record PLMA01000045.1, on the reverse strand, counting down.
TCTCGGGCCGTCTCCGCCTCGTCCATCTCCCAGTGCGCCAGTGGGGCGTGGTATTTCGCCAGGTAGGCCGGGTGGACGTCTGAGGCCACGGCTGCGGCGTCCACCGCGGCGGTCCCTTCGATGACCAGAGCGTGGTCCGCGTATGGGTCCGAGTTGAGGCTGAACGACACCTGGGGATGGGCCTCGATGTTGCGCAGCTTCGGCGTCGCGGGCTTGCTGTAGAAGAGGATCGATTGGCCGTCCCACAGGAACGAGATGGGCGAGCTCTGCACCCGGCCGTCGGCGGCAACGGTCGTCAGCCAACCGACAACGTCGGTCGCCAGATGCTCGGCCGCCCAGGCCCCCTTAGCGGACGCGAGCGGCCCCGTTTCGGACGCGCGTGTTTCCATCGACGCACTCCTTACCCAGCGCCTGCCGGGAATCGGCGACGAGAGGCGCTGGCGTGTGCAGCTTAGGACCGCGCGCCGGTCGCTTGCGTGTTGCCGGCGCCCGTCCGGCCCGCGCTCAACTCCCGAACGAAATCGTCGATCCAGCGGATCTCGCCCTCGAGGATGGCCACGGGACGGCGGGCGACACTCAAGCCGGATCGATGTCGGTCCCGCCGATTTGGTCGGGCTCGTCGGCAGTTTCGGCGTCATCGGCCACGGGGACCTCTCGCTCGTTGTGGGCCGTATAGTCGGGCACCCGACGAGCGTACGAGCCGGTCATCAGCGGTGAACTGATCATGAAGTCGGCCGAGGCCCGGTCGCAGGCGACAGGGATGTTCCACACGACCGCGATTCGGAGCAGCGACTTCACGTCCGTGTCGTGGGGCTGGGGCTCGAGTGGGTCCCAGAAGAAGACCAGGAAGTCGATGCTGCCGTCGGCGATCATCGCCCCAACCTGAAGGTCTCCGCCGAGCGGACCTGACTGGAGCAACGTGACCGGTAGGTCCAGCTCGCGCTGGAGCATCACGCCCGTAGTCCCCGTTGCGACCAGGTCGTGCATTTCCAGCATGGGCCGGTTGTACCGCGCCCACTCGATCAGATCCAGCTTCTTGTTGTCATGGGCGACGAGCCCGATGCGCTTTCGAGGCGCCAGGTCCAGCTGGCTGAGGTCAGGATTCATGAGCCCATCCTACCCGGCGCCCGGGCCGACATGTGTTTGGCTCCACAGCGATGCCGTTCGCTTCGGCGCGGCGGGCGGAGCGGGCTCGGCTGGTGAACCGTCCCGGTGTCGTTGACGGCGCAATCGTTCGAGCGGGACTAACGTGAATCTCCGGATAGGCCAGGTCGCCGCACTCGGTCCAACGACGCCGGCCCCAGGAGGTTCACTGTCATGAAGGTCGCAATCGTCGGAGCGGGCAAAGTCGGCAAGGCCCTTGGTGCCTCGCTCGTTCGAGCCGGCCACTCGGTCGTCTATGCGAGCACGAGCGTCGAGAGTTCCACCGAGGCCGCGGAGGCGGCGGGGGGAACCGCGGCTGGGAGTGTCCGCGAGGCGGCGGAGCGCGCCGAGCTGGTGATCATCGCCGTCCCATATGCCGCGGCCGCCCGTCAGGTGGCCACGGAGCTCGCGCCGGTCGTTGGCGGCAAGATCGTGATCGACGCTACCAACACCCTCAAGCCCGACTACAGCGGACTCGCGACGGAAGGCGGCCCGTCCGGCGCCGAGACCTTCGCGGCGTGGTTGCCCGGTGCGCGGGTCGTGAAGGCGCTCAATACCATCTTCGCGAGCGTCCAGGCCGATCCCAAGTCCCACGGCGTGGTGATCGACGCCCTCTTCGCCGCGGACGACCAGGACGCCAGGGCTACGGTGGGCGATCTGTTGCGCTCGCTCGGCTTCCGTCCGGTCTACGTCGGGCCTCTCGCGAGGGCTCGCGAGCTCGAGGCGATGGCCTTCCTGAACATCTCTCTGCAGATGACCGCGGAGGGGGATTGGCGGACGGCCTTCTCCCTGATCGGCGCACCCAAGTCATCGGTACACCAGGGCTGACCTGGGAGAGCAACAGGTCTGGCGCCTCGTCTATGTAGCGGGCAGCGCCGACAACTCCCGCACAGGCGGCTGCCGGGTGTTTCCCTCGCAATGGGCGAGAGAATTGCCCGGCGCGATGATCGCAGGGAGTGGCTGGTTGATCGGGCGGATGGCTCTCGCTAGGTTGGTGGTGATCTGCGGCCTGGGCGTCTCGGGCTGCGGCTCGGTTGCGGCCCCCTCAGGCGCCGGGCCATCGATCGTTTCGGCGAGCCGCTCTCAATCCACCTCGATGCCCGCGGCGACCACGGCGCCCGCTCCCGCCAGGACTCCATGTCCGAGCTCGGCACAGCCCGCCGCCGCGCCATCCGGCACCTTCAGCTCGACAGGATCGATGACGAGCGTCCGGAGCGGCCACACCGCGACATTGCTGCCGGATTGCCGAGTCCTGGTCGCCGGAGGAGACGCCGGATCCAGCGTCCTCGCCTCAGCCGAGCTGTTCGACCCGAAGACCGGTACCTTCACGCCCACGGGCTCGATGAAGACCGCGCGGAGCGGCCACTCCGCCACGCTCCTGCCGGACGGTCGGGTCCTCATCGCCGGAGGCGCACCCGACAGCGCGGCCGAACTGTATGACCCACAGACAGGAGCCTTCACTCCTGCGGGCTCGATGACCGATCGGCGAACCAACTTCACGGCAACCCTGCTGACAGACGGCCGAGTCCTCATCGTTGGTGGGTACGCTCCCACTTCGACCCTCGCCACGGCCGAGCTGTATGACCCCAAGACCGCTAGCTTCACTGCCACCGGTTCCATGGGCACATCGCGCGACTACCACACCGCCACCCTCCTGACCGATGGTCGAGTCCTGATCGCGGGCGGCTTCACGATCCCCACCACCATGTTCGCCAATCTCGTCACTTCAACTGAGACGTACGACTCGCACACCGGCGTCTTCAGCGCGACCGGACCGCTGAAGATAGGGCGAGACTTTCCCACGGCCACGCTCTTGCCGGATGGCCGGGTCCTCCTGGCCGGAGGCGCAACCGACAAGTCGGCTGAGTCGTACGACTCGACGGCGGGCACCTTCGCTACGGCCGGCACGATGACGGCGTCTCGGAACGAGCACACCGCCAGCCTGCTCCCGAGCGGGCGGGTTCTTCTCGCTGGAGGCTACGACGACGGCCACCGCCAGCTGGCTTCCGCGGAGCTGTTCGACCCCGCGAGCGGCGCCTTCACCGCCACCGCATCCTTGGCTACGGCCCGCAGCGGCCACACGGCCACGCTGCTGCAAGACGGCCGGGTCCTCCTTGCGGGAGGCATTGGCGCTGACGGTACGGTGGCCTCGGCTGAACTCTATCGGCCCTGAGCCTCCGAGCGCCGAGGTCAGGACAGCTCGTCGAGGACAGTCTCCCGAGGCGGCCGGTCCAAGCGTCGAATGGCCGCCTCGGGCAAACGTTGGCGAGCTCGTCGCCGCGGATTACCGCCTCGCGGTCGACCAGCGCTTCGCGATTATCGCGACGCCGGCGAGGCTGACCAGACCCGCGACAAGCAGACCGACCGGCAGCGGGTTGTCACGCCCGTCCGAGCCTGTCCCGCTCGTGGGCGGCGGCGTCGTGGCTTGCGTTGGGGTTGGGGTCGGGGTTGGCGCAGGCGTGGCCGTCGGCGTGGCCGTCGGCGTGGCCGTCGGCGTGGCCGTCGGCGTGGGCGTGGGCGTGGGCGTCGCTGCGGCAACCTGGACAAAGGTCCTGAAGGCGAAATCCTTCAAGCATTGCTCCGCCTGAGTGCCGGTGAACCACTCGGGATCCTGCCAGATGAGTGCTTGGCCGGCGGTGTAGTCGTCCGTGCAGTTGCCGTTCCAGTGGTTTCCGTCGACGTCGTTGCGCACCACGATCGCGTATTGGGTTCCGGCCTGTATCGACATAGGGGCACCGAAATTGAAGATGTTCCAGCCGCCATCGGACATGGTGAGCAATGCGGCCGACAGGGAGTTGTCCGGTATCCCGTTCACGACGCTGTAGATCGACAGGGTTGTCTGCCCTACATCGTTCGGCGCAACGACGACATCGGGCACGTCTGCCCCGCGGTAGATGGAGACGGCGACGAGATCGCCGGTGATGCCGGCCGTAAACGTCTGGGCCAGATCGACCGGGAACCCGTGGGCGTACTCGACGATCGCCTGCTCCTGGTCGAGAGTGGCTGGAGCGGCCGCAGTGCCACGGCTGTCAGCGCCGCCATGATCGATACGGAACTCGCGACCGCAACGAATCGAAGCCCAAGTCGGGTCTTCATGCGGTACTCCTCTCCTCCAGCGCCGCCGACCCACGCAGAGCGTGGCATCCCCGGCCCAGCGCTTGCGCGACAAGAATCTGCGGGGGCTCCATCGCTGCCTAGTGCCATTCGTCGTGGGGCAGTTGCGGGCCCCGACCGCCGGAGGAGCCTCAGCAATCCTCCGCGCCCGGGTCCCGTTGCACCGGGCGGTAGAGGCGGTAGTTGGCCGCGCAGGCGGCCTGGTTGCCCTCGTGAACGGCGGCGCTGAACTGGTGGTCGTGCGGGCTGGTGACGTCGCCGGCGGCCAGGATTCCCGGCACGTTGGTGTGCTGGTCGGTGTCTACGATGATCTGGCCGATCCCGTTGACCGCCACTCCGAGCTGGCTGGCGAGGTCGTTGGCCGCGCTCGCGGGCCGGACGATATAGACGTGCTCGACGTTGATGCGCGTCCGGGTCGGATCGTCCAGGACGAGCGCCTGCATCTGCCCTTCGCGGTTCTGGTACTCGGCGACGCCGTGAGGGTAGGCGAGGATGCCGTTTGCCTCCAGGTCCGCCAGCCGTGACGACGGGACACTGAACCCTTCCGGTCGACCGGCAACAATCGTGACGCGACTGGTGAAGTCGAGCAGATCGAGAGCAGTCTCGACCGCCTCCTCGTCGTCGCCCACCACGGCGACGACCCGGTCGATCGACTCATATCCGTCGCAATGGATGCACCAGAAGAGGCTCACGCCGACGCAATCCTCGCGACCGGGGAACTCGGGGAAGTGGCCCCGCACTCCCGTCGCCAGGATGACCGAGCGTGCCAGCACCTCGATGGGGCGGCCGTCCTGGACCCGATCGGAAGTTCGGGCCAGCTCCTCGTCCGGTCCGTCGATCGCGGGTGCGGCAACGCTCTCGCGTTGGGGAGCGTCCGCGTGCCCGACAACGCCTCCGGGCGCGGCCGCATGCACAGATCCGGCACCGCCTGCAGGCGCGAAAGCTGGCAGAGCATCGATCCGCAGCCGGAACCGATCACCGTCCGGCGCGGCCGAGTTGACCACGCCGATGACGAACCCGGCGCCGTACTTCGCGGCCTGGCGTCGCCCGAGGCGGCGGAGGTCCGCAGCCTTGATCCCCTCCGGAAAGCCCAGGTAGTTGTGAATCGGATGGCGCCACCGGAAGCGGTCCTTGTCGTCCACGACGACCACGCTGCGGCGCATGCGCCCCAGGTTTATCGCCGCGGATAGGCCGGCCGCCCCGCCTCCGACGATGAGGCAATCGACCTCGCGAACCGGTGGCGCAGCCCGTGAAGGTAGGTCCAGAGAGTCGGGGTCTGTCATGGTTCAATCATGCGCCGTCGATCGGGTTTTGGGGAGATGGCGATAGCACGTTCGGTGGCCCCGAGAAGCCCGAAAGAATGCCTTGTAACCGGACCATCGGGGAACACCATTTGTCCGGGCTCTGCCGACACCTTTACTGGCCGCTCATCCTGAACGACTGATGGGGACCAAGGCTCCGGAGGAATGAGGACTTGTTCCACCGAAAACCCTCGCAGATTCCGCGCGCGGATCTAATCGATCTGCTCCTCGATTCCGACGAGCCGACGCGGAAGCTGCTGCTCTTCCAGGCTCTGCAATCAGGGGCGCTGGTGAAGAGCGAAGCCGAAGAGATTCTGGCAATGGCGAGCCGTCTCGAGCGGGCAGCGGGTCCCAGGTCGGAAGAGACCGTCCGCAAGGCAGCGGCGGAAGCGTCGGCGCAAGCTGCGGCGAGCGCACCGGCGAGGGCAGCCTAGCGCGCATCTGGGTGAAATGCGCGTCACAGGCCGGTCCCGCATACTCGGGGAATGAGGCCGCGCCGCCCTTCGTTGTTCTCCCGAGCTCTCGACGTGCTGCCCGTGGCCGGAGTCCTGGGCCTGTGCGTCGTCGGCGTCTTCATCGCCATGAACGTGCTCGTCACCGCGGCGCCGATCGCACTCAACTTCAACTCGCCGTCGCCTTCCGATAGCCCCTCGCCGTCGCTCCTCGGATCGCCGACGATTATCCCGTTCGCGACCGATACCTCGATCCCCACCCCGGCCCCGTCCGCTTCCGTGCCGGACAGCCGGCCGACGATCATCAACTCGGCCATATCCGAGTCGGATCCCAACGGCATCTGGACGGTCTACATGGGCTATCCGTCCTTCCTCGCGGGCACGACCCCTTGGGCGGACGCTATCGATGCCGACATCGGGCTCGAGGTCCAGACGCGGGTCATACAGTGGGAGCAAGGACCTGCCTCGAACCGCCAGGTGTCCGGCAAGATGAATGTCCTGTCGGGCGCGTTCAAGACCGAGCTGCTGACGCCGTCCCTGGCCTCATTCACGCTCACCTGGGAAGACGATGCCTCAGCCTCGCAACCAGCGACGGGCGTTGAGACGCTCAACTACGATCTGAGCACTGGCCAGCGGATCGCCTTCGACGATCTGTTCAGCGACGCGGACTTGGCTCTGATCGCTATGTCGAACGCGGCGGATTCCCAACTTATCGACCAGCTGGGCAACAACTACGACCAGGCCGTGGTGGCCGAGGGGATCAGCCCGTCTCGGACGAACTTCATCCATTGGGCCATCACAGCGGTAGGCATGAAGATCACCTTTGCCGAGCACCAGGTCGCGAAGAGCCTCAGCAGCCTTCCCGCGGTCGTCGTGCCGTGGGTCAGCCTGCGGTCGGCCATGGTCCAGACCGGCCCGGTCGCGAAGCTGGCCGGCTTCTAGCAGGGGACAAGCAGCCCGCGCCTCGTGCCCCAGTACCGCCGACGTGGCGTCCCACCCGCGCCGGACCTGCCGGGCACTGCTGACACCCGGGTCGCGGCCCCGTATCCTTCGCTCCGGGGACTCCGCTCATCGGAGCTCACTGGAGAATCGGAGGGCAGCATGGCGGCCGAGTACAACGCAACGGTGGTCAGCCGGGTTGAAGTCGCGCCCGGGCTTATCATCCTGCGGGTCGCGCCGGACAAGCTGCCGTTCGAGTTCAAGTCCGGCCAGTATGTCGTTCTCGGTCTGAAGGCCTCGGAGCCACGGATCGATGAATCGGAGGCCGATGCCCCGGGCGTAGTCGCCAGCGGCATCGAGGTCGCCGGCCCAGGCGTCGTGACCGGCGGCCTCGGAGTTGCCGCACCGGTTGCCATCCCGGACGAGATCCTGGGTACGCCGGAGAGCCAGTGGGCCGTCGACGCCCAGGCGGAGTCGGTCTCCCGCGCCGCCGCGGACCCAGATCGGATGCTCCGGCGCGCCTACTCGATCGCCTCCGAAAGCCGCGCCGACGAGTATTTCGAGTTCTACCTGACCGTGGTCATGAGCGGCGAGCTGACGCCGCGGCTCTTCGGCCTCAAGATCCGCGACCGGCTGTACGTGGGCCCCAAGGCGGTCGGCGTCTTCACCCTCGACAAAGCGCCCGGCAAGCACATCCTCATGATCGGCACGGGCACGGGCCTGGCGCCGTACATGTCGATGCTCCGCAGCGAACTGGTCTGCAACGGGCCTCGGCAGTTCGTCATCGTCCACGGCGCCCGCTATTCGTGGGACTTGGGCTACCGCACCGAACTCACGGGCCTCGCCCGTCATTGCGGCAACTTCCACTACATGCCGGTCATCACCCGGCCGCAGGAAGACACTACCTGGCGCGGCCGCAGCGGCTACCTGCAGAACCTCATCGCCTCGGGCGAGATCGAGGAGGAAACCGGGCTGGAGCTCACGCCCGACAACTTCGACCTCTTCCTGTGCGGCAACCCGGGCATGATCGAAACGGTGATCGAGCTGGCGTTGGCCCGCGGCTTCGTTCGCGACAAGGGTCACGACATCGGCACGCTTCACACCGAGGAATACTGGTAGAGGAGGGGAGGATCCCTCTTCGGCCGGCGGATCCCCTTGGGCCGGCGGATCCCCTTGGGCCGGCGGATCTTCGGGGGCGGCGGATCTTCGGGGGCCGGCGGATCTTCGGGGGCCGGCGGATCTGCGCAATACCAGTGGCCGTAGTGCTATGCGCCAGCTCGGCCCCGAGGACGTGGTTCCGGCCGGGTGTCGTCGACGTTGTTAGCCGAATCCGGCTACGCAGCCGCCTTTGACGGGCCGACGCGCCTTCGATTCGGTGTATGCCCGCCGCGAGACCGGCCCCGGCGGGCCACAACACCACCCCCACGCGTGTTGCGCAGTTTCCATGGCGTGCCCTCTCGGGGGCACTCGCCGAGCGCTCGCTCTCGCCCGCCGCCCCGCGATTTCGGGCGGCGCCCGCTGTCGCCCTCGCCCCTCCGCGTCCGGCCCGCGCGCCACGCCCAGCCGTCCCTCCGCGTCCCGTTCCGCGACCGCCCGCGCCACCCATTTGACACCGCGCCGCCTCTCCCCATAGACTCCGCGCCACATACGAATACGGGCTGTGATCGGGACGAGTACCTCCCGGCGCCGGCATAGAGAACCAGCGGTTGGTGCAAGCTGGAGCGGCGACGAGAGTGAATGGACCCGTGAGCCACCGGACCAAACCGCAAGCTTCCAGGGCTCGCCAGTAGGCTCCGGCGCAGAGCGCCAGCGATACAGGGCAGCACCGATCGGCGGGAGTCGCGCCCGGCCAAAGAGCCACGCGAGAGCCCGACCCGTCGGCCAAAGAGCGGCATTGCCGAATGTGGGTGGCACCGCGGAAGGATCGACCTTTCGTCCCTGGGACGAAAGGTCTTTTGATTCCCGGCCCGCGGGAAGCCGGTCAGCCGGCGGCGAGGGGCGGGGCGACAGGCGCGGCGCGAACCACGATCGAGAAAGGCAAGTCGGCGATGGCACTCACAGATCCGCTCAGTCTTCGCGAGGTCCGGCAGATGTCGGGCTCGGCCGACACCATCCTGCTCACGGCCACCCGCAACGCTGACCTCGAGACCCCGATAGGCGCCTTCATGCGTTTCGACGACGGGGGCCCGGCCTTCCTGCTCGAGTCCGTCGAAGGCGGCGAGCGCCTCGGTCGCTACTCGTTCCTGGGAGTCGGGCCGCGGCGTCTGCTGACGGTCCGCGACGGACAGGCCACGATCCAGTCTCGCCCGGTGGGTGTGCTCGACTTCGCCCCGGACCTGCCGACGGAGACGATCAGCGCCCCGGACCCGCTCACGGCCCTGCGCCACTTCCTGCCGAAGCGCCGCATTCTGCCCAACGAGGGGATTCCGCGCTTCCCAGGCGGAGCGGTGGGCGCGCTCGCCTACGACGCGGTTTCCACCTTCGAGCCGACGGTGCCGCTTCCGGACCGCGACCCGATCGGCGTCCCGATGGCCGCCTTCCAGGAGACCGACCTGGTCCTGGTCTTCGACCACCTGACCCACGCCCTCTCGGCCGTCGCCTCGCTTCACACGGATGCCCCGGACATCGAAGGCCGCTACGCGATCGCCGAGCGGGCGATCTTCGAAGCCCTGGAGCGGACCGGACGACCGACCGATGCCGAGCTTGCCGCCCTCACCCGAAGGAGCCGGAGGGAGACCGACGGTCCGGCTGGCGCCGGCCAAGACTCGGACGGTGCCAGGCGCGGCGACGGAGCCGGCTCGCTCGAAGACGGCGCGTATGAGGCGCCGGCCTCCGGCCTGCGCCAGATCGAAGTCAGCCTTGGGCGAGGCGAGTACGAGTCGGCCGTTCGGTCGGCCAAGGAGGCGATCGCCGCCGGCGAGGCCATCCAGATCGTCGTCGCGCGCCGCCAGACGTACGAACGCCCCGTCATCGGCGGTCAGCCTCTCGACGCGGTCTCGCTTTATCGCTCGCTGCGGCGCATCAACCCGAGTCCGTACCTCTACTTCGTCCGGATGCCGGAGTTCTCGGTCGTGGGGGCGAGCCCGGAGCTGCTGGTCCGGGTCGAGGGCGACCGCGTCACCACTCACCCGATCGCCGGGACGCGGCCACGCGGCGCCACTCCGCTCGAGGACGACGCCCTGGCCTACGGCCTGCAGCGCGATCCCAAGGAGCGAGCGGAGCACGTGATGCTCGTGGATCTGGGCCGCAACGACCTCGGGCGGGTGGCTCGGGCGGGGACGGTGGCCGTGACCAAGTACATGGAAGTGGAGCGCTACAGCCACGTCCTGCATCTGGTGAGTAACGTGGAGGCGCGGCTGAAGCCCGGCCTGGACGCGCTCGACGCGTTGCGCAGCATCTTCCCGGCGGGAACGCTTTCGGGCGCACCGAAGGTCCGGGCGATGCAGCTCATCGCCGAAGCCGAACGCGAGCGGCGCGGGCTGTACGGCGGCGCCGTGGGGTATCTCGGCTACGACGGCAACCTCGACACGGCAATCACGATCCGCTCCGCCGTCCTTTGCGAGGACAAGATCCATCTCCACGTCGGGGCGGGGATCGTCGCGGGCTCCGTGCCGGAGCGCGAGTTCGAGGAGACGGAGCACAAGGCCGGGGCGGTTCGGCGGGCAATAGAGCTGGCCATCGCCGAAGCGGCGGCGGACGCACCGGCCGGTGCGGGGAGTGGCACCACAACGCCCCGTGGCGGGGCCCCCACCGTCGCCGCGTCCCGCGCCGAACCAGCATCCCCCGGCGCCCCAGCCGGCGCGGCTCGATAGGAGGCGTCCCGTGAACCTGATGATCAACAACGAGCGACGCCGAGCGAGGCATGCGCCTCGCTTTGGGCGTCGCTCTGGCGGTCGGGAGCGACGCCTCTGTCGTCGCTTCAACGCCGACCGCAGTGGCAAGGAGACTTTCCGATGATCCTGATGATCGACAACTACGATTCATTTACCTTCAACCTCGTCCAGGCCCTGGAAGCTGGCGGTGCCGACGTTCGAGTCTTGCGCAACGACGCCATCGACCGGGCCGGTATCGAGGCCCTCGCCGCTGATCCGGCGGCCAAGCTGCGCGGCATCGTCGTCTCGCCCGGTCCGGGCGACCCCGACTCGGCGGGAGTCTCGATGGACGCGATCCGCGTCGGCGTCGAGCGCCGGATCCCCACCCTGGGGGTCTGCCTTGGGATGCAGTCGATGGCGCAGGCGTTCGGAGCGACGATCGTCCGCGCCCCAACGCTGGTCCACGGCGAAGCATCGACTATCCGCCACGACGGGAACGGGCTCCTCGCCGGGATGCCCTCTCCCTTCATGGCGGCCCGCTACCACTCCCTGAGCGTCGCGCCGGAGACCCTGCCGGGCGAGTTCGTGGTCACCGCCTGGACCGAAGGGGACGGCGTGGTCATGGGCATCCGGCATCTGAATGCGCCGGTCGAGGGCGTGCAGTTCCATCCGGAGTCGGTCCTCACGCCACAGGGTCCGCATCTGCTCGCGAACTTCCTGAGGCTTGCCGGAGAGGGCGAAGGAACCCTCCTCGACCGGGTTTCGGGCACTTTCGCGCTCTCGGGGCTCGGTGGGGACGGGCCGGCCGGCGGGCCGGGGGCGGTATCTGAGTCAATGGCGGCCGCTGCCGGTCGCGTGGAGGCAGTTCGATGAGTGACAAGGTAAGGGCGGCTCTGGCCGCGATCGTCGACGGCAAGACGCTTTCGACCGAAGAGGCCCGCGGGGCCATGGGATCGGTCATGGACGGCGAAGCCACGCCGGCCCAGCTGGCGGCGCTGCTCGTCGCGCTTCGTATGCGCGGCGAGACCGTCGAAGAGCTCGCCGGCTTCGCCATGGCGATGCGTGCGCGTGTCCTTCGCGTCGCCGCACCGGACGGCGCGATCGACACGTGCGGCACTGGCGGCGACCACAGCGGCACGTTCAACATCTCCACGGCCGCCGCTCTCGTCGTGGCCGCCGCCGGCGTGCCGGTCGCCAAACACGGCAACCGGGCCATGACCTCGGCTTGCGGATCGGCCGACGTCCTCGAGGCGCTCGGCGTCGCCACGGACCTTTCGCCGGAGGAGGCCGGCGCGGCGCTGCACACGGACGGCTTCGCCTTCCTCTTTGCCATGGCCTATCACCCCGCCATGAAGCACGCCGGCCCCACCCGCCGGGAGATCGGCGTCCGGACCGCCTTCAACCTGCTCGGACCCGTGACCAACCCGGCCGGCGCCCAGCGCCAGGTGGTGGGGGTCGGGGATCCGTCGGTGGCCCCGCGCCTGGCGGAGGTGCTGCGGCTGCTGGGCACGCAGAGGTCGTTCATCGTCCACGGTGCCGGGATCGACGAGCTTCCGCTCGACGGGACCGGAGTCCTCTACGATGTCACGCCCGGAGGGGTGAAGCGGCGACCGGTCGTGGCCTCGCAGTTGGGCCTCACCGCGGCGCCGCTCGCTGCGCTGGCCGGCGGCTCTCCTGCGGAGAACGCAGCGCTGGTGGAATCGGTGCTGGCCGGTGAGCCAGGGCCGCGTCGCGACGTGGTCTTGCTCAACGCCGCGGCCGCCCTGCTCGTAGCGGGTCGGGTCGAGGCACTTGCCGACGGCATCCCGCTGGCGGCCGCCACGATCGACTCGGGCGCTGCGACGGCGCTGCTGGCAAGGCTGCAATCCGCGAAGACGGCACGGGACCAGGCGAAGGCCGAGGCGGCTCGGGCCATGGAGGCGACGCCGGCATGACGACAGTGGCTGAACCGCGTCGGCCCGCCAGCCGGCGCGCTCCTGCGGGCACGGGAACGGCCTCTCGGGCCGGGATCGTGGCTGAGATCGCGGCCCGCCGTCTTGCGGACGTGAAGGCGGAGCTCGGGTCGCGCACATATCGGAATCTCGCAAACGACGCGGCCGAGTACTCCGCCCAGCCGGGCAACGCGCCGCGGCCCATCGTCGAGCGTCTGGCCGCACCCGGCCTGCACCTGATCGCCGAGGTCAAGCGCCGCTCGCCGTCGGCCGGCGCAATCGCCGCGGACGCCGATCCGGTCGCCCTGGCCCGGGCCTACGAATCGGGCGGCGCGAGCGCGATCTCCGTCCTGTGCGAGCCGCACTGGTTCGGCGGATCGGTGGCGGACCTGCGGGCAGTCAGAGATGCGGTCGCGATCCCGATCCTCGCCAAAGAGTTCGTCGTCGACGAGCGGCAGCTCCCCGTCCTGCGCTCGGCCGGGGCCGACATTGTCCTGCTGATCGCCGCGATCCTGCCGGGCAGGAAGCTCGCCCGGTTCGCCGAACTGGCCCGCGAGCTAGGCCTCGAGCCGTTGGTGGAGGCCCACGACGAGCGTGAGGTGGAGGCGGCACTGGCCACGGACGTCCGCCTGATCGGGCTGAACAACCGGAACCTGCGCACGCTCAAGGTCGATCCCGAGCTGTGCCTGCGGCTGCGGCGGTTCGTGCCGGACGACCGGCTGGTCGTAGGTGAGTCGGGCGTCGGCGAGCCCCGGACGCTGGTCGGCTGGCGGGCGGTCGAGCTGGACGCTGCCCTCATCGGTGAGGCGCTGATGCGCTCGTCCGATCCGGCCTCGGCGGCCCGTGCGTTCGTCCACGCGGGTGCGGTGCCGCGAGACGTGGCGGCGGAGGCGCGGCAACCGATCGTCAAGATCTGCGGCGTGACCGATTCGGAGGGCGTGCTCTCCGCACTGCGCGCTGGCGCGGACGCCATCGGGCTGAACCTGGTCCCGGGCACGCCGCGCTGTCTCGCCCTGTCCGAGGCCTCGTGGCTCGCCACTCTTGCCCGCGGGGCTTCACCCGCCGGCAAGCGGCCCCGGGTAGTGGCCGTCTTGGCCGACGCTTCGGCGGCCGAGATCGAGGCGGCCATCGCCGCCATCGATCCGGATGCGGTGCAGCTCTCCGGATACGAGCCCGCGGAATCGATCGCGGCCATACGCCGTCCCGTCTGGAAGGTGCTGCATCTGCCGGCCGCGGACGCGGCCGGCGCTCCGTCTGGTCCCGCCGACGCCGGTTCACTGGCCGCCGGCGCCATCGAGGCAGGCAAGACGTACCTCGCAGCCGGCACCGAGCGGCTCATTCTCGATACCGCCGGAGGCCCGTTCCCCGGAGGGACCGGCCGCCAGGTCGCCCGCCAGATCGCGGCCGCAGTGGCGCGCGAGATACCGGTCATCCTCGCCGGCGGACTGGACCCGGGAAACGTGACCGAGACTCTGCTGGCGGTGGCCGCCGTCGGCGTCGACGTGGCATCCGGCGTGGAAATCCAACCGTCCGGCGCGACGGCCGGCGCAGCGGCGGCGTCCGCCCGAGGGGTCGCGGCGGTCGGGTCGCGGCCTCGCAAGGATCCCCTGCGCGTGGCTCTGTTCGTCAAGCGAGCAAGGGCGGTGCGGTTCGATCGGCCGCACGTCCGATTCCGGCCGACGCCCGCCCCCGAATCGCTCCTGGACCCGGACGAGCGCGGTCGCTGGGGGCTCGAGCGCGACTTCGGCGGGCGCTACGTGCCCGAGACGCTCGTGGCGGCGCTCGACCAGCTGGAAGCCGCCTGGGCGCAGACGCGCCACGACCCGCGCTTCTGGGCCGAACTGCGCGAGCTGCAGTTCCACTATGGTGGACGCCCCACGCCCATCTACCGGGCCGATCGGCTCGGGGCTGAGATCCACGACGCGGCGCGAGTGCTGGCCGGATCGGCGGCGGATCGGCTGCCCGAGAGGATCCGGCTCTACCTGAAGCGTGAGGACCTCAACCACACCGGTGCCCACAAGCTGAATAACGCCCTCGGCCAGGTCCTGCTGACGCGGCGCTTGGGCAAGAGCCGGGTAATCGCCGAGACAGGTGCGGGCATGCACGGCGTGGCGACGGCCACGGCTTGTGCTCTGCTGCAGATCCCGTGCGTCGTCCACATGGGCGTCGAAGACATTGCGCGCCAGGCGCCGAACGTTCTCCGGATGCAGGCTCTGGGCGCGGAGGTCCGGCCTGTCTACGGCGGCTCCGGCACCCTGAAGGACGCCGTCAGTGAGGCCCTGCGCGACTGGGTAACCAACGTCGAAACCTCGCACTACTGCCTCGGGTCGACGATGGGCCCGCACCCATACCCGATGCTGGTGCGCGACTTCCAGCGCGTCATCGGCGACGAGGCGGCAGCGCAGCTCGGAAGCGTCGAAGGGCGGCTGCCGGACCTGGCGATAGCCTGCGTCGGCGGCGGCTCCAACGCTCTCGGCCTCCTGAATCGGTTCATCGGCGAGCCGGGCGTCCGGCTGGCGGTGGCCGAGGCGGCGGGGAAGGGGATCGCGACCGGCCGGCACGCGGCGGCGCTGCTCGGCGGATCGCCGGGGATCCTCCACGGCTCACGCTCGTACATGCTCCAGGGCCCCGACGGCCAGGTCATCGAGGCGGTCTCGATCTCGGCGGGCCTCGACTATCCGGGAATCGGGCCCCAGCTCGCGGCGCTCATGGAGGCCGGACGACTCGTCGTCTCGTCCGCGACCGACACGGAGGCCGTGGCGGCCGTCCGCCAGGTCGCTCGAACCGAAGGGATCCTGGCGGCCGTGGAGTCGGCCCACGCAGTGGCGGCTCTGCCGGATGTGTTGTCGCGAATCGCACGCGAGGCCGATACCCAGCTCTCCACCGCAGCGCGGTCCGGCGGCGTTTCCTCCTCCGCCGCCGGCCCGTTGCCTCGCGAAGCGGTGGTGGTTCTGGGACTCTCGGGCCGCGGCGACAAGGATCTTGCGGCTCTTGGACTCAAGGAGGTCGGGCGATGACCGCGCAGACGCTCCCATCGAACCCGATCGATTCTCGTGGTGCGGCCGCGCCAACCCCAACGGGCGCGGCCGCGCCTACCCCTCGCGCAGTTGCGAACGTGGCAGGCGCCGTAGGCGGGAACGACACGGCCGGCGCGGGCACGAACGATACGGCCGGCGCGAAGCGCATCGCCGCGGCCTTCGGGCGGGCGGCCGGGCAAGGCCGTGCCGCGCTCATTCCCTACGTGGTGGCCGGCTATCCCGACCACGCCACCTCCCTTGCCGCCGCGCTGGCGGCCGCCGATGCGGGCGCGGATCTGCTCGAGATCGGTCTGCCGTATTCGGACCCCCTCGCCGACGGCGCCACTCTCCAGCGGGCGACGACGGCCGCCCTGCGGGCCGGGGCCACGCTCGACGGTTCCGTCGCGCTTCTGCGAGAGATAGCGGCGGCGCGGCCGGACCTGCCGCTGGTCCCGATGTGCTACGCGAACCAGATCCTGGGCGGCGGCGACGGCCGCGCCGTTGCAACTCGCCTGGTCGAGGCGGGGGCGAGTGGCGTGATCGTCGCCGACCTGACCCCGGACGAAGGGTCGCAGTTCGAGGCCGTCGCCCGCGATATCGGCCTGGCCGTCGTCTATCTGATCGCTCCCACGACGACCGCTGCCCGCCGAGCCGCGGTCGCTCGACGTTCGGGCGGATTCCTCTACTGCGTCTCGCTCGTAGGTGTGACCGGGGCGCGGGCGTCGCTCCCGCCTTCCGTGCGCGGTCTCGTGGCATCGGCCAGGGCCGACTCACCGGTGCCTGTGGCCGTCGGCTTCGGCGTGAGTCGCCCCGCCCACGTTCGGCTGCTGGTCGGCGCCGGTGCCGACGGCGTCATCGTGGCCTCGGCCCTGGTCGACGCCCTGGGCCCGGACGGCCGCGACGTTGCGGCGCTTGCCGCGCTGGTCGCTGAACTCCGGGCCGCCACCCTTCGCTAGGCGGTCTCGTCTACGGCTGGTAGAACTCGGCCGGTTGCGCGCCTGACGTCGCCGCGAAAGTCCGTATTACCAGCGGTGGCGGTGCTAAGTGGCTGAGTGACCCGCAGCCACGTCAAGGGCACCGTCAAACGGGCGTTTGTGGGCGCCACGACGGGCTTCGATCGTCTCTGTTAGCCGCGAGCGGCTATCTGAGTACCCGATCGCGACTGACTGGGCCGGCCATTCGGCGCCGTGCTCCACGTAGTACCGCCCCCACTGGTAATACGGAGAAACCAGGGGCTCCGGGCGCCCCGCCAGGCCAATCTCCCTACCAATCGGCCGGAGGGTCAGGGCCGCTCGGAGCCGCCCTCGCCACTGCCTGAACCCTCGCCACTCCCCGACGCCTCGCCACTCCCGCGGAACTTGCGGGCGACGATGCCGGAGAGGCCGCCCGGCAGGAGCCGGCTGGCGAGCGCCGCCACGACCGCGACGACGAAGAGCGCAAGGAGCGCTCCGACCGTGTACGTGTGCATCTTTCGCCTGGAGGATGCTGGCTTGTCCATCGAACCATTCCCCTTGGCTGGTGAGCTAGGCGGGCGGGGAGTCGGCTGTTTCGATCTCCTCGAGACGCGTCATAGTCTCGATCAACTGGCGGTAGAGCGCCAGTAGGGCATCCTGTGGAAGTGGCCCCTCGTTGGCCATGGCGACGTGCATGAGGACCTCGCGCTCGCGCTTGGCGTCAACTAAGGGGCGGCCGTTTCGAGCCTTTGTCCTGGCGGCCTCCAGGCCGAGCCGGGTCCGGCGATTGAGAAGCTTGACGATCTCGCGGTCGAGCTCGTCTATCTCGGATCGGACTTCGTCCAGGCGATCAGTCATGCCGGCCGGACTCCGCTCGATCGTGTTCGCCGTGACGGCGATTACTGACCCGACGGGCAATGAGCTCGAGGGCCATCGTGTAGCCTGCGGCACCCCGCCCCACGATCTGCTCCGCGGCGATGTCGTGCAGGTAGTTCACGTTCCGGAACGGCTCGCGCCGGCTCGGGTCGGACAGGTGGACCTCGACGAAGGGCCTGGCCACGCCGAGGAGGGCGTCCCGGAGCGCGACGCTGGTGTGGGTGAGCCCGCCCGCGTTGACGATCGCCCAGTCGAAGTCGCGCTGGTGGAGCCGGTCGATCAGGACCCCCTCGTGGTTCGACTGGAATGTCTCGACCTCCAGGCCGAGCTCACGCCCGCGGTCTCGGAGGCCTTCTTCGATCTCGGCCAGCGTCGTGTCGCCGTAGATCTCCGGCTCGCGCGTGCCGAGCAGGTTGAGGTTGGGGCCGTTGAGGACGAGGACCCGAGTCATGGCAGAACCGTCGCCTCCGTTCGGGCCGAGGTGGGCACCAGCCGGAGGGCGGCGACCAACCCGGCGGCAACCGCATCCGCCGGCACGTCCGACCGGATATCCACCCCGGACTCGGTCGGCAGAACCCAGTTCAGGCGGCCCATGATGTGCTTCTTGTCGGTGGCCATGCGCTCGCGAACGCCATCTTGCGATACCGCCGGCGGCTCCACTCCGAGCCCCAGCCGGTCCAGGAGCGAATTGACCCGGTCGGCCCGCTGAACCGGCGTGAGATCCATGGCGCGCGCGATTCCAAAGGCGCCGCGCAGCCCATAGGCCACCGCCTCGCCGTGAAGGATGGCCTTGTAGCCGGCCGCGGCCTCGATGCCATGACCGATGGTGTGGCCGAGGTTCAGGATC
Organism: Chloroflexota bacterium; assembly: GCA_003141455.1. Classification (GTDB taxonomy): domain Bacteria; phylum Chloroflexota; class Limnocylindria; order Limnocylindrales; family CSP1-4; genus Fen-1039. The sequence goes on along the minus strand of PLMA01000045.1, from coordinate 15,167 downwards.
ATGCGCCGGCCGGACTCGCGCTCGTCCGCCACTACAACTTCCACCTTGGCCCAGACGCAGCGCTCGACCATCTCCGCCACGGCACCCGACTCGAACGGCGCCGCCGCACCTCGGACGAAGGCTTCGCCGTCCCTCTCGACGATCTCCAGCAGACGCTCGTCGCCGAGAACGGCCATCTTGACCACCTCGCCGAGGGCCGCGCGGCGCTGCCTGGGCGGGAGCGTGACCAGGAAGGCCACGTCCGCGATGAAGGCCGCGGGCTGGTGGAACGCCCCGACGAGGTTCTTGCCCTCCGGCAGATCCACGGCCGTCTTGCCGCCCAGGGCCGCGTCTATCTGGCCGACGAGGGTCGTCGGGACGTGTACGACGGGAACGCCACGCAGGTACATGGCGGCGACCAGCCCGGCGGCATCGGTCAGCGCCCCGCCGCCTATGGCGACGAGCGTCTCCTTGCGATCCACGTGCAGCCGGGCCAGGGCGCGGCAGGTCTCCTCGACGACACTCAGGCGCTTGGCGTTCTCACCTCGGGGCATGAGCACGCGCTCGACGGGCCAGCCGTCTGCCGTCAGCGCGGCGGCGATCCCAGCTCCGGCGACGTCCCAGGCTTTCGGCTCGGACAGAAGGATGGCCCGGCTCGCTTCGGCGCGGGTCAGAGCGGAGGCGACGGATGTGGCCGCGATGCCCTGGCCGATCTCCACGCGCCCGATCGGAGTCTCGGCAGACATGACGGTTACACCGGGTGACGGGCCATCGCCGATGCTGCCTTCGATGGCCTTGACGAGCCCGTCGACATTGGATGTGCCGCTGAGCCGCAGGGCCGGCGCATAGAAGCGGTGCCGCTCGGCAGCCAGTGTGCGCAGAGTTTCCAGCGGCTGGCTGCCGGCAATGAGGGGCCGCACGTTGGCGCTCCGTCCCAGGCGGCTCGCCAGGATCTCGGGCGAGCCGTCCAACCAGACGGGGAAGCGGCCGCGATACAGCAGCCAGCGGTTACGGGGATCGATGACGGTGCCCCCGCCTGTGGCGATGACGCGGCGCAGGTCCGGCTCCGGGTCCGCCGGTCCGAGAGAGAGCACCGCCTCGCGCTCGTGGCGGCGGAAGCCGGCCTCTCCCTCCGCGGCAAAGATGGCCGTCACGGGGCTGCCCGCCTGGCGCTCGACGAGATCGTCGAGGTCGACGAACGTGGCTCCGTGGCGGTTCGCCAGACGGCGCCCGACGGCGGTCTTGCCGCTGCCTGGTAGCCCGACGAGGACGAGGTCCATGAGGCTACTCGCTCTCCGCCGGGATGACGTCTTCAGCTTCGCCGCCGGCTTGTCGGCGCGGAGCGTTCTCGGACGGCGCCGAGGGGGCATGGGCGGTCCGCTCCCGGAAGCGGGCGGCATTGTCCAGCAACTCGGACAGAGAATCGCCGCCGAACTTCTCCAGGGCAAAGTCCGCCAGAGTCAGGCAGGCCATGGCCTCGGCCACCACTCCGGCGGCCGGCACGACGCTGATGTCGCTGCGTTCGTAGTGGGCCTTCTCAACGGGCTGGCCGGTCAGCAAATCCGCGGACGGTAGGGGGCGGGGAAGAGTGGAGATGGGCTTGACCGCGCCGCGAATCACGATCGGCTGGCCGTTGCTGATGCCACCCTCCAGGCCGCCGGCGTTGTTGCTTCGACGCAGCCACCCACCCTGAGGATCGCGGCCGTCGATGACGTCCATCACCGCCGAGCCGAATCGGCGCGTCTGCTCGAACCCGAGCCCGAACTCCACACCCTTGACGATCGGGATGCTCATCACGGCGCCGGCCAGGGCGCCGTCCAGCCGGCGATCCCAGTGGACATAGCTTCCCAGGCCCATGGGGACGCCCCGAGCCACGACCTCGAAGATGCCGCCGACGGTGTCGCCGGCGCTCCGAGCCTCGTCGATGCGGGCGATCATCCGTTCCTCGGCGACGGCGTCCGGGCAGCGCAGCGGGCTTGCCTCCGTCTGTTCGCGGGTCCGCGTGGCGGCGGCCGGATCCAGCGCCACGCCCCCGATCTCGGTCGTGTACGACCAGACGTCGATGCCGAGTGCGGACAGCAGCGCCCGCGCCACGGCACCGGCCGCGACCCTCGCCGCCGTCTCGCGCGCCGAGGCTCGTTCCAGGACGTTGCGCACGTCGTCGAAGCCGTACTTGGCGGCGCCGGCCAGGTCGGCGTGCCCGGCCCGCAGGCGCGTGATCGGCGCGGCTTTCTTGTCGCCCGCCGCAGCCAGGGCGGCCAGCTCGCCCGCCTCGACCTCGGAGAGCGGCTCGACCTGCATCACGCGCGTCCAGTTCTCCCAGTCGCGGTTGCGTATCAGAAGCAGGATCGGTGAGCCCAGGGTCAGGCCGTGGCGGACTCCGGACAGAATCTCGGCCCGATCCTGCTCAATGGAAGTGCTGCGGGCCCCACGGCCGTAGCCGCGCTGGCGACGGGCCAGATCCGCGGCGATCTGCTCCGCAACGAGCGGCAGGCCGGCAGGGATCCCTTCGACGGTCGCCGCCAGGGCAGGCCCGTGCGACTCCCCGGCTGTCAGGAAACGGAGGCGACCCACGGTCCTATCCCGCTCAAGCCGCGGGGGTGGGGGTCTGGTCGGGCTCGGCCGCCCCCGTCCCGTCTGCTGGCCCCATGTCGATGGGTTCGCCGACGAGACCCTGCTCGCGGGCGCGGTCGAGCTCGGCCTGCATGACTTCGATCGGGGCAGCCTTGCCCGTCCACAGCTCGAACGAAAGCGCGCCCTGCTGGAGGAGCATCTGCTCGCCGTTCATGACGACGCAGCGGGCGGCCGCCGCGTCCTTGAGGAGTTGCGATTGGGGTGGGTTGTAGACGAGATCCATCACGAGCAGGTCCGGAGGCAGCAGCTCCGCCGGGATCGGCGTCTCGCCCGGTGTCAGGCCCACGGACGTGGCATTCACGAGCAGCTTCGTCTTGGCCAGCTCGGCCTCCAGGACGGACTCGTGCCATGGCATGGCGCGCAGGTCCATGTGGGAAGCGCTTCGGCCGTAGTGCCGGACGAGCGCCTCTCCTTTGTGGAGGTGGCGGTTGAAGATGACGACCCGCTGGAAACCCTCGGTGATTAGGGAGAACAACACGGCTCGCGCGGCGCCGCCGGCCCCGAGAACGACTGCGTTACGGGGCATCTTCTGGCGTCCCACCAGCTTGTCCAGCGCGGCCTTGAAGCCCGGCACGTCGGTGTTGTGGCCGATCAGCTTCTTGCCTTCGCGCGAGATGACGTTCACCGCGCCCGTGGCCTGCGCGTCTTCGGTCAGCCGATCGACGAGCGGGACGACATGCTCCTTGTGCGGGACGGTGACGTTCGCTCCCAGGAACTCGTCGCCACGAAGCTCGGCGACTGCGGCAGCGAGGTCGATCTGCCGCCGGTCCCACAGCTCGTATCGGGCGTCGATGCCGGCTGCGTCGAAGGCAGCCTGCTGCATGGCGCCCGAGAAGGAATGGGCGACCGGGTGGCCGATCAGGACGACGCGGTTGGTCATGCTCGCAGCCTTTCCAGTTCGAGGAAGAAGCTCGGGTACGAGACGGCCGCGCTTTCGGCACGGTCGATCGTCGTCGAGCCCGAAGCGATGAGGCCGGCGACTGCGAAGGTCATCGCCAGCCGGTGGTCGTCCAGGGTTTGAGTTTCCGACCCGACCAATGGAGTGGGTCCTTCTATGATGATGTCGTCGCCTTTCACGGAGATCCGCGCCCCCAGGGCCCGCAGGCCGCCGGCAACGCCGGCGATCCTGTCCGACTCCTTGTTGCGTAGCTCTCCGGCGCCTCGGATGGTGGTCCGGCCGCGAGCCTGGGTGGCGGCCAGGCACAGGATCGGTATCTCGTCGATGGCGGAGGCGACCTCCGCGGGACCCAGGTCGACGGCGCGCAGCTCGCTCGAGCGTACGGTCAGGTCCGCCAGCGGCTCTCCGACGTCGGCCGCCCCACCGGCCGTGGCCGCCCCGCCGGCCGTGGCCGACCCACCGACCGTGGCCGCGCCGAGTGCCGTTTCGTCGATCCGAGCGCCCATTCGAACCAGGATGTCGATCGCCGCCCGCCGCGTCGGGTTCACCCCGACCGCACGCAGCGTGAGGTCCGCGTCGGGATGGATCGCGCCGGCCACCAGCCAGAAGGCCGCGGCGGACGGATCGGCCGGGACTCGTTCGTCGAGCGGCCGAAGTCGCGCGCCACCATCCAGAGTCCAGGCCACAGGGCCTCCTCCCGTACTCGCCGCCGGCTCACGCCGGACGTCGATGCCGCGCGATCGGAGCATGCGCTCGGTGTGGTCTCGCGTGGCGACCGCCTCGCGCACCGTCGTCCGCCCCTCCGCGCGCAGGCCCGCCAGCAGGATCGCCGATTTGACCTGGGCGCTCGGCACGCGGGTCGAGAAGTCGATGGCGGTTAGCCGAGGACTACCGATGACGACCAGCGGAGGAAGGGTGTCGGAACGGCGCGCATATAAAGCCGCGCCCATCAAGCGCAGCGGTTCGATGATACGGGCCACCGGACGGCTCCGCAACGAAACGTCGCCGTCCAGGATGCTGAAGAATGGCAGGCCCGCGAGCGCACCTGAACAGAGCCGAAGGCTCGTCCCCGAGTTGCGGCAATCCAGCACTCCGCCGGGCTCGTGGAGCCCGTCGGCGCCCGGCGAGACGACCCGGTAGTCCACGTTCGGGCCGTCCTCGCGGACCCGGTCAACAGCCGCCCCGAGCGCCGCGAGGATCGCGGCGGTGGCCTGGACGTCCATGCCGTCGCCGGCGCCGCTCACCATGCTCTCGCCCTCGGCCAGTGCAGCCAGCAGCAGCGCCCGGTGCGAGATCGACTTGTCGCCGGGCAGCCGGGGCTCTCCGCGCAGGCGCGCGGCCGGCAGGACCGAGCGGGAAAGCTCCACAGGGAGCGGCGGCGCACTCATGACGATCAGTGCTTGCTGTCGCCGCCGACCGTGATCGGCCCGTCGCTGACGTAGGGGTCCTTGATGAGGGTTCGGACCTCGTCGTGGATGTGGCGCAGCGCGCCGGCCATGTCCGCGAACTGGTCGAAGGTGAGCGACTGCTCCCCGTCGGAGAGGGCCTCGTCCGGGTTGGGATGGACCTCCACCATGATCCCGTCGGCGCCTGCGGCGACCGCGGCCAGGGCCATCGGCCGCACCAGCCAGCGCTTGCCTGTGGCGTGGGACGGGTCGACGATGACGGGCAGGTGGGTCAGGTGGTGCAGCAGAGGCACGGCCGTCAGGTCGAGCGTGTTGCGCGTGTACGTCTCGAAGGTCCGGATGCCGCGCTCGCATAGGATCACTTCCGGCTGGCCCGACGAGATGATGTATTCGGCTGCCATCAGCCACTCTTCGATCGTGGCCCCGTAACCGCGCTTGAGCATGACCGGCTTGCCGGCCTTGCCCACCGCGGTCAGCAGCGAGTAGTTCTGCATGTTGCGGGTGCCCACCTGGAGGATGTCCGCGTGCTCGGCGACGACGTCGACCAGGCTCGGCTCCATGACCTCGGTGATGACCGGCAGGCCGGTGGCCTGGCGCGCCTCGGCCAGGTATTGCAGCCCCTCCAACCCAAGACCCTGGAAGCTGTACGGGCTCGTGCGAGGCTTGTATGCCCCGCCGCGCAGGATGGTGGCTCCTGCCTTCGCAACCGCCCTGGCGGTCTCGAGCATCATTTCCCGGCTCTCGACGGAGCAAGGCCCGGCCATGATCGTGAGCGTCCCGTTGCCGATCTTGGTGCCGCGGACCTCGATGACGGTGTCCTCGAGATGGGACTCGCGCGACGCCAGCTTGTAGGGCCGGCTGATCTGCGTCACCGATTGGATTCCGCTCATCGCATTCAGCTTGCTCATCAGATGCTCTCGTACTGGAGCTACGTCACCCAATACCGCGATCACCACACGCTGGGTGCCGACATTGTCGTGCGGGCTCAGTCCGTGCGCTCGAATCTGGCTCCGGACTGCGTCGGCATCCTGTTCTGTCGCGCCTGCGGACATCACGATGATCAACTGGCGGTCCTCCTGGTTAGCCAACCGACGGTTGGCTGGGGGCCTGTCGGCTAGCTCCGTTTGCCGGAGTCGGGGTTTTGGTCGGGCAACAAAAAAGCAGAGGCGTTGCCTCTGCTTGCACCCGGCACGACCCGCGATCCCGGGCCTAGGCTCCGGGAACGGTCATGCCGGGTAGCGATAAAAGAAGAAGATGCGTTCCATTGGTGCTCGCGACAGTACCGGGCGCAAGGGCCGGTGTCAAATAGAATCCGGGAAGTCTGGCGCGCCCGGCGGGACTCGAACCCACGACCTCCAGGTCCGCAACCTGGCGCTCTATCCACTGAGCTACGGGCGCGCGCGGCTGTGACTCAATGCGGAAGGACTGGCGGAGAGGGAGGGATTCGAACCCTCGAGGCAGGTTACCCCACCTGGCGGTTTAGCAAACCGCTGCACTAGACCAGCTATGCGACCTCTCCTGGAGCCACAGCGGCCGGGATTCTAGCATGGCCGGCCGGCCCCGCAGAACCCAGGCGGTCCCGTCAGCCCCCCCCTAGCGTCTTCGATCTCCGGTCCTTCGAGCCTGAAGCGAACGAACAGTCTCGCCCCGAATCCGCCCTTCACGCGCTCGCGTTGCAGGTCGTCCGGATCGAGCCCGACTTCGCGGGCGATGGTCTCCAGTTCCGACGTCCTCAGACTGAGAATACTGATGTCGTAGATCAGAGCCACTCCGCCCGGCCGCAGTACCCGCGAGACCTCCGCGAAGACGGCGGCCGGCTTCTTCCAGTGGTGCAGGCTGAGGGTCGAGACCACCAGATCGACCGACCGGTCGGCGAAGGGCATCGCCTCCGCGTTGCCGACGATGAACCGCAGCCGCCCGTCCGTCGTGGCGTGCCGGCTGGCCAGCTGCATCATGCTCGGAGAGAGGTCCAGGCCCACCACCCGTGAGCTACGGAGCCGATGCGACAGCTCCAGGGCGAGGTCGCCCGGCCCGCAGCCGAGTTCGACGATCGTGGCCTTGCTCGTCCGGCCGCGTGCCTCCAGCTCGGCTATCACGTCCCTGGCCACTCCCCGATATAGGCGTCCAAAGACCGGTGCGAAGAAGTGGGAGTAGGTCCGCGATTCCGGCGCGGAGAAGCCATCGACTCTGGCGTCCAGCCACCGCGCGACCGACCGTACGGCACCTCGGCCGCGCTCGGTGAAAATGGCTAGAGTCAGGACCATGAGCACCCCGGAGACCAACCGGCTGCGACCCCGATCTTTGCGCCGCCTGCCCGCCGCCTTGGTCTCCGGGCCGCTCTCGACGTCATCCGCCCACTTCCGGGCACGCCCCCACAGTCTCATGGCAGGTACCTGTTCATCCTTTCGACTAGATCTTGTGCGTTGGTCCCCGGGCCGACGCGGATTCGCGTCAGCCCGAAGCGGTTCGGCCACGTCTGGGGCTTTGTGCCGCCCTGGATCACGGCCGTCTCGATGCCCGGGCATTTCGACAGGGCCGAGATCACCGCAGGGCCCGTAAAACCTACCGGATACGAAAACGACTTGGGCCACTCGCCGATGGCCCGGGCGATCAGCGCCGAGGCTCCGAAGGTTTCGGTCACCAGCCGATCCGCCGGCATGTAGCGCATGTCCTCGTGCGACATGGAGTGGTTGCCGATCTCATCGCCGTCGCCCGCCAGCCTCTGCATCTGGTCGACGGTCAGTCTTCCGGGCCGGTCGATCAGGGAGCCGATCATGAAGAAGGTGGCCACGAAGCCATCTCGATGCAGGATCGGGAAGGCATAGACGAAGCCGTCGTCATACCCGTCGTCCAGCGTGACGACGAAGCTCTTGGAAGCTGGCGAGATGCCCAACCGCATGTAATCGCCCAGTTGGCCCATGGTGATCGTTTGCCAGCCCGCGGCATAGAGCGCGTCCATCTGGGCCGCAAACACTTCCGGCGGCACGACGAGGCCCACCTGGTAGCCGGTCTCCGTGTCGAACGGCTTCACACGGTGATACTCGAGGATGGGCACGCGCAGCCCGAACGGTGTGGCCTCCGGATCGGCCGAAGGCAGGGGCGTAGGCGCCGCGGTTGTGTCACAGGCCACGTAGGGAGCCGGTACGCAGGCGCTCGGAGATGGCTCTGCCGTCGGAGTCCCGGTCGGCGCGCTCCAGCTCGCCGTCGGCTGCGGGGAGGCGCTCTGGCCGCTCGCGTGATCGAATCCGGTGGGCGAACGACAATGCCGGTGTCGTCGCCGAGGAAGGGTTGCCGGCGCCGAGGAAACCGGTGGTGCCGGCAGCGGGCGCTGGCCCTTCGGCCGTGCGGCTGCCGACCGCCAATGGAACGACCGCGGCCGCGGTCGCGACGGCGACGACGGCGAGGATCGCCACGGCCAGGGCCGCCCGCCTGCGAGGCAGGCGAACGCGCTTGGCAATGGCTCTGGGCAGCTCCCTCACGATCAGTATTGTGAGGGCTGCTCGTGCATTTGGCAGGGCCATGTGCGCCGCCGAATGAGTCCTTTTGGGCCGTTCCGCCACGCGCCGCCCGTCGGGCGCGAAAGGTATGCTCGCCCCGGATCGCCGCAGTCCCAAAGGAGCGGAATGGAGCGCATCGGGTTCGTTGGCCTGGGCACCATGGGTGCCTCGATGGCCGCCAATCTACTTCGGGCCGGGGCACCGCTGACGGTCTGGAACCGTACTCCGGGCCGGGCCGGGCCCTTGCTTGAGCTGGGCGCTCAGGCGGCCGAATCGCCAGCAGCCGTCGCGACTCGCTCCGAGATCAGCGTGGTCTGCGTATCGGACACGCCGGACGTCGAGGCGGTGTTGTTCGGCCCGGGCGGCATCATCGAAGGCGCGGGGCGGGGAAGCCTGGTGATCGACTGCTCCACGATCTCGCCCGATGCCACCAGGGAGTTCGGGCGGCGGCTCGCGGAACGGGGAGTGGGCATGGTGGACGCGCCCGTGTCCGGCGGCTCGGAAGGGGCGCGGCTCGGCACGCTCACGATCTTCGCGGGCGGCGACGAGGCGGCCGTGATCAGGGCCAGGCCCGTCTTGGAGGTGATGGGCAAGACGATCACACACCTCGGGCCCCTCGGCAGCGGCCAGGCCGGCAAGGCGGTGAATCAGGTGATCATCAGCGGCGCCTACCTGGGCGTGGCTGAAGGGATCATCCTGGGGATGCGCGCCGGTTTGGATGCGCGTCGGCTGGTCGAGGCGCTCTCGGGAGGGGCGGCCCAGAGCTGGGTGCTGGCCAATCGGAGCGGCCGAATGATCGACGATGCGTACCCGCTGGGCTTCCGGCTGGCGCTGCACAGAAAGGACCTCGGGATCGCGCTCGAACTAGCGCGCGGTCTGAGCGTCTCGCTTCCGATGGCCGCATTGACGGCCTCGCTGGAGGACGAGCTGATGGCCGAAGGCCATGGCGACGAGGACATGTCGGTCCTGGCCCGCGCCATACGGACTGGCGCGACGGGCGACGCGGATGCGGACCGCCGGCCTGTATGATCCCGGCATGAACTACGAGTTGTTCATGGGCGAGGCCCTGGCAGAGGCGCAGATTGCGTTCGATCAGGGCAAGACGCCTATCGGTGCGGTAGCCGTGGTCAACGACGCGATGGTGGCTCGAGCCCACGATCGGGTCCAGGAATCCAATGACCCAACCGCCCACGCAGTCGTGGTCGCCCTTCGCGAGGCCACCCGCAAGATGGGCCGCGCCCGCCTCGCCGACGCGACCATCTTCGTCACTCGCGAGCCGTGCCCGATGTGCGTGGGCGCGCTGCTCGCCAGCGACGTCGAAGCGCTCGTCTTCGCCGTCCCGAATCGCGTCGACGGGGCGGCCGGGGGCGTGATCCAGCTCGCTCAGGACGACCGGCTCGCTCGCAGGCTCAGGATCGTGAGCGGGATCCGCTGCGAAGAGGCGGAGGAGCTCTTCTCTCAAGCTCTTCCCGTCGAGCAGACGCGCGCCCCCGAAGGCGTGAACGCCCTGGGCTGACGGGCCGGCACGCACTTGCTAGAGATTGGCCCCGGGCTGGTTTTCGTCGGGACGAGCATTGGGTTTCCCCTGGGTCGTTCGCAGGTCAGCCCGGCCAAGCCGGACGATCGTCTCGCTCTGTTATCCTCTCGCGCGGAGAGGTGTCCGAGTGGTTGAAGGTGCCGCTCTCGAAAAGCGGTGTGCGCGAGCACCGTGGGTTCGAATCCCACCCTCTCCGCCACTCCAGCATTCCGAGCCGCCGGTATGGCCGCCGGCGTCCCTACCCGCCGATGCGGGAAGTCGCCGCGGAGAGGTCGCCTAGTGGCCTAGGGCGCCGCACTGGAAATGCGGTATGGGGCAACCCATCGAGGGTTCAAATCCCTCCCTCTCCGCCACCCCTCGCTGCTCCCGCGCCCTCCACCTGCCGCCCCGGTCGCCCCGAACGGAGCCGGGGGCACTGCCCGAGCCAGCGCCCAGGCACACGTGCGATGAGCGGACGCTTCCGGGCGCCCAGAACGGCTCAGCCGCCCAGACGGCTCAGCCGCCCAGACGGCTCAGCCGAGCGACTCCGACCAGGCCACAAGAGCGGCCACGAGCTTGTCCGACGCCTGCTTGAAGGTCGACGGTGTCTCCATTGCGGCCAGCGCTTCGCCCTGTTTCCGGGCGAGCGAGAGTGCCATCACCTCGCCCGCGGCGCGGTGGAACGTGGCATGCAACGCCCTGACGCTCTCGTAGTGCGGATCGGCCTTGGCCGACGGCCCCAGCCCCTCGTAGAGCCACTGTCCCACGGGACAGAGGTTGTCGGCCGCCGCAGCCGCAGCCGTCATGTCCGCCGTGCCCGCTTCCACGATCAAACTCAGACGGACCTTGAACACACCATGGGCGGTGATTGCCCTCTGGATCTGCTCTTGCGGGCCTCCTGCTCCGGCGATATTGCCCATTTGCGCACCTGCTCTTCGTACCCCCCTCTTCCCATGGAACCACGGGCGCCGGCGGGCGGCTTGCCCCCAATCGGGCTCGGCGGCCGAACCGGGAAGCCGGAGGCCCGATCATGTTATCGCCCCGGACAGCCCGGGTACCGGCAGCGGTGAGTGCAGAGGCTGATGGTCGGCTCGAAGTCGGGTTCGCGGGCCACGCTCCGGGGGTCGCTCCGAGGGGCTGTTATGATTCCGGAGCCGTGCTAGGCGGGGAACTAGCGGTGCCCTGTACCTGCAATCCGCTCCAGCAGGGCTGAATTCCCTCCCCAGGTCTCCGTCCTCGAAGGCCGCCGTTCTTGGTGACGTTGAGGGCCGGGTCCCGCGCAGCGGCGGCTCGCGAACCGTGTCAGATCCGGAAGGAAGCAGCACTAAGCGATGACTGTCGGGTGCCGCGGAACGGCCTGGTCTGAGCCACCACCAACTGTGGGCGCGGGGTCGGTCGATCGACGGAGGGTGCACGGCACTACAAGACGCGGCCGTCTGACGGAGGCCGCCGCGCCATTCGCCTCGTCAATGCCCCCAGGAGCGTCGTGAGTTCGACCGCACCGCGTCAGGCTATCTACCGCCGCTGGCGCGCCCAGACCTTCGGCCAGATCGTTGGCCAGCAGGCCGTCGTCGAAACCCTGCGCAACGGCGTCCGATCGGGCCGAACCTTCCACGCCTACCTCTTCGTGGGGCCGCGCGGCACGGGCAAGACTTCCCTGGCCCGAATCCTGGCCAAGGCACTCAACTGCTCCGACCTGCGTGACGGCGAGCCGTGTGACGCTTGCCCCTCGTGCGTGGCCATCCGCGAAGGACGCGCCCTGGACGTCAGCGAGATGGACGCCGCCTCTAACAACCGCGTCGACGACATGCGCGAACTGCTGCCACGGATCTTCACCGCACCTTCGGATCTCCGGTACAAGGTCTTCATCGTCGACGAGGTCCAGCGCATCAAGGAGGGCTGGGATGTCCTCCTCAAGACACTGGAAGAGCCCCCCGACCACGTGGTATTCATCTTCTGCACGACCGACAGCAACGGGATCCGGCCGGCCGTCCTGTCTCGAGTGCAGCGCTTCGACTTCCGGCGCATGACCGTCCCGGAGATCTCCGGAAAGCTGCGGACGATCCTCGAGGGGGACGGTCGAACCGCCGAGCCCCAGGCGATAGAGCTGATCGCGCGCCTGGCCGCGGGAGGCATGCGAGACGCCGAGTCGATGCTCGATCAGCTGCTGGCGACAGACACCGGAGCCCTTACCGCCGATCGAGTGAGGGAGGTTCTCGGCCTGGTGGACGAGGAGACGGTCGAGGCCTTCCTGGGCGCGCTGGTACGCTGCGACGCTGTCGCGGGCATCGAGTTGCTCGATGGGATGGAGGAGCTGGGGCGCGACCTGGGTGCCTTTGCCGAGCAGGCGATCGAACGGCTGCGCGTCGCCCTGGTCGCCTCTTTGGGTCGTGGGGATCCCGTCGGTTTGGCCGCCGCGGGTCCGGAGGCGCTCGGCGCCGCAGCCCGGCGCCTCGCCTCGATCGACCCCAGGCACCCCGGCCCCGGCGGGCTGCGGTTGCAGCTCGAGCTCCAGCTCCTTGCTCCTCCGGAAGCGCGGCCTCACTCGCGGCTCCAGCCCCCCGTTTCGATCGACCGAACCGCGGTGGCCCAACCCGCGGCCTCTCCACCTCCCGTGGCTCTGAGTCGTCCGGCCGCCGACGAGCATCCGAGCGCCAGGCCAACCGCCGGTCGCAAGGCCCCGGCCGAGCCCGCGGCGCCCGCTCCCGCCGCCTCGGCTGCCCAGGAAGCCGAGCCCGCTATCCCCGGAGCGCCGAAGGCCCACCGGCCCCGAACGGGGCCCACCCTGGCTCTGCTTCTCGAGCGCTGGGCCGAAGTCGTCGAACTGGTGAGCAAGAGCCCCCCAACCAGGCCGCTCATCGTGGCCTGCCGCCCCGTGAGCGTGGACGGATCGGTCGTTACGCTCGGCTTCCCGGAGGCCCAGAGCTTCTTCAAAGACGTTGCGGAGCGGCGACGTGCCATCCTGGAAGATGGAGTCAGCCGCGTGCTCGGCATCCCCGTGAGTGTCCGCTGCGTCGCCGCGAACGTGGAAGTGTCGCCGCTGCCCGCGGATCCGGACAGCTCCCGCCTCCTGACCGAGTTCCGGCGCATCTACGGCGACGACGTCGTGGACGTCGGAGACGTGGGCTAGGCTCCCGCCGAACGAACGGGCCTCCGGCGCGAACCCGGGGCGTGCAGCCGGCCGCCGTTTCGGCCAGACTTGGGTCTACGCGGCTGAGGCAGCCGGCGCACGCGGCGTCAGGAGGAGACGACATGGGCATGGGGAACCTGCAGCGGATGGCGATGCAGATGCAGCAGGAGATCGTCCGGGTTCAGGAGGAACTGGCCGCCGCCCACGTCGAAGGCTCGGCCGGAGGAGGCGTCGTCAAGGCCGTCGTCAACGGCAAACTGGAGATCGTCAGCGTCACCGTGGAACCTTCGGCCGTCGATCCCGCTGACGTCGAGATGCTCCAGGATCTCGTCGTGGCCGCGATCAGCGAAGCCCAGCGGTCCGCCAGGGAACTCGGCGAAGCGAAGATGGCGGCAGTCACCGGCGGCATGCGCCTGCCGGGCATGTAGTCGCCGGCCGTGCCCGCACCCCTCATCGAGCCGGTTGCGCGGCTCATCGAATCTCTCTCTCGACTGCCGGGCATCGGCCCCAAGACCGCCCAGCGGTTGACGTACCACCTCCTGCGCGCTCCCGAGACGGAAGCGCGGGCCCTCGCGGCGGCGCTGATAGCCGTCCGCGAGCAGGTCGTCTTCTGCGAGCGCTGCTTCAACATCAGCGAGCAAGCCGTGTGTGGCATCTGCTCCGACCCCGGCCGAGATATATCGCGGCTGTGCGTCGTCGAGGAGCCGCTGGACGTGCTCGCGCTGGAGCGGACCGGCGAGTTCAAGGGGCTCTACCACGTGCTGCACGGCGCCATCTCGCCGATCGATGGAGTGGGTCCCGAACGCCTGAAGATCCGCCAGCTCCTTGAGCGGGCGGAGGAGGCCCAGCTGGCGGGGGAGCGGTTCGAGGAAGTGGTCATCGCCACCAACCCGACCCTTGAGGGGGAAGCCACGGCCATGTATCTGGCCGAGCGCCTCGCGTCGCTCGTTGGCAGCGTGACCCGGATCGCCCGCGGCCTCCCGGTGGGTGGCGACTTGGAGTACGCAGACGAGGTAACGCTCATCCGCTCCCTGCAGGGCAGACGAGCGATCTGATGACCGACTACGGCCTCTGCTGCCCGGCCCACACCCCGCGGCCGACCGTTTGCGACGCCTCCAGCCACGACCACAATCGAGGTAACCCATGAGCGAGCTCCGCAACGAGATCCTGCTGCGCCTCTCCAAACTGGTCGCCGCCGGCATCGTCGCCGCGATCCTGTATCTCATCGCCGTCGGGCCGGTGGGGGCGGCTCCGTCGTTCGAGCTCGCGGCGCTGTGCTGGATCTCCGCGGCCGTGGCCCTGCTGCTCGGTGAGAGCAGCCCTATCTAGCCGCGCGGCCAGGTCGCCTCTCGCTCACGTCAGGACCGCGAATCCGCCCGCCGGAGGGCTTCACCCGACCATGGCCGACCGGCGCCGGACTCCCGTGGGTGGGTCGTCTGAGCCGGCCAGGGTCTTTGCTCCCGACCTCGTTTGACGCCCAGGTCAGGGCCCCGTATCATTCCGCCTCGCGCCCTGGTCCGGCGGTTCGTCAAGACCGTCGGCGAGCGGGCCGTTCCCGACTCCTCGCTTGACACTGATGAGGTTCGCCCTCACCATTGGAGCGTTGCGCCTGGCGCGGTCGCGCGTCTTTGCGCGGGCACCTTAACAACTGAAGAGTGGCAGGAAATCCGGTAAGGATCGAGCGGGAACAACCCTCGGACACAAATCCAACCGCAAGGTTGGTCGTCAGCCGCAAGGCTGAGGTTTTGTCGGAGAGTTTGATCCTGGCTCAGGATAAACGCTGGCGGCGTGCATGAGACATGCAAGTCGAACGGTCGATCGGGCTTGCTCGATCGATAGTGGCGGACGGCTGAGTAACGCGTAGGTGACCTGCCCCGAAGTGGGGAATAACTGCCCGAAAGGGTGGCTAATACCGCATACGGTGTCACGTTCGGTCGTGACTCCAAAGCCGAAAGGCGCTTCGGGAGGGGCCTGCGTCCGATTAGCTCGTTGGTGGGGTAACGGCTCACCAAGGCGACGATCGGTAGGTGGTCTGAGAGGACGATCACCCAGACTGGGACTGAGACACGGCCCAGACTCCTACGGGAGGCAGCAGTCGGGAATTTTG
>PLMA01000053.1 GCA_003141455.1 Chloroflexota bacterium | reverse complement strand
GAGAACATCCGTGCCCTCATCGACACCGTGGGGCGGCTCACCTCTTGAGCGCGTGAACGGGCTGCTCGCACGGGCCTCCGGAATGAAGGCGGACGCACTTTGACCAATCTCCGCGCGACCATCGAATCGAGCCCTCGCCGGCTGGCGATGCCGATCGGGGCCTATGCAGGGTTGGCCCTGACCGGCGGTCGAGTTCGGGACGTCCTGTGCGACCCAGACGCGCAGGCGGCCGCGGTGCTCGCGCTCAACGAACGTCTCGGCACCCCGTTTCTGCTCACGGCGATGGATCTCAGCGCCGAGGCGGAAGCGTTCGGGTCCACCGTTCGGCTGACCGACGACGCGATGCCCGCGCTGATCGGCCGGCTCGTGACCTCGGGCGCCGACGTGGAGCGGCTGGCGGTCCCGGCGCCCGGCGACGCCCGGACGCGGGTTCATCTGGACGCAGCCGCGCTGCTCGTGGCCGCCTCGCCTGAGAAGCCGGTGCTCGGCGGGCTGATCGGTCCGTTCTCGCTTGCCGCTCGTATGTTCGGCGTCTCCGAGGCACTCGAGGCCACCCTGTCCGAGCCCGCCGTGATCCTCGCCCTGCTCGAGCGGGTCACGCCCTTCCTGATCGAGTACGCCCTCGAGTTCCGGCGAGCGGGCGCGGCGGGGGTCATCATGGCCGAGCCTGCCGCGGGGCTCCTGTCGCCGCGTGGCCTGGCTCGCTTCTCCGCCCCGTTCGTGAAGCGTGTCGTCGATGCCGCCCAGGACCCGACGTTCGCCATCGTGCTGCACAACTGCGGGGCGAAGATCGTGCATCTGGACCGGATCCTCGAGTCAGGCGCCGAGATCTACCATTTCGGAGTGCCGATGGACCTGCCGGCCGCGCTCGCCCGGGTGGACGGCCGGGTCGTGATTTGCGGCAACATCGACCCGACCTTCATCCACGCCGGACCACCCTCGGTCGTGAGCGCGGAGGCGAGGCGGCTTCTCGACGCGAGCGCAGGGAATCGCGCCTTTGTGCTCTCTTCGGGCTGCGATCTGCCGCCCGGCACGCCGCTGGAGAACGTCGAGGCCTTGTGCGCCGCCGTGGACGCGGCCGGCGCCGCAGACGCCGTGGACGCCGCGGGTGCTGCAGGCGCGGCCCCGGCCTCCGAGTCGGTCTCGTGACCAGCCCCGGCACCCGGCGGGCCGCGCCGGTTCCACGCATCGCGCCCGTGCCGCTCGCGACCGAGGTGTGCACGGATCTCGCCATCGGCCGCCCTCCGGCAGAGGAGGTTCGCAGGCATCTCGGGTATCCGGCCGACGCAGCGCCCAAGGCGCTGATCGCGGCGCGAATCGAGGCTGTGGCGGCTGAGGCGGCCGGAGCGTTGCGGCCGCGTGGCGTGTATGCGGTCTATGCCGTCGAAGCGCAAACGCCGCGTCGAATCCAGGCTGGCGGCGCGGCGATCAGGGGCGACGTCGCGCGGTTCGTGGGTACCGTCGACCGGGTCGGCGTCGTCGTCGCGACGGCCGGGGCCGAAATCTCCGAGCTCTCCGAGCGCTACGCCCGGGACGGAGACTCGCTCGCCTCGTGGATCGCGGACGCGGTCGGGTCGTGGGCGGCGGAAGCCGCCGCGGACGCCGTCACGGACCGGCTGAGCGCGCATGCTGGGCCGGGGGAGGCGGTCACTCTCCGCTACAGCCCGGGCTACTGCGGGATGGCGATTGCCCAGCAGCGCGTGCTGTTCGATCTCGTGGACGCTGGGGCGGTTGGGATCGCGCTCCTGCCGTCGCTGCTCATGCGGCCGCTGAAGTCCGTGTCCGGGATCGTGGGCTTTGGCCCGGCGGCTGAGCTCAATGCGGTTGCCCCGGGAACGCCGTGTGACACCTGCGGCCGGCTCGACTGCCACATGCGCCGGTGAATGTCTAGCCGCCAGCTCGGGGCCGAGGCCGGCCGGAGGGCGCGGCTGCGGCCGGAGTCCGAGGCCGGAGGGCGCGGACCTCGCGTCTAGTAACCACGTGACCAGTCCGGCAGGACGGCGTTATCAGGGCTGACATGACGTATTAGCCCAACGATCCTTCGTGACCCGTGCCGTGCCGAGATCGGCTTGTTCTCTTGTGTCGGCGACACATTGACATGAGCGGTTTCGCTGCTGAAGCTCATCTCAATGGCTGCACTGGCCGTCGGCGTCACGGCAGCCGGGGAACGGCCTCGGACGAAGTCGTGACGAGTCGGAGGGATACAACCATGGGTCAGGCCGAACGCGTCTCGATGCTCGTTCGCGACGTGCTCGCCGACAGCGTTCTCGGTGTCTTTCTGCATGGATCGTCGGTATTCGGCGGCCTCCACCCGACCAGTGACCTCGACGTGCTGGCCGTAGTCAGGCGCGCGACCACGAGCGCCGAACGATGCGAACTGATCCAGCGCCTGCTGCCCATTTCGGGGCGCGGCGATCCGACCGGCAAATCTCGCTCCATCGAGTTGACCATCGTCGTTCAGGGTGCTGTGCGCCCCTGGCGCTATCCGCCCCAGTTGGACTTCGAATACGGGGACTGGTGGCGCGATGAATTCAGCCGGGGTAACTTCACGCCGTGGGTGTCACCGAACCCGGACCTGGCTCTACTCGTCAAGATGGCGCTTCAAGCGAATCGGCCGCTCTTCGGACCGCCGCCCGCCGAGATCCTCGACCCGATCCCGCCCGCCGATATCCGTCGCGCGATGCTCGATGGCATTCCGGCATTGCTCTCCCATCTTGATGGTGACGAGCGCAATGTCGTGCTCACCTTCGTCCGCATCTGGACAACCCTCGCGACCGGCGTGATCCGGTCGAAGGACGCCGCCGCCGACTGGGCGCTACCACTTCTGCCACCAGACGAGCGACCGGTTCTCGCGCACGCGCGGGCCATCTACCTCGGAGAGGTTCCCGAGGAGTGGGGCGACTTGCTGCCGCGAGTCCGTCCCTTCGTGGATCACGTGATCGGCGAGATCGAGCACCTCGGCGCCTCATCGCCCCCGTCCGCGCACTCATAGTCTGCGAGCCGCGACATGCCGTATTTCGACGCCACGCCGGCCTCGCTTCAGAGGATGTTCGGCATCGCCGACGCCGACCTTCCCGAAGCCGCAATCATCGTCGGGCAATGGGGGCAGATCCCTCCTGCCGGACTGGCCACGTGACTGCTATCGGCCTGAGTCGGCCCCGGAGCCCGAGGCCGCGGCCGGAGGGCGCGGACCTCGCGTCTGGCCCGCCGACGATCGTTGCGCGGGATGGCATACCAACGGCCGCGGGAACCGGATGCGGAGGCGGCCCGTACGCTCACCGGAGTTGATCGATGAGGTTGGCCTCACCAACCCTGCGTCCCACTGATCGGAGAGTTGTATGGCGCTCATGGCCGTAGCGTTTCCCATCGTCCCGGGCAAGACCGCGGACTGGAAGAAGTTCGTCGGCGAGTTGAAAGGTGCCCGGCACGCCGAGTATGTCGCCTCGCGCAAGGGCCTTGGCATGCGCGAGCGAACCTTCCTTCAGCCCACGCCGATGGGCGACATGGTCCTCGTGACCCTCGAAGGCGACAAGCCCGCCGAGGCTTTCGGCCGGTTCGTCAACTCGACCGACCCGTTCACCCTGTGGTTCCTCGCTCAGGTCAAGGAGATTCACGGCGTCGACCTCAAGCAAGCTGCCTCGGGGCCGATGCCGGAGCTGGTGGTCGATTCGGCAGGCTGACGCTGCTGCTTCTGGCAGGCGAGGGCGGTCCGCGGCCTCAGTCACGGGCCGCCGCCTAGTTTGGCAAACGATCGAGGGCGGTCCGCGGCGCCTCACGCCCGGGCCGCCCCATAGCTCCCTCGCGACCGGTTCGACATCCGGGACGATGATCGCGAAGTGGCCGAGGGGCCCGATGCGGTAAGCTCAGTCGCGCTTGCTGGCGAGCGGCCTACCTGGCTACCTCGCTGCTCGCAGCCCTCCATGAGCACGAGTCGGGAGCCGTCGCCACGTGAGCACGCAGATTCCAACCTCGCCGGCAGGAGCCTCGCCCCCGGGAGCCACGCCGGAACGAGGCGACTTCATCCGTGAGATCGTGGCCGCCGACCNNACCTGCGCTTCGACGACACGAACCCCATCAAGGAAGAGCAGGAGTACATCGACCACATCCAGGAGGACATTCACTGGCTGGGGTTCGACTGGGGCGAGCACCTCTACTTCGCATCCGACTACTTCGAGCAGCTCTTCGAGTGGGCCGTCTACCTGATCAACGCCGGCAAGGCCTACGTCGACGACCTCTCGGCCGATCAGATCCGCGAACACCGCGGCACTCTCACCGAGCCCGGCCGGCACAGCCCCTGGCGGGACCGCCCGGTCGCGGAGAACCTCGATCTCTTCGAGCGGATGCGGAAGGGCGAGTTCCCCGATGGGACGCGCGTGCTGCGCGCCCGGATTGACATGGCCTCCCCGAACATCAACCTGCGCGACCCCGTGCTGTACCGAATCCTGCACGCCGAGCATCCGCGCACCGGCGACGCCTGGTCCATCTACCCGATGTACGACTTCGCCCACGGCCAGTCGGACGCGATCGAGGGCATCACGCACTCGCTCTGCAGCCTGGAATTCGAGATCCACCGGCCCCTCTACGACTGGTTCATCGAGAATCTGCCCGTTCCTTCGCGCCCCCGGCAGATCGAGTTCGCGCGGCTCAACATCACGTACACGGTCCTCTCCAAGCGCGTACTGCTGCGCCTCGTCAACGGGGGCTACGTGCGAGGATGGAACGATCCGCGGATGCCCACGATCGCGGGTATGCGCCGGCGCGGCTTCCCAGCCGAGGGCCTGCGCGACTTCGTGACCGGGGTCGGGGTGGCCAAGGCCGACAACGTCATAGAGTTCGGCCAGCTCGAGCACGCCGTTCGCGACGTGCTCAATCGCAAGGCCCCCCGCCGCTTCGCCGTCCTGGCGCCCCTCAAGGTGGTCATCGAGAACTACCCCGAAGGCCAGACGGAGGAGATGGGCGTCCTCAACAACCCGGAGGACCCGTCGGCCGGAACTCGCAGAGTGCCCTTCACTCGCGAGCTGTGGATCGAGCGCGACGACTTCATGGAGGATCCGCCGGCGAAGTTCTTCCGCCTGGCGCCGGGCCGCGAGGTGCGGTTGAGGTCCGCGTACTTCGTCACGTGCCGTGAGGTCGTGAAGGACGCAGCCGGAGAGATCGTCGAGCTGCGATGCACGTATGACCCGGCGACTCGAGGCGGAGACTCGCCCGACGGCCGCAAGCCCAAGGCGACGTTGCATTGGATCTCCGCGACGCACGCCATGGCGGCCGAAGTGCGGCTGTACGACCACCTGTTTACGCGACCCGACCCGGGCGCCGACGGCGACCTCTTCGCCGACCTGAACCCCAACTCCGAGACGGTACTGGTGGGCTGCCAAGTGGAGCCTTCGCTGGCCGACGTGCCTGTGGGGGAGACCGTGCAGTTCGAGCGGCTGGGCTACTTCTGCGCCGACCCCGACTCCACGCAGGACCGCCCCGTCTTCAACCGCACGCTTACCCTCAAGGACACCTGGGCCAAGCTCCAGGCGCAGGGCCGGCAGGGGTAGTAGCGGCGCGATTCCCGCTCGCCGGCGAGCCGCCCGTTCACTTCACGGCCCCCGCAACGAGCCCGCGGACGAAGAAGCGCTGCCCAGCCAGGAAGAGGAGCAGCATCGGCAGCGCGGAGATGAACGTCCCGGCCATGACCAGCGGCTCGTTCACCGAGTAGTGGCCCTTGAACTGTGTGAGCCCGGCCATGAGTGTCCGCTGGTTGTCGTCCTGGAGGAACACGAGCGCGATGAGCAGCTCGTTCCAGACCCACAGGGCGTTGACGACGATCAGCGTGACGAAGCCGGGTGCCGAGAGCGGGATGACGATGCTGACCAGGATCCGGAGCGTCGACGCGCCGTCGATTCGCGCCGCGTCGAAGATCTCCGCCGGGAGGGTCCGGAAGAAGCTGACGAGCATGTAGACGGAGATCGGCACGATCATCCCGGCGTAGATGAGGATGACCCCCTGGTACGTGTTCACCAGGCCGAGCGGCTGGAAGCCGAGGAACAGCGGCAGGATGAGAACCGCCGGCGGGATGACCATGAGGGCGATCATCAGGCGCAGGAGAAATGTCGCGCCGGTGAACGGGATCCGGGCGATCGCATAGGCTGCGAAAGTCGCCACGACCGTCGCGAGGATCACCGAGAGCCCGGTGACGAGGACGCTGTTGAGGAACCAGACCGGGATCCGCCCGTCGGCGAAGACTGCCCCGTAGTTATCGAGCGTCGGGTTGAACGGCAGGCCGAACTGGTCGGCCGTCCAGGCGCTCTTGGTCTTCAGGCTCGTCACGAGCATGTAGTAGACGGGGTAGATCGCCGCGATGGCGATCGAGAGCATGAGCGCGTGTCGGGCGACGGTCCCCGTGAGCCGGCCGAGGAGGCTCATCGGCTCACTCCTCGCCGGTCTCGGCGTCGCCCTTGCGGACGAGGAGCTGGATGATGACGAACACGCTCGTCGCGACCAGTAGCAGCACGGCGACCGCGGAGGCGATCCCGACCGCCCGGTACGCGAACGCGTTCTTCCATATGTAGATCTCGAGCACCGACGACGCGAAACCGGGACCGCCGCCGGTCATCGAGTAGACGTAGGCGAAGACCCAGCTGAGCATCGTGATCAGCTCGATGACGACGAAGAAGCCGATCACCGAGTGGAGCTGCGGGATCGTGATGTAGCGGAAGCGAGCCCACCAGCCCGCCCCGTCGAGCATCGCCGCCTCGTACAGCTCAACATTCACGGTTGCCATCCGGGCGAGGAACAGCATGACCCCGAAGCCAAACTCGCGGTAGACGATCACCGAGAGGATAGAGGGGACCACGAGCGACGGGCTCCCGAGCCAGTCCTGAGCGAGCCCGCCTAGCCCCGTGTCCCGGAGCAGAGTGTTGACGATCCCGTTGAATCCGTAGAGGTAAACGAAGGTGGCCCCGATGACCGGGACGGCGAGGATGTACGGGGTGAACACGAGCGTCCGGTAGACGCGCCAGCCGCGGATCTGCTCGAACAGGACGGCGGCAACCAGGAGCGCGAGCGCGGTCATGATCGGGACGCCGATGAGGAGGAAGAGGTTGTTCCCGGCCGACTTCCAGAAGACGGGGTCGGCGACGACATTGCTGTAATTCGCGGTGGAGACCGTCTTGCCACCCGACGCGGTCGGGGCGAGGAAGCTGTCGATGACGATCCGGATGATGGGGTAGCCGTAGACGAGCGCGATCAGCGCGACCGCCGGCGCGATGAACAGGTACGGCGTGGCGTCGAAGCGGCGTCGGGAGCGGATCGAGCGGGGGATCGCGGTCATGGGACTCCAGACTCGGATGCGCCCCTGGGGGACCGGGACGGAGGCCGGCCCCCCAGCGTTGACGCTACTTCAGGAGGTTCTGCCAGTTGGCTACCTCGTCGGGGTGGGCACTCCGCCACGTGTTGGCGACGCGCTCCCAGAGCGCTCCGGCATCGGCGGCCGACCCCGATCCGGAGAAGATCGTCTGGCCGGCGGGGATGTCCCCGTCGCCGTCGAGCTGCGGCGGGATCCAGTTCTCGAGCCAGACCTGCGGTCCGGTGGTCTCGAACTTCGCCATCTGCTGGAGCTGCGGCACGGTGATGAGCGACGAATCGAAGCGATCGTCGGCCGCGACCACGCCCGTCGCCGCGTACCAGGCCTTCAGGCGGTCGGGCGTGTGGAGGTACTGGAGGAAGTCGGCCGCCTCTTTCTGGTGGGCGGACCACTTGGTGACGAAGAACGAGATCGACTGGGTCGCGTTGCCCGCGTCGGCGAGCTTGCCGCTACCCCACTTCGGTGGCTGCATGACGCCCACTTTGTCGCCGCCGAGCTGGCTGACCGCCGTTGCGAGCATCCCGTCGCTCGTGAAGGCCATCGCGCCCTTCCCCTGCTGGAAGAGGCGGACGCCCTGGTCGAGGTCGAGCGACATGACGTCGTTGTTCACGTAGCCGTTCTTGACGAGCTTCTCGAGCTCGCTGTACCAGCCCGTGTACTTCGGGTCGGTGAAGGATTTGTTGCCCACGACGGCCTGCACGAGGTCCTGCGCCGAGTCGAGCTGCTGGCCGCCGACGTTGGCGAACCACCACGCGCCGAGGTAGCCGTTCTTGTCGCCGCCGACGAACGGGGTGATCCCCGCCGCCTTGAGCTTCGCGCACGCGGCGAGGAACTCGTCCCAGGTCCAGCGATCGCCGGTCGGCGGGGTCACCCCGGCCTTGGCGAACAGGTCCTTGTTGTAGGCGAGCCCGATGCCGAGCAGGTACATCGGCGCCGCCCAGACCTTGCCCTGGTAGGTGTTTTCGTTCGTGTTCAGCCAGTGCTTCATCTCGTCGGCCGGGACGAGGTCGCTGATCGCGCTGACCGCGCCGGTCCAGACGAAGCTCAGGACGGGGCCGGTTGCCCACTGAGAGGCGATGTCCGGCCCGCTGTTGGATGCGGCGGCAGTCTGGAACGCGCTCTGCAGCGTATCGGTGGACTGCGGGTCCACCTTGATGGTCACGTTGGGATGCAAGGCGTGGTACGCGGTGACCGTGTCGGCCATCCACTTGTCCGCGCCGGGGGCATCCGACTCCGCCCAGTACCAGAACGTGAGATCGACCGGGCCGGCGGCGGCCCCTGACCCGCCCTGGCCCGGAGCCGGGCTGGCCGCGCTCCCGCCGCAAGCGGCCACGATGAGGCCGGCGGCCAGCAGGCCCCCGAGCCGTTGAATGGATGTGTGCATCGATCTTCTCTCCGTTGCTCGTTTGTCGTTCGTTGGGTCGGTGTCCGGTGGTGCATCGTCAGATTCAGGGCGCCTCCCCCTCGCGGAGCGCGAGTGCTGCGGCCGCGCTGAGCCGGGCAGCTGCGGCCCGGAGCCGGTCGAGCGACTGCTGGCCGGGCGCCGGGTCGAGCGGGACGCCGTGGGACCGGGCGACTACGACCGCGCGACCGCTGGCCGGGTCGAAGAGCCGGCCAGCTGCGATCCGCTTGCCCGTCCGGGCTTCCATCTCAGACACCCACGATGTGGTCGAGCCCCTGGCTGTGGTACCGCTCGATCCAGCCGGGCCGGTCGGGGTTCACGCCGCGAAGACGCGCGAGGACGTAGGCGAGGAGAGCGACCGGCGGGACCGCCGTCAGGGCGGCGAAGCGCTCGTCGGCGCTGGCCGGGATCGGCACGTGCTCGGCGCCCTCGATCGTCCGCTCCGGGGAGACCTCGACGAGCCGGGCGCCCCAACCAGCGCACCTGCGCGCGACGTCGATGGTCGCGGCGTGCGCCGCGCCTGCCGGGGCCAGCGCGAGGACGACGGTGCTGGGGCCCACCATCGTCGCGGGCCCGGTGGCCATCTCCCACGTCTCGGATGGCTCGGCGTGGAGGAGCGTCATCTCCTTGAGCTTGAGGGCGGCCTCCATCGCAGCGGGATGGACCATCCCTCCGCCTACGACGAAGACATGCTCCGTGTGCGCCATCTCGCTCGCCAGGCCCTCGACGAGCGGCTCGGCGGTGGCGATCGCCCATTCCGCGTCGTCCGCGGCGGCTCGCAGGCCGGCGACGACCGTCTCGAGCGCCGTCTCCCCGAAGATGGCGGCGACGACTAGCGCGGTCGCCGCGAGGGTCGACGAGAAGGTCTTGGTCATGACCGGGACGCCGCTCGGGCCGCCGGCGGACATGACGAGGTGGTCGGAGATCCCGGCCAGTGTGGAGCCGGGTACGTGGACGACGCCGACCGTGGGGACGCGCCCGCGGAGCGCCTCGAAGACGCCGACGACGTCGCGGAACTCGCCCGAGGCGGAGATCCCGACGACCGCGTCGGCGGGCCCGAGTTCGGGCGGGAAGGTCCGGAAGTCGCCCGCCGTCACGGCCTGGATCACCGGGTCCTCGGGGCCCGCTAGCCGGCGAGCGAGCCCGGCGGCGTGGAGCGCGGAGTGATACGAGGTCCCGTTTCCGATTACCCAGACCCGACGCACGCCCCGTGCACGGAGCGCGGCGGCGGCGGCGCGGGCAGTCGGGAGCGCGGCGTCGACGGTCGCCCGGATCGCTCCCGGTCCCTCGGCGATCTCCGCCGGGATCATCCCCTTGATCAGCATTCGACCTCCCGACCCCTCAGGCCACGACGACACGGATGCCCCGCGCCGAAAGCTCCCGGACTACCGCCGGGTCGATGCCCGAGTCGGTGACGATGACGTCGACCTCCTCGAGGCCGAAGACGAAGGCCGGCGCGAGCGTCTCGAACTTCGAGGAATCGGCAATGACGACGACCGATCCCGCGATCCCCCGGAGGGCTCGGTCGGTCAGGATCTCGGGCATGTAGTCGTTCATCAACCCGCGCTCCAGGCTGACGGCTCCGATCCCCATGAACAGGACGTCGGCTCGTACCTCGCGGCAGGCCTGTTCGGTGAGGTGGCCCAGGAGGCTGTGCATACGCGGCCGGACCACTCCGCCGAGGACGACGAGCTGTATCCCGGGGATGTCCACGACCACGCCCGCGACATCCAGCGAGTTCGTGATGACGGTGAGGTCCCGCCGACCGACGAGCTCGCGGGCGAACTCGATGGCCGTCGTCCCGCTGGAGATCGCGATCGTCTGGCCGTCCCCGACCAGGGCCGCCGCAGCCACCGCGATCCGACGCTTCTCCGCGTAGGCTCGCGGGCCGGTCCCGGGCGCATTGACCGCACCGTTGCCGCCCGCCATCGCGCCCCCATAGGTCCGGACGACCCGGCCGCTCCCGGCGAGTCGCCGCAGGTCCCGGCGGATGGTCGACGGGGCGAGGCCGAGCTCGCCGCTCAGGTCCTCGATCCGGGCCGTGCCGCGTGCACGGACCAGCTCCACGAGGCGGGTGTCGCGGTCCTGGCGGTTCATGGCGCGCATTCTAAGCAAGAGCCGCTCGGACTGTCAACAATGTGGGCGCGATCTGATCGGATTATTGCCAAATGATGATCAGATTGCGCTTGTCGGCGGCGGGGTTAGGCGGTAGATTCGCGGGGGACGAGCGGAACCCACAGCCCAGGAGAGACCATCGTGACTCCCGTTCTCGGCGCCAGGCGCGGAATCGAGGCGTGCGCGACCGCGCGCGGAACCTTCGTCGTGCTCGCGCTCGACCACCGCCAGAACCTGCGCAAGGAGCTGCGTCCGGACGATCCCGCGTCGGTGACGTATGACGAGATGGTCGGGTTCAAGCGCGCGGTCGTCCGCGCGCTCGCGCCGGTGGCGAGCGGCACGCTCCTCGACCCCGAGATCGGAGCGGCGCAGTGCATCGCCGACGGCTCCATGCCGGCCCGCGCGGGGCTCCTCGTCGCGATCGAGGCGACCGGCTACGAGGGCCCGCCCACCGCGCGGGTGAGCCGGGTGCTCGACGGCTGGAGCGTGGAGAAGGCGAAGCGGATGGGCGCTTCGGCCGCGAAGCTCCTCGTCTACTACCACCCGGAGGCCGTGAACGCCGCCGACCAGGAGCGGCTCGTCGCGGACGTCGCCGCAGCGTGCCGGGCCGCCGATCTCGCCCTGTTTCTGGAGCCGCTCTCATTCTCGCTGGTCGAGGGCGCGAAGCTCAGCGGCGAGGAGCGCCGGCGGATCGTCGTCGAGACCGCCCGGCGCCTTGCGCCGCTGGGGGCGGACATCCTCAAGGCGGAGTTCCCGTACGACGCGGGCGTGACGGACCGGACCAGGTGGGCCGAGGCCTGCGCCGAGCTCGATGCCGCCAGCGTCCTGCCCTGGGTCCTCCTGTCCGGTGGCGTGGACGACCGGACATTCGAGGGCCAGGTGGAGACGGCCTGCCGCGCCGGGGCGAGCGGGGTGCTCGTGGGCCGGTCGGTGTGGGCGCCGGCGGCGACCCTCCCGGCGGAGGACCGTGACGCTTTCCTCGCGACCGAGGGCCGGGCGCGCCTCCAGCGCCTTGTGGACCTTGTGGATCGCGAGGGACATCCCTGGCATGAGCGCCCCGGCCGGATCGCCACGGCGCCCGAGCCGGGCGACGGCTGGTACAGGGCGTACTGATGACGGCCGAGCGCGACCTGGACATCCTCGTCATCGGGGAGCTCAACCCCGACGTCATCGTGTCGGACCCGGATCCCGTCCCCGCATTCGGCGAGGTGGAGCGCCTGGTGGGGTCGATCCACCTGACCGTGGGCAGCTCCTCGGCGATCTTCGCCTGCGGGGCCGCGCGCCTTGGGCTCAACGTCGCGTTCTTCGGCGTCGTCGGCGACGACGCGTTCGGACGGTTCGTGCTCGAGGCACTCCGCGGGCGGGGCATCGACGTCTCGACGGTCCTGGTGGACCCACGCCTCCCGACGGGGGCGAGCGTCATCCTCACCAGCGGTCGCGATCGCGCGATCCTGACGGCGCTGGGAACGATCGCCGCGATGGACGTGGACCTCGTCCCGGCCGCCCTTCTCGCCCGGGCACGCCACCTCCACTCGGGCTGCTTCTATATGCAGGAGACGAGTCGGTCACGGCTGCCCGCCTTCTTCGCGTCCGCACGGGCACGCGGGATCACCACCTCCTTCGACACGAACTGGGATCCGACCGGAGCGTGGGACGGTGGCGTTCGCGACATGCTCCGAGCCAGCGACGTCTTCTTCCCGAACGCGGCCGAGGCGCGGCTGATCTCGGGCGTCGCCGACGTCGAGGAGGCGGCGCGGGCCCTGGCCCGCATCGGGGCGGAGGGACGCACAGACGGCGGCCCGGTCATCGCGGTGAAGCTCGGCGCCGAGGGGGCGCTCGCCTGCTCAGCGGGCGGCCCGGTGATCCGGGTCCAGGCCCTGCCGGCCGACCCGGTAGACACGACCGGCGCCGGCGATTCCTTCAACGCGGGGTTCCTCCGGGCCTGGCTCGACGGCGCCGACCTCGCCGGCTCGCTGCGGTACGGGGCGGTCTGCGGGGCGCTCTCCACGCGTGCGCTCGGGGGCGTGGACGCCCAGCCCACGCGTGACGAGGTGGCCGCGGCGCTGACCTCGAACACCGGGGCCGCGACGGACGGGACGGACTGATGGCCCCGGCACGCGACGGCATCCTGTTCATCGCCGCGAACCCCGCGGTCGACCGGACATACGAGGTTGCGCACCTCACGACCGGGGAGATCAACCGCCCGCTGGTCGTCGCCGCACGACCGGGTGGGAAGGGCCTGAACGCCGCCCGGGCCGCCGTGGCAATCGGGGGCAGGGTCACCGCCGTCGCCCTGCTAGGGGGCCATGCGGGCGAATGGGTCCGCGACCGGCTCGCCACGGCGGGGGTGGACGTCGTGGTGGCGACCACCGCGGCGGAGACCCGGACCTGCATCTCCGTCCTCGACCGGAGCAGCGGGAGGCTCACCGAGTTCTACGAGCGGGGCGAGGCGGTCAAGGCCGCTGACTGGGACGCGCTGGAGGCAGCCGCGGGCAGGCAGCTTGACACCGGCGCGATCGGCGCGATGACGTTCTCCGGGAGCCTGCCCGTCGGGGCACCGCCGGACGGGTTCGCGCGGCTGGCTCGACTGGCGCACGCCGCCGGGGTCCGGGTCCTCGCCGACATCAGCGGGCCGGCGCTCGTTGGGGTCCTAAATGGCGGCCCGGCCGTCGTCAAGATCAACGCCGCCGAGGCCGCCGAGGTGACCGGCCTCGCCGTCGATGGCCCCGAGGCGGCGCTCGGTGCCGCCGGGCGGTTGCGCGAGCTCGGCGCCGCCGAAGTGATCGTGACCCTCGGGGATCGCGGGGCGGTTGGCCTCGCGGCAGACGGGCGCGAGGTGCGCCTGGGTCCGCCCGCCGCCCGCGGGCGCTACCCGGTCGGGAGCGGCGACGCGTTCCTCGCCGGGCTCGCCATGGGCCTTGTGCACGGAGGCGGGCTCGAGGACGCGATGCGGCTGGGTGCCGCCGCGGGAGCCGCCAACGCGGCCATCCCCGGGATCGGCGACCTCGACCGGGACCTCTTCGAGCGGCTCCGGGGCGCCGGGGGCTGAGCCACCGAGCTCCGCTCGACCGCCCCGCTCCGCCAAGCGAATCGAGCGCGCTGTGTGCGGGCCGTACACAATGTGGCACGTGACTCTGGTCCTGTCGCAGCCCGCCGCCGAGATCCTGTTCGGGGTGACCGCGGCCGTCTGGGTCATCGGTGAACGGGTCCTGTCGTTCAGGGATTTGCGCTCGGGGGCCTGGAAGAGCAACCAGGACGCGGGTTCGGTGATTGCGGTCGCCGCCGGGATCGTGGTCGGCTTCGGAGCAGGCCTGGCGCTCGCCTCTCGCGATGCCCTGAGCCTTCCCGGCCCGGTCGTCTGGCTCATCGTGGGACTCATCATCGCTTGGGCCGGGATGCTGTTGCGTCTGTGGGCAGTGCTCACCCTGGGCCGGTCCTTCACGACGACGGTCGTGGTCCGGCCGCAGCAGACGGTAGTCTCCGGCGGGCCGTACAGGTTCGTCCGCCACCCCTCCTACCTGGGCTTGCTGATCCTGTTGCTCGGTTTCGGCCTCACCCTGGGCGATCTGGCCGCCGCGGTGGTGATGGTCGTACTGCCGACCATGGGACTCCTGTGGCGGATCAGGGTTGAGGAGGCCGCTCTGCGCGCTGGGCTCGGAGATGGCTACCTCGAGTACTGCAAGGGCCGCGCCCGCCTTATCCCCGGCATCTGGTAGAGCAGCGTCGTCTAGATACCCACGGACCCTAGCCGCTGGGCCTGAGGGGCTCCGGCGGCGCCG
Organism: Chloroflexota bacterium; assembly: GCA_003141455.1. Classification (GTDB taxonomy): domain Bacteria; phylum Chloroflexota; class Limnocylindria; order Limnocylindrales; family CSP1-4; genus Fen-1039. The sequence goes on along the minus strand of PLMA01000053.1, from coordinate 17,208 downwards.
CATCGGTTGGGGGGACCAGCTCCAGTTGCATCCACATCACGTCGTGCCAGGTGCCCGCCTTCCAGCCGATCCGCCGGTAGATGCCGACCGCTTCGAAGCCCATGGCTCGATGTAAGCCCACGCTGGCGTCGTTGGGAAGCGTGATGCCGGCACAGGCGACCTGGAAACCCTGGTGGCGGAGGCGCTCCAGGAGGGCGCCGTAGAGGCGGCGACCGGCCCCGACACCGCGGTGCGCGGGATCGACGTAGACCGTCACGTCCGTCGCCCAGCGATACGAGGCGCGCGATCGGTGTTGCGATCCATATGCGTAACCCACGACCTGGCCATCGACCACGAGAACCAGCCAGGGATGTGTGGCGATGTTGGCGCGCATCCGGTCGCGGAACTTCTCAATCGTCGGCACGATCTCTTCGAATGACACGCTCGTGTCGCGGATGAACGGCGCATAGACGTCGAGGCATGCCGCGGCGTCTGTATCTGGGATCGCGTCGCGGAGGAGCCAGCCATCTGCAGGAGCGCGTTTCACGCCGAGATTCTAGCCTCGTCGCAGGCGCTCGAGTCCGCAGGTGGAATCGAAAAGGAGCCCGATGTCATCGGGCTCCTTTGGTTGAGTCGCGGACTAGTAGCGGTTGCTCGAGGCTCGCTGGTTGGTGAAGCAGTCGCTGCAGTAGACCGGCTTCGAGCCCGTGGGCCGGAAGGGGACCTGGGCCTCGCGGCCGCAGCTGGAGCACGTGGCGCTGAACATCTCGCGCGGGCCGCTCGAATAGCCGCCGCTGTTGCCGCCACCGGAGTAGCCGCCGCTCGAGTAGCCGCCGCTGCCGCCGTCACCGCGAGCAGCCTTCTTGGCTGCGCGGCACGGTGAGCAGCGGCGCGGCTCGCTGAACTGCCGATCCGCGTAGAACTGCTGCTCGCTGGCGGTAAACGCGAACTCCTGATTGCAGTCGACGCAGGTCAGGGTCTTGTCTGTCTGTGCGTACAAAAAGAAAACTCCTTCTCGCGCGGCCCCAGCGAACCTTCTCGCCGAGAACCGGATGAGAGGAGCGATCGTGTGCCGCAGTTCGACGCCTTCTGACGCCGTTGTAGGACTATACCACAGCCGGCGGGAGATGTCGAACGCCCGTTCTGGGTGCGGCGACAGGATGCCGCGAGGGCATTTCCTGATAGGATTTCGCCCTGCCTCGCTGGCGAGTGGCCTAACGGTAAGGCACCTGACTCTGGATCAGGGGATTGAAGGTTCGAATCCTTCCTCGCCAGCCACACACCCAGCTTGAACGGGCCCCCGGAGGCGACTCCGAGGGCCTTTGTCATGTCGCGACGGAAAGGCGGTTCAGCGGAGGCGTGACGTGGCCGAGAGCCGAGCCTTCGTGGCGCGCTTCGCGGTCGCGAGGACGTCCCCGATCTCGCGCTCGGTGATCGAGACCCCCGCCTCTCCTCCACGACGACGCAGGGCGGCGGGGATCGCCGACAGGGTCGGGACTTGCCCGAAGGCCCATCTGGCAGAGGCGGACTTCGAGGCGATCTCGCCCACCGCTGCAAAGCGCCAGATCCGGCAGGCGGTGAGCACCATCAACTCAGCCTTCGCGTCGTCGTCGGTCAGGCCCTCCCACCGATCCAGGAGACGCAGTCCGTTCCCCAGAACCCATGCGTTCGGGACCGGGCCGATGATCTCGCACGGCTCGGGACCGCGGAGGCTCAGCCCGTGCTTGCGGGCAACCCAGAACTCCACGACGAGATCCGGTTCCCCGGCCGAGCGCGTCTCGATCTCGTCCGGCTCTCCGGGGTGGCGACCGAAGTAGAACTCCATCGGCGGCGACATGGTCGGCGAGGCTGCGACGGCCCGCGTGACGACCCGGAGATCAAGAGGCGGCCCTTCATGGTCCGCTCTGCGAACGGCGTCGAGCAATCGGCCGGTCTGTTCGTCTGTGAGCGAGCGCTCGACGACGAACAGCAGATCGACGTCGCTCCGACCTGGAACGAAGTCGCCCGTGACCAGCGACCCGTGGAGGATCGCAGCGACCGGACCGGCCTCGGCCAGGACGTTCCAGCCCACGTCCGCGAGCTGGTGCGCAAAGGACATCGCGTCGCCGGCGATCAACTCATCCCTCATCCAGGTCATCTCGGAAGCCCCACGGGAATGATGCTCGGCCCGGCGCTACTGGCAATACTCTCCCCCGATCTAGATCAGTTTCATCGGCCCTGGAGAACGGTGTCCGGGTCCTGCACCTCCCCGTCCGTGACGCGGATTGGCCACCGCATCCTGCTCTACCGAGTAGCCTTGTGCCGTTAGGAGCATTCCCTCGGAGGCAGCCATGAGTACCGCAACGTCCGCCGGGATTTCGCCACGCCTCACCGTCGAGGAAGTCTGGCGAACGCTTGACAAGCACTCGTTCGCCGTCATGAGTCACGTCACCGCTTCCGGCGAACCGCGATCGAGCGGCGTTGTGTACGGGACCAACGGACGGCGCCTTCTGGTAGTCGTCGCGGCAAGCAGCTGGAAGGCGCGCACGATAGCGGAGGGTCAGCTCGTCGCCCTTACGGTACCGGTCCGCCGTGGCGGGCTCCTGTCACTGCTCTTCCCGATCCCGCCCGCAGCGATCAGCTTCGGTGCCAGGGCGCACGTTGGAGAGCCTTGCCCGCTAGATCGGGACTCTTTGCCCCCGCGGTTCGCCAGGCTTCTGCCACCGACTCATGACCTGAGCTGCGTGATCGAGTTGACCCCACAGGGTCATTTCCTGACGTACGGCATCGGCGTATCAATGATGGCGATGCGCGACCCGGAGGTTGCCCTGGCTCGCGTACCCGTGGCCTAGCGCCTCTCATCCCAGGAATCGGAGCAGGGACATGTCCGATGTGTTCATCTCGTATTCGCGGCGCGACATCGCGTTCGCGCGCCTGCTCCGCGAGGCCCTCCAGCAGAGCGAGATCGACACCTGGATCGACTGGGAGCGGATTCCGGTAGGGGAGCGGTGGTGGCAGGAGATCACCGAGGCGATCGAGGGCGCCAACATCTTCATGCTCCTGATCAGCCGCCACTCGATCGGCTCCAAGGTTTGTCGGGACGAGATCGAGCTGGCTCTCAAGAACCACAAGCGCATCGTTCCCGTTCTGGTCGACCAGCTGACGCCCGAAGAGATCGGCGGCCTGGCGCCGGACCTGCCCCAGTTCAACTGGGTCGTCTTCGAGCGCGACCAGATCTTCCGGGTGGAGGTCGATCCCGGGGCCACGTCGGACAAGGCGGAGGACCGGGAGGTCGCCTTCCCCAAGCTGCCCCAGTTCCAGGACGCCCTGCTAAAGCTGAGCGTCGCCATCCACACCGACTGGGAATGGGTCAAGTACCACACCGGCCTCCAGGTCGAGGCGCTGCGCTGGGACAACAACCGCCGTGACCCCAGCTACCTCATCCGCGGCTCCGCGCTCGAAGCGGCCGAGCAGCAGCTCATCAGGGCGGCCGGCCACGACCCGGCCCCCACCTCGCTCCAGGTGGAGTTCGCCACCGCCGCCCGGCAGGAGGAGACGCGACGGCAGCTCGAGACCCTGAAGCTCGAGCGCAAGGCGCGGCGCCGCCAGCGCTACGTCCTGGCCGCCGTGGCGGTGGGGCTCATCGTCTCCTCGTCGCTGGGCGTGGTGGCCTGGGGCCAGCGAAACCAGGCCGTCAGCGAAGCGAACGCTCGGGCGACGGCGGAGGCCGTGGCCGAGCAGCAGCGCAAGGTGGCGGTTCAGCAGGGCCAGGTCGCCGTGCAGCAGCGCGACATCGCGGTCTCTCGACAGCTCGCCGCGGCCGCCATCAACCAGATCGACAGCCAGCAGCTCGACGAGGGGATGCTGCTGGCCATAGAGGCCTATCGCCATGCCGACACGATGGACGCGCGCAGCAGCCTGCTGCGCCTGATCCTCTACACTCCCCAGCTTCGCTTCATCATCGCCGGCCACTCCGATAAAGTTGGTGGAGTAGCGGTCAGCCCCGATGGCAAGACGGTTGCCTCGGCCAGCTCGGACGGCACAATCGGCCTCTGGGATACGGCGACGGGCAAGGCTTCTCACGCTCCACTCAAGGCCACCGATGGCGGCTTCGCGGCCGTCGCCTTCAGCCCGGATGGGAAGTACCTGGCGTCCGGTGAGGGAGGCAAGACGGGGTCGCCAGGCGGCCAGATCGTGCTTTGGGACGTAGCCGGCGGATACACACCGGAAATCGTCGCCCCAGGCGGGGGAACTTGGGTAGACGGGCTGGCCTTCAGCCATGACGGCAAGACTCTTGCGGTAGCCCTCAACGACGCCTCCGCGGTCCTGTACTCGGTCGCGGGGCGCAAGACCCTCTGCCCGTCCATCGGTCCGAAAGTGGACCACGGGTCGGCCAGCGCAATTGCCGTGAGCCCGGACGGTTCCGAAGTCGCCCTCGGCACAAGCGAAATCGGCCAGGTCGTGACCATCTACAGCGTTGCCACCTGCAAGCAACTTGGTCAGGCCATGGATGTGGTCAAGCTGTCAGGGAGCGCGCCCGGGGAGGGAGGCTGGATCGCCGGATTGGCCTACAGCCCGGATGGCAAGCAACTTGCCGTAGCCGGGTCCAACCTCCTGGTGCTGGATACTGCCACCCGGCTGCCTGTGCGCGACGCCCTGTCGGTCGACACGAACTACAACATCGAGTCGGTCTCATACAGTCCCGACGGCAGTGTCATCGCGCTGGCCAGCAAGAAGGAGATCGAACTCCTGGACGCCGCCACCGGCAGGCAGGTCGGGAGCCAGCTGCTCGGCGCCAGGGCGGGAGTCGTAACCCTTGCCTTCGGCGCCGACGGTCACTCCCTGGCGGCCGGCTCGCTGGCGGGCGACGTGGAGGTGTACGACCTGCAGAACGAGCCCCTCACTACCAGGGTGCCGGCGGGGACGACTTCCGTTGACGAGATCGCATTCAGACCAAACGCCAACGTGCTGGCGACGGCCGGCTCTGACGGCGTCGTTCGCTTCTGGAACACCGCAACGTGGCAGACCATCGGCCAGACGCCGTCCGGTGCCGGGGCAAAAGGGCCTCTGGCCTTCAGCCCCGACGGCAAGGTGCTGGCTTCCGCAGGTGACGACAAGCTGGTTCATCTCTGGGACGCTGGAACCGGCCAGCAGGTGGGCGGCCCACTGACCCCCAAGGGGACCGCGGTCTGGTGTCTGGCCTTCAGCCCCGACGGCAAGTGGCTGGCCGCCGGAGGGGTGGAAGATCAGCTGACCATCTGGGATGTGTCCGGCCGCCAAGTCGTCGCGTCCAGGTCTTACGCGGGGAGGAGTTTCAACAACCCGTTCGACAGTTCCAAGGCCATCAGATCCATTGGGTTCGTGTTGGATTCGTCGGGCCTGTTCTTCACCATGGCGGGAGGCTTCGCCACGTTCGTCAGCTGGGGAACCCAGGGGCCCGGGTCGGATTGGACGACCCGCGACTTGACATTCACGACGATCCAGGGCGAGAACGATGTCACGGCCGCGCTGAGTCCCGACGGGAAGACCGTGGCCCTCGCCAACTTCAATGCCATCCGCCTGAACGACGTGGCGTCCGGGAAGACGCTCGGCCTGCCCATGGTCGGTTACTACAACACCGTTTCGGCGCTGGCCTTCAGCCCGGACGGCAAACTCCTGGCATCGGGCGGCGTGGAGTCGGGAGTTCGTCTCTGGGACTCGACCACCGGCCAACCGTTCGGGTCTTCACTCCCGGGACCGTCGCAGGGAATATCAGGCCTTGCCTTCAGCGCCGACGGGTCGCAGCTCGTGGGCGTGGACGGGGAGGGAAGCATCTTCGTGTGGGACATGGCGATGACGCACTGGCAGTCGCTGGTGTGCGGGCTGGCGGGTCGCAATCTCAACGGCCTGGAGTGGTCGCAATTTATGCCGGATGAGCCCTTCCGGAACACGTGTCCGGACCAGCCGATCGCGGCGAGTGGGGTATATCAGATCACCCAGCTCGCGCGGTCGCAGCAGGCGGCGGGCAACGCCGACACGGCCAAGACCACCATCGGCGACGGGCTCAAGTGGGTCGTCGCTTCAAGCGATCCGGAGGCGAACAACACCATGTGCTGGTGGGGCAGCCTGAGCGGCTTCGCTGCCCAGGTCATGCCGGCCTGCGAGCGGGCGATTGCCCTGACGCCGCCGGATAGCCAGGCGGGCTATCGCGACAGTCGGGGAGTGGCCCGGGCCATTACCGGAGACTACGCCGGCGCCATCGAGGACTTCCAGACCATGGTGGATTGGGCAAAACAGAACGGCAAGGGCGACACCTTGGGAACCCAGCGCGAGGGCTGGATCGCGACCCTCAAGACGGGCAAGAGTCCGTTCGACAAGCAGACTCTCGACTCGCTTCTGGCCGAGGGAGCGCCCTACTGAGCGGGCCGGTGCGCGGGCGGCTGAGTCAACGCCTGGCGCCGACGCTGGTGTCTTGGCCCGATCACGTGGTGCAGCCGGCAGCGCGCCTCGTATCGATCGACCACGTGGTCCTGCTCGAACCCGCCCGGAAGGATGAGCTGCTCGTCCGGTCCCGCGGGTGAACCGTCGGCGTGGAGGCGCTGCGTCTTGGTGGCCTCTTCGCCGCAGACCTGGCAGATCGCCTTGAGGCTCCTTACCTCGTCCGAAAGGGCCATAAGAGTCGGCATCGGCCCGAACGGCCGGCCCAGGTAGTCCTGGTTGAGGCCGTTGACGATCACAACGAGGTGCTTGTCGACCATCGTTTGAACGGCGGCGAAGATCCCGTCGTCCCAGAACTGGCCTTCTTCGAGGGCTACGAAGTCGGCGCCCGCCGCCTCGACCGCCGGTAGGATCTGCCCCGAGCCCGTCAGGGTCTGGGCGGGGAACGTCATTCCCGATCGGCTGCGGGCCTGGTCCGTATCGGTCCGAGTGTCGACGGCCGGGCGCAGCAAGAGCACGTGCCGGCCCGCGATCACGGCGCGGCGCAGCTCTCGCATCGTCTCTTCGCTCTTGCCGCAGCACATAGGGCCGGTTATGACGCGCAGTTCGCCCCTTGGTCGATGCACTGCTTCCGCTCTCCGTGACGAGGCTGGCCGAGTGTGGTCGACCCCTATTGTGACGCCGCGAGCCGGCGGCCGAGGGCCTGGCGGCTAGTGTGGCCTGGGGGTAGCCAGCGAGCCGACCGGGCTTAGTCGCCGATACAGCTGACGAACCGAACCATCAGCTCTACGGCTTGCGCGTTCGTCAATCCCTCTCTGGCCAGTGATCGCCACGTCTCGAAGCCGACCGCGTGCCCGATGGCGGCATGCCGCAGGTGCGCCCCTGCCTGTGCCGGCCAACCGGCCTCGAGGACCTGGACCGTGGTGGTCGGGAACGCGACGATGCCGGGGCGGAACATCTCCGGGATCACGGCGATATCTCGGAGGAGGTTCGTCCGCATCTGCTCGGTCGAGCGGTAGTAGGCATAGAGCTCGGCCAGTGCGGCGCTGAACCGGCGAACTGGATCGGCGACGGCGACCCAACCCGAAGTGTCCGGACGAGGGTTCGCGGCGAGCCAGTCTGAGCTGCATGCCGTGAAGAGCGCCTCCTCGTTCGGAAAGTGGCGGTAGAGCGTTGCCCTGGTGACGCCGGCGAGTTCGGCGACCGCGCTCATCGTCGTGGCGGCCGGCCCTATCGTCCCGTGGAGCTCCACCGCCGCGTGCGTGATGCGCTCGTGGGTCCGGTCCATGGCGGCTGCGCGAGCTCGCAGACGGTACGGCCGGCTAGCTTTCGTGAGACGGTTCTGTTCAGCCATTGACAGATGCGCCATTCCGCGTGAGGATCATCGCGATCACGATACACCGCTGACTCACGAACTTCCAGGAGATCGCGCATCCAAGGAGATCCACCATGCTCACATTGAACAAAGCGCACCTCGCGGTGGTCGAACCAAACGGCCCAGATGCCCCGCTCATCCCCGGCCTAACGGCAACGACGCGGCTCTCCTCCGCCGAGACGGGTTCGATCTCGATCGTCGAGCACGTCTTCTCGCCGGGTGTCCTCGTCCCGCCGCACCGTCACACGCTCGAGGACGAGATCTCGTACGTCGTCATGGGCGATATCGGCTTCCGGTCAGACGGCAAGGAGGTCACGCTCGCGGCCGGCGGCTACATCGTCAAGCCGCGCGGCGAGCTCCACTCGATGTGGAACGCCGGCAGCACTCCCGCTCGCATGATCGAGATCATCAGCCCGGCCGGTTTCGAGAAGTACTTCGTGGAGCTGGCCGAGGCGGTCGCGGCGGCGGGCCGGGTTCCCGACCCATCGACCATGGGCGAGATTGCGGGGCGTTTCGGCCTCTCCTTCGACATGTCGGAGGTTCCGGATCTCGTGGCCCGCTATGGCCTCATCGCCCCCGGTGGCCAGCCCGGGTGATTTCCTCGAACTGACGGGGCGCGCCCGGGAGATCCGCGGCAGCGACTTTGCGCCAACCCCGAGCCCGCGCTGCGGGTTGGGGAACCCTGAGATCAGCGCTCGCGTTGATTCGGCGAGCGCAGGTGGTCGGCGGGCAGACCGAGTCCAGATCGGGCTACGTACTCAAGCGTGATGCCGCTCGAGACCGGGCCGTGGGATCCATCGGCGCCGTGCCAATGGAGGACGAGCATCCGAGGCGACCGACCGGCCTCGACCGCGGCGACAACGGCCGGCCACGCCTCCTGCGTGGACGCGAATCGACCAAGGACTTTGTTCGATGGGGTGAGCCGAAGTGAATACCCAACGGCGCCGTCGATAACGATGCCGAAGCCGTCTCTGGAAGGGCTCGCGTGCCGGCCGGCTTCTCTACCGGCCCTGGCCCGCCTGGTCGGAGCCGAGAGGGCGCTGGTGTTCGTATGCATTTCGTTCGCGCTTCGTGGCGCGCCGTGCGGAAGTGATGCGTGGCCCGTGACCGCTGTCGGAGGTTACCACGGTCAGGAAGCGGCCCCGAATGTGGAGCCCTCGCGGAGCCCGAACCTCTAACTTGCCGGCGACGGCGAACGACGCGCGAGCCGAAGGAACCGCGGCGGTCGAGAGCCCGGCTCGGATGGGGGCGCACCACCCCAGATCAACGTGTCCGGGTCAAAGTCGAGATCTCCGGGCCACGTGAGCGTTCCGGCCTCCACCTTGACTTGCCGGAAGCGTGCATAGTCGTCGAGCAAGGGCTGGAAGACAGGACCCCAGATGATGTCGGTGAGATCGCGCTCGACAGTCTCGCCGTCGGTTAGCGTTAGCCGGACCCAGTAGTCATCGAGTGCCTTTGCGGATCGAATGCGCAGCATGGTGCCGATCATCCTACTTTGGGCCGGAACGACGTTTCGGTGCCCGCCTCAGGCACGACTACGGCGCGCGGGTCTGCTGCCAAGGCGGTGGCCGCCGCGGTTGAACCCACCAGAAACACGATGTCGAGAGCCACCCCGAGCTTGCGGAGAGTCTCCAGGCTGATGGCGCGCTCTCCGCTCTCGATTCGAGAGATGGCGGAATCGGTGGTGCCAAGCATCCCGGCCAAATGGCGCTGTGTCAGGTGCTTGGCAACGCGGTTGAGGATGACTGCCCGAGCGATGACTCGGTACGGAGCGAGCCGGCCATGCGCCGCGCGGTAGGCCGCGTCGTGGCCGTATCGCTCGGACGCCGCCTCGTCGCTGGTTTGTCCAATGGGGCTGATGGGTTGCTGGGTCCGACTGTCCATGGCGATCACCTTAGCACGCGTGCTAAGTATGTCAATCGACCGCATCAGGGGGCGTCCGATCCAGCGGCGCGTGGCGGCGTACGAGCAGGGGCGTCCACGCGGCGTTTGAAGTCCTCCCACCGGGCTACGGCGACGTCCTTGTCTGCTTTCGGTATGTCGTTGCCCTGATGCGGCAGCATGTGCAGGAGCACGAACAGCCGACCCGATCTCCGGAAGATGATCCAGTAGCGCGTCTTGCCGTGGTGGGCGCGGAGCTCGCGAAATGCTCGATACTTCGCTCCCTTGAGCGCGGAAGTGTACGGATGACCGAGTTCGGGATTTTCCTCGGTCAGGCCGTTGAGCAGGCCGATCATCCAGTCGATGCTGTCCTGCGCTCGAGGCTCGAGGGCGGCGATGAAGTCGTTGACCGGCTCTCTGCCGTCCTCGTCGCGATAGAAGACGGCCTGATATGGCACCGGCGGCCCCTCCGGGGTTCAATGAACGGTCGATTGGCTTTAGAGGCCGAGAGTAGCGAGAGGCGCTTATCCCGCGATCACCTGAGCCTTCACGGCGCCCATTCGCAGACCCGACGCGCGTCCGCTCGTTGGGTCCGTTCAGTTCCGAGGTGCAGTGACTACCTTGATCGGCTCGGCTTCGAGCGCACCTCGCGCCATTCCGATGAGGGCTCGGCCCCAGACCACGGGAACGATCAGTCCGGACTTCGTGCGGCAGTCGATGGAAAGCGAGTCAGGGTGGACCGGTTTGCGGCGGCGGAGGATCAATGACCGACCGTATCGCAACGCCTCCCTGACGGAGGCGAACCTTCTCAGTTCGCCGTCGGTGATGTGCGTCAGGACGAAGACGGGGTCGCTGTCCACCGAGGGGTCGTATCCCCCGGCCTCTAACGCGCGAAGCCAGCGGGGCGGGCTCCATTCGGGCGCCTGCCCGTCGATGGCCAGCTCAAAGCCGTCGATCAGACGGCCAGCCATCCAGCCCCGTTCAGGAGGGGAGCCGTCCGGCATCGGTGCGCCGGTCAAGCCGAGGGGGTCCTGGAGGACCGATGCCGCCTCCGAGGCAGTGACGCGACCCGCGTCAGCGTTCGTAGACATTTCGTTCGCGCTTCGAGGCGCGCCGTGCGGAGATCACGCGCACTCTACCTTCTCGAGCGGTCCATGTCACGACCAGCAACCGCGCCTGGTCCGAGAGCCCAATGGTTGTCCAACGCTGCTCGTGGATCGAGTGTTCGACATCCTCGACGGTGACCTGCCGCCAGTCGTCCAGAACCGTGGCGGCCTCCTCAAACGAGATGCCACGGCGGCGAAAGGTGGCGAGCGCCTTCTGCGGATCCCAATCGAACACTCGAAGGACGGTACCGATCGGCTCTCAACCGCTACTTACTCCGGAATGCACTGGCCGTTGCGTACGTATCCGCAACACCGGGGCGCTCGTGCGGAGTAGGCTGGACAAATCCGGGTGTACCGCGCTCCGTCGTGGTCGCGCGCCCGGATTGGCGTCCGAACTTGGGGGTCGAATGTGAGCCCACGCGGAGTTCGAACCAGCCGCGCCTCAGGCCAGTGAACGGCCGGCTCCGCCTCGCCCGAGACCAGCGCCACCAACGGCCTCGAGGCCAAGCTCTGGCAGTCGGCCGACATGCTCCGCAACAACATGGACGCCGCCGAGTACAAGCACATCGTGCTGGGGCTCATCTTCCTCAAGTACATCAGCGACGCGTTCGAGGCCAAGCACGCCGAGCTGGCCGCCGCGGCCGCCCGAGCCGAAGGCGCCGACCCCGAAGACCCCGACGAATACAAGGCCCAAAGCATCTTCTGGGTCCCGAAGGAAGCCCGCTGGTCCCACCTCAAGGCGCAAGCTCCGCAGCCGACCATCGGCCGCACGGTCGACGACGCCATGGACGCCATCGAGCGCGAGAACCCCATCCTCAAGGGCGTTCTCCCGAAAGACTTCGCGCGCCCCGGCCTCGACAAAGCCCGCCTCGCCCAGCTGATCAACCTCGTCAGCGACATCGGCCTGGGCAGCCCGGCGGACCGAGCCAAGGACATCCTCGGCCGCGTGTACGAGTACTTCCTCGCCCAGTTCGCCAGCGCCGAGGGCAAGAAGGGCGGCCAGTTCTACACGCCATCGCGCGTCGTCCGCGTGCTGGTCGAGATGCTGGCGCCGTACAAGGGCCGCGTCTTCGACCCTTGCTGCGGTTCGGGCGGCATGTTCGTCAGCAGCGAGAAGTTCATCGAGGAGCATCGCGGCCGCGTCGGCGACATCAGCATCTACGGCCAGGAGTCCAACTACACCACCTGGCGCCTGGCCAACATGAACCTCGCCATACGCGGCATCGGTGCCAACATCGCCCAGGGCGACAGCTTCCACGCCGCCGCCTTCCAGGACCTCAAGGCGGACTACGTCCTGGCCAATCCACCCTTCAACGACAGCGACTGGCGCGGCGAGCTGCTCCGCAACGACAAGCGCTGGGTCGACGGCACGCCGCCCGCCGGCAACGCCAACTTCGAGACCAGCGATTCGAATGGTCGAAAAGGACGCCTTGCTGCCGATGGACGGCCTGCCTGCTCCCGTCGCCAACCGACGCTGGACGGACGGATTCGAAGCGCCGGGACCTCAGGGATTGCCAGGTCTCTGTCACTGGCCAGCGTCACCGAGCCGGCGTGGTACGGAGGAGAGCCAGCGGGAATGCCAGAGACCGTAGACCCTGGGGCGTTGGAGGCCTTGATCAACGCGGCTATCAAGCTCGCTGTGCGCCCGCCGTTCCGTGGCACTGCGGCTTGTTGGCAGGATGGCCCCCGGACTCTCGAGCAAGCGCGCGAAAACGGCCCGCAAGTATCGGCGACGTGGGCGTAAGCTCTGACCGGCGTCCGTAGGCGTAGGTAACCAGGGGGGATCGTCATGGTTTTGCGTTTGGATGATCTGGACAACCGAACTCGTGACTTGATGGTGGGCGAGCTCGGTTTCGACCTCAACGAGCAGACACTCTACCTCAGCACTCGCTTCACGCCGGGCGGGGCAGAAGCCTGTCCTGAACTCCTGCGAGAGGCGTTCCAGTCGGGCGACGACGAGAGTCTCAGCCGGGCCCTGCAGGCGGAGGGGACCTTCGTGGAGTACGAGCAGGCCCACCGAGGGACAACGGTGTATTCGAAGCGCGTCCCTTCCGACGCAGGCCAGACATTTGGGCAAGGTGAGTTCAATCGGTTCTACTTGCGAGCGTTGTGCCTGCGCGCGATTGCTGATGGCATCGAGTGGCTCGAGGTCATTCGGGTCAAAGAGGTTGCTGCTCCCCGTCCCGAGTCCACGGCGATGATCGGGGCACTTGTGGACCCTAGGCGCCTCCTGGAGGACCTCCGTTCTCACAAGGGCGTCGACACCGCCTTGGGTCTCCCTCCCGGACCGAACTCTGGGTTGAGCGCGCGCATTCCGAGGTCGTAACGCCGTGAGTATGTCGACCTTGCGGGTCCCGATAACGCGAGGGCCGGGACAGTGGGCCGGCAGGATCGGGCGAGGCTGATGTCTGAGGACCCGCCTGTCAAGATGGCGGCACCGATGCCAGCGGAGGACCCTGCTCCTAGTGAGCTTCCGCGCGCGTTGCTCGCGCGTCTGCGACAAGGCAAGGTCACCCCGTTCGTCGGCGCTGGGATATCGATGTCACCGCCGACGTCGCTCCCTTGCGCGTCAGAACTAGCCGCTCAACTCATAGAAGATGGGCATGGCAAAGCCGGAGATGATCTTGAGCAGATTGCGGAGGACTGCTGGGCCGAGAGCGGGAACGGACAGGCGTTTGCTGCGGCGCTCCCCATCGCAAAATGGCGCGTCCGACCTACCAACGTCTGCCACCAGGTGCTCGCCGAACTTGTGGCCGAGGGCATCGTAGATACGATCTTGACCACGAACTGGGACACCTGTCTGGAGTTGGCACTACGTGATCTCAGGGTGCCGTACTCGCCGATTCGGCGAACCGAAGAGATGGCAACAGCCGACGCCAGATCCGCGCGTGTCGCCAAACTCAATGGCTGCATCGAACAGGCCGAGGCCATCAAAGCTCGGCGTTCAGATGTCGACTCGCCCGAATGGGGCTCCGAGTGGGCCCAGGCATTGCTGGCCTCAAACGTTCTGTCGTCGTCCCTGCTTTTCGTCGGCTACTCAGGTGCGTCGAGAGCCGCCACGCGCACGATTGAGAACATTCGACGTGACGCGTCGGGGCTGGACTGGGTCGTGGACCGCCTCGCCAAAGAGAAGGCTGAGGAACGCGAGCGCTCTGCAGCTTTCCTCGCTGCTCTCGGCGTGACGGACGACAAATACCTCGAAGTGGACGCCCGGTCGTTCTTCGAGGCTCTGAGAGAGCAGATCTACCCTTTCCTACTCTCAGCGCCCATGGGCCAGGCGAAGGCCTTGGTCGAGAATCTGCTGGCGCCAACCAGGGTCACGCCCTCGGAGCTCGTCCAAGCCGTGGATCAGGTCAGGAGAGCATGGCGTGCCCTGGGACAGGCTGGAGCCCAGTCATTGCTGAAGTCGGCGATGCCTGGAATTGGGCAATCGCTGTATGCCCCGATCGTCCCCACGGCGGAGGTGGTCGGTCGCTACTGGGCCTGGACGGGCATCCTCTTATGGTCCGGCGCTGCCTCTCTAGACGAGGCGCGGCAAGGCCACGTCAACGTGATCTCACCCGCCGCCTCTGGGCCAGTTCCGGTGCTGCCAGTGCTGTGCGCCCCGGACCAGCGGCGCGGCGAGGTTTGTGCCGCTGCGGTGGCAGCTGTGTCGAGGAACGCGACGCCGGCAACTGTGTTTGTTGGCCTGGCGGTGGGAGGAATAGGACCGCTAATGGCCCCCACGTCCCCCTACTCAGTCGCTCGCGGGCGCGCTAGAGCCGATGTCGCCCGCGGAGGGGCTATCAGAGTTCTGACGTGGCAGGACGCGAACACGGTGTTCAACCTGGCGTCCGATGGGGTCGATGGCGGGCACCTCTCTGAGGCGGTCAAGCAGGCCGCGTTGGCTTCCGTGTCGGGGCTGGCGGTTTCTCCGGATGAGGCTGGAAGATGAGTGATCTTGTTGACTGCATGGCTCAGCTCTTCTCAACCAATGGGTGGCGGGTTCAGACCAAAAGCCATGACCCGTTGTTATCCCGCTTCGGTATCGTCGCGGAGAATGACATTGCCATCGTGTTTGGTGCTGAGATTGCGGCAACTGAGCTCAGCGCGGCCTCTTCCGCCTTGGCTGCAACGATCGCAGCGGTCATGTCCCCTCGGGGCGACCCGAAGGTGTGGGAGGCGTACCTACTTCTGGCCGTGGGAAAGTTCGGGATGGTCCCAGAGGATGAGCTGATCGCAGTCCAGCGCGATCTCAATTACTGCCGGAGGCTTGTGGTCGACAGCGATGCCGTGCGAGCCGGCGCCAACCACGCTGAAGCCCTGAAACGACAACTCCTGTTGCTGTTCCCTTTCGCTCCAACGGAACTCGAGGGCACATTCAGCGTCGAAAGACTGCTAGAGGACTGCCTCGTGAGCCGAGGCAACGATCCGAGGGTCGTTGAGGATCTGGTCCGAAATCTCAACAACTCACATTTCGACCCGATTGCATTCCTGGCTGATACCGGCAGTCCGTCGGAGGCCGGCTGATGCTTGTCAATCTGAAACTGGAGGGGTTTCGGGCCTTCGCCGCGCCAATCGAACTCGATTGCGACGCCGATGCCATTGTCCTCGTGGGTCCAAATGGCACGGGGAAGACAACCTTCTTCGATGCAATCGAGTGGGCGCTTTTCGGCAAGGTTTCCCGTCTCCCATCGACGCGAGACGCAGTCGGGGACACCTATTTGGCGAACCGCTTTACACCGCGTCAGACTGAGGTGGCTCTGAGCCTGACCTCGGACGGCGGGGGTTACGACGTGAGGCGCACGCGCGATTGGCGGAGGTCGAGCGACACGTTCGTTGTGCGTGATGACACAGGTAACGAAGCCCGCGGCGCTGCGGCGGCCCATATTGTTGGGAAGCTCACCGGTTCGCCGAGGGGTGACGCGGGCGAGACAGCCTACCTTCGCAGCCAATGCCTAATCCAGGACCGGATCGGCAAGTTCGTCAGGGACGCGACTCCACGTGAACGCTTCGACTCCCTTTCCACACTCCTGGGCGTGGAAACGGTCAGACAGTTCTACAGGTGGATTGACGGATCTAGCGGGCGCGCAACTGGCCAAGCAGATTCGCTCGGGATGACAATCCGGAGCACGAACGCAAGGCTCAGGGACGCCGAAGCTCGCGTTGCCGCGCTCGCTGACCGCGCGCGGGTTGAATCCGAGATCACGGTCGAGCGGATTGGCCGCGAGCTTGCCGATCTGGAGGCGGCTGGACGCGCTGTCGGCTTGAAGTGGCCTAAGCGTCTGACCTCGACCGATCCCTCTCGGATCCTCTCGGTTGCCAATGATCTCTTGGCTCAGATCGAGACACGGGCAGGCACCTGCGCGGCAGCGATATCAGAAGCCCAGACTCTCCAGGCCGGTCAGGCTGCGATCGGGGCGGCCCGA
Organism: Chloroflexota bacterium; assembly: GCA_003141455.1. Classification (GTDB taxonomy): domain Bacteria; phylum Chloroflexota; class Limnocylindria; order Limnocylindrales; family CSP1-4; genus Fen-1039. Next base: position 1,063 of record PLMA01000053.1, on the reverse strand, counting down.
TCGGCGCTTCCAGAACTTGCTGCGCGTGAGACGGCGATCGGCACTCAACGGAAGGCTTTGGAACTGCAACGAAGCGCCCTCGCGAAAGAAGTCGGCGAGCGTTCGTCGGAACTTGCCAAACTGGAAGGCGGGCTCAAGGCAAGACGGACCGAGCGCGAGGCATTCGCGCGATTCTTGGTCAGTGCGAAAGCGTTCATTCAGACCGACCACTGCCCGGTATGCCAGAACAAGATCAACGCTCAGAATGTCTTGGCAAGTCTCACGGAAAGAAGTAAGTCGCTGTCCGTGGAGGAGCGTTCGATCATCGAGAGTCGCGCCGGAGTCGAAGGTGGCTTGAGTGCTGCGAAGGCGGCCACCGATGGGATCGATCTACGCCTGGCGGACATTCGCCGGAGCGAGTCCGACGTGGCCAAACGCTCATTGGCGAGTCGACGGGCCGTTGACACATGGAAGAACGGAGAGTCGCAACTTCTAGCCGCCTTCCCCTCATCTGGAGATCTTGAAGGTGTTATTAGGGTCGCCGGGTCGGAGGCGCGATCCCTCCTCGACCTTAGGTCGAAGCTTGTCGGGATCCAAGGCCAAACGAAGTCCCTAGTAGACCAAGGGGACCTGGCTACTGCGCGCGCAATGGAACTCCGGCTCCGCAGTGAGTGTGCTCCCTTGGTCGCGGAAGAACAGCGCTTGAAAACAGCGATGTCTATGTTGGAGCGATTGACGAGGGATGCCAAGGCGGCAGAGATCGAGATCGTTCAGGGCATGATTGCAGCCCAGATGCCGGTCCTACGCGCCCTATATCAACGGCTCAACCCGCATCCGCTCTTCGACGAGCTTGACGTGACCTACGGCAACTTCGACGGCAAAGGGGAGGTCTACTATCGGGCACGGCGTGGCGACACGACCGGCAACGTCAGCATGATGTTTAGCAGCGCCCAGCTGAACGCCGTTGGCGTCTGCATCTTCCTCTCGCTCAGCCTGATGAGGCCAGCGGGAGGTGTCTCGTGGGTATTGCTGGACGACCCCATCCAAAACATGGACGACTACTGCGAATGTCAAGCGAAAACAG
>PLMA01000030.1 GCA_003141455.1 Chloroflexota bacterium | reverse complement strand
CTGGCCCTTGCCGAGGTACTGGCGTCCTGTTAGTATCCCTCTCATGAGCACCTGCTTGGCCTACATCCGCCGCAGTTCCACTCCTGGCCGTGGCGTGGTGGCCGTCAGTTTCGAGATGCAGGAGAAGACCGTCCGCGACCTGGCCGCCGTCCACGGCGACACCATCACCGAGATTCTGAGCGACTTCGCGCGCTCAGGCGGAACGACGAAGCATCGGCCGGCCTACGCGAAGCTGCTACAGGCAATCGACAGTGGCCGGGTGGCCACGATCTACAGCTATTCGCTGAGCCGGTTGAGCCGCAGTCTGTCCGACTTCACTGACCTACTGGAGAGGTGCCGCGCCCGGAAGGTGCGTATCCGGCTCGTCACCGAGGGCCAGATCGACTACAGCACCGCAACCGGCAGGGCCTTCGCCAACATGGCGGCTACCTTCGCCCAGATGGAGCGCGAGCTCGCCACCGAGCGCAACGCCTCAGCGGTAGCAGCCCGGATCGCAAGGGGTGACTACGTGGGCCAAGCTCCCTACGGATCGCGCGTCTCGAACGGAGCACTCGTCAGCCGGAAGGACGAGAACGAGGAGCTCGTGGTGGCGGCTTTCCGTACGGCCGGCAGTTTCGGCGGCGCCGCGAAGCTGCTCAATGCTGCGGCCGTCCCAACCCGCCACGGTGGGACGTGGCGTCATGGGGTGGTTGCCGACCTTCTCAGGCGCGAGGGTGGTGCCGGCCTGACGTTGCCGCTGGCCCATCGTCGAGCCCGATCCCGACCGATCCAAGAGGCGACCTTCGCGACCCTATTGCGCTGCGCCTGTGGCTCGATCCTCACGCCCCGCAAGGAAGCTGGAGCTCCAGCCGTCCGTGGCTACTACTGCCACGCCTCGAGCCGCCTGCCAGACCACGGCAAGATGTACGTTGCTGAAGGGCCGATCCTCGAATGGGCCCAGGACGAGGCAACCCACCTACATGTCCCGTACGACGTGCTGGAGACTGAGGAGCAGGTGTCCGAGCGACGAAAGGCACTGGAGGAGCGCCGGAAGCGAATCGTGACGGCCTTCCTTGACGGCGTGATCGACCGCGCCGAACGGGACCGGCAGCTCGGTCTAACCGACTCCAGGCTCGCCACTGAAGCCTCCGCGACGGTGTTGCGGGAGATCCCGCAGGTAATCGACTGGACGGCCGCTCCAGCGGTCCTCAACGGCGTTCTGAGGGCGCTGTGGTCGGAGATACAGCTAGACGGCGACATGCGGCCGGTCTCGGCGATCTGGCGCGTGCCGGAGTGGCGAGCCGACTAGAACGGCCGTCCGGTTACGGCCCCGTTCACGCTCAATGAAAACAGGGTATTGCCTAGTGACATAGCTAGGCGTACCATCGCCGAAGCAATCGAACGTTCGATCTGACGAGCCTTCCAACGCGGTCGCTTCCAAGGCCGCGGGGACCCAGGTCCCTCTAGAGCCGGATCGAACCAGCGCACGGTGCTTCAATCGAGCAGCACGCGGTGAGCTCTGAAAGGAGCGCACCGCGTGATTGATTCTCAGGCCAAAGACCCCTCGCGGGTCCAACGGGGCCAGGCCGGCGCCCGCACCCGTTGGGGAGCGCCGCGGGTCGTGCGCCTCGACTCCCTCACCGCCGCGCAACGCGATCTCGTGTGCGCCCTGATCGCCCAGCTAAAGAGCGAGCCCGCGACCGTCAGTGAGACGTCGGCCGCGGGCTCTGCGACGGAGGTGCCCCATGCCGGACAACCTTCGACCGACTAACCGTACCGCGACCGCCGACGAACTGCAAGACCTCCTCGAGCTCCGCGACCTGGCCGTGGCCTCCGAGGCCGCGCCAGATCAACAACATGGTCTTCTTGATCGACAGGCCGAATCGTTCCGCGGGGAACGTTCCGACACGATCTATTGCCACGACTACCGCCGCCACGCCACGACGTTTCATAGGCAGCTGCAGGCCGGCTGGATGTGCTGCAGCTGCGGACCACGGCCGGGTGACCTATGACTGCCCGCGGCGGCTTCCTCGCGATCTATCCGGCCATCCTGCTCTCAGGCGACGGCTTCCCCGATCTGAGCCTGGCTGCGGTCGGCGCCTGGCTGCGGATCCGGGCCACGTCCGAGATAACGGGCGAGCCGGTGAGTAGCCGGACGACAGAACGACTCGGCGTGACCGTCGACGTCCTGGCCGAGCTGAACGCGGCCAGCATGCTAGAAGCCACGGACGACCACTACTTGGCGATCGGGATGCCCGACGCACCACGGCGACCGAGCGACACGCCCGGGGCGTGGAGCGAGCGTCAGGCTGCCAGGCGCGCAGGCCTGACCGTGGATGAGTACCGAGCACGGCAGACAGGCGAAGTCACGACCCTCTCAGACTCTCCCGTCCGTTCCACTCCACTCCACTCCACTCCAGTGTCACGAGGTCACGCGTTGTCACGCGTGACAGGGCGTGACACGAGCGATCTTGCAGGCAAGTACGAGGCGATGGTCGAGAGCGGAGACGGTCCCTGCCACGTCTGCGGCAAGCCGATCGAGAGAACGGACACGGAGGTGATGACGCCCACGGGGCCGATGCACCAGAGGTGCCAGGGATCGAAGCCTCAGCCGATCGGTGAGTCGCTGCCTGACGCAGTGGACTGGATCAGCAAGGCGACGCCATGAGCACCCCTGCCGGGGGACCCCTCGGGCCCCAGCGTCGAGCGTCGCAGGATAGCAGCTCGAAAAGGCTACGAGTTATCAGGTTTCGGAGAATCAACCCGTACAGCCCCAAGGAGGCTCCACACATGAGCGACAAGTTCACTTCTCGGGACGTCGCCCGGGCCCAGAAGGTCGCCTTCGCGATGGCCGCAGCCGCGTGCGATCCACACGCCGAACAGCGGACCATGGCCCTCTTCGCGGCCGCACCGCACAAGGCACTGGTCGTCTGGCACCTGGCCCTGCTGGTCCCGCGACTGGCCCGCGCGATCGCCCTGGGTGTCGGCGTCGACGCCGACGTCGCCGGGGCCCTGGAACACATGAGCCGGGATCACCCGGCCGACCACAACCACCAGAACTGAAAGGGACGATCCGCGATGGACACCCCAGCGACGACACCACAACCAGGTCCACAACCAGGTCCACAACCAGGCGAACCCGCGGCCGATCCGGCCGGCGACGCGCCGCTCGGCGAGTCCGGGCTGCGGGCACTCCAGGTCGAACGATCCGGCCGCAAGTTGGCCGAGACCGCCCTCGCCCAGCTCCAGGCGGAAGTCCGCGACAGCGAGCAAGCCGTGATGCGGGCTGAAGTTGCCTCCAAACACCGGTTGCCGCCCGTCCTGGGCCGGCGCCTCGTTGGCACGACCCGCGCGGAGATCGAGGCCGATGCCGCGGAGCTCGAGGCCGCTCTCCGGCCTGGGGGCCTTGCGCCGGCGCCGAAGGAAGCCCTTCTCCCCGGCGCCGTCCCGAGCGCGCGGGCCGAACCGTCGGCCGCAGACGTGGTCGACAAGGTCTTGGCCCGGTAGAACGGCTGTGCTAGAATCGCCCCTGTCGTCACCCGCGACGGGGGCGATCTTCTCTCCAGGCGCGACACCTGGGCCGCCATTCTTGACTCCGCGGCGCGACGCCCACGAGCGGCCCCATTCCCCAACGAAACCCCTGGAGATGCCATGTCTCTTCTAACCCACGAAGCGGTCGCGAGCGTCGCGGCCGAGCTGCTCAGCCGAACCGTCGTGCTGGTCGCCACGGCGACGAGGATCCCCGCGACCGATTACAAGGGCAGCGGCGGCCTGGTCACCCTGAGGGTGCCGCGGCCGCGAACCGCGCAATTCCAGTCGAGCCGAGGCGCGACGATCGACCTGGTCGACGCGGACGAGTCCGGCGTCACGGTGTCGCTGAGACTCGCCTACGACGGCGCCTTGATCTCCGATGAGGAGATGGACTTGGACGTTGTCGACTACAGCGCCCAGGTCGTCGCTCCGCAAACTGCGGCCGTCGCCGACCTCTGCGAGCGCGAGCTCGCCGGCGCCCTGGGCGGCGTCGTGCCGACGTTTAGCGGCCCGATCGAGCAGGCCCTCCTGGCCTGCCGTGAGGCCTTGACCATGGCCAACTGCCCGCAGGCGGGCCGGTTCCTGGCTGCCAGCCCGAGCGTCATCACGGCGATTTTGGGCGACGAGCACTTGTCCGACCTCCTAGTCCGCGACCAGACGGCCGGGCAGCCCTCCGCGCTTCGAGATGCCTTGCTCGGCAAGATTTTCGGTCTCTCGGTGATCGAGAGCGCCGCCCTTCCGGACGGCGTGGCCTACGCCTATCACAAGTCGGCCCTGGCATTCGCCAGCTTCGCTCCCAGCGTTCCAGCAGGCATCGGCTCGTCGGCAACCTCCGGCGGGCTCGCCCTCGCGGTCGTCAAGGGTTACGCCCCTGACAGGCTGTCGACGTTGTCGATCGTCTCCAGCTACATCGGCGCGAGCATCGTGACCGACAGCGAACCCGGCAGCGACGAGAGCCCCGGCGAGCCCGAGACGTTGCGCGTCATCGCCCTCGAGCTCGGCTCCAGCTAGTCCCCCTCGAGCCCGCTGCTAGTCGTTCGCGGCAGGCTCGAACCCCTGGACGCCGGCGCTGTCCCCTAGCGGCGCCGGCGTCTACATTCCGTGCGGAAAGCCTCGCCAGGTCGCCGCAGAGCCTTGTGGGGGCGGCCCGGCACGTAGAAAGGCCCCGGTGGCTGTCCGGGGCCTTTCGTGGCTCTATGGGGGCCTGAGCGACCCGGCGAGCCTCAGGCGGTCACGCTCCGGACAAAGTCGTCGGCGATCACCCGCCCGTACTTCGTCAGCTCCTCGGGCACCGCGAGCCTCTCGATCTCGATGCCGTCGAGTAGGGCGTCGTAGATGGCCTTCTCCATCGCGCTATGAACCTCGGAGTCGTCCGGGATGCCCGAAAGATCCCGCCGCGAGACTCCGACGACCAGGTCATCGAGGATCGCGTCGAGACGCTCCTGTAAGCCGCTGGCGTCGCTTCCCTCTAGGAGTAGGCCGGCGAGTCGGTCGACTAAGACGGCTCGCGGGACGGTTGCGTACTTGGCCGTGGATTCGGCGTCGCGAGCGGCGGCGCGAGCGGCCATATCGATGGTCGGCGCCTGGACTGTGGCGGTTGCGGGCATTGGAACCTCCTCCTGAATCGAAACGCCCCGCCGGAGGTGTGTAAGCACCAGCGACGAGGCGGTAGGAAGTCTATTCGGTTCGGCCGTCTTACACCGGCCGCCGGACGATCCGGCTCCACCATCGTAGCTGCCACGTCAAGGCGCGATACTAACTGGCCGCTTGCCGAGGTACTGGCCGCAGA
>PLMA01000034.1:246-108546 GCA_003141455.1 Chloroflexota bacterium | reverse complement strand
CTCACCCGCCACCACCTGCTTGGACGGCAGGGCCACGAGCAAGAGGCCCGCCACACTGGTGACCGCGACGGCCACCATGAGGAGCTGTATCGCGCCGAATCGACTTTGCTTGCGGCTGGCGCGAGGTGCGCTCCGGGTCCGCGTGGCCATCGCAATGGCCGCTGGCTTCCGCAAAAGCTCGTCTCCCGTGGCGGTGGGGGCCACTGGCCCTTGCTGACGTCTCGGAGGCAGGGTAACACCGCCTTCCGAGATCGGGCAAATGCCCCAGGGGTCGCGCCGCCTTCCCGGCGGCCGTCATTCGGCCGCCCTCGCGAAGACCATCTGCCCGTCTCCCGAGGACCTCAGGCGCGCCCCTGGCGGTGGTCGTCGGGCCGCCGGGCGAGGAGTCCCGCGGGACCGTACCGGCCGTAGGATCCGGTCACCAATCCCCTCAATTCGAGGAGCGTCAACGCGCTCAGGATGGCCGCTCCCGGCAGCGAAGTCCGAGCGGCCAGATCGTCGGCCGTGGCCGGGCCATGCACCAGTGCCTCGGCCAGCATCCGCTCCACCGGTCCCAACGAAGCCATGACAGCCCCCCTGCCGGCCCCGGCTGCCATCGCAGAAGGCGCCCGAGAAGAGCCGGCTCGGCTCGTTGCGAGGGCCGGTCCGAACGAGTCGCCCGAGCCCCCCGCCGTATCTTCGGCGCCCGCGGCATTCGCGGCGCCCAACTCCAGATCCTCGATCAGTTCCGGGACGCCGCACACCACCCGGGTCTGACCCGGGAAGCTTCGCAAGAAGGCGTTGCATCCGGCACTCGTTGGGGAGTCCATCGGACCTGGCACCAGGAAGCATTCCCGACCCTGCTCGAGGGCCCAGCCGGCGGTGATGAGCGCACCACTCCGACGACCCGCCTCGACCACGACCGTAGCGTCGGCGAGCCCGCTCACCAGCCTGTTGCGGCGAGGGAACGTGCCTCGACTAGCCGGTGTCTCCGGCGCCAGCTCCGCCACGACCGCACCTCCCGCGGCCACGATCGCATCCGCTAGGCGTTCATGGGCCCGAGGAAACAGCCGGGCGTGCCCGCCTCCCAGCACTGCCACCGTCGCCAGCCCCTCGCCGACGACGGCCGCGTGCGCCGCTCCATCGATCCCCACGGCTAGTCCGGAGACGACCACCGCCCCCGCGCGAGCCAGGCCGGAGCCGATCCAGCCGGCGAACAGCCGCCCTTTGTCCGAAGGCCAGCGCGTCCCGACCACGGCGATCGAGTGGCTTGCCCCCAGGCAATCGACCGAACCTCTGACAAACAGGAGCGGTGGCGGCATGTCCACCCGCCGCAGCCGTTCCGGGTAGGCTGGGTCGTCCAGCGTGACCACGGCTAGTCCAAGAGACCTGACCTGCTCCACCGCTCGTGCGCCGAATTCGACCGACTCACATATGCGACGAGCGAGGTCGGAACCGAGCCCCGCCCGCCGCACGTACCGTCCCCGCGATCCGGTTCGGGCAGTCCCGGCAGACGGCGCCTCTCCGGCCTCCGTCTCCAGGTCACGGCGCGTGTCCATTACTGCACCGTCGTCGGCCTGATCCGAGGTGTCGACGGCGGCCCCGGCAAGCGCCTCGCGTAGGCGGGAGGCCCCCGCAGGCTGCGCAGCCACATTCAGCACCGCTCGAGCCGACCCGAAAGCCGCGAGTAGCGCAGCGAACGTGATCGGCCCCAGGCCCGGCACGGCGAGCAGAGTGACCCAGGCGTCCCGCTCGGACCTCGCTTCGGCGTCGTCGTCGACGGGCAGCGGTTCGACCACTCCTCGCGGGTTCTCCCGGACGACACCCTCCGCGATGCGTCGCGGCGGCAGCGGACCCAGGCTCTGCACGCCCAGCATCCCTCAGACCACCGCCGCAAACCCGGACCGGCACCCCGATGGGGAGCGGAACCGGGCCGCTTCGTCCAGGTGGACGGCTTCGACTCGCGCGGACCCGTCCAGGTCGGCCGCGGTCCGCGCCACCCGCAGCAACCTCTCAATGCCACGGGCGGACCAGCCTTCCATCTCGGCGAGCCGGATCGCGTGGTCTTGCTCGGCCGGGCCGAACGCGCAGGCCGCCCTGAGCGCTCGCCCCGTAAGCCTCGAGTTACAGCATCCGCCACGCTTGATCTGGCGCCCCCGCGACTCCGCGATCCTCCGGGCCACGGATGCCGAGCCCTCGGGAGCCGCGGCCCGGACGTATTCATTGGCCTTGACCCGCGGCATATGAACCCACAGGTCGACGCGGTCGCGCACAGGCCCGGAGATCCGGGCCGCGTATCTGTCGACCACCGCCGGCTGGCAGCGGCATCGGCCATCGCCCTCGCCCGCATGGCCGCACGGGCACGGGTTCATGGCCGCGATGAGCTGGAACCTAGACGGGAAGACGGCCGCCCGACCGACTCTGGCGATCGCCACGTACCCATCCTCGAGCGGCTGGCGGAGCGCCTCCAGGGTGGCTCGATCGAACTCCGGTAACTCGTCCAAGAAGAGAACGCCATCGTTGGCGAGGGTCACTTCGCCCGGCGACATGCGAGGACCACCCCCGACCATGGCCGCGTAGGAGATGGTGTGGTGGGGAGCTCGGAACGGCCGGCTGCGAACCAGCCCGCGAATCTGAGTCGAGCCGGCCACGGAGGCGATGATCGTGGCGACGCGAGCCTCCTCGTCATCCAGGGGCGGGAGAAGTCCCGGCACGGTTCGGGCCAGGAGGGTCTTGCCCGAACCCGGTGGGCCGACCATGACCATGCAATGCCCGCCGGCCAGTGCCAGCTCCAGAGCCCGTCGCGCCTCGAGCTGGCCGCGAACGTCGGCCAAATCGGGTCCGGCATTCTCGCGTCCGATTCCAGCCTGGAGCGTCTCGGGTTCGTCGCCTACTTCGGCCGCCATTTCGACCCGAGGCGGCCGGTTGCGTGCGCGGCCCCGGCTGCTCTCACGCACAAGCAGAGCCGCCTCCGCGAGCGTGGCCGCCGGAACCACGTCTATCCCGCCCGCGAGACGCGACTCGTCCGCTCCCCCGACGGGGACCACGACCCGCCGCACGTGGCGCCGAGCGAGGGCCGCCACCATCGGCAAGAGACCGGGGATGGGGCGCAGCTCACCTCCCAGGGAGAGCTCACCCAGGACGGCCCAGCGGCCGCTCGCCCGCACCTGCTCGGACCCGACCAGGATGCCCAGCGCCATCGCCAGATCCAGGGAGGCGCCGCTCTTGCGCATGTCCGCCGGTGCCAGGTTGACCGTGATCCGCCGGGGCGGGTACTCGTAGCCGCTGTTCCGTATGGCGCCCCTGACCCGCTCCCGAGCCTCCTGCAAGGCCGTGTCCGCCAGCCCGACGATGGTGAAGCCGGGCAAGCCTGGGGCCACGTCCACCTCGACGCGAATCGGGCGTCCGTCCAGACCCTGGAGGGTGGCCGAGAGAAGTGAGGCGAGCACGACGCGACCCTAGGGCACGTCGATCAACTCCGGCTTATCGGCCGGTTCGCCGAAGGACGATCACTGCGGCCGGAAGTCGGCTACGGGACCTCTTTCAGTGGCGCCGGGTGCTCCGCGAGATCCTTGTCCAGGGCCTTGACAAAGTCGAGAACGTCCCGGCCCAGGGCAGAATCCACCTTCGTGTACATGAACGGCGCGCCGCTGTTTAGCGCGCCGATCGCGGAGCGGTACTCGTTGATGATCTGGTAGTCGATCCGGCGCTTGAGGGCGCTCTCCGCGTTCTTGACGTTGATGCCGGTGAACGCGTTCGATCGGTTGAGGATGAGCTTGACCTTCTGGTCCGAGTAGCCGAGGTGATTGATCGTCTCCAGGACCAGCCTGACGTTCTTGAGGCACGGGAGATCCGCCGTCAGCACGACGTAGATCATCTGAGCGACATCCATCAGCCGCAGGTTTATCTCGTCGAGGCGCTTGTCGATATCGAGGACGATGTAGTCGAAATCGTTGGCCAGCAGGCCGATGATTTCCGGAAGGTGGTCGCTGTTGACGAGCTCGGCCGTCTCCGGCGACGGCGGCGCCAGCAGCAACTCGATCCCGGACTCGTGCTTGACGAGGATCTGACGTGTCAGATCGATATCCACCGCCGGCGCTGTAGCCAGATCGACCACGCTGGGGCGATCGAGTCCAAGATCGAGGAAGACGCGGTGGTCGCCGAACTGGAGATTCGCGTCGATCAGGCACACCCGCTGATCGAGCTCCTTGCGGAGCGCGATCGCGACGTTGATGGCGATCGTGGTCGTGCCCACACCGCCCTTGGCGCCATAGAACAGGATGACCCGGGCCGGGCCGCGCTTCTTGGGGGCCACCGGATGCGAGATCGCCACCTCGCGGCTCAGTGGCACGAGCGGCTCGGAAGGCTGATAGCGCGCCAGCAGGCTGCGCATCCGGGCCATAAGCTCGGCCGGATGGAACGGCTTGATCAGATAGTCGTCCGCCCCGGAGCGAAGAGCCTTGCTGCGCCCCTCCGCCTGGTTCTCGGTCAGAAGCAGGATGGCCGGAGTGTGCGTGGACGGGCCGTCCTCCATCCGCAGGCGGGACACAACTGTGAACCCGTCGATCCCCGCCAGGTTGGCCGCCACCAGCACCAGGGCCGGCCTCTCGGATCGCGCCAGGCGGAGCGCATCTGATCCCTCGCTGGATACGATGGCTTCGAATCCAACCTGCGCGAGTGCGTTGCTCAGCGCTCGCTGCACGGTCGGATCGGCATCGACCACGAGGATCTTGACGGCCATTACTGCACCTGGTTGCGCGGCTCAACCGCTCACGAAGCGAAGGCGGCGTGCAGCCGCCCCAAGAAGCACAGACCGAGACGAACCGCCAGATTATAGGCGGCTCATCGCGCAGGAGACATCGGCCGTGGAGACGCCCACCTGCAGCGCAGTTCCGCAGGGTACGCCGTTCGATTCGAGTTGCCGACGCACGCCGCCTTCGCCGCGCACGTCGCCCCAGCGCAGGGTACTAGGACTTGCCCTCTGGGCTCTTGCTCATGCCCGTTTGAATCATCGAACTGACTGGCCCGAGCAGCTGCGTGAACTCGACGGGAATAACGAACTTGGTCGCGGGACCGCTGCCCAGAGCCTTCAACGCATCCAGGTACTGCAGCGTCATCGTCTTCTGGTCGATACCGCGCGCGGCCTGGAAGATGGTCTGAAGCGCCTCGCTGAAGCCTTGAGCCCGAAGGATCGCCGCCTGCCTGTCGCCCTCGGCTCGGAGGATGGCCGACTGCTTGTCGCCCTCGGCAACGTTGATCGTGGCCTGCCGGGTGCCTTCCGACTCGGTGATGACGGCACGCCGGGTCCGCTCGGCGGAGAGCTGCCGGTTCATCGCCTCCTGGACCGCGGGCGGCGGCAGGATCTCGCGAATCTCGACGGTGGTTACCTTCCCGCCCCAGCGCTCGGTGACCTCGTCGAGCTTGATGCGGAGCGTCTCGTTGATCCTCTCGCGCTGAGAAAGGACGTCATCAAGCGGAATGTCGCCGATTACCGAGCGAAGCGATGTCGCCGCCACGCCCTGGAGAGCACCGGGGAAGTTGGCCACGTTAACAATGCTCATCAGGGCGTCCGCGATCTTCCAGTAAATCAGGAAGTCGACGCTGAGCGGGGCGTTGTCCTTGGTGATTGCCGTCTGGCGCGGCACCTCGATGAACTGCTCGCGCAAGTCCACCTTGATCCCTTGATCGACGATCGGAATGAGGAAGCGCAGGCCCGGTTCCCGAACGAGACCGGGATTCGTCTGGCCCCATCGTTTGACGACCATGCGCTCCCATTGCGCAACCACACGGAACGAGATTGCCGAGAAGAAGATCACGATGATCACCAGGACGATCAACGCGACCAGGGCCACAGACCCAGCTTCCATCCCCTGAACCTCCAGTCGGTATTCGCTTCCAAAGCGCCACAGCTAGCTGCCGATCGCCCGGCAGAACGCTACTCCACCCGCTCGACGATGAGCGTCAGGCCTTCCTGTCTGATGACTCGAACATGTGACCCGCGGGCTACGCTCTGGCCGTTCGAGGTCCGAGCCGTCCACGACTCGCCGCCAACGTACACCGTGCCGGTCGGGACCAGATCCGCCTGGACCTCGCCCGTCTCACCCACGAGCTTGATGGTGCCGATCATCCCCGACCCGGCCGGAACGGCCAGATGGCGCATCTGCAGCAGGGTCCGCACGAGGACCAGGCCGTACAGGGCCGCGGCCACCGTCATCGTGATGATGATCGGCCAGGCCACGGCGACGCCCGGCAGATACGGACCGGGCGACCCGTAGAACGCCACCGCCCCGACCAGGAAGCTGGCCAGGCCGCCGACGGTCAGCAGGCCGTGGCTGGGGACGGTCGACTCGAAGACGAGCATAAAGATCCCCAGCACGACCAGCACCACCCCAAGGATGTTGAGGGGCAGGCTGCCCGCTCCGTAGAACGAGAGCGCCAGCGACACCGCTCCAACCAGGCCCATCAGCAGCGTGGGATGGAAGAACTCGATCAGCACGCACAGAACGCCGATCACCAGCAGGATGAAGGCGATGTTCGGGTCGTCCAAGCTGTGGAGGAACCACTGGATCGGGTCCTCGCCGATCGATACCGTCGTCGCACCCTTGGTGTTGATCGTTACCGACCCCGCCGACGTGGTGACGGTCTTGGTGTCAATCTGGCTCAGCACGGCGTCGATGCTGGTGGCGATGCCGTTGACGGCATGGGCATCGACGGCTTCCTGGGCCGTGTATGACTTCGCCTGCTCGACCGTCGAGACAGCCCACGCCACCGCGTCGGGATGCCGCTCCTGGGCGATACTCCGCATCGTGGCGATGGCGTCGTTCATCACCTTGTCGGCCTCGGTCTGCCCGTACGCGGCTGCGATGTCCGCGCCCCCCGCCGCTACCGGCGATGCGGCACCTATGTTGGTGCTCGGGGCCATGTAGGCCAGGTTCGCCGAGAGCGTGATGAACGTGCCCGCACTGGCCGCCTTGGCGCCGGAAGGGCCGACCCACACGATGGTGGGGATCTTCGAGTGCAACGCGGCGTCGATTCGCAGCATCGCATCTTCGCTGCCGCCCAGTGTGTCGAGCTGGATGATCACGGCGGCGGCCCCGTCGGACTCGGCCCGGTGAATCGCCCCGGCCACGTGGTCGGCCATGACCTCATCGACGACGCCACTCGTAGGGACGACGACCACCTCGGGACCGGCTGGCGCCGCAACTGCGCCGGTCGGCCGCGGCGTGGGCGGAGACTGCACGATGGCGGCTCCACCTCCACCGCCGCTGGTCCTGGCCATGCCCACGAGCCCAAGAAAGGCTCCGGCAACGAGCAGAGTGGCCGCCAGCCTGGCCAACGCGAAGGCCAACCGCCGCAGCGACCCTACTCCACCCGCGAGGGCCGGCGCGAAGTCGAAGGCGCCGACTCGAGCGCGCTCCTGCTGCACAGTCCAGGGCAGCGCCGCGGTCTCGTCCGGCAGGGGCGGTGTCCCGCTCTCGGCGGCGAGCCGTCTCAGGCGGCCCTCCATCTCGACGTCGGATCCGTTCTCCATATCGGAATCGCTCATCTGGTGCCCCCTTCCGCCGATTCGATCCGGCGGCGAAGCGCCTGCAGCGCGGCATGGTGTCTCGACTTGACGGTGCCGATCGGGATGCGCAGACAATCGGCTATCTCAGCCAGCGATAGATCCCCCCAGTACCGCAGAACCACGACCATCCGCAGCTCGCGGCTGAGAGCCGAGAGGGATCGGCCGATGACGTCCCGAGCCAGAGCGGCTCGGAACGGATCGCCGCCCTCGAGGTCGAAGTCGTCCACGTCGAGGGTCCGTCGCCGGCTTCGCTGGCGCAGCCGCGTCCGACAGACGTTGACGAGGATCTGGCTGAACCAGGCGTGGAACCGGTCTCTCTCGCGCAGGCCGGCCCAGCCCCTCCAGGCCCGGACGGACGCTTCCTGGACCGCGTCCTGCGCGTCTGCAGCGTCCGCCAGCAGGTAGCCGGCAAGGCGGTATGCCATGGAGAGCTCGCCCTCCAGAGCAGCCACGAAAACGGTGTCGATAGCGCGGTCCCGTACGGCGGACGGCGCTGTGGAGGCGCGAACTGCCTGCGCTCCCAGGTAGCTTTCCTTGACGAACATGCCACGCTCTTGTGGCGGCCCGGGCGGGTCGCTCATGAGTGTGACTCGCCGTCTGAGCGATCGGTTCACCGGTGAGCTTCCCCGCCCGACGGACGCAACTTCTCCCCAAGTGCGGAGTCCGGTCCGTCGATCGCGTCGAGCGCCAGCTGGCTCCAGGTCTCCATCAGATCGTAGACCGCGCGCACGACCTCGATCCGCTCGAAGGAGCCACTCAGCTTGTCCGTCTCGCGCACTCCAACCGGTCGACCGGAGGCCTCCGCCAGATACACCAGCCCGAGGTGATGGACTCCGACGTCGACCGTGTCGTCGTTGAGCAGGCCGACGAACTCGAACGGCGGCACGAAGCCGGCGTCCAGCTCCTCATGCCACTCGCGCTCGAGACCGCTCAGGGCCGAGTCGTCGCCCGGATTGAGATGCCCTCCGATGCCTATCGAGTAGCGATCGTGCAGGCGAGCGTCCCCACCGGCCCGTGTCCGCTTCATCAGGAAGATCCGGCCGCCGTCGCGAAGGACCAGGTACGGGATGATCTGCTTGAGCGTTCGGTCCCTCTCGGCCTCCGCTCTGGGGACGTACGTCCCAGCTTCATCGACCCGGCGCAGAATCCCCGCCACATCTTCGCGCCGGACGCCTCGCCAGGCGGCCACGCCGTAGAAGAGAGTCTCTCGCGGCACCGCATACACGAGCTCCTGGGCATCCTCGCTCATGGGTGGTCCGACTCCACAAGCCGCTGGCGGGCGGCCGAGAAACGGGCCAGGAGGGCCACCTCGTCCGGATCTCCGTCGCGCTCCAGCTCGGCCAGCCATCGATCCAGCACGTCTCTCAGGTCTCGCAGCCGAGCGGCGATGGCCTCGGCATTCGTGGCCGCGATACCTGCCCCCATGGCAGGCTCCCCGCGGGCCAGGCGGGTCATGCCCGCCCAGCCGGTTGCCGCCAGAGCTTCGGCCGCGCCCCAGTCCTCGCGTTCTGGCTCACCCGGTCCGCCGGCGATCGCTTCCACCAGCGCCGCCGATACGACGAGCGGCATGTGGCTGATCGCCGCCACGGCGCTGTCATGAGTATCCGCGTCCATCGGGATCTGAATCGCGCCGCAGGCCTCGATCAGCTCGCCGATCCGTTCACCGTCGCAGAGCCGCGCGTAGCGGCCCAAAACCGTTACCCACGGCCGTTCCACGAAGAGATCGGGCAGGGCTGCGGCGTAGCCGCTCACCTCTCGGCCCGCCATCGGGTGGCCACCGATGAAGGGCAGATGGGCCGCGTCGGCCCTGGCCAAGATCCGCCCTTTGGCGCTGGCCACGTCTGTCACAGTGCAGTCCTCGAGCAGGGAGCCGCGCAGCGGCCCAGCCAGCGTGTCGATGAGGTCCAGGCAGACCAAAGGCGGCGCGGCGAGAACGACCACCTCGGCGTCGCGGACGGCTTCGTCCAGTGTGGCGGCAGCGACCGCCACTGCTCCGTCCGTCACAGCCTGCTCGACCGGCGCCCGGCTACGGCTCCAGGCGGTAACGTGCCATTGGCCGGGCTCGCCTCGCTCGTGAAGGGCGCGGGCGATCGAACCGCCGATCAGACCGAAGCCGAGGATGGAGAGTCGCACGACGCCATTATGGCCGGGTGGCCTTCCCGCCAGGAACCGCCAGGGACCTGATCGTGGCCGGAGACCACTCTCGCGGCCGAATTCCTGATCGCTCGGCTTGCGCTACGACGGCTCGGCAGCGCCGCTACGCCTCCCGCCGCCCTGGGTTCGTACGGCCCGAGATCGAGGCTACCCTCGAATAGACCGTCGCGTCCGTTGAAAGCTCGACTAGAATGCGATACGGCGGCCGTCCGTCGCCTGCCGGCCAGCTGCCGGCCAGCTGCCGGCCTCGGCGCCATCGAGAGGACAATCGAGACATGACCGAATCGTACGGCGAGACACGACCGATCCGAGTCCTTCTCGTCGACGACCACCAGCTCCTGACCGGGGCGCTGTCTCAGATGTTGAGCCGCGAGCCAGACATCGTCGTCGCGGGCGTGGCCGGGACCGTTGCCGAGGCCAAGGCGATGGCTCGCGAGCGCCTCGATGTGGTTCTGATGGATTACCGGCTGCCGGACGGTACCGGAGCCGAGGCCACGCGCGCGATCAAGGCTCGTTGGCCGGCCGCCAGAGTCGTGATGCTGACCGCGTTGACCGACGATGAGACCGTCCTGGAGTCCATCCAGGCGGGTGCCGACGGTTATCTGACCAAGGACCGGGCGATCGAGGAGGTGGTCAGCGCCGTCCGTGCCGCCTATGCCGGCGAGACTCTCCTGCCGCGATCCGTGATCGTAGGCATCGCCCAACGGGTCGCCGCCGCCCGGGACCGTGGCGTCGAGCGCCGCCAGATCGAGCCCCTCACCCCGCGCGAGCTCGAAGTACTCAAGGCTCTGACCGAAGGTCTCGCCACGCCGGAGATCTGCGAGCGGCTCTACATCGCCCCGAACACGCTGCGGACGCACGTCCAGAACATCATGGGCAAGCTGCGGGTGCACTCGAAACTGGAAGCGGTCGCGTTCGCGCTGCGCCACCGCCTCGTCGAGCCACCCAAGTCGGACGACAACCTCTTCTAGGCCCGCCAGCGATCCTCGAACTCGAGCGCCCCGGAAGCCTCAGGCCGGTCGTCTTCGCCGGTGCACTCTGCGCTCTTCGTGCCGTTCTTCATCGCCTGGTGGAACGCCCGTCTTGACCTCCCGCCGGGAAAGGAGAGTCCGCCGGTCCATCACCCGCCGGTCGTCGCGGAGAGCGGCCCCGCAGCGTGGGCACCGCCGCTCCTCGGCGAAGAGCCCGGCCAGTGGGACCGTGGCCCAGATCGTTCGTCCACAGGCGAAACAGGCTAGTCGAGGCATGAGGCCATCGTACGCCATCGCCGGCGGCATTCAACGCGACAAGGGCCTGCCGGCAGGTGGCCTTGTCTTCGGGTCGGCTTGCTCCCCCGGGGCGATTCCGCCGGTCGTCTGCGCCGCGCCCGGAATCCGAGAGCCGCGCCTCGCGGCGCGGCTCTCGAGCGCTGGATGACGGCGGTTACGCCTCGACTGCCTCGAGGGCGTGCTTGACTTCCGCAGCCGGATACTCGTAGTCCTCGAGCTGGCCGCTCAGGTACCGCTGGTACGAGCCCAGGTCGAAGAAGCCGTGGCCGGAGAGATTGAAGAGAATGACCTTCTTCTCGCCGCTCTTCTTGGCTTCCAAAGCTATGTCGACCGCGGCCTTGATGGCGTGCGTCGACTCGGGCGCCGGGATGATCCCTTCGGTCCGAGCGAACTGGACGCCGGCCTCGAAGCACGGCCGCTGGTGGAGGCTCCGGGACTCGATGAAGTCGTGGTGCTTGAGCAGGCTGACCAGCGGTGACATGCCGTGGTAGCGGAGACCGCCGGCGTGGATCGGCTCGGGCACGAAATCGTGACCCAGGGTGTACATCTTCACCATGGGGGCGAGCTTGGCCGTGTCGCCGTAGTCGTAGGCATAGCGTCCGCGGCTCAGGCTCGGGGCAGCCTCGGGCTCCACGGCGATCACCTGGTACTTGCGACCTCCGCGGAAGGTCCGACCCAACCACGGGAATGACAGCCCTGCGAAGTTGGAGCCGCCGCCGGCGCAGGCGATGATGACGTCCGGCTCCTCGCCGGCCATCTCCATCTGCAGGATCGACTCCTCGCCGATGACGGTCTGATGAAGCATCACGTGGTTCAGGACCGAGCCGAGCGAGTAGTGCGTGTCCTCTCGCTTGATCGTGTCCTCGACCGCTTCGCTGATGGCCATTCCGAGCGAGCCCGGGCTGTCCGGATGCTCGGCCAGGATGGCCCGTCCAGCCTCGGTGTCCATGCTCGGACTGGCGACGACGCTCGCGCCGTAGGTCTCCATCATTAGACGCCGATACGGCTTCTGGTCGTAGCTGGCCCGCACCATGTAGACCTTGATCTCGACCCCGAACATCGCGCCCGCGTAGGCCAGCGCGCTGCCCCACTGGCCGGCGCCGGTCTCGGTCGCGATTCGCTTGATCCCCTCCTCCTTGTTGTAGAAGGCTTGCGGGATCGCCGTATTGGGCTTGTGGCTGCCGGCCGGACTTCCGCCTTCGTACTTGTAGTAGATGTGAGCCGGCGTATCGAGCGCCTTCTCGAGCCGTAGGGCGCGGACGAGCGGGCTCGGCCGGTACTGTGCATACAGGGCGCGCACCGGCTCTGGGATCTCGATCTCGCGCTCGGCCGAGACCTCCTGCATGATCAGTGCCATCGGGAAGAGCGGCGCCAGATCGGCAGGGCCGAGGGGCTGGTGCGTCCCGGGATGCAGTGGCGGCGCCTGCGGGACCGGCAGGTCGGCCGCGATGTTGTACCAGGACTTGGGGATCTGCTTCTCGTCCAGCGTGAAACGGGTGCGTTCGACCATCCGACTCCTCCCGCCGGCCAACCGGCGACCTAAGCTGCTCGATGCCGCCGTCGCCCCAACACGACTGTGACCGCGCAAGCCTACCGGCTGGCAGGCAGGCCGTGCAAGGTCAATCGGGCAAGTTCACTCCGCGCGACCGCGGCCCGCGCATCCTCTCTAGAAAGATCGGAGCGGGGCCTCGGCCAGAGCTTCGTATCGTGCGCGACCGCGGCCCAGAAGACTCTTGTAGAGCACCAGCCGGTCGGCCTGCCACGTCAAGCGCACGTCCCTGGCCGCCTCCATCAACCGGCGGGCATACTCGTCGGCCCCGGCCACGCCGTCGGTCCGTGCGAGCGTCAGATGACCCTGGAAGGGGCGGTCGTCCGACGGCCAGCCGAGAGTCCGCAGCTCGTCGTTCAGCCGACTGGCGAGACCGGCCAGCTCGCCGGCCCCGGTGTCGATGCCGATCCACAACACGCGTGGCCGGTAGGCGTTTGGGAAGGCGCCGCCACCATTGAGCGCGATCGCAAACGGCGCCGCTCCCCCGGCGGCGGCTCCGACCGCGGCGACGACTTCCGGCTGGCGTTCGTCGAGGATGGCCCCCAGGAAGCGCAGGGTCACATGCAGACCGTCCACTCGGACCCAGCGCGGCTGCCCGGACGCCCGCTCCTCGATCGAGGCTCCGGCCACGCCGGCCATCAACTCGCCGACGGCGGCGCGCACGTCGTCTGCCACCGGTACAGCAATGAACAGCCGGCTCGTTCCGGCTGGATCGTCCTCGAGCCGCCGGAAGCCGCCGGGCCTGCCCAACCGGATCGAGCCTCCGTAGTCGCCGGCCCGGCCTCCTCGCCCCGAGAGAACGCCGTCTCCCCCGAGTTTCATCGAGCCGGCCTCGGGGTCACTCGTTGTAGAGGCGCTCTTCGATGAGCTTCTCCTGGACCGTTCGGCCGTTGGGATCGAAGCACGAGTACGCGAAGTGCTTCTCGAATTCGAGATCCACGTTGTCCTGGCCGCCGCGATTCTTCTCGACGGTCACGATCACCCAGTCGCGGAATCGCTGTGCCTGGTACGGATTGAACTCGATGTTGACCTTGGCGACGATGTGGTACTTCTCGTTGATGATCAGGATGATGTCGGCCTCGTAGTTGATCGCCGACGAACCCCGCAAATGGTGGTTGCGAAGCCTCTGGGCTTTGAGACCCTCCTTGTCGGCGGCCACGATTGCGATCATCGGCACCTGCTCCGAGAGAGCGATGTCCTTGAGGCCGTTGACGACGAACGTGACCTTCTCGGCTTCAGTGGTCGGCTCGGGGTGCATCGGCACCTTCTGCAAGTAGTCGACCACGACCAGTAGCCGCCGATCGCCGGAGAGCACGCGGTGCTGCTGGACGAGCTTGCGGATGTTGTCGACCGTGCTCGCCGTCTGCGAACCCCGCATCAGGTAGAGGTTCTGTCCGTAGCGGGCGATGCGGTCCAGGCTGGGGCGCAGCTTCTGGTTCGCGGTCAGGCCGGCACCGCCGGCGCCCTCGGCCATCCACGAAGCCATGATCTCCTTGCGGACGTCCTGGATCTTGATCGCGCCGGTCTTCTGGGGCAGGTGGGCAAGCGCCGACTCGAGGGCGACGAGTCGGTTCAGGAGGTACTGCTCTTCGTGTTCGAAGCAGATGTACAGCACGTTGGCCTGGCCGCTGGATGCCACGTTGCGTGACATCTGGAGAGCCATCGTGGTTTTTCCCGTGCCCTGCGCTCCGCCGATGAGCATGAGCTCGCCCGCTCGCAGGCCGCCGCCGATCGTCTTATCCAGCATCCCGAACCCGAGCGGAATCGCCTGGTACTCACCGAAGCGGCCGCTGGCCAGGTTGTCGTTCAGGTCCACCAGCACGTCCAGGGCCGAACGCGGAACGAGGCTGCCGTTGTCGGTGTCCAGTCGCCAGGTCAGCTGAGCCGGAGTGGCATCGGCGTCGGGCGCGCGATCTTTTGTGGTCACGGGTGCCTCCAGCCAATCCTAGGAAGAGCGCAGCGATGGGAATCGTATCAGCGACTTCCAGCCACGGTACTCACTCAAACTGCACACGTCCACCCGCTTTCGCTTCGATGAACGGGCGCGGCGCTGCCAACCCGCCGCCGCGTCGCCCATCCCGCTACACATGATCCAGCTCGGCTACTTCGTCCCAGTAACGGGCAATCGCCCGAATCCCGGTCTCGTAGTTGGCCATGGACATCCACTCGTTGGGAGCGTGAAACTGCCCGTTCGGCGGCGCAAAACCCAGGAGCACGGTCGAGAGCCCCAGGATCGACTCGAAGCTCGCACAGACCGGGACGGATCCTCCCTCACGAATGTAGAGCGGCTCGACACCGAAGGTCGTCTCGATGGCCCGTGCGGCCGCCTGCGTGGCCGGGTTGTCGATCGGCGTCAGGCTGGCCTTGCCGGCGCCGAGACGCTGGATCGAGTACCGCACCGATTTCGGCGCAACCCGGTCGATATGTGCCGCCACGAGCGAGAAGATCTTCTCCGGATCCTGGTTGGCGACGAGCCGGCAGCTGATCTTGGCGTGCGCATGGGCCGGAATGATCGTCTTGGGTCCTTCGCCCTCGAAACCGCCCCAGATGCCGCACACGTCCAATGTGGGTCTGGCTCCCAGTCGTTCGAGAGTCGTGTAGCCGGGCTCGCCGACCAGCGCCGGCACACCCAGCGACTCGCGATAGGCCTCCTCGTCGAACGGGAGCATGGCGAAGGCGGCCTTGTCCAGCGGCGTAAGCGCGGCCACGTCATCGTAGAAGCCGGGCACCTTGATCCGTCCGGCCGTGTCCTTCAGCGCGGCCACGATGTGGCACAAGGCGTTGACGGGGTTGTCCACGGCGCCGCCGTAACCGCCCGAATGGAGATCCACCGTGCTGCCCGTGACGTCCAGCTGGAAGTAGACCAGGCCGCGCAGGGCGACCGTGATCGAGGGCAGGTTGCCCTCGAAGAAGCTGGTGTCGGAGATCACGGCGAAGTCGGCCTGGAGGCGCTCCCGGTTGGCCTCGAGCCAGGCGTCGAGATGGACCGAGCTCGATTCCTCCTCGCCCTCGAACACCACGCGGATGTTGATCGGGAGACTCCCGCGGGTCTTCAGAAGCGCCTCGATCGCCCGGACGTGCATGTGAAGCTGGGATTTGTCGTCCGATGAGCCGCGGGCAAGCATCTTCCCGTCTTTGACGACGGGCACGAACGGGGGCGATTCCCACAGGTCCAGCGGGTCCACCGGCTGGACGTCGTAGTGGCAGTAGACCAGCACCGTGGGGCGGCCGGCGGCGTGCAGCCAGTCCGCGTACACAACGGGGTGGCCGGCCGTCTCGGAGACCTCGACGTGGTCCATGCCCACGGCCCGCAGGTCCGCGGCCACGAACTCGGCCGCAGCCCGGCAGTCGCCGGCATGGGACGGAATCCCCGAAATGCTGGCGATCCTGAGCAGCGCCTCGAACGACTCCAGGCGGGCCTCGGCTGTCTCGGCCAGGAATCGCTCCAGTGCCGCGTCGGTGGCGGCGTTGGCAATTTCGTCCGGCATCAGGCTCTCCCCGTGTGGCTGCCTTCGATCGATTGTATCGAGCGGCCGCCCTCCTGCACGTCCAAGACAATTCCAACGGGATAAGAGAACCGGGCAGTCTGCAGGCCGCCCGGTTCTCAATCTCGTGCTGGGTTCCCTCTCAGGAGGGGCTCGGGCTGGGGCTCGGGCTGACGGCCGGAGGAGGCGTCGCGCTCGGCGACGGCGCCGGGGTCGGAGGGCCGCCCAGCGGCGTAAGCCCGGATATACCGTGCAGGTTCAGCTTGGGCGGCAGATCGGCGAAGAGCTTCTCGAATTCTTCGAATTCGACGCTTTCCTCGGCGATGAGTTTGTCCGCAAGGGCCAGAAGCCTGCTCTTGTGCTCAGTCAGGGTCTGCGTCGCCAGGGCGTAGCCGCTCTCGACGATGGCCCGGACCTCTTCGTCGATCAGCTTGGCCACGTCGTCCGAGTAGTTGCGCTGCTCGCCGATCTCTCGGCCCAGGAAGATCATCTCGTCGTGCTTGCCGAAGGCGAGCGGGCCGAGCTTGTCGCTCATACCCCACTCGGTGACCATCCGGCGGGCCAGATCGGTCGCCTTCTCGATGTCGTTGGAGGCGCCCGTCGTGGTGTCGCCGAATATCAGACGCTCCGCGGCGTTGCCACCGAGCAGGCCGGCGATCTTGTCCTCGAACTCGGTCTTGGACTGCAGGTAGCGATCCTCGGTGGGCAGGGCCATCGTGTAGCCGAGCGCCATGCCGCGGCTGATGATCGTGACCTTGCTCACCGGATCGCATTTGGGCAGTACGCGCTGCACGACGGCGTGGCCGCCTTCGTGGATGGCGATGATTCGCTTCTCGGCGTCGGAGATGATCCGGCTCTTACGCTCAGGTCCGGCGACGATGCGTTCCAGGGACTCGTTGAATTCTTGCTGGCCGATGGTCTTGCGGTTGCGCCGCGCGGCCAGGATGGCGGCCTCGTTGACCAGATTGGCCAGATCGGCGCCGGAGAAACCGGGAGACTGGCGGGCCAGCTTCTCCGGATCCACCGTCTTGTCCAGCGGCTTGCCCTTGGTGTGGACCTTCAGGATGGCCATGCGGCCGCGGAGGTCCGGCCGGTCCAGGATGACCTGCCGGTCGAAGCGCCCGGGCCGCAGCAAAGCCGGATCCAGAACGTCGGGCCGGTTGGTGGCGGCGACCACGATCACGTTGGTGTTCGTGTCGAAGCCGTCCATCTCGACGAGGATCTGATTGAGGGTCTGCTCGCGCTCGTCATGCGAGCCACCGAGGCCGGCGCCACGCTGACGGCCGACCGCGTCGATCTCGTCGACGAAGACGATGCAGGGCGAGTTGCGCTTGGCCTGGTCGAACAGATCTCGGACGCGACTGGCGCCGACGCCGACGAACATCTCGACGAACTCGGAGCCAGAGATGGAGAAGAAGGGAACGCCCGCCTCGCCGGCCACGGCTCGAGCCAGGAGGGTCTTGCCCGTTCCCGGAGGACCCACGAGAAGCACTCCACGTGGGATTCGAGCGCCCAGGGAGTTGAACTTCTCAGGGTATTTAAGGAACTCCACAATCTCCTGGAGATCCGTTTTTGCCTCATCGACGCCTGCCACGTCAGCGAATGTCACGACTGTCTTATTGCCCAGGAACATGCGTGCCCGGCTCTTCCCGAAACTCATTGCCTGGTTGTTGGTGCCCTGTGCCTGGCGCATGAAGAACGCGATGAACAGGACGACGATAACTACGGGCACGAGGGTGGTGGCGATAAGCACGATCCAGCCGGTGTCGGCCGGCTTCTGGACCGTGTAGTCGATCTTGGGGCCGGACGGATTCCACAATTCGATCACGGCAGACTCGCCGGCCGCGGGCGAATCCGACTGGACGGTGTAGGTGGACTTGTTCGCGTCGTTCTTCGTAACCGTCAGGGTGGTGTCCTGGCGAACGACGGTGCTCACCAAGCCCGCCTTGACGTCCGACTCGAAGTCCGAATAGGACTTGCTGGCGGGCTGGCTTGGCTGGATGAGCGCGTAAAGAAGGGCTGCGGTGGCGGCAACGAGAACGAGCATGACGATCCCGTTGCGCATGAAACGCGTGTTCAAGGTGTAACGGAGCCTCCGGATCTGGGCGGTCGGTCAGGGCTCGATCCGCCGCCGCAGTATACGCCCGAGGGAGGTGTGGCTCCCCGGAGCCACTCTCGGAACGTGAGCCCGAACCGAGGCGTCGCGAAGCGCGCGACACCTCACATGTCAAGACCCCTCAAGGGCAGCGGATGTTCGCCCGCCGCACAGATCGGGCGACGTGCCTCAACCCGCGCACCGGGTGCACGCCTCCGAATACCTAGGGGCTCGTGGTCGTCCTGTGCCGCACCTGACAGGGACGGCCCGGGGGTCGCCCGGGCCGTCGGAGAGGACATTGGTAGCGGAGACTGGATTTGAACCAGTGACCAAGGGCTTATGAGTCCCCTGCTCTACCACTGAGCTACTCCGCCGTGGCGCGGCGTAGTGTACCGGATGCACTCGGACGAGGCCACGACGAGCGGCCCTCCTGCCGGCTCGCCGAGCACGACGAGCGAGGGTTGCGCCCGGGTCCGAATCAGCCGCGGTCGAGCAGCTCGAGGACGGGGGCGAGGCCCTCCAGCGACTCAATAGTGATGGGGTCCACGACCAGCTGGACGTGCTTCACGCCGGCCCGGGCGTAGTCCCGCAGCTCTTCGGCAATCACCTCGGGTGGGCCCTCGACCGGATTCGGCGTCCTATCCAGGCCGTCGCCCTGCCAGCGCCCCTTGCCGCCTGGCATTCGCACCAGAACGACGACCGTGGCGTCCACGGTGGATGGGTCGCGGCCCACCTTCTCGCATGCGGCGGCCACCCGTGCTCGGAGCGGCGCCACGCCTTCGGGGCTGTTGTGCGTGTCGCTGTGCCAGACGTTCCAGGCTGCGACGTAGGGCAACGCGATGTCGAGCATGCGCTCACCCACCGACCCGATCATCAGCGGTAGACCGCCGGGCCGAGGCCTGGGCACGAGCTGGCAGTCGCGAGCGCTGAAGTACTCGCCCTCGAAGTCCACCTCGCCCTCCTGCAGAAGCGTCCGGATGATCGTGAATGCTTCCTCGAACCGCGAGATGCGATGGTCGAACGGAACGCCGTAGCCACGGAACTCGACCTCGTTCCAGCCGGCGCCTAGCCCCAGGATCAGCCGCCCGCCGGAGATCTCGTCGACGGTGGCCGCCTTCTTGGCCAGAACCGCCGGGTTGTAGAAGCCGACCGGCGTCACGAGCGGCCCCAGCTCCACGCGTGACGTCAGCGCCGCCGCGGCCGCCAGCACCGACCACGCGTCCCAGGGCGCGTAGGCCTTGCCGTCCGGCGTGTGATACAGGAAGTGGTCGCCGGTCCAGATCGAATCGAACCCCAGCTCCTCGATCCTCCGGATCATCGTCGCCAGATCGGGCCACCGAACCGGCCATTCGATCTCAGGCAGCTGGATTCCGATCTTGATGGCACGGCTGCCCCCGGTCACGTTCATGCTCATGGCCGAATCGTAGCGTGGGACGGCTAAGGCTGCGATCCGAACAGAACCTGCAGCCAGGTGTCCAGCGGCCCATCCACCTGCGGCTGTGTGTCGGGCCGTATGCCAACCGCTCCGGGTGCATCGGACGGCAGCGGCGGTGCATTCGAGTCGACCGTGAATGGGATCTCCCGCGGCGCGCCAAGGAGGTATCCGCGAGCTATCTGCGAGACGAACGCCGGCTGTTTGATCAGCTTCAGCTCCGCATCCAGCGAGATGATGTCGCGTTGCATGGCCGCGTTTCGGGCCCGCATCTGATCGGCCTGATTTGCCGCCGCGGAGGCGTCCCCCACCTGCCGGGCGAAGACTCCGACCAGCCACAGGGCGAAGAAGCCGGCCACCAGCAGCGCAAGACGGCGCCTGGTGAGGGGAAGCGTCGCGCCCCCTTCCGACGGCGATCGAGCTCCGAGGTCTTCCGGCGGGGGCTCGAACGCGCGTCCGTGCATTGCTGAATCGTAGCTGTGCGCAGCTGACGTGTCAACACGAGTCGACGCTTGATCACGCTGCTACACTGTCAGCACTTTCGCACGGGCGTTCTGTTTGAGGTGCGCGATGCGTTACTACGAACCGGCTGGCGTCGAGGCCGTTCTGGATCGGATGATGAACGAGCCCTCGCTATCCGGCGGCGTGGTCCACCACGCCCTCATCCCGGCCAAACCGGCCGATTTCGTGCCGATGCCGGACTGGCTGGACCCGCGCCTTCGCACCGGCCTCGCGGCGCGCGGAGTGGAACGACTGTACCGGCACCAGGCCGAGGCCATCGATGCGGTCCGCAAGGGCGAGGACGTCGTCGTGGTCACGCCTACCGCCTCGGGCAAGTCCTTGTGCTACCTCGTGCCCACGCTTCAGGCCCTGGCCGACGATCCGACGGCTCGGGCCCTGTACCTCTTTCCCACCAAGGCACTCGGCCAGGATCAGGTAGCCGAGCTCGGTGAGCTGAGCCGCGCCGCCGGCCTCGACATCAACGCCTCGACCTACGACGGCGACACGCCCAACCCGATCCGCTCGGCCATCCGGTCGGCCGGGCAAGTCGTTGTCACCAACCCGGACATGCTCCATGCCGCGATCCTGCCGCACCACACCAAGTGGTTCCAGCTCTTCGAGCAGCTCCAGATCATCGTCATCGACGAGCTGCATACCTACCGAGGCCTCTTCGGCAGCCACGTAGCCAACGTCCTTCGCCGCCTGCTGCGCATCTGCGCCCACTACGGTTCGCATCCCGTGATCGTGTGCTGCTCGGCCACGATCGGCAATCCGGCGGAGCTGGCGGCCATGCTGACCGGGCGCCCGTCGCGGCTGGTGGATCGGAACGGTGCCCCATCCGGCCAGCGCCACGTCCTTCTGGTCCAGCCGCCCCTCCTCGACCCCGCCACCGGCGCTCGCGGTTCGGCCACGACGCTTGCCACGCGATGGGCGCTGCCGTTCCTTCGGGCCGCCCGCCAGACCCTCGTCTTCGGCCGCTCGCGAGTCGGAGTGGAGCTGATGCTCTCCAACTTGCGCGAGGCCCTGCGCCTCGGCGACGGTCCGCGCAGCCGCATTCGCGGCTACCGCGGCGGATATCTCCCCACCGAAAGGCGAGCCGTGGAACGCGGCCTGCGCGACGGCGAGCTGCTCGGCGTGGTGAGCACCAACGCGCTAGAGCTGGGCGTGGACGTCGGTCAGCTGGATGTCTCGATCCTGGCCGGCTATCCGGGCTCGATCGCCGCAACGTGGCAGCAGATGGGCCGCGCCGGCAGGCGGGCCGGGACCAGCGTTTCGGTCCTCATCGCGGGAGGCGGGCCGGTCGATCGCTATGTCGTCGAACACCCGGAGTTCCTTCTCGCCTCCGCGCCCGAGGAAGCTCGGCTGGATCCGGACAACCTCCACGTCCTGCTGGGTCACCTCAAGGCCGCTTGCTTCGAACTGCCGTTCGAGCCAGGTGAGCGTTTCGGCCCGTCGGAGGCGGAGCCCCTGCTTGCGTTCCTTGCCGAAGAGGGCCACGTCCGCCTGGCCGGCGACGGCCGCTGGTACTGGTCCAGCGACAACTTCCCAGCCTCGTCCGTTTCGCTTCGGGCCGCGGCCGAAGAGAACGTGGTGATCATCGACACGACTCCCGACCGGCCGCGCGTCATCGGCGAGATCGACATCTTCGCCGCACAGACACTCGTCCACGAAGACGCGATCTACTTGCACGAGTCGGTCCAATTCCACGTCGACAAGCTCGACTGGGACGAGCGCAAGGCCTACGTCCGGCGCGTCGACGTCGATCACTACACCTATGCCGATCGCGCAGTGACGCTGAAGCCGCTCGAGACGTTCGCCTCCGCGGCGGCCACCGGCGGAGAGCGGGCCCATGGTGAGGTCATGGTCTCGAGCCTCGTGAGCATGTTCAAGAAACTCAAGTTCGGGACCGACGAGAACCTGGGCTGGGGTCCCGTCCACCTGCCGGAGATAGAGCTCCAGACGACCGCCTACTGGCTCATGCTCGGCGCCGCCGCGGATGGCTGGCGGCGAGCGGACCTGGACGTGGCGCTGCTCGGCGTCGGCCGGGCGATGCAGGCCGTGGCCGCGGTGCTGCTGATGGTCGATCCGCGCGACCTCGGGCTGGTCAGCCAGGTGCGCTCTCCCCACAACCAGTCGCCGACGGTCTACCTCTACGAGGCGGTCCCGGGCGGTGTCGGGCTCTCGGAGCGTCTCTTCGAACGCCACGAGGAGCTGGTCGCGGGTGCCGCCGACCTCATCGCCGAATGCGCCTGCGAAAGCGGCTGCCCGGCCTGCACCGGCCCTCGCCTGGAGGCCGGCGTCGACGCCAGGGCGCTCGCGCTGCGCTTGCTCAGGGCTCTGGCGGTTGATGCCACGGAGACCGGATCGGCACCGGTGGCGGCGGCATGAGCGTCGATGGAACTCGGCTTCGGCGCCGCCTTGATGACTTGCGCCGGGATCGACCGGCCGCCGGTTCTACGGATCGCGAAGGAGCGGACCAGGATATCCGGCGGGCGATCGCGGCGATCGTGGCCGCGGGCGAACCGGCCGGTCCGCCTCAACCGGTCTGGAGGGACCTCCCGGCGCTGGACCGCGAGTCGCTGGCGAGACGGATGGCCCAGGGCCTGGATGGCGACGCGGTCGAGACACCTCACGGCTGGTACGTCCGACGGGAGCTCCGGCCCGTCTACTTGCCGCTGGATCGGGCACGTCTGGCGGGCCTGCCCGGGATGCCCCCTGCCGGCACTCCCCTGCTCTGCCTCGACACCGAGACGACAGGCCTCGGCAGCGCCGCCGGAACGGTTGCCTTCCTCGTCGGCATCGGCTGGTGGCAAGACGATCGGCTCCGGCTCCTGCAGCTTGTCCTGCCGGACCACTCTGAAGAGGGAGCGCTCCTGGATGCGCTGACCGACTCGGTGCCACCCGAGGCCTGCCTCGTCACCTACAACGGCCGGAGCTTTGACTGGCCACTCCTGGAGACGCGCTATCGCATGGGCCGCAGGTTGCCACCTCCCGTCTCCGGGCACCTCGACCTGCTCCTGCTCGTACGGCGCCTCTTCCGCTATCGCCTGCCCGACGCTCGCCTCCAAACGGTCGAACGGCACCTCCTCCGGCGCCACCGCGCCCCGGACATCCCATCCTGGGAGATTCCCGCCGTCTACCACTCGTTCCTGCGCGGCGGCCCGGCCGGCCCCATCCGCGTCGTGGCCCGCCACAACGCCGAGGACGTGGTCACTCTCGGGCGGATCCTGGCGCACCTGGAGCGCGGATACGGCGAGGGGGACGTGCGGCGCTGGGCGCCCCCGGGGGATCTCGTCCGGCTGGCTCGTCTCTTCCGCCACGAGGCTCGGTTCGACGAGGCCCTGGCCTGCCTGGAGACGGCCGGTGGGGCGGTGACGCCCGAGGATCCGGACGTTGCCGTTGCGACCGTTGAACTGGCGCGACTGCTCCGCCGCATGGGTCGCCTGGCCGAAGCGGGCCGGGCGTGGAGCCGCCTGGTTGCGGCGAGCGGTCCCCTGGCCGCCCTCGGCTGGATTGAGCTGGCGAAGGAGCGTGAGCATCGCGAGCGCAATCTGGCGGAGGCATGGGCCGCCACGGACGAGGCCCTGCTGGCCCTGTACCGAAGTCGCGGATATGGCTCGGCGATGCTTCGCCGCGGCCTGGAAGCGGACATATCCAAGCGCCGCGCCCGCCTCGCTCGCCGGCTGGAGCGCCGGGCGCCCTAGGTTAGGTTCGATCTCGGGCGGCGCCTCGGCCCAGGCGGGATGCCACCGCCGCCATCGACGGGACTCCGGCCAATCCCACTCCCTCGACCGCCAGGGAGCCACCAGCCGCCGCGAAGAGCAGACTCCGCGGCGTGGCCAGATCCCCGGTGGCCAACCACGCGACCATCAGGGCGGCAAGGAAGACGTCGCCGGCCCCCGTGGCGTCCTCGACCGCGTCGGCGGCCAGGGCGCGGTACCGGATGAGGCGCGACCCCTCGATCGCCAGCCCGCCGTGGGCTCCGGCCGTCACCACGATCATCGCCGCAGCCGCCAGCCGCCGGAGCTCGGCGAGATCGAAGTCCGGCGGCAGGTCGTCCACGCTCGCGCAAACCAGACCCGCGCGGCGAGCGAGAGGCGAGGCCGCGGGCCTTCTCCGCTTCATCCAGCCATCCGCACCGAAGTCCCGCAACAACCCCTGCCAGCCCAGGCCTACGCGCGCATCGGCCGGGGCCGAGGCGGCCCAATCGTCGGGCAGTTCTCCGGCGATCGGGGCCAGGAGCCAGCCCCTCGCGCCACGCCACTCACCGGGTAGCGCCGCGAGCGGGATAGAGTCGCTTATAGAAAGCCACCGCTGGCGCCGGTGACCATCCGTCTCGATGTTCTCGAATACAGGGCCGCGCTCCAGCGCCACCCGACGCAGCTGAACTCCGGAGAGCGCCAGCCAGTCCAGCTCGCCGGCGCTCGCCGCCAGATCGTCGACGCCCATCAGGCAGCCGACGCGCAACCCCAGGCGAGCCGCCGCAAGCGAGCAGTAGGCCGCCGATCCACCGAGCCGCCAGCCTCTCGGGTCGCTGCCCGTCAGATCGCGGGAAGCCGCGCCGACGACCACCAGATCGGGCGGTTCCGCGGGCGCGGTCTCGTCCGCCGGGGAAGCCTCCGACCGGGCCGGTCCGATCGGCGGTCCAGCGTATACTCGGCGCGCTTCGGGCATCCATCTCCCTTGGAGTCGAACCGTGTTCTTCTACGAACTTCGCGAGGGCGACAACAACATCTTCGCCGACGTGCTCCTTCTCCGCGAGGAGGAGATGGACCCTGACTCCTTCTTCGAGCTCGTGCAGTCGATCCGCCTTCGCATCCAGAACTCGTTCGTGCAGGACACGCTGATCGAGGCCATCGCGGAAGAGCTGGAGCGCGACCATCAGTTCGTCGCCATCTCCGACGAACGGCTCTCCGCGTCGGTCAACGTCTCGAAGATCGATGACGACAACTACCTGGCCGAGCTGGATCCGGACGATGAGGACGAGGACCTGCCCGACTACAAGGGCATCTTTGTGGACCTGCTCCGCGACGACAACCGCCCCAACTGACGGCTCACTACTTGCTGAACAAGACCTCGATCACGTCGCCGTCCCGGACCGTGTAGGTCTTCCCTTCCGATCGAAGCTTGCCGTGCTTGCGCGCCTCCGCGATAGATTTCAGGGCCAGCAGGTCTTCGTAAGGAACGACTTCGGCTCGAATGAAGCCCCTGGCAAGGTCGGTGTGGATGGCCCCGGCGGCGTCCACGGATGACGAGCCGTCCGGAACGGGCCAGGCTCGAACCTCGTCCGGGCCGGCTGTCAGGAACGAGATGAGGCCGAGCAGCCGATAGCTGAGGCGGATCACCCGGTCGAGACTCGACTCGTGCAGGCCGAGCTCGTCCATGAAGGCCGCGGCCTCGTCCGGCTCGAGCTCCCCGAGCTCCATCTCGATCTTGGCCGACAGGGCGTCCACCAGCGTGTGTTGATGCCCATACCGCGCGCTCATCCCGGCCACTATCTCGGCCTCGCGCGGGAGATCGGCCTCGCCGACATTGAGCAGGACCAGAACGGGCTTCTGGGTCAGGAAGCGGAACCCCCGGATCGACTTCTCCTCCTCGGGATCGATGGCTTCGTCGCGCAGCGGCCGGCCCGCCAGCAGCGGTTCGTGCAGTCTGATCAGCAGCGCCAGCTCGCGATCGTTCGCGTCTCGTTCCGCCGGCGTTCCGTGGTGGCCGCTGCCGTGCAGACGCTCGATGCGCTTCTCCATGACCGAAAGGTCGGCCAGGATGAATTCCAGGTCGAGTCGCTCCAGGTCGCGCCAGGCGTCGACCGAACCCTCCGCGTGCGGCACGGCCGGGTCTTCGAAGGCCCGCACCACGTGCAGCAGAGCGTCGGCTTCCCGCAATCGAGCCAGCTGGTCGGCAGGAAGCTCCTCGGTACCGACTCGTCCTTCGCTCGACGCCGGAGGCGCCGGGAGGTCGAAGTAGGTGACGTCGGCGTGGATGATCTTGCGGGGCTTGAAGATCTCGGCTAGACGATCGAGCCGCTCGTCCGGGACCTTGACCGTCCCCACGTGCAGCTCCATGCCGCCGTAACCGCCTGTCTGGGCGTGACCCCGCGTCAGGGTGTTGAAGACGGTGGTCTTCCCCGAGCCGGTCAGCCCGACGATGGCGATCTGCATGTGCTCAAGACCTCCACTAGGGCTGCGTTCGTGCGCCGGCAGATCTTACCGGACGGGCTCAGTAACCCGCGGCCAGATCCACGACGTACTCGAGCGGCTCGCTTGCGCGGTAGCGGCGCAGGTTGTCGCAGAAGACGTCGAAAGTGCGGCCCAGGACAGCGGCGCTGGACCAGGAAGTGTGCGGCGTGACGATGCAGTTGGAAAGCCGGTAGAACGGCGACGTCTCGGGCAGCGGCTCCTCGCGGAACGCGTCCAGGACCGCGCCGCCAATGCGCCCGCCACGCAGCGCTCGAAGCAGCGCCGTTTCGTCGACGAGCGCTCCACGGGCCACGTTGATGAGCCAGCTTCCGGGCTTGAAGCTCGCCAGGGCATCGTCGTCGATGAGTGTCTCGGTCTCACCGGTCAGCGGCAAAGCCAGAACGACGAAGTCGGAGACGGCCAGCAGCTCCGGCATGGCTTGTAGGTCGCCGAGCACCTCGACGCCGGGCACGGGGGCCGCGTTGGGGCGGCGTCGCACGGCCACGATCCTCGGCCCGAAAGGACCCGCCAGTCTGGCCACTTCGCGGCCGATGTCCCCCACGCCGAGGAGCCCGATCGTGGCATCGGCCAGTTCGAGGGCCTCGATCGGCTGCCACGTCCGCTCACGCTGCAGCTCCATCAGCTGCGGCAGCCTCCGGCAGATCGCCAGGATCATCGTCATGACGTACTCGGCGATCGGCACGCTGAAGACCCCGCGACCGTTGGTCACGGTCAGGCCGCGCAGCCGAACGCAAGGCGTCATCATCGACTCGACGCCTACCGACACCGAGTGAATCCAGCGCAGCTTGGGGGCTCGGCCGACGAGCCGATCCAGCGCATCGCTGCCGAGCGACCAGCCGCGCAGCAGCACCTCGACCTCGTCGACCGGCTCGTCCGCAACGCCTTCCGCGGATATGGGGATGAGTCGCGCGCCGGGGGCGGCCTCGAGGATCCTGTCGCGCATCGACCCGAACGCGTCGCGGCCCGTCAGAACCGGGCTGATGGCAATCGCCAGCGGCGAGCCACCGGGGCCGTGACCCGGCCCTACCAATCCGAGGCTATCGGCGTTCATGGGCGTCCCCTCTCTTCAGACGGCTCCGGATCCGGGCGCCGGCATGACCCGGGCAACCCAACGTGACGGTGTATCGATCTCATCCGGCAACGGCAGGGTCTCAGGGCTCAGCCAGAGCGCTCGCAGAGCTTCCGCTCCTCGCGCCCCGGCGATTGCAGAGACGAACTCCTCGCCCTTCTTGTACTGCTCCATCTTGAGGTCCATCCCGGTGAGCCGCATCATCGCCCGCTCGAAACCGGTGCGTTGCGTTCGGCGCGCATGGAACCGGGCGCTGATCGTCTCCACATCCGGGACCAGGTCCCGCCCGACCTCGTCCATGACGTAGTCCCCGTAGCCTTCGAGCAGGCTCATGATGGCCTGGATCTCGCGGAACTCACGCTTCTGATCCGGGCTCATGAAGCCTTCCATCCAGTGCTCGCCGGAACTCGCTCCACGAAGCGCCCGGCGAAGGCTGGCGACCGCGCCTCGACTCATCACGGAGACGCCGCTCGACAGCGAGACGAGCTGGTGCTCGAGCCGCGAGGCAAGGTACGGCCGAAGCCACGGGTGGGCTTCGAACTCGAAGGCGTGCGTCGTCTCGTGCAGCGCGATCCATGTCCGGAATGGGTTGAGCGGCACTGCCAGCCCGGCCGCGGTGGCCCGGATGTTCTCGTCGAGAAAGACCAGCCGGCCGGGCTCGGTCTCCGCCGACAGCAGCGCCAGGTCGTACTGGCCCAGAACGCGCTGCCCCAGGAAGCCCAGCAGGTATCCGACCTGCCGGCTAGTCACCTGGCGGTTTACGATCGCCATCGTCGCCTTCGCGATGCCCATACCCGGCGGCATCACCTCGTCGACGAGGCCCCCCTCGACCGTGGCGATCAGCCGCGCGAAGGTTGCGATGTTGTCGTGGATCCACGTCTCCCGATCGATTACGCCACTCCGCTCCACGACGCCCGGCAGCTCGGTCTCCAGGGCTCTCGCGAGCGCCGGAACGATCTCTGCCATGGCCGAGGCGTAGATGGGGGCCGCCTGCTTCAGCTCGACCGATTCCAGCCTGCCGGGAGCGCGCCGGACCCGCCTCACGGCCACCCGCTCCGCCACTCCCCAATCAACCAGGCCCCGTCGGGCAGATCGCTCGATGCGACGGCCGAAGACGGTCGCGGCGGCCCCCAGTGCCGCCCCTACGAGAAGGCCCGCCTGGAGGAACGTGTCGCGCTTCCAACCGGGACTCGACGGTCCCGACCGGGAGCCGGGCCTCGACGAGCCGGAGCTCGAACCCGTGCCCCGCTTCGAGTCTCGTCCGCGCGAGGCGCCGCTCATGCCGGGCCGGCTTCCAGATCGACCGGCTCGACCTCCGGGAACTCGCGGCCGAACATGCGCTCGGCGACGGCTCGGAAGACCGCCACGTCTCCGGTCGTAAGCTGGCGATGAGTTGGTGGCGTAGCAATCTCGTCCGGCGGCTCGTGACCGGCCATTCCGGCGTCCGCGGCCGTTCCTCGGGTGGTGCCCGGTGCCTCGAGCGCGTTGACGGAGAGCAGCTCGGCCAGTGAAGATCCCGTGGCCGTCGCCGAATCCACTATCGCCACGCTATCGCCGACGCACTCCCTCAGTACTGCGGCCAGCAGCGGGTAGTGAGTGCAGCCGAGCAGGAGCGTGTCTATCCGAGCCGACGGCGGCAGCGGGAAGATGAACTCGCCATCCTCATTCCGCTCTCCCAGGAGCGGCGCCACCGCCCGGCGGACCGCCTCCGCGACCTCCGGGCCCGCCAGCCGCCCGGCCTCCACCAGCGGAACCAGCGCCGGCGTCGCGTGCTCGTAGACTTCGATCGCCGGGTTCTCGTCCTTTATCGCGTTGAAATACGCGTGAGACCTCACCGTTGCCGGCGTTGCGATGACGCCGACTCGTCGGGTGCGGGTGGCCAGCGCGGCAGCCGCGGCGCCCGGACGCACGACGCCCAGGACCGGCAGGTCGTACCTGCGCCTAAAATCGGCAAGGGCCACCGACGTTGAGGTGTTGCAGGCCACGACGAGGGCTTTGACGTCGCGCCGCACCAGCGCGTCGAGGGATTGCATGCTGAATCGACGCACCTCGTCGTCGGAGCGGACTCCGTAGGGCGCTCGGGCGTTGTCGCCCAGGTAGATGGTCGACTCGAAGGGCAGCCGCCGGAGAATCTCGCGTAGGACGGTCAGGCCGCCAACTCCGGAATCGAAAACCCCGATAGGACGAGGGTCAGACACGGCCTCAGTGTCTCACCGCGGCGCCGGCGGCGCGGCCGGCGATCGTCGCGGCGACTCGCCTCAGGTCCAGGCTCACCACAGCGTCGGGACTCGAAACGACGAAAGGCATCCCCTCGTTGTTGGCCTGAACCACCAGTCGCCCGTCGGAGACCACCTCGAAGTCGGGCCTTCGACCCAGGGCCCGAGCCATCTCGTCCCGATCGAGACCGCCACTCGAATCGGCCCGGTTCACGAGGTAGTGGATCTTGTCGGGCCCGTAGCCGATCGAGGCGAACACCTCCCCCACGGCGATCGTGTTGTGGATCGTGGTCGAGTCGTAGGTCACGATCGAGAGCACGACGTCGCTGGAGTCGAGAAAGGCCAGCGTCACCTCGGAGAGCGACGTCGGCGTGTCGATCACGATGGCCTGGTACAGCCGCCGAAGGAGCGACATCGTCTTCTCCACGTCGCGAGCCGAGATCATCTCGGCCATTTCGACGCGAGGCGGTGCCAGGAGGATGTCGACGCCCGAGGGGTCGCGCCACATCACGTCCCGCACGTCCGACTCCTGAACCCTATCCGTGGGCAGGTCCAGGATCGACGGCACGTCGCTCGGAACCTTCAGCAAAGACCGCAGATCGCCGTATTGGAGGCTGCCGTCGATCAAGGCCGTTGCCAATCCCAACTGTCCGAGCGCGACGGCCAGGTTGAAGGCGATCGTCGTCTTGCCCACTCCGCCCTTGGGCGAAAAGATGGCGACCACACGGCATGAGCCGGCAGCGCGGGCCAGCCGGTCCGCGAGGACGTGGTTGAACGTGTTGACCAGCTCGAAGCCGCTGAACGGCAGCGTCAGGACCGCATCGATGCCGCGAGTCGGGTCCCGGGCTAGCGGATGCTGCGGCACCGTGAGGACCACGACCGGGATCTCCAGACCCGAGTCGCGGATCTTCTCGATCAGCTGGGGCCCCTTGATCTTGCCCTGTAGCAGCAGATCGACCATCATCACGTCCGGTCGGAGTTGTTTCGCTGCATCGAGGACCTTTGCGCCGTCGCTCAGGACCTCGAGTAGTTTGACCTGTGACTGGACGCTGAGCAGGTTTCGGACGTGCTGACTGACCTGCGGGACATCTTCCGCGATCAGCAGACGAATTGAGCTGGGGCTCGCCACGGGCCGACTATATCAAGGTCGGGAAGCGGACCCGCTCCGCCTCCGCGCTACCAGGATGGCTCGTTCGTCATGAGCGCCGACCGGATTGAGGTCGTAGTCGCCCGCCAGGACCTCAACTTCCAGGTTCACGGACTCCGCGAGGACGCGCAGGTCCTCGGCATTGAGCAGTCTCAGCCGATCCTCGCGGACCCATCTGCAGGGCGGCTCACCCTGCTCGCCTTCGTCGTAGATGGTCGTCAGGTCGATCTGCCCGGACACGGGCTCGTACTGGACCGCTGCCATCTTGGTGACCAGCAGGCCTGTCTCCGGGTCAGTGCGCACGTACTCAAGGCTCATCCGGCCGTCGTACCGGGCGAGCTCGTCGGCGCTCGGGATCCACACGTCCACGACCGCGACACCGTCAGGCGCCAGGTGGCGAGCCATCGTCTCGAGGGCATCACGCTGGCGGCCCCTCGTCGCGAGAAGCAGGATCGAGTTCAGAGCCAGGATGGCGAGCCGAAAGCGGGGTCCTCCAGGCAAACCGAGGCTGACGAGGTCGGCTTCGACCAGCTCCAGCCTGCTCCGAACGCCGGGATCGGCTTTCGCGACGGCTTTCCCGGCCCGTGCCAGCATCGCCGGATCGATGTCGACCGCGGTGACCTCGTAGCCGGCCTCGGCCAGGCGCACCGCCAGGCGGCCCGAGCCGGCGGCGATCTCCAGGATCGGCCCGCCGGTGCGCGCGGCGAGGGCCAGATACAGGTCGACGTCGCCCGGATCCTCCGTCAGGTCGACGTCGTAGAGCCGGGCGAGCGCTGCGGCGGTCCTGGGATCGCGATGCGGTTGGGTCATCGGGTCAAGCCTAACGCGTCGGGACTCGCCGCGACTGGGGAGGCACCTCCGTTCGCGGGACCCCGATCCTCGCGTCTGCTCTTCGCGTGGCGAGCAGGCTCAGCGTTCGATCGAGAGGGTTATCTCCGCCAGCAGGACCAGGACGACGACGAAGACCGCGATCGGGAGGCTCAAGACCGCCTGGATGCGGAGCGCCACGAACAGCGCCACTACCATGGCAACCCATGCCCCGCGCCTGATGGCTCGAGACCAGTCGCCGTTGAGCGCGATGCGGCGGTGTCGGGCGAACGAGACCAGCCAGAAGAGCGGGACGGTCGTCAGCCCGCTGGCCAGGCCTATGGCGCCCGCGCCTACCAGACCCGCTGTCGGGTTCTCGCGCGGGTAGGTGGACGTCACGATCTGCGCCACCATCAGCCAGACGACCACGGCGGCGCCGATGAACAGGGTGTTGCCGATTCGATCCTTCGATTCCATCGAGGCCAGTCTACGTAGTCGTGGCGCCGCCTCGCAGGCCGACGGCGGCCTCGAGGTCAAGAACCGAGTCGATGACGATCTCCGGGAGCGCATCCGGGGCCGGCGGGGCGGTGGGCAGAGGCGAATCCTCCGGCTTGACTCGAACCCAGGCCGCGCGCCAACCCACCCGCTGGGCGCCCCTCACATCGGCACCCGCATCGTCGCCCACATGCAGGATTGCGGGGCCCGACACCACGCGGAGCTCGCGTGCCGCCACTTCGAAGATCTCCGGCCGGGGCTTGACGAATCCAACCCGCTGCGACACGACGACGGCGCTGAGGTGACGCGACCAGCCCGCAGCCTCGATGTAGCGATCGATGGCGAGAGCCAGAGGCCAGTTCGACAGGATGCCGACTTCGTAGCGCCGGGCAAGCCGTTCGAGCATCGGCTCGATTTCGGA
This sequence comes from Chloroflexota bacterium, assembly GCA_003141455.1. Lineage (GTDB taxonomy): Bacteria > Chloroflexota > Limnocylindria > Limnocylindrales > CSP1-4 > Fen-1039. Next base: position 76,161 of record PLMA01000034.1, on the reverse strand, counting down.
CGGAACGGGTGTCGTCTCCACGAAGGCCTCGGCGTAGGTGTCGAGAATCGATGCGACCTCGGGCGGCTCCGAGAAACCCGCGGCGGCCACGTCGTCCCACCGCTCCCCGACGCCCGGCATCGAGCAGCCACGGAGCCTGGCCAGGACCCGGACCACGCGCACGTCCATGTCGGCCTCGTGGCCGGCGGGTACATCCTCGTCGAACTGCCTGAGCCTCTCCTCGCTCCAGACCCGAGCGAAGTCGTCCGCTCGAAACCCCACCCGAGAGCCCGCGCGCTCCGCCGTCAAGCTGAGAACGTCCGCCATGGGCGCGGCCGGGAAAGGCACCAGCGTATTCCCGAAGTCGAAGGTGATCGCCTCCAGTCCGGTCACTTGACCGCACTCGCCGGGCAGATGTCGCGGAAGGCGCAGTAGCTGCAGGACAAGTAGTCGGGACTGGCCCCGAATTGGCGGGCCCTGATCCCGGACGCCGCGCGACGTATCGATTCCCGAGCCTTGTCCAGGCGCTTCTCGTCCACATCTGTTCGGCCGATCAGGCCGGATTCCAGGAACCACAGCTGCAGAGCATCCGGAAGCCGTCCGGTCTCCGCCTGATAGGCCATGGCGTAGATCTGGAGCTGTAGCGACTCCCGGGCTCTCTCGCGGGCCCGAGCCGGGTCGCGGACGTCGCTCGACTTGTAGTCTGTAATGGTCACGCGCTCCGGATAGAGTCCCGGCAACGCAGGACTGACGGTGTCGGCGAGCTGCTCCTCACCTGCCGCGTCGCGGGCAGACTCGGGAGCGACCCGCTCCACGTCGACGCGGTCCATCCGGCCGCGGATCCGATCGCCATCCAGGGTGAAGCTGAAATCGCGCTCCACGTACGCCGGCGCGACCGTCCCGGGCTGGAGCTGCCCTTCCCGGAAACCGCGCAGCGCAGCCCGGCCGGCCGCCAGTCGCGCCTCCTCGTGTTCGCGGGTCAGGAAACCCTCGTTGGACCAGGCCCGATCGAAGGCCGCCAGCAGCTCGTCCTCGGGCATCAGGTAGCCGCGCGCCTGGCGGCGATGGAACTCCTGCACGGCTTGATGCAAAGCGGCCCCGTACACGATCGAGTGGTGCGGGGCGATCGGCACGCGCAGGACATGGACGTACTTGTACTTGAGGGGGCAGGTCAGGTAGTCGTCCACCTGGTAGAAGCTCAGCGAAAGCGGTCCCTCGACCTCGCCGTCTCGGGCCGCTCCTGGCGCCTCCACCTTCGGCTCGAACGCGGCCAGCCGCTCCAGCGGCGCGTGCGCAGCACCCTCCACTACCCCGCCGGCAGCGGCGACGGCCGGCAGATCGAGAGCCTCCAGGACGAACTGCGAGACCCGCCGGGTGCGTCGCCCGCCGTAGTCCGCGGCATGGGTGAGGACCAGCTCGTCACGGGCGCGAGTCATCCCAACGTAGAAAAGGCGGCGTTCTTCCTGCACGTGGGCATCGCCCTCGGGCAGCGTCTCCCGCACCAGCTCCGACGGCATGGCCAGTGGCTCGCGGCGAGTTCGAGCCGGGAAGCGGCCGTCGACCAGGCCAGTCATGAAGACGACCGGGAACTCCAGGCCCTTGGCCTTGTGCACCGTCAACACCGCGACCGCGTCCGCGTCCGCGTCTATCTCGGCGGTAGCAGGGTCGTCGCCGGCGTCGATGAGAGTTTGCAGGTGCCGCGCCACGAAGATCACCCGGTCGTCGGCCAGCAGATCGGACTGGGCCCTGATGATCTCGAAGAAGCGAGCGATGTTCTGCAGGGACTCCTCGGCGGCCACGGAGTCCGTTGAAGCGAGACTCGGCAAGATGCCGCTGTCTCGCAGGAATTGGTAGAGGACCTCGCCCGCGGGCCGCTCATGCGCGAGCTCTGTGAAGCGGCGCAGGTCCGCCACCAGCCGGTCGAGCGCCGCGCGCGACTCGGAGGTAAGGCGCAGCAGCCCGGGCTGCCGAGTCAACTCCTCGGCCACGTCCCAGACCGAGCGGTTGCGGCGACGCGCGCTGTTGACGATCGCCGTCAGATCCGGCCCGCCGAGGCCGTAGACCTCCGACGCGGCCAGCGCATACACGTCGACACTGGACGAGAGATCCGCGATGGCCCTCAGGAAGGCCAGAAGCAGCCTGATCTCGGGACGGGCATAGAGACCGGACGTTCCGGAGAACCGCCAGGGGACACCCGCCAGATTGAGGCTTCGCAGCACGGAATCCGCGTCGGCGTTCGCCCGCACGAGGACCGCGAAATCGCGCGGCCTGGCCCCGGCAGCGACGCGGCCGGCTATCTCGCGGGCGACCCAATCGGCCTCCTCCGAGCCGGTGGCGAAGGCCAGGTGCCGAACCGGCCGCTCCACACCGCCGCGCTCCGCGATTCCTCGCTCCGCGACGAGCCGCTTGTCGATGCCGTTGCGGACCTCCAGTCGATCCGGATCGTTGAAGCGGATCAACCGGTAGCTGGCATCCAGGATCGGCGTGTGGGAGCGGTAGTTGCGCCGAAGCACGATCTGGCGCGCCCGCGGGTGCCGCCGTTTGAACTCCAGGATGTTGCTGATGGCGGCGCCTCTGAACTTGTAGATGGACTGGTCGTCGTCGCCGACGACCATGACGTTCCCGTGTTGAGCCGCCAGCAGCTCGACCAGCTCGGATTGGGCCCGATTCGTGTCCTGGAACTCATCCACCAGCACGTAGCGGTACCGGCGCTGCAGCTCCTGCCGAGCCGCCGCCGACTCGCGGAGCAAGCGCAGGGCAAGGCTCACCTGGTCGCCGAAGTCGATGAGACCGGACTCCCGCAGGAGCGACTGGTACCGCGCGTACGCTCGAGCCAGCTCCCCGTGTCGCCTGGCATCCTCCTCGACCGCGGCGAGGGCATCGCTCTCGGTCGACTGGCGACCTTCCCGGTTCGCGGTCCGGGCCTCCGCGGCTCTAGCCGCCAGATTCGCCGCGAAGTCCAGGTAAGCCTGGGGCCCAACGTCCTCGTCCTTGCAGCGGCTGAAGAGAGTCGCCATAGCGCCGAGGAAGCGGGTCGGATCGCCCAGAGGCCGGTATTCGTCCAGTTCGAAGGCGAATAGCCGCTCGCGGAGGAAGATGACGACCTCGGGTCGGGACAATACGCGCAGATCCGTCGGCAGGCCGAGCTCGAGCGCAAACTCGCGGACCAACCGATCCCCGAACGAGTGGAAGGTGGAGATCGCCGAGTCCGTATACCCGTAGGGGACGAGCTGGTCGACTCGGACCTGCATCTCGTCGGCGGCCTTGTCCGTGAAGGTGAGGGCCAGGATCTCCGAGGGCCGCGCGCGCCGCGAGGCGATCAGCCAGGCGATGCGCCGGGTGATCACCTGGGTCTTGCCGGTGCCCGCCCCCGCGACCACCAGAAGCGGGCCCTCGCCGTGGCACACGGCCCGACGCTGTTCGGCGTTCAGTCCCGAGAGCAGGGCCTCCGATCCGTCCTTGCCTTCCGCGACTGCCGCGTCTGCCGCGTCTGCCGCGTCTGCCGCGTCATCCTGGCGCGCAGACCACCAGACCGGGATCTGCTCGAGCGGGGTCGGTTCGTGTGTCGATGTCCTGCGGCTCTGGCGCGTCATCTGGTGAGGCTCGCCGGCGGCAGTGACATCTCACGTGTCACGAGCCCGGCGTATCCGTCCTCTGGGCCGGGATCGGCTCGGCGGCAGCCGGCCTCCCAGGCTTGCGACCGATACGCTCGGAGTCCGCTTCGGAGCTTGAGTCCGCGGCTACGGCTTCTTCGCCCTTGCTCTGGCCCTTGGCAGCCAGAGTCCGGTCGGTCGTCTCGCTTCCGCCGGCGACTTTCCGATCGGACGCACCGCCCGCGGACGGCGCCCTGGCCGGAGCCGGAGCCTTGACTGGAGCCGCGACTTCGGCCGCAGCCGGAGCAGGGGCATCAGCCGAAGCCGTGGCCTTGGCCGCAGCCGGAGCCACGCCACCAGCCGAAGCCGCGGGCTTGGCCGGGACCGCGACCTTGGCCGCAGCCGGAGCCTTGGCAGGCGCGGGAGCCGGGGCGGGAACAGCTTTCGGACTTGCGGCAACCGCAGCCTTTGCCATGCTCGCTCCGGCGGGAGCACCGGCGGAGGTCGCGTCGGCCGGCAGGCTGGCGCCCCTTCCTCCGGCCCCTCGAGTAACCGCCTGGGCGGGCCGGACCGTCTTCCTGGTTCGGGCCAATCCCATCGCCTCGGTCTCCTCGGTGGACAACGACGTGTCGGCCTTTCCACCCACGATCGCCTTGGCGTAGATGCGAGTCCCGGTGCGGGAATGCAGGCTGCTGACCACGAATCCTTCCTCGGATTCGTCCAGCAGGGCCAGGGCGAAGCTCTGGTTGCCACCCGTGTCGTCGAACGGATTGAAGCGGACCAGACCCAGACGCGCGAAGTGGTGTCGTGCCGAGCTCTCCAGGACCGCGGTTCTGGCGGTCAATTCGTCAAGATCGCGACCGACCTGATGGACCGTCTCCAAGTGGGCATCGAAGACCGCCTCGAGGCTGTCGCCATCGGAGCCGCGCGTCAGCTGGTCCAGTCGTTGCCTGAGCCGGCTGATCTGCATCGCCTGAAGCACCAGCATCAACACCAGGCACAGGCCCACCAGGACCAGCACTATTGCGCCCATATTGTCCGTAATGGAATTCACGACTTCCTCCGCTCGGTGGCTCGGAGTCTACCAGCCGACACCGGTGAGTTGCTCCCCAGCTCGCAGGAGCCACGACGCTGCGCCGATGGCGACGCCGGCGCGACGAAGCGGGATGATATCCTCCGACACGAGCGAAAGCTTCAGAACGACAGGCAGCGCAGGCCCCGCGACTGCCCAGCAACACTCAGCGGAGGCCCCTCAACCAAGATGGCCAAGCGCACTCGCGGCTCACACCGTCCCGGCCAGCGTCATGCCGACAAACGCGCTCCCGCGAGGCCGCAGTCGCGCCCGACAGGCAGCCCGAGCGGCGGACTATCGGCCGAGGAAGAGGCCCGAGCAGCAGAGATCGAATCCCAGATCGTCGCCCAGGAGCGGGTAGCGGAGGCCGGCCGGGCTCGGTCTCGCGAACGGGCTCGGACTGCGGAAGTCGAGCGGCCGGGCCGCGCCCGCGGTCAGGGACTCCTGGCAGCTCGAGCCGCCGAGGAGTACGCCTACGTCGTGCGGGACGTCCGGCGGATAGTCCAGGTCGGAGGGTCGCTGGCAGCGGCGCTGGCCGTCATCTACATCCTGGTCGACGTCCTCCACGTGGTGACGGTCGGGTAGAGCGCCCAATCAAAGGGTCGGTCGTCGCCTGGGCCGGATCCCGCCGTCGGTCCAGGACCCGGCGGGCGCGACGGCACAACTAGCTCAGTGCGGACGGCGGCGTCGCGACGACGAGCGCGACTACGTCTCCCGACTCCGCCGTTCGCTAGACGCGTCCTCGGGTGCTCCACGAGCAGCGCCCGGTCCAGGAGCCAGACTTCGCGCGGTCGGCACGAGTCGGCGGCGGCAGCACCAGCCCGTCCGCGAGGGCGAGCACGTGATCCTCGACTGTCGGTTCACCCGTCGCGAGACGGCTGAAGGCCGAGCCAGCCTGTAGCATCGCAGCATGGCAACACGCCGCACCAGCCACAGGCCGCCCACCGACAAAGGCGAGCAACAGCCGGTCTTCGTTCCACCGGCAGGTCGCAAGCCGCTGGCCGCCCGGATGCGACCACGCACCCTGGACGAGGTCGTCGGCCACGAGCAGCTCATCGGAGAGCACGGGACGCTGCGCCGCGCTCTCGAACGCGGCCACCTCGGCTCGCTGCTCTTCTGGGGACCTCCGGGAAGCGGCAAGACCAGCCTGGCCCGGGTCCTGGCCGAAGAGGTCGGCGCCCAGCTCGTGACTATCTCGGCGGTCATGAGCGGCGTGGCGGAAGTACGAGCCATCGTGGCCGAAGCGCGAGATGGCCTGAGCCTCCACGGCCGCCAGACGGTGCTCTTCATCGACGAGATCCATCGCTTCAACAAGGCTCAGCAGGACGCCTTGCTACCGCACGTCGAGGACGGAACGGTAACTCTGGTCGGCGCCACCACCGAGAACCCCTACTTCGAGGTCAACTCGGCGCTCCTGTCGCGCCTGAGGGTGTATCGCCTGGAGCCGCTCACCGACGAGCAAGTCGCCATCGTGGTCCGGCGGGCCCTGACCGACGCGGAGCGCGGGCTTGCGGGAGATCTCGGTCCGACGGGCGGAGTAGCCCTCGCCGACGACGCCTTCGAGCACCTCGTCGGCCTTTCGGCAGGCGACGCGCGGCAGGCCCTCAACGTCCTGGAGGGTGCCGTCTCGATCGCCGACTCGGACGGCATCCGCGACGCGGCCGGCCGTGTGGCACCGCGCCTGGGCGACGTCGAGGCCGCCGCACAGCAGCGCGCCCTGGCCTACGACCGCGCCGGAGACGGCCACTACGACACCGTCAGCGCCTTCATCAAGAGCATTCGGGGCAACGACCCGGACGCGGCGCTGTACTGGCTGGCGGCGATGATCGCGGCCGGCGAGGATCCCCGCTTCATCGCCCGGCGCCTCATCATCTCCGCCTCTGAAGACATCGGGCTGGCCGATCCGAGAGCACTGGAGGTGGCCGTCGCCGCCGCTCGGGCCCTCGACTGGGTCGGGCTGCCCGAGGCCCAGTACAACCTGGCCGAGGCCACGGTCATGCTCGCGGTCACGACCAAGAGCAACGCAGCTGGCCGTGGCTACTTCGCCGCGATGGACGACGTCCTGCGCCACGGCTCTCTGCCGGTCCCGGCGCACCTGCGCTCGAGCGGGTCGGGCAGGAGCAAGTATCGCTACCCGCACGATTTCGAAGGCGACGACGTCGAGCAGCAGTACCTCCCGGACAAGCTGGTCGGTCGCCGCTACTACTTGCCCGGCGGCCAGGGCATGGAGGCAAGGATCGGCGAAAGGCTCGAACGGCTCGGGGAAGGGCGACGCCAGCCGCAGCGTCGCAAACCGCCGACCCAGGGCCAGGAAGACGTGGACCCGATGTCCGCCGGGTCCGAAGGGATGCGGCGCCGCCGGCAGAGCATGCGGGAGATGGCCGAAGGGCAGCGAGGCGATGCGGCCGACAACTCCGCCAAAGACCCCCCGGCCGACGCCTGACGCGGACGCTCTGGGGTTCTACAGTCCCGGTTTCGGGATCCGGTCGTCCGACTCGGGGCGCCGGCGACCTGTGCGTCGGATCAGGGTTCCAGGTCCAGAGCGCGCACGTGACGCGGCCTGAAGATTGCGATCGGGCGGCGATCGAACGCGGCCACGCGTGTCACTCCCAGGCGCTCGGCAGTGGCTACCAGAACGGCATCGGTCAGGCGGGGCCTGTACTCGGTCGTCTCGTGCATCAGCTCAGCGGCCCGGACGAGATCGGCGGTCGTGGGCGCGACTACCTTGACGGCGCCGCTGCCTATCGACTGCAGGAGCGCGAAGGTCGCCCGTACCCCGAGCTCGCGCTGGAGCAGCAGGTCAAGCTCGGCCAATGTCAGCGCCCCGATCATCAGCGGCTCATTCACCCGGCCGAACCACGCCAGCGCCGCCCGGTGATTCAGGTCGGACTGGTCGGCCGCGGCGAGTACAGCGCTCGAGTCGAGCAGGACGGCCACGACTCAGACCTCGTCCGGCCCGGGCCGCAGACCGGCCTCGCGCCGAGCGATCGACCGCCCATCCAGAGATAGCCGTCCGTGATCGCTCCGCCCCACGGCAAGGAACGGCAGATCCGGCGCGGTGTCGTGCGACTCCAGGTACGACTCCAGCGCCGCGGTGATGACCGAGGTCTTGGTGGTGCCATTCCTGGCAGCGAAGCGGTCGAGCCGTTCCAGCAGGTCCGAGTCGACCAGGAGAGTAGTGCGCTTCTGCATATGCTGTCATATATATCACACTTTGGCGAAGCGCCGGGCGCCGCTACTATCCCAACATCCCGCAAACGCATAGAGGTGGCACCCGTGAACCGCTTCGAGCCCAACCTTCGTATCCCCGGCCCAACGTCACTCCCGGACGCGGTTCGCGAGGCCGGCGCTCGGCAGATGGTCAACCATCGAGGGCCCGAGTTCGCCGTCCTGCAGAACCGAATCATCGATCGGCTGAAGACCTTCTTCAAGACCCAGAACGACGTCCTCATCGTGACCGCCGCGGGCACGGGCGGGCTCGAGTCGGCCATCGTCAGCTTCCTGTCCCCCGGCGACAAGGTCCTGGCAGTCACCATCGGCGCGTTCGGAGATCGGTTCGCGAAGATCGCCACGGTGTACGGCGCGGACGTGACGAAGCAGTCCTATGAGTGGGGCAAGGCCGCCGAACCGGCCAAGGTCGCCGAGGCTCTCGCCGCCGGCGGGCCCTGGAAGGCCGTGCTGCTCACCCAGAACGAGACCTCCACTGCCGTCACCAATCCGATCGCCGAGCTGGCTGCCGCCGTGAAGGCCGCGGCACCGGACGCCCTGATCCTGGTGGACGCCATCAGCGGCCTCGGGGCCGTCCCGTTCGAGACCGACGCCTGGGGCCTCGACGTCGTCGTCAGCGGCTCCCAAAAGGCGTGGATGGTGGCTCCCGGACTCTCATTCGTGGCGGTCTCGCCGCGCGCTTGGGAGGCGGCGGCCGTTGCCAAGATGCCGAAGTTCTACTTCGACCTGGCCGCCCACAAGACCAGTGCCGAGTCGGGCCAGACGCCCTGGACGCCGGCCGTGGCGGTGATGTTCCAGCTCGACGTCGCCCTCGAGATGATGGAACAGGAGACCCTGCCCGAGATTTGGAAGCGCCACACCGCGGTCGGTGCGGCCGTCCGCGCGGGTCTCCAGACCCTGGGCTTCAAGCTCCTGGCCGATCCCGCCTTCGCCTCCGACACGGTCACCGGTGCGTGGCTGCCGGAGGATCTCGACTGGAAAGCCTTCAACGGCAAGCTCCGCAAGCTCGGCCTCGTTGTCGCCGGCGGCCAGGGCGCGCTCAAGGGCAAGATCTTCCGGATCGGGCACCTGGGTCACGTCACCGTCCCGGCCATCCTCAACGCCATGGCCGTCCTGGAGCAGACCCTCATCGAACTCGATCGGCCGGTGAAGCCGGGCGCTGCCGTCGAGGCCGCCCAGGTAGCCGCCCTGCGAGCCCTCGGCCTGGCCAAGTAAGGAGCCTGACGTGAAGATCCTCGTTGCCGAGCCCCTGGCCAAGTCGGGCCTCGAGATCCTGCGCGCCCATCATGAGGTCGACGAGAAGATCGGCCTCTCGCCCGATGAGCTCGCCGCGATCATCGGCGAATACGACGCTCTGCTGGTCCGTAGCCAGGTCAAGGTCACGGCCGCCATCCTGGCCCACGCCACACGCCTGGTCGTCATCGGCCGGGCCGGCGTTGGTGTCGACAACGTCGACCTGGAGGCCGCCACCAAGGCCGGCATCGTGGTCGTGAATGCCCCAACCGGGAACACCGTCTCGGCCGCCGAGCAGACGATCGCCCTGATGCTGGCCCTTGCCCGCAAGACCGCCGCCGCGGACGCGTCGATGCGCAGGGGCGAGTGGAAGCGCAGCAACTACACGGGCGTCGAGCTACGCGGCCGCACCCTGGGCATCATCGGCCTGGGCAAGATAGGCCAGGCCGTGGCCGATCGGGCCGCCGGCCTGGAGATGAACGTGATCGGCTACGACCCGTTCGTGACCGCCGAGCAGGCCGCTCTGCACGGCGTGACCCTGGTCGAGCTCGATGCCATCATCGAGCAGTCGGACGTCATTACCGTTCACGTGCCGCTCAACAAGGCGACCCGGGACATCGTCGGGGCCGAGCAGATCGCACGGATGAAGCCCGGCGTCATGCTCGTCAACGTGGCCCGCGGCGGCGTCTACAACGAGGCGGCCGTGGCCCAGGCCCTCACCGACGGCAAGCTGGCCGGCGCAGCCTTCGACGTCTACGATCCCGAGCCGCCGGTCGACTCGCCCATTCTGAAGGCCCCCAACACGGTCCTCACCCCGCATTTGGGCGCCCTGACGGCCGAGGCTCAGCTCCGCGTCGCCGAGGAAGCCTGCGAGCAGGTGATCGACGTACTGGCCGGCCGGTCCGCCCGATATGCCGTCAACGCCCCGCTGCTGACACCGGAAACGGCCCGGGCGATCACCCCATACCTACCCCTGACGGTGATGCTCGGCCGGATCGCGGCGCAGTACTTCCGCCACGCCGTCAAGACTCTCACGGTGGAGGTCGCGGGCGACCTGGCCGATCACGATGCCTCCCAGCTGACGGCAGCTGCACTACGGGGCATCCTCGAAAACGCGACGACCGAGCGGGTCAACCTGATCAACGCGGCATTCCTGGCCAAGAACCGGGGCATTGCCGTGAACGAGAGCAAGAACTCGGACACGGGAACGTTTGCCTCGCTTGTCACCCTCACCATCGAGGGCGACAAGGGCAAGGCTGTCGTGGCTGGCACCATCGCCAACGGCGAACCGCGCCTGGTCCGGATCGACGACAACTGGCTCGACATGGCGCCGACCCCTCTGATGTTCGTCACGCGCCATCAGGACAAGCCTGGCACTATGGGCCGCATCGGTCTCATGCTCGGCGAGGCGGACGTGAACATCAGCGCAATGCACCTGGCGCGAACGGCGCCGCGTGAAGACGCCCTGATGTTGCTGGCCGTCGACGACGAGATCCCAGACGCAGTTGCAACGGCGATCCGAAATCACCCCGCGGTTCTCGACGTATGGGTGATCCGCGCCGCCACGGATCGTTGACTTTCTCTCCGCGGGATGTGGAGCGGCCTCGCGCCGGGGAAACCCGGCCCTCCGGGGCCGCTCCACTCATTCCCGAGGGCCTGGACGCCATCCTCGTCCTGCTGCGCCACGGAGAGACCGAGTTCATCGTCCAGAAGCGCTTCCAGGGTCAGATGGAGGCGCCCCTGAGCAGAGCCGGGGAGCTGCAGGCCCGCCTTGCCGGATTCCGCCTGGCGTCCCCCCGGGCCCATCCGCCGCTGCCGATCCCCGATGCAGCGCCGTTCGCGATCGTTCACTCGCCTATGGGACGGGCCCGTCGCACCGCGGAGTACGTGGCCGAAGCTCTGGCCGCCGCCGGCCGTGTCTCTCCCCCACTCCGCCCCGAGCCGGGCCTGTCGGAGATCGCGCAGGGAGAGTGGGAAGGGCTCAAGGACTCGGAGATCAGCGCCCGGTTCGGCGACTCACTGGCGGCCTGGCGACGCTGGCCGACCCGCTACCACGCTCCCGGCGGCGAGAGCCTCGACCAGGTGGCCGGCCGCGTCGAAGGAGCCCTGACCAGGCTGCTGGGCGAGCTTGCCGAAGGCGGCGAGCGTGGCACCCTCGACCGGCATCAGGTCCTCGGATACGAAGACGAGTCGGCCGACCGGCGCCGCTGGGCTCTCGTGGTGGGCCACGGCGGTGTCTTCCGGGTCGTGATCTGCCTCCTGCTCGGGCTCCCGCTGGAGCATTTCTGGAACTTCGATTTCGGCCTGGCAGCGATCTCGGTCGTCGAGATCCGAGCCGGTAGGGCCGTCGTGCGTGCCCTCAACCTCGACGCGCACCTCGGTCCGGAGGCCGAACGGATCGCCGCCGATGCGGCAGCGCGCGACGCCAGCGGAGCCCTCTGAGCCGGCTCGACGCTCCCTCCGGAGCCGTTCTGAGGGATCCCGCCCCAAGCCTTGTCTGCCGAGCGGCCGACCTCGTCCGCTCGCTCGGATCAGCGGCGCTGGACCGTTCCACTCCCGCCCGTAGCACCCGGTCCGCCGGATCGAGGCTTCGGCCCGCGGTGCCTGGGCCACCTGAAGGCGAGGCGCAGGAGAGCCTGCCGGACGAGGCGATGCGCAGCTGACAGAGAGACGAGGCGCGCCGTTCCGAGCTGGCGCCTTCCGTACGTCGCCTCGACGGCGGCGGTCGCCACGACTCCCAGCGGGTCGCGCGCCCTTGGCACGATCTCCGCGAGCATCCCCGTGTACTCGTAGACGGTCTGTGTCGGCCGCGGCCGGTATCCGACGCGACTTGCCAGCTTCACCACGTTCCGGTAGACGATGTCCGGTCTCTCCAGGCGGGTGGGTCGCCGGAACCACAGGAGGACAAGTGCAAGAGCACCGAATCCCCCCACGGCGGACGGGATCAGAAGCCCGCCCGGAAGGCTTGATCCACCCGACGAGCCCTTGCCCGTCCCGCCGGTGTTCTCATCCGCCTGGCTGCCGCTGCTCCGGGGAAATGGATTGGTGGCGAGCGGGATGGAGGTCAAGGGGCCTGGGCTACCGCGCGGCAGAACCGTCGGCTGTCCTATCGAGCCTCCCGTCGGATCGAACGGAATCCATCCGAACGATGGGAAGTACACCTCTACCCAGGCATGGCTCTGCTGACTGGTGACCTGCCAGACCAACGTGTTCTGGGCGATCGTACCCGGCAGATAGCCGAGCACATAGCGAGCCGGATATCCGGCCATCCGCATCAGCATCGTCATGGTCGTGGCGTACTGCTCACAGAAGCCCCTCTTGATCAGCGCAAAGCAGTCCACCATGGATAGTCCGGTGCACTTCGGCATATCCGCAGTGATGTCGGTCGTGTAGGAGAATCGGGTGGAACCCAGATAGTCCTGAATGGCCTTGGCCACGTCGTATTCGTTGCCGAACGTGTTGCCCTGAGACTTGGCCCAGGCGGAAATCTGATCCAACATTGCCCGTCCGCCGCTACCGACAAGATTGGCACCCTGAGTGAATCTCTCCAGCAGCCCCGGAGGGTAGTCCGCACCGGCCTGTTGCAGACGCGACTCGGTCAGGCCCCCGCCGGCCGGATCGATGTTCGGGACCAGGACAGAGACCACGTAGTCCGTCGCTCTGGTGGACAGGGAGGCAACATTTGCGCTCGTCGATCCGTTGCCGATGACCGTGCGTTGTGAGTCGACGTTGACCGAGTCTGGTTCGTTGGCAACGACGACGTGCTTGATGGAGTTGTCCTGGACATGGACGGTGAGAGACACCTGGCTCCGACCCAGTGTCGAAGAGTCGACGAGATCGAGCGTTCCCGAGTCCAGGGTGCCGCCCGCTAGCACTTGATCCTGGCGCGACCGACCAACCGACCAACTTCTGGACTGGAACGTGTCGTACGCCACCAGGCGCCAGTGGAAGCCAACCTGGCCGGTCGACGCCCGAACCGTGAAGACGTTGCTAGGGCTGGCCTTGAACGAGGACGCAATCAAGGTCGTGTCTCCGAAGTCCGAGCTTGGCTTGTATCGGCTGGCGCCTCCGGAGGGAAAGTAGCCACTCAGCCCGGTTAGCGAATCGCCGATGTTGCGGCCGGCGTCCTGCAAGGGTCCTGCCAATGGAGCCGAGCTGGCCACCATCGTCAGAACGAGGGATCCGCAGACCGCAAGCGCGGCAAAGGCCAGGCCGCCCTGGAGATTGGGCGTCCGGTAGTCCCTGCCCCGCCAGATCCGATGGCGCAGCCAGTTGGAGCGCTCGTCGGCGGCGTGCGACAGGAGCAGCAGCGCAAGCCCCGCCGCGCTGAACAGCACGATAACGGGGTACTGGTCGTGCAGAGTCAGGGACATGCTGGCGATCAGCACGACGGCAAGGAGCAGGACGCCGTTCACGGCGCGGTGGTAGCCGAACACGTCGTACGAAGCTGCCTGGGCCGTGCCCCAGACAAGGATTCCCAGGACAAGGCCGTAGTGGCCGAACTGCAGCGTACTCAGCTGATGGCGCCACGTCAGGTCGAGGTAGGCCTGGGTCACTGAGTTGGCGGTCGCCTGGAACCAACCACCCAGACTCGGCGTGGCGCCGGGCAGCCCCGACCCAACGACCTCGATGATCACAAAGGCTCCAATGGTGCAGCCGAGGGCATGAGCCAGCCACGGCGAGATGCCCAGGCGGGAGCTCAGGTAACCCCACAGCGTCGCCGCCAGGGCGATCCAGATGAGGTAGCTGCTCAACTCGTCGCGGCCGAGGATCCAGCGGCCATCGGCGATGGACCAGGCCATCGTGGCCGTGAGGATCATGACGAGCGGAAGGCTGGCTATGCCCTCGTCGGGGCGCATTCGGTCGATCGCCCGGACTATGACATTGCGGTCGTCGAATCCCGGGTCCGCGCCCCTGGGTCGGAATACCTCGGGCCTGCCGTGAGGTACTAAGCCTGCCGTCGCCATCTCAGCACCACCAATCGAGGCAGAGTCGGGCAACCGAACGAGCGCTCATGCGAGCACCGCCCCGAGATTGTCGCCGGCTCTCACTTCGTAGGACTTCAGGTCGTATTCGGCCAGCGCGAATCGAAGCGCCCGTTGCTCCCGCATGGCGAGATCATCCTCTCCCTCCCCACTCTTGGTATGCCGGCGGCCTGCGGTTTCGTAGCTCGGGGCATCGAGGAGGACCACGGCTGCCGTCACGCCGCGACCCCGCAGCGTGGTCAGAGTCCGAATCCAGACCCTTTCCCGCGACGGAGTGATCACCACGGCCGTCATGCCGCGGCGCAGCTTGGGCAAGCCGGTAAGCAGAACCTCGGCGAGCGGGGTCATGCCGTCGCCCTCGACGGCAGCGAGCAGCTGCATGACCTTCTGACGCTGCCTGGGGCCTCGGTCCGCGGGGATCGAGACCAGGCGATGACCGCTGGTGGTCAGGCCCACTGCACGATTCTCGAGGAAGGCATCGTGGGCGATGGAGGCCGCGACGCGCAACGATTCCTCGACTGTCGAGACGTCGCCCTCGCCTCCCTGCACCGGTGCTTCGAGGTCGACGTAGAGCCAGACGTCGGCCGTCTGCTCGAGGTCGAATTCCTTGACCTGGATCTCGCCCAGTCGCGCGGTGCTTCGCCAGTGGATGCGGTTGAAGCTGTCACCGGGGGCATAGGGCCGGACGGTGGTCGCGAGAGGCGTGGTCTGGAGTGTCCGCTCCGGAGCCGAGTGGCTCCCCTCCAGATTCGCGTTCGGAAGCCGCCAACGGGGCAGCGGAACGACCTGTGGGAAGACGGTGACCATCGTGGGCCGGCCGACCGTTGCCGCCGCCTCGAAGAACCCGAACGGATCGCCTGTGCGAACGATCATCGGCTCGACCCGGAATGTTCCGCGCCTCGTCAACGGCACGATGGCGACCCATGAGCGTTGCGCCCATGACCGCAGCCCAAGAGCGCGTCCGGGCAGCGGAACGGGCAGGTCCGTGGGGTTGTAGACCTCGAGCCAGGGTTTCGGCAGGTTGCTCGCGTTCGAAATGCTGTATGTCGTCCGCAGGTCGTCGCCTACGTGGGCCTGGCGGTGATCGACCCGATAGCCGGCCTCCAGGTCCGCCAGACCGAATCTGGTCAGCACGTAGCTACCTCCGATCGCCAGCAGACCGAGGTAGACGACGTAGAAGAGGAAGGACAGTCCGGTCGAGAAGGCCGCGATCAGCAGCACGACCGCCACGACCAGGAACTGGAGACGCCGGATCACGAGATAAGACTCCCCGGCCGATCAGCGCGCCGGACTGCCGGTTGCGCCGCCCTTGGCGGCGGCCGCACGGGCCGACAGATCTGCCAGCACGCCGCGGCGGTCCGCGCCGGTCACGCGGGAGTCGTCCACGGGCACCGTGTTCAGCAACTCCGCCACGACCTGTCGGGGGTCGATGTCGTGCATGGACGCACTGGTCTTGATGATCAGTCGGTGGGCCAGTGCCGCTTCTGCCAGTGCCTTGATGTCGTCGGGAATGACATAGTCGCGACCGGTCAGCGCCGCCAGTGCTTGTCCAGTTCGGTACAGGGCCAGTGATCCCCTCGGCGAGGCTCCCAGATACACGTCGGGGTGGGTCCGTGTGGCGTTGACGAGCCGAACGATGTAGTCCGCGACAGTCGGATCGACGTAGACCTCGCGGACGGCCACCTGCAGAGCGCGCAGATCCTCCAGGCCCAGAACCTCCTTCAGGTCGTCGAGCGGGTGAGTGATCTTCTGCTGATCCAGGATGGTCTGCTCATCGGCCGGGCTCGGATACCCGAGGCGGATCCTGAGCATGAAGCGGTCAAGCTGCGCCTCCGGCAGAGCGAAGGTCCCCTCGTACTCGATCGGGTTCTGAGTGGCGATCACCAGGAATGGCTCGGGCATCTGGTAGGTCGTCCCATCGATCGTCGCTTGGTGCTCTTCCATGCACTCCAGCAAGGACGACTGGGTCTTGGGCGTGGCGCGGTTGATCTCGTCGGCGAGGACGACCTGGGCCATGATCGGGCCCGGCCGGAATTCGAACTCCTGGGTCTTCTGGTTGTAGATCGACAGACCGGTCACGTCCGATGGCAACAGGTCCGGCGTGAATTGGATGCGCCGGAAGCTGCAGCCAAGACTGCGAGCGACCGCCTTCGCAAGCATGGTCTTGCCGGTTCCGGGAACGTCCTCGATGAGCAGGTGGCCGCGGCACAAGAGCGCCACCAGCGTGAGGCGGACCTCCTGGCGCTTGCCGATGATCACGCGCTCGACGTTCTCAGCTACCTTCTCGCTGGTTTCTTGGATGCTGGTCATCACTCTCTCTTGTGGACTCGAGGCGGATGGTGACCCGCGAGCGACTCGCAGAGCCTCTTGGGTCCTCGAAACCCGCGGCCAGGACGAGCCGAAGGTCGCCAAATACTACGCCCAGATGACCTGATGCTTCTCGTTGCCTCCCGGCTGTATCGAGTCGAGCGTTTCCCGCCGCCCGGTCCAGATGAAGACGGACGCGCATCCTTGCCAGCGACGAACCGATCTTGTCCCGGTTGTTCGGCAAGTCGCCACCATGACGGCTTCCTTGCGACTAACCTTGCAGTTCACGGGACCTTCGGACCCGTTGACGAGTACAAGCGGGCATGATCCCGGGACGTACAGATCGGCGTACGCTCAGCCATGAGCGTTGCGCCGGAGATGCCCGGCCTGCCAGCACGACTACGGAGCGCCAATGCTCGACAATACCGACTTGTACTGCGAGCGGTGCGGCACCCGCTACGCGTTCAATGCGAACGCGTCTAGGACGCTGTCGCTGAAGGGGGCGCGGGTCCTGGCCAAGGGCCTCAAGAACTTCGTGCTCACCGACGGTCAGTCGCTGAACGACTCCATGGCCCTCGCGCGTGAGGCGGACGAGCACGAAAGCACGAC
The DNA here is from genome assembly GCA_003141455.1 of Chloroflexota bacterium. Taxonomy (GTDB): domain Bacteria; phylum Chloroflexota; class Limnocylindria; order Limnocylindrales; family CSP1-4; genus Fen-1039. The sequence goes on along the minus strand of PLMA01000034.1, from coordinate 59,155 downwards.
TCGGATGACCGAGGCGTTCCACCGCACGTTCAACTTCTGCATGACGTGCCGTCAGTACGCCTGCGACAAGTGCTGGAACCCTCACCAGGGGGCGTGCCTGACGTGCGCTCCGGAGCCGGGGCTCGGGCCGGTCGAGCCCGAGGGCCACCTGATCGTGCGCACTCCGGTAGCGCGTGGAGACAACGATTGGGCGCTGTTCCCGGACATCCTCCAAACCGAAGGCGAGTCCGCCGCGGAGGCTCAACCGCTCCTCTCGGCCTGGCCTGTGCAGGATCTCCGCGTTTCGGCTCCCGAAGCCGGCTCCGGCAGCACCGGAAAGGGGGGTCACGACCAACTCGTTCGCGATTCGGAAGACCGGGAGGCTTGGAGCGTCTGGCCCATCGCCGACGAGATCGCCCCGGAGATGACACTGACGCCCGCGGAGATGGTGCTCATCGAGGCTCAGCTCGCACAAGAGCAGGCCGAGAGTGCTGCCGCTGTCCACGAGGCAGCTCCGCCCGATGCCCTTCCGGATTTGCCAGAAGTCGACACCCGGGTTCTCCTCAGCGCCACGGCCGACGAACCCGCCCAGCCGGTCGAGTCGCTCAGCGCCACTGCTGGTGATCGGCTAGATCAGGCCACCGGCCCTGAGCCCGTCCAGCCCGAGGAGCCTGACGTCCCGGTGGTGTTTGCGGATATGGCTCCGCCACCGAGCCCGACCCCCGCCCAGGAGCCGGGTATGCCGCCGGTGTTTGCGGACATGACGCCGCCACCGAGCCCCACCCCGGCCGAGGAGCCTGGCGTCCCGGTGGTGTTTGCGGACATGACGCCGCCACCGAGCCCCACCCCGGCCGAGGAGCCGGGCATGCCGCCGGTGTTTGCGGATATGGCTCCGCCACCGAGCCCGACCCCCGCCCAGGAGCACGTACCGGCGATCACCCGCCTTCTTGGCCGCTTCTCGCTGCGCCGCGACTCTTCGCTCCGCAGTCCCGCGCAGGCCGCCCTCCCAACCGAAGCCGCCGCCTCCTGGCCTCATGCAACCAAGTGGTCCCAGCGCCCCATCCAGGCCCACGACTATTTCGCGGACGCGAACCCGACGGTTGTCGAACCGGAGATCGCCCAGATCGACACGGCCTACGCTGCCGCCACGACGGCGCCGCTGCCGCCCGAACCGGAGATCGCCCAGATCGACACGGCCTACGCTGCCGCCACGACGGCGCCGCTGCCGCCCGAACCGGAGCCCGAACTCGCGACCCAGGCGGCGGAACCGAGCGCCGAAGTGTCCAGCGCGCCCGCGCCGCTGGCCGACGACGTCCGGAGCGTCGACTTCGTCGAGCCGCTCAGAGTGGCCGCCGCGCCGCCACTTCCTCCGCTGCCCCTCTACGAGCACGTCCCCGTCTCGGCGGGTCAGCAGACTCTCTTCGACGCCGCCCCAGCCATCGACGACTTCACCGGCGAACAAAGCCTGGAGGCCGCGGCCGCGCCGGACGCCAACGCCGAGGTCGCCGAACTCCTGCCCAAGCCGACTCCGCCAATGGCCGCGCCCAGCCCGGCTCTGCCCCTCGAGGCACCTCCGCTCTACCGGGCGCCTCGGGCACCCGCAGCCTGGCCCCCCATCGGAGCCAGCTGGCCCGCAAGAGAAACCCCAGGCGCACCGTGGCCGGGCCCGGAAGCTCCGTCCGTGCCGGCCGCAGTGGTGGCCAGAGAGGCTGCGCTCCCGGTCCTGGCGGGGATGTGGGCACAATCGGCGCAGGAAGTCCTCAACCGCGGGTCCGTTCGGGTCTGCCATCGCTGCGCCCTGCCGGTCTCGACCCAGGCGCGGTTCTGTCGCCGGTGCGGCACCAAGCAGGCCTGAAGCGAGCCTGCGGCGCCTTCCAACCGAGACGGATGACAGTCGGCGAGCTCATCGGCTCCGCCGCCGCCTCGAGCCCCGCCGTCGCAGGTGGTGCCAGCTGACTCAGCCGCCGATATCCTCGAAGAGGCCGGGCTGGAGATCCTCTTCGCGGACCGAGCCGTGAGGCCGCAGGAGCGACCGAACCTGCGCTCGGCGCACGAAGCGACGGTTCCCTACCTTGATGCTCTGAAGCTGTCCCGCCCGGGCCCATCGTCCGATGGTGGACGGAGCGAACTTCACGTTCGAGGACGCCAGAAGGTCAGACGCCTCCGCCAAAGAGATCCAGTCGGACGGTGGCTTCGGCATCTATCAGTCCGGATCCTTGGAGGGCGACGCACCCGAAGTTGCGTCTGAGGATGGGGCCGCGCCCTCGGTTGAGCTCGACTTGGGCTCCTTCGCATCGGCTCGACCAGCCTTGGCCTTCGGCAACCTTCGGGCCCAGCCGGTCCCCTTGAAGTGCACTGCCGGCGCCGAGATGGAGTTTCGCATGTGGCCGTGGCACTTCGGGCACTCGGTGGGACCGTGCTCGTGGACGGAGTGCACTACCTCCATCTCGTAGCCGCAGGCCTCGCAGACGTAATCGTAAAACGGCACCTGGCCTCCCGGAGCTCTCGCTAACCGCGCTGCAAGCGCATGCCGCATTTCAGACAGTAGAAGACGCGCTCATGGCCGGAGTCGAACCCGCAGTGGCCGCATATCGCTCCGCCCGGACCAGCTGCAGCGACCGGCCGCTCCGCAGCCACCGTCCCAATGGCGTTGGCATCGGCACTGACGTTGTTGAAGAGGCCGGCCAGCAGGTGCGCGGCGTTGCGATCCGTGTCGCCGCGAGCGCCCTTTCCGCCCCATCCAACCACCGCTCTGACGATCATGTCGCCCGTGATCTCATCCCAGTGGGAGGCCACGCCGCCGATGATGGCGTTGTACTCGGGATAGCCCAACGTGTCCGTCTCGCCGTCGAGCATGCCGCAGACAAGTGTCTCGAAAGCAAGATCGACGGCGTCCACCGACTCCAGGACGACCAGCGAGTGGCGCGTGACCGGATTGCGCTTGTGGTGGTACTGGAGCCATTGGGCGCTGCCGGGCATGCGGGCTATGAACGGCGTGGCGGAGACCATCTCCGGCGGCAACGGCTCGACGAGCTCGGGCAAGCCCTTGACGTAGCCGTCGAGCATGCTCGCCAGCCGCGCGACCAGGGCCGGGCCGGCCTTGAGGCGAACGCCTTCGGAGCTCTTCGCCGAATATGACAGCTTCAGCGAGAACTCCTGTGAAGTCACCTCCTCGAACAGAGGCTGCGGAGTCGTCTCCTTCTGTTGACCCGACCGGCGGGTCTTGCCGAAGAGCGGCACAAGTCCCTCCTCGAAATGGACGGCTGACCTACACGTATCCTAGCAGCGCCCTCGCATGGTCTGCCCGGTCCGCTTTGCGTTCGTGCGGCCGCCGATCGGCTCATCCCCGGCGCGAACGCCAGGCCGGCGCTCCCTAGCGCAGACGTTGGCGCAGGCGCCCGACCAGCTCCTCCAGCTCGGCGGCACGTACCCGGGCGCCTTCCACTACCGCCGGCGCCGCTCTCGAGACGAAAGCTTCGTTGCCCAGGCGGCCTCGGGCAGCGGCGAGCATCCCCTCCGCCTCGGCCAGCTCGCGCTCCAGGCGGGCACGATCTCGTGCCTCCTGGGCGCCATCCTGGACGGCGGGACGGACGACCGCCTCGATCTCGCCCGCGATGACCGATAGGCCGCCCTCCACTCCCCGTCGAATCGGATCGGGGCCCGGCTCCCGGGTGAGCGGCCGCGCCCGGGCGAGCCGTTCGATAGCCGGGCGGAGCGACTCGAACGAGGCGCCGAGCGGCTCGGGCACGTACACGTCCACCGGCAGCCACGCCGCGGGTTCGATCCGAGCCTCCGAGCGCGCATTCCGAACGGCCCGAACCAGATCCAAGACGGCCGCCACTTCAGCTTCGGCGGCGACGTCGGCGGCTTCTGCCCTCGCCGTCGGCCAGTCGGCCACGATCAGCAGCCGCGGATCGGCGGCGACGTGGGGCAACCTCGCCCAGATCGCCTCGGTGATGAACGGCATGATCGGGTGCAGCAGGCGCAAGTACGTGTCCAGCACGTCGACGAGTGTCCACCAGGTAGCTTCGCGCTCGTCGTCGCCCAGGCGCTCGTCAGTCAGTCGGATCTTGGCCAGCTCCACGGCCCAGTCGCAGTACTCGTTCCAGATGGCCTCGTACAGGATCTGGCTGGCATCGCCGAAGCCATACGCAGCCATGGCCTGATCCACGGCCGAAACCGTGGCCGCGGCCCTTGACAGGATCCACCGATCACCCGGGCCGGCGTGTCGGCGGTCGGGCCGCTCACGCGGAGCATCGGCCGGGACGGAGGCGGGCCGTGCCCCCAGAACGAACCGGGCCACGTTCCAGAGCTTGTTGGCGAAGTTGCGCGAGTTCTCGAGCTTCTCGGCGCCTAGGCGCGAGTCGTTGCCAGGAGCAGTGCCGTTCACGAGGGCGAAGCGCAGCGCGTCGGCGCCCACCTCGTCGATCGTCTCGAGCGGATCCACCGAGTTGCCCTTGGTCTTGGACATCTTCTNNGCGACCCAGAAGAAGATGATGTCGTAGGCGGTCTCCATGACCGAGCCCGGGTAGAAGCGCTCCAGGTCGGGCGTCTTCTCGGGCCAACCCAGGGTCGAGAAGGGCCACAAGCCCGAACTGAACCAGGTGTCGAAGATGTCCTCGTCCTGCCGCAGCTCTGACGCGGGACGGGCGCACACCTCGCACGCAAGCGGCCCCGCCGGATCGGCCGACACCGTCGTGTGGCCGTCAGGGCAATACCAGGCCGGGATTCGGTGCCCCCACCACAGCTGCCGACTCACGTTCCAGTCGCGCATCTCGGTCATCCAGTGTTCCCACACCTTGACGAAGCGCTCGGGCAGGATCTGCGTCCGGCCGGAACGAGTGGCCTCGAGCGCGGCCGCGGCGAGCGGCGCTGTGCGGATGAACCACTGGGTCTTGAGGCGCGGCTCCACGATGTCGTCCGAGCGCTGGCAGTGTCCGATCAGCATCTCGTGAGGCTTTACGGACTCGAGATCGCCGCGCGCCTGCAGCGCCTCCACGATCTGGCGGCGCGCCTCATAGCGGTCCAGGCCGGCGAACTGGGCCCCGTTCTCGTTGACCCGAGCCGCGTCGTCGAGGACGGTGATCATCGCCAGGCCGTGGCGCTTGCCGGTCTCGTAGTCGTCCTGGTCGTGGGCGGGAGTGATCTTCACCGCCCCGGTCCCGAAGGCGCGATCGACCACCGCGTCGGCGATGATCGGCACCGGCCGGTCAACGAAGGGGATCATGGCCCGGCGGCCGATCAGCGCGGTGTAGCGCGGATCATCGGGATTCACCGCGACCGCGGTATCACCCAGGAGAGTCTCCGGGCGGGTGGTCGCGACCGCGATCCAGGCGTCCGGGTCGACGGACCCAGACACCTCGTCGATCAAGTGGTAGCGCATCGTCCAGAGGCTGCCCGTGGTCTCTTTCGGGATGACTTCCAGGTCGGAGACGCTCGTCCGGCAGCCCGGGCACCAGTGGATCAGCGCTTCGGTCCGGTACGCCAGACCCTCGCGGTAGAGCCGCAGGAACGCCTCACGCACCGCCCGTGCCGAGACTTCGTCCATGGTGAAACGGAGCCGGCTCATGTCGAGCGACGCGCCGACGCGGCGCTGCTGGCCCAGGATCGTCTCGCGCGTCGTCCGCACGAACTGCCACATCCGCTCCAGGTACTTCTCGCGCCCGAGCGACTGGCGGGTCTCGCCGTCTTTGGCGAGGATCTTGTCGAGGACGTACTGGGCAGCAATCGAGGCATGATCCAGGCCTGGCAGGAAGAGAACCGGCCGACCCTGCATTCGGGCGTGGCGAGTCATCACGTCTTCGACCGTGGAGCGCTGGGCATGGCCCAGGTGCAGAGAGCCGGTCACGTTCGGCGGCGGCTGGATGATCACGAAAGGCTGCTTGGTCCAGTCGGCGCGCGACCCCTTGCCGTCCGGGCTGAAGACGTCGGCATCGAGCCAGCCCTGGTAGACGGCACCTTCCACCTCGGCCGGTCGGTAGGCCTTGGCCAGCCCGGAATCCCCGGCCGACCCGCCTGCCGAGCCTCCGGCACCTGCCGCGCGCGCCGCCGGCTTCCGCGTCTTCGCCGTCTCCGCCATCGATCTCTCCGTCAATCAAAGGCCCGCTCGTCCAGCGGACGAACGGGTCGTGGTACCACCTGCTGGTTCGGCGTCGCCCGGCGCCGGTCATCCCGGCCGCGGTATGTGGCGTCGCCCTCTCGGCGCGCTATCGGGCGCCTCCCGCACGACTCGCGAGCTACGTTCGCGCCGCTCCGACTGCGGGGCTTTCAGCCACGCGCCCTGACTGGGGGCGCGGGCCCCGCTCTCTGCTAACCGGATGGCAGCGTTACTCCTCTCGGTCAACGCCGTGAAGGCGGCGATCGTAGCACAGGGGCACGGCCTGCCCAGGGCGACGCATCCCCTACCCGAGCACGTCTATTGCGCAGATGCCTGACCGAACCAGACTCCGTCAGCCGTGACGAACAGGACACCTTCCCGAAGCGGGAAGACGCGCAGGCTGGTCCTGGCCGCTGCCAGCTCGCTCGTGTCACCCTGGAGCGGCAATGACGTCCAGGCTTCACCGTCCAGCGACGACCAGCACGAAAGCGCGCCGGCGAGGACGTCGCAGCCCACTATGTGCGTCCCGTCACCCGCGAGGATGGCATCCGGGCCCAGCGAACTGCTGGAGCCCAGCTTGCCCCACGTCGCGCCGTCGGGCGAGCTCCACAGCGTCGCCGTCCCGCCTCCGTCGACGGACTTGCTGGTCGCCACGAAGCCGTTGCGACCCGCCGCGATCGAGACGAACCCTTGACCGACCGCGTCCGGCACGATCGACTGGGTCCACGTAGACGCGTCCTTCGACCACCAGGCCGTGGGTGCCCACGTGCCCGAATCTGGGCCGGGCATCTTGCCGACCGCCACGAACCTGTCGCCCGAGAGGGCGACCGACTGGACGTTGTCCGCCGAGGCTCCGGGGAGTGTGGACGTGTACCACGTGTCCGACCCGTTCCCGCTGTAGACGAGCTGGTACTCGGGATCATCCATGACGGCAACCATCCCCCGCCCGTCACCAACCATCGGCCGATCGCCGATGGGCGGGTTGCCCATCGGACTCGGCGTCCAGTTGGTGCCGTCGGCCGAGACCCAGACACCATTGCCGTCGTTCCACGACGCAAAAACGACCGAATCGCCGGCGGCGGCTACAACCGCCGAGCTGCCGGTGAACGTCGCGGCCGGCACGACCGTCCAGGTCCGCCCGTCCGGGGAGGTCCAGGCCGTGATCTTCCCTCCGGCGGGCGCGTTTCGAACCGCCACGTACCCGTGAGCCCAGGCGGCCACGGACTCTGCGCCGGACGGCCCATCAGGGAGCTTCTGGAGGACGCCAAGGCCGGACCACCCGGAGGCCGGCGCGAGGGAGACGCTGGGCAGCGGCTTCAGGGTGGGGCCCGGCGGAGGCGTAATGGTGGGTCCAGGACGCAGCGTTTCCGTGACGGTCGCTCCCGACACGGCCTTGCCGTAGTAGACCCGGCCTCCGCCGTCATAGATGACACCGCCGGGCACTACCCAACTCTGGCCTGCCCTGGGGAGGCTGCCGATGCCGCCGCCGTTCTGCAGGCGCTGCCACCGGCCGTCGCCGAGACTGACCAGGAAGACGGGGCCTTCGCCCTGCACCAGGATCTCGGTGCCGTCGGATGAGAATTGAATCATCCCACCCGCGTTCGGCGAGAGGTCCGTCTCATCCCTGGTCCAGTGGAGCCCATCGGCTGAGTGGAAACCGTATGGAAGAGCGTCACCCGCACTCCCGCGGTAGACCATGCCAAACAGCCCCTGGCTGGCTTCCGGTCCCGGGTCGTAGCTCGACCAGGTCAGTCCGTCGGCCGAGAACCACAAGCGCGAGAAGCCATTGACGGTGAATTGGCCGGACGGATTCTGGCCAGCAATCTGAACGGTGCCGGCGGGATCCTCAACGAAGCCTGAGGCCACGAAGCCGGCGCGAGTCGAGGCCAGGGTCATCGACGTTGCTCTGGCCATTTCTGGAGGCATTGAAGCCTTGACCCAGGTCGCGCCGTCGGACGAGGCGTACGGCGTTGCGGGGCTCGACCCAGGGTAGCCGTTGTCCGCGTACGGACTCGCCAGCACGACCGCACCGGTGTTGTTGGCCGCATAGCCCACGACAAGGTCCCCGGAGAACGGGACCTGAGCTTCCTTCCAAGCGACGCCATCGGCCGAGTACCAGATGGCGCCCGCGTCTTGACAAATCCCCGGAGAACTCCCACTGCATGGGACACGGGTCAGGCCTATCCCCAGCAGCCAATCCTTCGTTGCGAGCAGATTGAGAACCTCCGGCACGTTTCCTTGCTGCCGCCATGTTTGCCCGTCAATCGAGGACCACAGGTTCCCTTGGAGATTGGCAATCAGACCGCCTTTCCAGGCGATCACTGATTCGTTGGAGCTAATCCCTTCGCTCCCCGGCTGGCTGGACGCGGGGAAGGCCGTAGAGGTGATGTCGTGCCACTCGAGGGTCGACCACAAGTCCGAATACCGGGGGGTGGCGGCCGGCCCATTCGACCGTAGTGTCGTTACCAGCAGTGTCCCGGCGATGGCCAGGACCAGCGCGGCGGCGAGCCCGGTGACGGCGACCAGCCTCGGCATTCGCAGGAGTCGAGGCCCTGCCAGCGGCCGCAGCTTCGACCGCGCCGGCCCATAGCTGTCCTCCGCACCCGACGCCACGCTCTGGACGTATCGGGAGACACGGCCGGAGACCTGAGGCTCCGGATCCTGCGAGATTCGGTGCAACCGGCTCTCGAGGTCGAGATCGCGATCCAGCTCATCGTCGTGGTTCATAGGGACACCTTCCCCTGTCGGTCGAGATCCTTGCGGAGCGACCTCATCGCGTAGTGCAGCCTCGACTTCACCGTCCCCAGCGGTAGATCCAACCTCTCGGCGATCTCGTCGAGCGATAGATCGCGCCAGAAGCGAAGTCCCACGACGAGTTGCTGGTCAGGCGGCAGTCTTCGTATCAGCCGCCCTACCTCGTCGCGCGCAAGGGCGTCGCGGAACGGGTCTCGGGCGCGAGAGTCCGAGGCCAGCCCAACGTCGATCTCGACGATCGTGATGCCGCGCCTCTGCCGGAGGCGGTCATAGCAGACGTTGCTGATGATGCGGCCGAACCACGCGGCGAACCGATCCGGATCGCGCAGCTTCCCCCTCGCCTGCCAGGCTCTCGCCACGGCCTCGCACGTGGCGTCGTCCGCGTCTTCGGCGCAGCCGAGAAGGTAGCCGGCAAGCCGGTAGGCGCCCGGCAGTTCGGCTTGAACCAGCGCGACGAAATCGGCTGACTCGTCTCTCACGGTTGTCGCCAATGCAACCCTCGCCGCTCCTTCCACGCCACCGACCTCTCGCTCCGCTTCTCCGACGTCCGCCCTATTCGACGTGACGGGAGCTCGAAAGGTTCGACGGCTGCCAGAAGAATCTCTTCCCCTCAGGTCCGATGGCTTCGCATCGGTCGCTGAGCCGCGGCGCCGGCCACGGCCTCGATCGCCGCCGGACACGATACTCGCCCCGCCGGGCTGCCTTGGGCTGCGCCGCCAAACGGTATGCTCCTCTGATCGTGTTACCTCGCACTTCCGGCGCTCCCGCCACCGCATCCGCGCGCCGTGATTCCCTCGCCGCCGACCTCCGCGCGCACGTTCGCGGCGAGGTCCAGTTCGGCGCCGGCGACCGGGCGCTCTATGCCACCGACTCGTCCAACTATCGCCAGCTGCCGATCGGCGTGGTGCGGCCGCTGGACACCGACGACCTGGTCCAGGTGGTCCGCGCCTGCCACGACCACGACGCGCCCATCACGCTCCGTGGCGGCGGTACGAGTCTTGCCGGCCAGGCGACGAACGCGGCCGTGATCATCGACGTATCGCGGCACCTGAACCGGATCGTGGAGCTGGACCCGGAGCGTCGGGTTGCCCGAGTTCAGCCGGGCGTGATCCTGGACGACCTGCGCGCGGCCGCGGAACGCCACGGCCTGACGTTCGGGCCGGACCCGGCAACGCACGATCGCTGCACCCTGGGCGGAATGCTCGGCAACGACTCGTGCGGCGCGCACTCGATCATGGCCGGCCGTACGAGCGACAACATCGAGTCTCTGGACGTGCTCACCTACTCCGGGCTGCGGCTGACGGTAGGCCGGACCACGGACGATGACCTGGCACGGTTCTGCGCGGAGGAGGGCCCGCGAGGCGAGATCTACCGCTCCCTCCGCTCGTTGCGGGACCGCCACGGGGCGCTCGTCCGCGAGCGTTTCCCCAAACTGCCACGCCTGGTCTCCGGCTTCGCGCTGGGGGCGCTGCTGCCGGAGAACGGGTTCGACGTGGCGCGGGCACTCGTCGGTACCGAGGGCACGTGCGTGACGATCCTGGAGGCGACCGTCCGCCTGGTTTCCAGCCCGCCCGGTCGAGCGATGGTCGTCTTTGGGTTCGACGACGTCTTCGAGGCCGCCGATCGATCGCCCGAGATCATGACTTCCGGACCGATCGGCCTGGAAGGTTTCGACGACCGGCTGGTCGAGGCCTGCCGGCGCAAACGGCTGAACCTGGCCGCGATCGGCGGTTTGCCCAAGGGCGGCGGCTGGCTGCTGGTCGAATACGGTGGCAAGACGGCGCGGGAGGCCCAGGCGAAGGCGCGCCAGGCGGCCGAGCGGTTCGGACGGGGTCGCTCGCGCGTCGTCGTCGATCGGGCCAGGCAGGAGGCCATGTGGACCCTGCGTGAGTCGGCGGTGGGAGCCACGGCCGTCGTCTCGGGCAAGCCGTCGACCTATCCCGGCTGGGAGGATTCGGCCGTCGCTCCCGAGCGCCTGGGCGCGTATCTGCGCGAGCTGGACGCGCTGATCGGCCGCTTCGGCTTCGAGCGGACCTTCTACGGTCACTTCGGCGACGGCTGCCTTCACCTGCGCACCGGGTTCGACTTCCGATCACCCGAAGGCCTCCGCGCCTTCCGCTCGTTCGTCGAGCAGGCAGCCGACCTGGTCGTCCGACACGGCGGCTCTCTCTCGGGCGAGCACGGCGACGGCCAGGCTCGCGGAGAGCTGCTGGAGCGGATGTTCGGGCCCGAGCTGGTTGGGGCATTCCGCGAGTTCAAGGGGATCTGGGACCCAGCCGGGCGCATGAACCCGGGCAAGGTCGTGGATCCGTCGCCGCTGGACGCGGACCTGCGGCCGGCGCTGCCGCTCGCCGATCCCAAGACGATCTTCGGGTTTGCCGACGATGCCGGCTCGCTGGCTCGGGCGGTGGCGAGGTGCGTGGGCGTGGGCAAGTGCCGCCGTGACTCCGGCGGCGCGATGTGCCCCACCTTCCAGGCCACGCACGAGGAACGCCACTCCACGCGGGGGCGGGCTCGGCTGCTGTGGGAGATGCTGGAGGGCGAAGCTCTGCCGGACCTGTGGCGCAGCGAGGAGGTACGTGAGGCGCTGGACCTGTGCATCGCCTGCAAGAGCTGCAAGAGCGATTGCCCGGTCCAGGTGGACATAGCCACGTACAAGGCCGAGTTCATGGCCCACCACTACGCCGGCCGGCTGCGGCCGCGTGTCGCCTACTCGATGGGCCTGATCCATTGGTGGGCGCATCTCGCGCGGATCGCCCCCGGCCTGGCCAACTCCGTGGGCGCCGCACCGGGGATCGCCGGCCTCGCCAAGCTGGTCGCGGGCGTGGACTCGCACCGCAGCCTGCCGCGTTTCGCCTCCCGGACGTTCCGCTCGGGACTCCCGGCGGACGTGCCGGACCTCGGCGGCGCGCGCGATGCCGATCGGCGCGCCGCTCCGCGCGTCGTCCTGTTCGCGGACACCTTCACCGAAGGCTTCGCTCCGTCGCAGGGGCTGGCGGCGCTGCGGGTGCTCCAGGCTGCCGGCTTCTCGGTCGAGGTCCCACGGGCGAACCTGTGTTGCGGCCGGCCGCTCTACGATCGGGGCTTCCTGAAGCAGGGGCGCCGGCTGCTGGGGCAGATCCTCGACGCCTTCGAGCCGGAGCTGGATTCGGGCGTGCCGGTCGTGGTCCTGGAGCCGTCGTGCGAGGCGGTCTTCCACGACGAGCTGCCGAACCTCTTCCCCTCGGACCCGCGCGCCAGGCGCCTCGCCGAACTGGCTTGCGGCCTGGGCACGTTCGTGCAGAGGCACCCCGACGAGCTTGGCTCGGCGCTGACGGGCCGTCTGACCGCTCCGGCGGTGCTACACGGCCACTGCCACCAGAAGGCCCTGGTCGGGATGGCGGACGAGGAGGCGACCCTGCGAGCGATCGGCCTGAGTCCTGCGCAGCCCGAACCCGGGTGCTGTGGGATGGCCGGCGCATTCGGCTTCGAGCGCGGTGAGCACTACGAACTCTCGATGAAGATCGGCGAACGGGCGCTCCTGCCCGCGGTGCGCGCCGCATCGGACGACACGCTGCTGATCGCCGACGGCTTCAGCTGCCGCGAGCAAATCTCCCAGTCCACGGGCCGCCGCGCCCTCCATCTCGCGGAAGTCCTGGAGATGACTCTCGCACGCTAGACGCATCGGGCCGCTGGGTGCCCGCCGGCGGTCCCCTCCCCCTCCCCGAGCCGCTACGCGCTCTGGCCGCGCTCCGCCAGTAGCTTCTCGTAGTTCGTCTCGTCGAAGCCCTCGTCGATCTGGCTCTTGCTGAGCAGCAGCGGCGGACGACCGGTGCGGATCGTCTCCTCGGTGATGATGCACTTGCGGATCTCGGCGTGGTCCGGGACGTCGTACATCACGTCCAGCAGCGACTCCTCGACGATCGAGCGCAGGGCGCGAGCGCCGGTCTTGCGGGCGATCGCCAGCTCGGCGGCCGCCTCCAGCGAGCCCGGCGTGAAGACCAGATCCACCTTGTCGAGCGAGAGGAACTTCTGGAACTGGCGCGTGATCGCGTTCTTGGGCTCGGTCAGGACCCGAACCAGATCCTCCGCCGTCAGGGACGAAAGCGTCACCACCACAGGCAGCCGCCCGACGAACTCCGGGATGAGCCCGTACTTGAGCAGGTCTTCCGGCATGAGCCGCTCGAGGAGCCGCTCGCGGTCCACGAGGAGCATGTGGTTCTCCGCGCCGAAGCCCATCGAGCGCTTCCCTACCCGCTCCTCGATGATTCTCTCCAGCCCGTCGAACGCCCCACCACAGATGAACAGGATGTTCGTGGTGTCGATCTGGATGAAGTCCTGGTGGGGATGCTTGCGGCCGCCCTGAGGGGGCACGTTGGCCAGAGTTCCTTCCAGGATCTTCAGGAGGGCCTGCTGGACGCCCTCGCCGGAGACGTCCCGCGTGATCGACGGGTTGTCCGCCTTGCGGGCGATCTTGTCGATCTCATCGATGTAGATGATGCCCCGCTGGGCTCGGGCGACGTCGAAGTCCGCGGCCTGGATCAGGCGCAGCAGGATGTTCTCGACATCCTCACCGACGTATCCGGCCTCGGTCAGCGACGTGGCGTCGGCGATGCAGAAGGGCACGTCGAGGATCTTGGCGAGCGTCTGAGCCAGCAGCGTCTTGCCCGAGCCGGTAGGCCCGACGAGCAGGACGTTCGACTTCTGGAGCTCGACGTCGTCGATCTGGTGGCCGGCGTTGACGCGCTTGTAGTGGTTGTGCACGGCCACCGAGAGGACCTTCTTGGCCTTCTCCTGGCTGATCACGTACTGGTCCAGGGCGATCTTGATGCCCCGCGGGTTCGGGAGCTTGGCGACCTGCGGCTTGGCGCGCGGCGTCTCGAGCATCTCCTCGTCGATGATCTCCTGGCAGAGGTTGATGCACTCGTCGCAGATGTAGACGCCCTGGCCCGCAATGAGCTTGCGAACCTGCTCCTGGCTCTTGCCGCAGAAGCTGCAGCGATATGGGACCTTGGGGCCGCTCTTGGTCGTCGTCACGAGCCTTGATCCGTCCTTTGCGCCGGAACCCTATCCCAGCTTCTCGATGGCAGGTGCAGGGCCGCTGCCGCTGCCTCCTGCCATATCCCCGTTGCCGGCGCTTCCTCCGTCACGATCCTTCGCCGCGAGCGGATTGCCGGACACCGAGTAGACCGCATCGATGATGCCATAGTCCTTGGCTTCCGTTGGGGACATAAAGTAATCCCGAGAGGTATCCGCAACGATCCTTTCGACCGTTTTCCCCGTGTGGCGGCTCAGGATCTCGTGATTGGTGTTGACTAGAGTCTCCATCTCCTTGACCTGGATCATTACGTCCGGGGTGTTGCCCCGGAAGCCACCCGAACCCTGGTGGATCATGATCCGGCTGTGCGGCAACGCGAAGCGCTTGCCCGGCGCGCCTGCCGCGAGGAGGACGGCGGCCATGCTGGCCGCCATACCGATGCAGATCGTGCTGACCGGGGCCCGAACGTACTGCATGGTGTCGTAGATCGCCAGGCCGCTGGTGATGATTCCGCCGGGCGAGTTGATGTAGAGGCTGATGTCACGCTCCGGATCTTCGGCGTCGAGGAAGAGGAGCTGGGCGATGACCAGATTCGCGACGTTGTCTTCCATCGTGTCGCCCAGGAAGATGATCCGCTCGCGGAGCAGCCGCGAGTAGATGTCGTAGGCACGCTCGCCTCGGCTCGAGGACTCGATCACCATCGGCACGAGCATCGGGTTGTTTCCTCTCTGCTGGCCTGCTCTACGCGCCGGCCTGGGCAGGCGCTTCCTGCGGCGTGACGCCCTCCTGATCGGTGACCCCGACCGAGGCGGCGGCCTCGGCCGCCGGGGTTCCTACCGGCGAGCTTTCCTGGGCTTCCTCGAGATGGACTATCCGCGGCGAGTCGGGGTGGGCCTCGAGCCACTCGTCGATCAGCTGCTCGACCGTCCGAGATCGCCGGATCGTGCTTCTGATGTAGCTGCGGCCGCGTTCCGACTCGAAGTAGCGGATCAGATTCTGGTCGCCCGCGTAGCGAGACCGAGCTTGATCGATCTCGGCCTGGACCTGGGCCTCGGGCGCCTCGACGCCTTTGGCCTTGGCGATCTCCGAGACGACGAGCAGCGTCTTTACGCGCTTCTCGGCCGCGGGTCGGGATTCCGTCCTGACGTCGTCCGCGGACTTGTTCACGACCTTGAGATACGCCTCTTGGCTGATCCCCTGGCGTGCCAGCGCGGATCGCATCTCGTCCTGCATAACCTCGATCTCCTGGTCGACCAGGATGTCGGGCACTTCGAGTGTCGCGTTGGTGGTCGCGTACTCGATGATCTTGTCGGCGAATTCGTGGCGGGCCCGATCGAGTGCGTTCGCTTCGAGCTGCTTGCGCAACTCGGCGGTGAGGGCGGCCATGTCGGCGAACTTGCCCACCGACCGCGCGAACTCGTCGTTGGCCTCGGGCAGGGCCTTGGCGCGAAGGTCGAGGAGATCCACCGAGAAGTGGGCGGTCCGGCCCCGCAGCGTTTCTTCCTGATAGTCGTCGGGGAAGACGATGTCGAACTCGCGGGTCTCGCCCTTTGCCTGCCCGATGAGGTTCTCTTCGAAGCCTGGGATCAGCCGGGCCTCTCCGATGATCAGCGGCATGCGCTCTGAGGACCCG
Source organism: Chloroflexota bacterium (assembly GCA_003141455.1). Taxonomy (GTDB): domain Bacteria; phylum Chloroflexota; class Limnocylindria; order Limnocylindrales; family CSP1-4; genus Fen-1039. The sequence continues at coordinate 43,675 of PLMA01000034.1, read as the reverse complement.
CCCGGAAAGGCGACTCCGTCGCGCGTGCCCACGAAGGAGACGATCGCGTAGTCGCCGGTCTTGGCGCCTCGCCCCTCCACCTGCTCCAGGCTTCCCTGGCTGTCGCGCAGCTCGTCGACCACCTTCTCGACCATCGTCTCGTCGACGGGCTGGATTTCCGGCTTGAAACCGAAATGCTCGTAGTCGCCGAGCTTCACGTCCGGCCGAACCTGCACGGTGGCCTTGAAGATGATGGGCTTGCCCTCTTCCCTCTGGGTAATCTCGACTTCGGGCGTCGTCAACGGCGAGAGGTCCTGCTCGACGACCGCCTCGCGGAAGGCATCCTCGACCAGTTGTTCTACGGCTTCGTCGATGACGGCCGTTCCGCCAAGAAACCTTTCGAGCATCACTCGGGGCGCCTTGCCGGGTCGGAAGCCGGGAACGCGGGTTTGACGCGACAGCCGATTCACGGCCTGGTCGATGGCGCGACTGAGGCGTTCCGGCGGAAGTTCGAACTCGAGCGCAAGCCGGGAGTTGGGAAGTGGCGTATTGGTGGTCTGCATCGTCGGGCGATTATAGGTGCAGGGACGTCCGGCAGCCTGCGGACGGCGTGCGGGTCCGAGCCTGCGGTTGTGCGCGCGGCGCATAGCCACCTGTCGTCCAGCCGACAGACAGGCGAGGCCCCGCTGGATACGTTTCCAGCATGGCGCCGGCCGCTCGCAACAGCCGATCCAAGACCGCCCAGCGGGATGAGCCGCCGGGGAGTTCGGGAACGCCGGGGTCCGCGTCGGGGGCCCTCGCGGTCCAGCCGACGGCGCCTCCCCGGCCGCCCGATCCGAACCGAACCGGCGTGGTCTTCGTCCACGGCATCGGCGACCAGGCGGCTTGCGGAACGTTCCTCGACTGGTCGCGGCCGATCGTCGATCTGCTGGTCGACTGGCGCCGCGATCACGAGGCGCCCGGCGATCCAGTCGTCAGGTGCACCTACGACCAGACCAGCGCCCAGCTGCCGTATCTGGACCTGGAGATCAACGACTACGCCGGGCATCCCGCCGGGAGCTGGGTGATAACCGAAGCGTGGTGGGCGCAGTCGACTCGGCCGCCGACTCTCCCGGCCATGACCCACTACATCCGGACCATCGGCCAGTGGGGCCCCGGCGTGGCGGTCGTGGGACTCGCGTTCCTGGTGCTGGCAAGGGTGGGCACCGGATTCTGGGGCAGCTGGGACCGCCGTGAGCGTCAGGCCGCGCACCAGAAGACGCCGCAGCGGCCCAGCCGGATCGTTCCCGCCATCGAATTCGGCCTGTTGACCGTGATCGGGGTGGAGATGGCCGTCGCCACGCTGGCCTGGTTGTGGCGGTAGCCGATCCCGACTCCGCCGTCACCCTGCGGAGGGTCCCCGCGCCCGAGTGGCAAGGAGTGGTGGGCGAGGTCGGGGTCGAACCGACACGCCGCATACGCGGCACCAGCTCCTAAGGCTGGCGCGTCTGCCATTCCGCCACTCGCCCGTGGCCACAGAGTCTAGCGGGGTCTATGCGGGTTGGGGCAATGGCGCGAGCGGCCTGATGGGCGTCGCGGCGCGCGGCGATCAGCGCGGGCGCAGCACGTTGCGACCGCGACCGCGGCGTGCCTCCGGCCCCATCTCCGACCCGGTCTCGCCGCCGGCCGATGCCGGGCCGGCATCTTGGGCGGCCTGATGGGCGTCGCGGCGCGCCCGGATCCGATTCATCGCTTCGGCGAAGCCGCCCCCTTCGGGCGAGAAGAGATCGGTGGCGAGCCGCTTGCCCGCCTGGGCGGTCACGGGCCGCAGGATGTTCCCGCCGAGCTCGGAGAGCGTGCCTCGCAAGTCGCGGGCTTCGCGGACGGGCTTGTTCTTCTCCAGGTAGCCGACGAACTCGCGCTCGACCAGCCCGCGCACCCGGTCGCCGTCGTCGCCGAGCGAGCGCAGGGCCTTGTCGATCTGCTCGGGAAGCATCGACTTCGGGAGGTCCGCCTTGGGCCCGAGCACGGCGCGCCGAAGGGCCCGGTACGCCTTCTTCGGCCCGCCGAGCGCCATGAACGCGGTCCCTGCTACCAGCGCGGCCGTTCTGGCCGGCGCACGCCGAATCTTCGCCGGAATGTCGATGGCCGACCGGCCGGCAGCTTCGAGCCTGACGACCTCGTCCAGCAGAACCTGGCGTTGGGCTACGACTTCCGCCCGAGCGGCATCTGTTCGCGCACCCACTCGATCGTCTCCTTGGTTGTCTCGATTGTCTGAACTGGCACGAAGCGAGCCTTGAGCTTGTCCATGTCGATGCCGTGCCGGAACACGAGAACGGCCGCGCAGATCGGCCAGAACAGCAGCATTGCGGCCAATCCCAGCGCCACGGAAACCCGCAGGCCGAGGTGCGCCGAGGCGAGCGCGCCGAGCAGCGCGCCAAACACTACGCCTGCCACCAGACCAGCCGCGGCCGCGCCTCTCCCGAAGCCGGCGCCGAGGGCCGCACCCAGCAGCCCGAACACCACGACGCCGGTGAGGACCGCGAGCACGAGCCCGCCGGGTAGACCTGTGTTGTTGCGACTGACCGCGGCCCAGTCCACGGCGAAGACCCCCGTCACCGCCAGGCCGATACCGAGCGCCACGACGAAGCTCGAGAAGGCTCGGCCCCGGCCGAGATCGATGATTGCCAGCACCAGGAGAACCGCCGAGCCGACGAAGAGCTCGCCGCCGAGCAGGACTCCCCAACCGATCGAGTGGAAGACGACCTCGCCGACGAAGAGCGCGGTGCCGATCACGACGAGCATGCCGCCCAGGAAGAGGAGCAGCAGGGCGATGCCGCCGAACGCGGCCGCGCGCTTGATCTGGCCGCCGATCTCCGCGAACTCGGCCCGGGCCAGATTCACGTGGGCCGATACGAGCCCGACCAACGCGTTTCGCGTTCGGCCGAACTGCTCGCCCAGGCCGGGCGGTGCGGACTGAGCGTCCTGCGCAGGTGAGGGATCTGAGGATTCGGACGGAGAGGGCCGGTCGGCCAAGGGGATTCCTTCAGGTTGGTAGTGACAGCAGCCGGATCATAGCAGCGGCGAGCAAGGCGCCGGCGAGGCGCAGGTCTGCGGCCTCGTCGCGATGGACTGTAGCCGTCGTCGGCGGCGGCAAGAGTCGCGTGACCGTACACTCCGGCGGTGAGCAGCCCGACAGGCCACCCGACGAGCATTCCCCGACCGCTCCGCACCGTCGTGCTGCTGGCTGTGGGCAGTGAGTTGACGACCGGCGAGACACGCGACACGAACACCGGCGACCTGGCCAGATCCCTCTCCGGCACCGGCGTCGACGTGCTGTGGATCTCGGCACTCCCCGACCGATTGGCCGCGGTCGCGGCCGCTCTCAGCGGGGCCCTGGCAGCCGCCGATCTGGTCGTTACTACCGGCGGCCTGGGCCCCACGCCGGACGACTTGACACGCGAGGCGATCGCCGAGGTCCTCGGGGAGCGCCCGACCGTCGATCCCGAGCTTGCGGGCTGGCTGCGCCACCTCTTCGAGCGACGAGGCCTCGCGTTCGCCGAGACGAACCTCAAGCAGGCGTGGCTGATCCCCTCGGCGACAGCAATCCCCAACGAACGCGGCACCGCTCCGGGGTGGTGGATCGATCGGGCAGACGGCCGCGTGGTGGTTGCTCTGCCGGGTCCGCCCGGCGAGATCAGTCCGATGTGGCGAGATTGGGTGCTCCCCCGCCTCCACGAGCGCGGCCTGGGCCAGGAGAGGATCACCCGGTCCTACCGCCTCGCCGGGATCGGCGAGTCGGCCGTGGCTGTGTTACTAGGCGAGGAGCTGCTGCGCGCCGACAATCCGACCGTGGCCACGTATGCGCGGTCGGACGCGGTCGACGTCCGGATCTCGGCGGTGGCACAGGCGGGGCGGGGGCCCGCGGAGCTCGTCGAGGAGGCGACGGCCTCAGTCCTCGCGGCCGTCGGGGACCATGTCTGGGGCCGCGACGACGAGACGTGGCAGGCCGTCCTTGGTCGTCAGCTCGCCGAACATGTCTGGACCGCCGCTCTCGTCGAAGCCGGCACCGGCGGCTCCACCACTCGCCTTCTGGGCGAGGCCGCGTGGCTCCTGGACGCTCGGACCCTGGCCGCCGACGACCCAACTCGGCCACTTCCCTCCCTGGCGGAGCGCGCCAGGAAGGAGGCCGGAGCGTCGATCGGGATCGCTGTGCGGGCAGTGGAGACCGGCGAGGATACGCGCGTGGAGCTGGCCGTCGCCGGTCCGTGGGGAGTCTCGGAGGCGAGCCAGACTGCCTTCCTGGGCGGCGAGGAAGGCAGGCGCCGGGCCGCGATTGCGGCGGCGGCATTTCTCCACCGCCTCGCGAAGGAGCACTGACCGCGTGCCGCCGACCCGTTCGGACGTCCAGCGCGCAAGTGGGCATCGGATGGACAATAGCGACCCGAGGATTCCGGATGATCTGGGGAGTGGGTGAGAGATGAGCACGACGGAGAGTGTCAGCGCAGCCGAGCTTACGAGGCTGCCGCTGTTCGAGGGACTGAGCCCGGCCGACCTCGAGGCTCTTTCGGGATCCTCGGTCCGTCGCGTCCTGGCGGACGGGGAGACTCTCGTGGAGATGGGAGCGCCCGTTTCGGAGATTCACTGGCTCGAGAAAGGCCAGCTGGCCCTACGGGTCCGACACGAACACCGCTGGGTTCTGGTGTCGACGCTTCACGCGGGTGACCTGCTCGGCTGGTCGGCCCTGCGCGAAGATCCCAAGGCGCTCTCGACCGCCCGAGCGATCGGTCCGGCCGTCCTGATCTCCATACCCACTTCCGAGCTTCTGGCCCTGCTGAGCGGCGGATCCACTCAGTCGGCGTTGCTTCTGAAGCGGCTGTTCGGGATCGCCACTCATCATCTCGACGAGAGCCGAGCGCAGCTCCTTCAGCTGGGACGCGAAGGGGTCATCTCGGCGGGTTGACGGACCGGCGGTCGCGCCGGATCGGCGAGGCCCGGCCGCGCCACGTCCCCGGCCCGCGACGTCTCTGATCCCGGCGCCGAGCCCCGGTCCCGGCGCCGAGCCCGAGGGTCTACCGGCGAGCCGCCCTGGCAAGAGCCGGCACGTCCGCCACGACGATACTGTCGCGCTCGAGACGGAGCAGGCCTTCTTCCTCGAACTCGCCGAGTAGCTTGTTCACGCTCTGGCGGGTGGCCCCGATCATTGCCGCCAGATCGCTCTGGGTGAGCGGCGCGTCGAGCCGGACCGAGCCGTCCGGCAACCGCTCGCCGTGCTCCTCCGCGAGGCGCACCAGCCTTGCGGCAAGCCGCCCGGTCAGGTCGAGGAAGTGCAGCTCGGCAACGTGCTTCGTGAGGCGGCGCAGCTCCCTTGCCATCGCCTCCAGGAGGGCGCCTCGAATCGCCGGCTCCGCGTCGGCCAGGGCACGGAACTGATCGCGTGGCAGGGTCAGTGCGTCCGTGGCCTCCAGAGCGATCGCACTGGCCGAGCGCGGTGCTCCGTCCAGCAACGCCAGTTCGCCCAGAAAATCCCCGCGCTTCAGGGTCGCGAGAATGGCCTCTCCGCCCTCTTCCGAAGGTACGACCACCTTCACCGCGCCCGAGGCGACGATGAATAGAGCATCGCCCGGATCGCCTTCGTGGAACAGGACCTCGCCACGGCGGAAGTGGCGAATCCTGAGACTTCGAGCTATCGCCTCCAGGGCTTCGGGACCGAGACCGGCGAACAGGCGGCAGCGCCCGAGTGCCTCGACGGCAAATTCAGCTTGCAGCATGGCGACATCTTAGGCGGCGGCACCGCCGCGGGAGAACAGGATCGGTCAGGGTCGCGATCCGGCACATCCGCTCCGGCGGGCGGGTCGGGGCCGCGATCCAGAGCTCTACCCGGCGGGCAGGTCTGAGGCGTGCCACCGATTCGCCCGCGCCGTAGGATTGCCGTATGGGTGGACTGAAGTCCTGGCTTGCGGGTCGACCGCCACGTGCCTTCGCGCTGGCGCTCCTCGCGCTGGCCGCCGCACTGGCGGTCGTGGTCGGTCTCGAGGCCGGCCTCGTCGGCGGACACGGCGTCACGGCCGCTGCCTCGCCCGACGCGCCTCCGTCCACGACGGCAGCGGCATCGAGCCCGGGCGGACCATTGGTCACGCCCATGCCGTCCGATACGCCCGCGCCGACGGCCTCCCCCGCTCCGGCTCCCACTCCGACGCCGGCCGCCCCCACGGCGCCACCGCTCCCGGCGCTCCTCGGAGCCATCGGCGACTCGTACAGTCAGGCCTACAGCGTCTCGCCCGCGTACCTGCGCGACCACACCCAGTTCTCGTGGGTCATCGGTACCGCGAAGGGCGACGGTGTCTACAGTCTCGCCGAGCGATTCATCGCGCTGGGAGGCTCTCCCAAGCTCGTAGATGCCGCAACGTCAGGCCGGAAGATGAACGACGCCCCACGGCAGGCCGCGGCGGTCGTGGCGGCAGCCGGCAAGCTCTCGCCCGGTCAGACCGCTTACGTCACGTTCGAGCTCGGCACGAACGACCTGTGCGACGACCCCAAGACCGATCCCGCCTCCTTCGAGTCCGACCTCCACTCGGCGATCTCGATCCTGCGGGCCGGGTTGCCGGCGGGCAGCCGGATCCTGATGCTGTCGGTCCCCGACTTCAGCCACCTGCGAGACATCACTCAGGCCAACCCGAAGGCCAAGGCCTATCTGGCGCTCCCTCGAAACTCGAACGCATGCGCACCCTTCCTGGGAGACAACAGCCCCTCGACCCTCGCGGAGGCCGAAACGTATCTACGCCAGTACGAGGCGAGCCTGGCCCAAGCTTGCGATGACATCTCGGCCGCCGGCTCGACGAGCGGCAAGCTTTACTGCACGAGCAACGAGTCGCTCCTCTCGGTGGGCGACTTCATCATTGCCGACCTGAGCACGGTCGACTACCTCCACCCCTCGTTGAGCGGTCAGAACAGGCTGGCGGACGCGGCCTGGGCGGCCGGTGTATGGGGTTCCGTGCCCCTGCCTCCCGGAGCGGCAGCATTGGCTCCGGCCGGAGGAGCGATCGCGGCCGCACCGTCCATCACCGGAAGTGCCATGGCCTTCGGGCTGATCGGGTTCAGGACGGCTCGCCGGCTACGGGTTGCCCGGCCTCGCCGGGTACTCTCGTGAGGGCCGGCCGGCGCGGCTAAGGAGCGATCGGACCCGCCTCTCGCTTGAGCTCGGCAACCGTGCGCAAGAACGCCTCCGCCTCCGCCACCGCTCCGACCGCCGCGGCCTCCCGCGCGGCCTGTTCGAGCAGCGGCAGCGCCCGTTCGGGGTCTCCGGCGGCGACCCGGTGGCGAGCCAGCTCCGCGGCATCGACCCGCGGCTCTATGGTCTCGAGCTGATCGGCCAGGTTCGCGTGGAGCTGCCGTCGCCGGCCGGCCAGCAAACGGCCGTAGGCCGCGTCCAGGAAGAGCTGGTGGCGGAACCGCCATCGATCCGGCCCGGCGCCGGCCTCGTCGGCCGGAGCGATGATCCCGGCTTCGGCCAGTTGACGGAGATTCTCTTCCAGTGCGCCGCCGCACAGGGCGGACAGGAGCGGCTCCGAGAATGTCATGCCGACGACTGCGGCGACTTCCAACACGCCTCGAGGCGCCGGCGGCAGGGCGTCTATTCGGGCGCCGAGGAGCGCTTTCAGACTCAGCGGCACGCCCCGCCGGGCCGCGCCACGATCGATCCGGAATCGTTTACCAAACCGTTCGAGCCAGCCGGTCTCCTGCAGCGTCCGCATGATCTCGCTGACGAAGAGCGCGTTCCCGGCCGTCCTCTGGTACAGCCAGCGGGCGGACTCCGATTCCAGGGCGGCACCCGCCACAGCGCCGGCGAGCTTCTCGGTTGCTGCCTCGTCGAGACCCGCAAGATCGATCGATTCGACGTGGGGCAAGTCGATCCAGGTGGGCGTGACCGGCGGCCTTGAACCCGCCAGAACCACCAGAGGCAGGTCGGCAGCCGCGTAAACCACGTGGTCCATCAGCTGCCGGCTCGAAGGGTCCATCCAATGGAAATCGTCGAACACGATGCAGCGTGGCTGCTCGGCGACCATCGTGGTGACCCACATCTCGGTCGCCATCTTGAGCCCGGCCTTCAGTTCGGCAGGATCGGCCAGGTCGGCCGTCGCCGGCTCCCAACCCTCCTGGCAAGCAAGCGTACGTCCGAATCGCGCGCCAAGACGGCGACGGCCCCCAGCATCAGGCGCGCGGACTCCGGGTCACTGCTGGGTCCCGCGCCCGCACCGAAGAGCAGCTGGCGAGCGACCAGGCCGGCCGCCACACCCTGCTCGTCCGCCAGCCAGTCGACCATGTTGCGGACGGCACGATAGGGGGTGTCCATGCCATGGGGCGTGTTGTCGAGCCACATCCAGGCGAACCCGGCGGCCCGAGCCTCATCTTCCATCTCGCACAGCAACCGCGACTTGCCGATCCCGGGCTCGCCGCGCAGGAGCACCGCTCCACCGCGTCGGGTCTGGGCGGTCCGGCGCAGCAGGCGGGTGAGGCGCGCCTTCTCGTCGTCGCGACCGATGAGAGGGGCCACGCGCCGGAAGGGATGGCTGACGATGCGGCGCTCGCTCCCGAGGCGGAGGACCGTGACGGCGCGACTCTGCCCCCTCAGCAGGCGCTCGCCGATATGCTCTACGCCGATGTGCGGTCCGGCGGCCGAGGCAGTCGCGTCGTCCAGCAGGATCTCGTTCGGCTCGGCCAGTTGCTGCAGCCGGGCAGCGGTCGTCATGGGATCGCCCGTGAGAGCCAGGGACCGCGTTCCCGCCATCTCCCGAGGAGCTGCCACGACCTCGCCCGTGGCAATGCCGACCCGCAGCTGGAGCGGGCGGTCGTGCCCGGCCTGGCTCCGGGCCAGGGCGGCCTGCATTTCGAGGGCGCACAAGCAGGACCGCAGGGCATCGTCGTCGTGGCCCAGGGGTGCTCCGAAGACGGCCAGCACGGCATCCCCCGCGAACTTCTCGACCGAGCCGCCGAAGTGGACGACAGCCTGGCTCAAGAGGCCGAGAGCCTTGTCGACGCGCGCCCTGACTTCCTCCAGGTCCAGCTCGGCGACGAGGCGCGTGTACCCAACCAGGTCGGCGAAGAGAGCACTCACGACGCGCCGGTCGCCGGCCGTCAGCCCATCGGTCAGCGCCACCAGCCTTCGGCCGCACTGGTGGCAGAAGTGCGCACCCGGCGCGGACGGCGTACCGCAATCAGGACAGGGCATCGGGACCTCTTGGAGACATCCCAATACTACCCGGGCGGAGACCCCTCGAAGGTCCGTAGTCGCAACCTATTTGATCGCCGGTCCAGAACACGGCGATCGAACACCGGCCTGTGAGCGCGGCGAGGGCGCCCCTCGAGCCGTCAGGAAACGGTGAGAAGCGGCTGCTCGCGCGCGGCCTGGATGCTGACCTTCCCGGCGATGGCGCGGGCGATGTGCTCGAGAGCCTTAGCCGCGGGCCCGGGCTGGCCCTGAGCCACGGCCGGCACGCCGACATCCGCACCCTGGCGAACGGTCACGTCCAGGGGGATTCCGCCCAGGAAGTCGACGCCGTTCTCGGCCGCGTAGCGCTCGCCACCGCCGCGGCCGAAGATGTCGGTGACCTCTCCGCAGTGAGCGCAGACGAAGCCGGACATATTCTCGACGAGTCCCAGGATCGGGACGCTGACGCGCTTGAACATCGCCAGAGCCTTGGCCACGTCGGCGAGGGCCACCTGCTGCGGCGTCGTCACCAGCACGGCGCCGGTGAGCGGGACGGACTGCGCCAGGGTCAGCTGCGCATCCGAGGTCCCGGGCGGGAGGTCTACGACCAGGTAGTCGAGGTCGCCCCATTCCACGTCCCGCAGGAACTGCTGGATGGCGCCGCCGACCAGCGGCCCCCTCCACACCACCGGCTGGCCCTCGGGCAGGAAGAACTGGATCGAGATCACCTTGACGCCGTACGCCTCGATCGGTGTGATCTTGCCGTTGGCGCTGGCCACGGGTTGACCTTCGGCCCCGATCATCATCGGAATGTTGGGCCCGGTGATGTCGGCATCCAGCAGGCCGACCGAAGCGCCGGACTGGGCCAGTGCCACGGCCAGGTTGACGCTCACAGTCGTCTTGCCCACTCCGCCTTTGCCGGACCCCACGGCCACGATGTTCTTCACGCCCGGCAACATCTGCGGCGTCATGGGAGTGGACCGTCGAACCGTCGCGCCCCAGCCAACCTCGATCTCCTGAGCCCCGATCGGCTTCAGGGCAGCCTCCACCCTGGCCTGGATCTCATCCTTGAGCGGGCATGCCGGAGTCGTCAACTCGATCGTGAACGCGACCTTGGCTCCGTCGACCACCAGGTCCTTGATCATATTTCGGGCGACCAGGTTGCCCCCGAGCTCGGGCTCCTGGACAGTGGCCAGAGCTTTCAGGACGGCGTCTTCGGTCAGAGTCGGCATGTTGGGTGAGTTCCTCGAATCGCTGCATCGGCGCGCCTAACGGCCGGCGCAACCCCGACCTATATCCTACTGCTTTGGTCAGGTTTCGTCTCCGACGCCCCCGACTCACTCGACGCAGAACTCGTTGCCTTCGGGATCGTTCATGCGGACCCAGAATTCGCCGTCCTCCTCGAGCGCGCCGCGACGGTCGTCCGCGCCGAGCGCTTTGAGTCGCTCGACTTCGGCAAGGACGAGGACCTTGGCCTCATCGAGGGGCACGCCTCCCTCGCCGCTGGCGTTCAAATCGAGATGCATCCTGTTCTTTGCGATCTTGGCTTCGGGCACGCGCTGGAAGTAGAAGCGCGGTCCCGCTCGGTCCGGATCTTGGATCGCCGCCCAATCGTCGTCGCCCGACGGGTCCGGCAGGCCATAGCGCAGAGCCTTGGCCCAGAATTGAGCCTGCTTCCCGGGATTCGCGCAATCGAATGTGACCTGGATGCGCATGGCCATCGCGGACTCCTCGCTGCTGGACGATATGAGGACCAAAGGTATTGGTGTCGCAGGTGGTCAGGATGGCCCGGCGTCGCGACGCACGGCCATCTCCCGGTCGGCGCGAAGTCGAGCGGCCACCTCGAAGCCGTTGTCCCAGTAGGGCCGGCGGCCGCGGAGCAGCTCCACGGCGGACGAGCCGAAGTACAGCGGCAGGTACAACGGCCCCAGCCGCTCCCACTGGCGGATGTGCTCGATCTCGTGCTCGAGCGTGTGATCGGGGATCGGACCGCGGGAGAAGACGTACCGGCCGAGCGTCTGAGCCTGGACCGGGATGAACCCCAGCCCGAGGTAGCGCCCCACGTTGGGATGCTCGACCAGGACCACCGACACGACGCCGGCATCGACGATCCGGGTCGGCGCAGGGATGCCACAGCCGCGCATGACCGTCTGCCCCATCAGGTCGCCGGGGAGTGCTCGCCAGGCCCCTCGCAGAGACCGCCATGCCCGCCTGCGACTGGTCAGGGCGCGAATCGCCGCCAGCCAGGCGTCCAGGATGATCGCCGCATAGTAGAAGACCACCGCTCAGGCCCCGCGGCGATCCGCCACGACTCGGCCGCCCTGCATGACGAAGACGATCCGCGCGGGATCGCGCCACAACTCGGGCTCCGTGAGAGGGTCACCGGAGACCGCGATCAGATCGGCCTGCTTGCCCACCTCCAGAGTCCCGATCTGGTCCGCCAGGCCGAGCAGCCGTGCCGCCTCGATCGTGGCAGCCTGGATCGCCCGGTGGGGCCCCAGCCCGAACTCGGCCATGTAGGCAAGCTCGGCCGGTGGATACATCCCGTTGAAGCTGTCCGTGCCCATCACGACCCGCACGCCGCGCTCGACGGCGTGGCGGAAGTTGCCTTGCTGGCGCTCGAAGAGGTACCTCATCTTCTCGACGGCCCAGGGAGGGACTTCGCCCCGGGCCACACGGTCCGCATCCATGAGCGTGAAGTTGATGCTGAAGGTCGGCACCAGAGGCACGTCTCGCTCGAGCATCAGATCGATCCCCTCGTCGTCGATCAGGTCGCCGTGCTCGATGCTGGTGATGCCGGCACGCAGCGCGTTCTTGATGCCGGACGTTCCCTCGGCGTGGGCGAACGTGCCCTTGATTCCGGCGGCGCGTGCCTCCTCGACGATGGCGCGGATCTCATCGACGGTGAACTGGCTGGCGTCCGGCGTGTCCGCCGCCGATAGAACGCCGCCCGTCGCCATGACCTTGATCCAGTCCGCGCCGGCTCGAATCTGCAGCCGCGCGGCCCTGCGTACCGCGTCCACGCCGTCGGCGATCCCGGGCGGCAGATCGCTTGCCTCCGTCTCGAGGACGGCGCCCGACGGCGTCCAGCCGTCGCCGTGGCCTCCGGTCTGCGACAGCGGCGTGCAGCTCACCTGGGTTCGCGGCCCCGGGAAGGACCCGGTCGCGAAGGCACGCTTGATCCCGGCAGTCGCGCCGCCAGCGTCGCGCACCGTTGTTACGCCGGCCTCCAGGAAGTCGCGGCCGGTCTGCAGGGCGCGGACCACGAGATCTGTCGACGAGCGCTGGGCCTGGTCATGCACGGGCTCGAGGCGCATCACCAGGTGGACGTGGCAGTCGACGATCCCGGGCAGGGCTGTCAAACCCGTGAGGTCGATCCGGTCCGCGTCCCCGGGGATTGCCGTCGTTGTGGCAGGGCCGGCTGCGGCGATCCGTCCCCGATCGTCTATGACAACGATCCCGTCGGCTATCGCGTCGGGCGATAGGCCGTCGAGCAGCCGCGCGCCGACGAAGACGCCGGGTCGAACCGGCGCGGGCATCGCTTCCTCCGAACTCGAATGGATAGGCTGGACCGCCCGAACCTCTGGCCACGGGCGGCCGTCTGGTTGGTGCCGGCGCTCCTACTGGCCCTTGACGGGCGGCTGCGCCTTGGGCTTCGGCTTCTTCACCTTGGGCGGTCGCTTGGGGGTCTTGTCGCCCATCGTTGAGCCTCCAATGCTTGCGGGCTCGCCGGTCGGTCCGCCCGATCTCTGCCACGAATAGCGGTCTTCTCGCCGCGAACGACCCCGAGTCTAGCCGGGACGGCCGGTTGGCCACAAGCCGGAGCACGCGACCCTCACTCCGCTCTCCCCGTTTCGCAGAGTTCCTTCAGTCTGGCCAACTCCCGCTCCGACTCTTCCGTTATCCTCGCCCTCATCGACCGACCGAATAGGACGCTCGTCACGTTGGCGGGGAATCGCCAGTGAATGTCCGAGACGACGCTGAGGCGAACGAGATCGCCTACCTCGTTGACTTGATAGTCCACATCCAGCGCGTTGACCCTGCTCTCCAGGTGGAAGGAGATCCGATGGTCTGGCTCGAACGCCGTCACGATCCCGTGCATCTCGATGCCGCTCCCACCTTCCTCGAGCCTCTCTCGGAAAGTGGTTCCGATCATGCCCGGCTTCCGGTCGATGACCTCGGTTTCCGTCACGCCAGTCATCCAGACCTTCGCCTTCTCGGGCGTCGCGATCCAGGAGAAGACGGTTTCGAGATCGCTGTCGATGTCGACCTCGAGGTAGAGATTCATGGTCATGACCCGGCTACCTCATCTCCTGCAAGCGGCCCAGCAATTCGCCGTGGGCCAGACCGTTCGTCGCGACCGCCGACGCCCCGTCGATGCGCCGCTCCCCGGCGGCGGTCGTGAAGCGGCCGCCGGCCTCCTCCACGATCACCAGCGGCGCGGCCCAGTCCCACGGATGGGCGCCGGTCTCGATCATGGCCTCGGCCGCACCTTCGGCCACGAGCATGTAGCCCCAGAAATCCCCGAAGCCGCGCTCTCGCCACGCGGCGGCGAGGGTCGCGTCCAGGCCGGGCATCAAGCCGGACCGCATGTCCGCCGTTCGGCTGCCGTAGAGCAGCGTGCTCTCGGCGATGGTCGCGATCCGGCTCACGGCAATGTGATTACTGCCGCGCCAGGCTCCCCCGCCCCGCCAGGCGACCCAGCGTTCGCGCAGCGCCGGAGCGCTCACGACGCCGAGCTGCACCTCGCCGTCCACGGCAACGGCCAGCAGCGTGGCGAATATCGGGATCCCCCGCATGTAGTTGTGAGTGGCGTCGATCGGATCGACGTACCAGCAGACCGACGCGCCTGCGCCGTCGCTTCCCTCCTCCTCGCCGATCAGGCCGCAGTCCGGATGGGCAGCCCGGATCCGCTCGCGCAGCAAGTGCTCGATCGATCGGTCGACCTCGGTGACGAAGCTCCCGTCCGGCTTGGTCTCAGTCCTGATGTCGCGCCGGAAGCCGGCCATCGAGATCGCGTCGGCCGCGTCGCACAGCGCCAGCGCCGTATCGCGGTATCGCTCGAGTTCTTCCGAAGAGACAGCTCGCTCGCTCATGCTGTGATCGTATCCGCCCCAGGCGCGTCCGATACGGCTGCGCCGCCGGACAGGGTAGGCCGGGAGGCTAAGATCTCCTCGTCCAGGTCGCAGAAGAGGAGGGTGATGGGCGTTCTGTCGGACGTTTTCGTCGCCGATCGGGAGGAGGCCGAGCAGGTCGATCCCGCGCTCGGCCCCAGCGGAGAGTTGCCAACCTACCAGGCGAAGTCACTCGATCCGGTGATCCTGGGTCAGCTTGAGTCCGCGATCACAGGCCTGCCTTACGAGCAGCTGAGCAGGAGCCTCGTCGGCGTCCACTTCGAAAGCAGCGAGGGGGAGTCGGGGGTCCACGACGTGCGGCCGGCCCTGGTAGAGGCCCTGGCCGGCCTCTCAGAAGAGCGCATCGTCTCGGTCGCCGCCCGATGGTCGGAGGCCGAGGAGTGGTACGGGGCTTCCGGGCCGGACCTCGAGCCACTGGTCCGGGGCCTGGCAGGCCTCGCCCGAAAGGCCGTCGAGGTCGACAAGGGCCTATGGGTCTGGTGGAGCCTCTAGCTACCGACTCGATAGTGCCCGCGTCCGCGCGTCCGGCGGCACCCTGACGCAAGAAGGGCGCCCCTCGGGGGACGCCCTTCGGAGTTGCGACTGAGAAGCCAGACCTACCGGGCCGCTTTGAGGGCCTCGGGCATCGGCTTGTGGAACTCGACCGGCTTGACGTACTTCTCCACGAGTGCCCGGCTCCCGGGGGTGCCGAGCTGCTTGAAGAGGAAGTCCACCTTCTCCGCCTGGGCCGCGAGGATCACGTCCTTCGTGGGGAGGTCCCAGAGCTGGCGCTTGAACGGGCCGATCGCCTTCTTGCGTCCGGTGTAGACGAACTGCGAGTCGGTTTGATCCGGCTTGCGCTCGTCCTGACAGTTGGCGAAGACCCACTCCTCGATCGCCTTGTGGAGCTCGGCCGGGAAGGCCGGATGCTCGTACAGGGCGTTCTGGAAGCCCGTCGCCAGGTGGATCTCGGCGCAGCCGGTGGCCGGGAACTTGTGGAACATGTCGTCCGGCAGCGTGCTGGCGCCGTGCTGTACCGCGCCGGAGAGGCCGTACTCGCGGGCGACCTTCGACAGCTCCGTCAGAACGTTGAAGTCCAGGGCAACAGCGGCGACACCGCCGTCCGCGAGCGGAGTGCCGCCGTGGCTCGTGCCCGTCTGGACGGAGACCTTCGAGAGGCCGATCGCTCCCTTGGCCCGTGAGTCGAGCTGGCGACGATAGCCGTCGAGATACGTCTTGAGCTCGTCCGTGGTGGAGTTCTTCTTGCCCACCTCGCCGATTTCGCCGCCGACGCTGACGGTCACGCCGTCGGTCTCGAGCGAGCGGATGAGAGCGGTCAGTTCGGCCGCCCGCATGTAGTTCTCATGCTGCTGGGTTTCCAGCGTCGGATGCGACAGGTCGACCAGCGTGGAGCTGTCGATGTCGATGTTCCGATAGCCGGCGTTGATTGCGTCGCGGCAGCCCTTGCGGATCTCGTCGGTCATCTTCTCGGGATCGGCCGCGTACTTCTTGGCGTTGAACTGGTAGTGGTCGCCCTGGATGAAGACGGGGCCCTTCCAGCCGGCGGCGATGGCGCCCGCCAGGACGCTGGTCGCGTACTCGAAGACCCGCTGGAAGGTGTATGTCTGCTCCGACCGGGCCAGCTCGAAGATGACCGCGGCGGAGTCGTTCTTCTTGGCCGTCTCGAGGATGACTCGAGCCATGTCGAACGTCTGGGCGCGCAGGTTGATAGCCGGAACGGTAATCCCCTGGTACTCGCCGCGCGAGCGGGCCTTGTAGAGCTCCTGGATGCTCGCCGAGCGAGCGCCGACGGCCTGGCTGGCTTCCCAGATGATCCAGCGAGCGGCCTCGACCGTGGCCTCGTCCTCGCTGAAGGTAGCGCTCCAGGCGAGGTCGTAGATGCCGCGCGTCCGGAGGCCCGCCTCGTCGGTGACGACGAGTCGCTCTCCCTCGATCCGCGCGATGCCGTCGAGGGCGGCGAGGAGCTCCTTGACGGAGCCGGCAACCTGTGGCATGCGTTCGTTCTCCTGAAAATGGCCGACCTGGTGCACTCGGAGCGCACCGAAGCCGGGGGCGGTTCGGGCTGATGCTCGTGAATGGTACAGCGCCCGACCTGCTCGCTACCCTGCCGCATGGACCGTCGGGCGGCGCCGAGCGGCCGTCTCGGGCCGTGACCGGAGGACCGCGCGGCACCTGCGGTGCCGATGGCGCCTACGAGTCACGCCGGGTCGGTCGGACCGCCCGGCAAGGTATACGCCGCGGCGGCCTCGCCCGGCGGCGGTGGTCGCGAGTCGCGATCTCGGCCTTAGCCGCGGACTGCCGTCGCCTCCTTGGCGGCTACGCGGAGTCTCTTGAGCGTCTTGATGGCCGGGTCGCCGCCGCGTCCGAACAGGTCATGCAGACGCACGTACTCGCGATACAAGACGTTGTAGACAAGCCGGTTCGCCTCGATCGGCTCGTAGACCACGTCGCGCAGGTGGGCCATGTGCGCTGCGGCCTCCTTGATCGATGCGTAGCCGCCGGCCGTGGAGCCGGCCACTACGGCGCCGAACATCGCCGACCCGAGCGCCGGCGTCTGGGCAGAGGCGGCCACTCGCAGGGCGCGGCCGGTGACGTCGGCGTAGATCTGCATCAGCAGACGGTTCCGCTCCGGCAGCCCGCCGCAGGTGACCACGCGCTCGACCCGGATCCCGCCGGCCTCGAACGCGTCGATGATGGTCCGCGTCCCAAAGGCCGTTGCCTCGATGAGGGCTCGATACATCTCCGGCGGCCTCGTCGCCAGCGTCATGCCGATCATCAGCCCCGACAGATCCGCGTCGACCAGGACCGAGCGGTTGCCGTTCCACCAGTCGAGCGCCAGCAGCCCCGACTCGCCCGGGCGCAGAGCCGCCGCTTCTTCCTCGAGGACCTCGTGCACGGTCACTCCACGGGCACGCGCCTTCTCGTGGTAGAGCGGTGGCACGGCCTGCTCCACGAACCAGGCGAATATGTCCCCGACGGCCGACTGACCGGCCTCGTAGCCGAAGAAGCCCGGGATGACGCCGTCCTTGACGACACCGCAGGCGCCCGGAACGACCGGTGCGGAGTCCGACAGGATGATGTGGCAAGTGCTCGTGCCCATGATCGCCACGAGCGTTCCGGGCTCGATGACGCCGGCGGCCGGCGCCGAGACGTGAGCGTCCACGTTCGCCACCGCGACCGCGATCCCTTCCCGCAGGCCGGTCCATTCGGCCGCTCGAGCCGTCAGATGCCCGGCGGCTTCGCCCAGCCGGGAGATCGAACGGGACATCTTCTCGTCCACGACCCCGGCGAAGGCCGGGTCCAGGGCGGCGAAGAACTCCCGGCGAGGGAATCCGTCCTCGGCTGACCAGATCGCCTTGTAGCCGGCCGTGCAGTTGTTTCGAGTCTCGACCCCGGTCAGCTGCCATACGACCCAGTCCGCCGCCTCGATGAGCCGGTCCGCGGCCGCGTATATGTCCGGCGCCTCTCGGAGGATCTGGAGGGCCTTGGGAAAGAACCACTCGGACGAGATCTTGCCGCCGTAACGGCCCAGCCAGTCTTCGCCCATCTCGGCCGCGACACGGTTGACGTCGTCGGCCTCGGGCTGAGCGGCGTGATGCTTCCAGAGCTTGACCCAGGCATGGGGTCGACGGCGATAGCCCTCCAGGAAGCAGAGTGGCGTCCCGTCCGTCGTGGTGGGCAGCATCGTGCAAGCGGTGAAGTCGATGCCGATGCCGATGACCTGTTCGGCGCGTATTCCGGCCTTCGCCACCACACCGGGGACCGCGCGTTTGAACGTCTCCAGGTAATCGTTCGGGTCCTGGAGGGCCCAATCGGGGCCCAGGACGACGTCTTCGTCGGGGCTGGGCAGGTGCTCGTCGATGACGCCGTTGCGGTACTCGTAGACCTCGGTCCCGAGCTCCCGCCCGTCGGCGACGTCGACCAGCACGGCGCGAGCGGACTCCGTCCCGAAATCCACTCCGATCGTGTAGCGAGGCTCGGCCATCATTCCTTCTCCGGGTCCTGTCCGGTTACTCCGCGGCGGGTTTGACGATCACCTTCAAGCCGCGCCGATCCGCCAGCGCGGCGAACGCCTCCGAGACCCGAGCGAGGGGGAAACGGTCGGTGATCAACGATCTCAGGTCGATGGACCCGGCCGCCACCATCTCTATGGCACGCGGCAGATCGGACGCAGCCATCCGCCGGCACTCGAGGAGCGGCAGTTCCTTGCGTCGCGCCACGGCTGCCTCGAAACTGGTCCGATCGCCCGCCGGGATGCCGACCAGCACCACTCGGCCACCGGGGCGAACGGCCGAGATGGCGTCCGAGAGAGCCGCGTCCGAGCCCGAAACCTCGAAAGCGACGTCGACCGGTATCTGGCGTGCCATCAGGCGTTGTGGCGTCAACTCGGGTCCGGCATCGTCGTCCACCAGGAATGCGTCCGTGGCGCCCATCGATTTCGCGGCGGCCACGCGGTGGGACAGCTTGTCCGTCGCCACGATCGTAGAAACGCGTCGCGCCCGGAGAAGCTGGACCAGCAGAAGGCCTATGGGTCCGGCGCCGTAGACTCCGGCCCGGCCGCCCGGCGGCACGGGACCGAGATCCAGGGCGTGAAGCGCCACTCCCAGAGGCTCCAGCAGCGGAGCCTCATCGTCGCCGATGGTGTCGGGCAGCGGCGACAGCAGCCGCTCGGGCCAGGCCATGAGGGTACGCAGCGCCCCGTCCGTAGCCCCGTGGCCGGCGAAACGCATGGCCAGGCACAGGTTCTCCCGGCCTTCGATACACGGCTCGCAGTGGCCACAGTTGTTCGCCGGATCGACCGCTACTCGCTGGCCGGCCCGCGGCCCGTCGGCTATCACGGCTCCGATTTCGTGACCCAGGATGAGGGGCCGCGAGAGTACGGCGTCACCGATCCCGGCCTCCTCGAACCAGTGCAGATCCGAACCGCACAGGCCCACGCCGGTCACCCGCAGCAAGACCTCGCCGGGCCCGGGGGCGACCACCGGTTCGCGGCCGACGCGGACGTCGCGACGACCGTGAATCCGCGCCGCCTCGGCGACGGCCATCGGCGTTGTCATTTGAGCTCCGGCCCCACATCACTCGACCGTGGTATCGGCGACTGCCCGTAGTAAGCGTCCGGTCCGTGCTTACGTCGGAAATGGCGCTCGGCCAGGTAGCCTGCGATCGGCTCGGCCTCCGGGTTTAGGGCGAACGTCTGAGTCGCCATCGCCGCCACGACTTCCAGGGCCGTGGCGTTGTCGGCAGCGTCCTGGGCATCGCGGCCCCAGGTGAACGGCCCGTGCGAAGCGACCAGGGCCGCAGGCATCTCGGTCGCGCTGAGCCCGAGGCGCTCCAGGGTTTCGATGATCACCGCTCCGGTCTCTCGTTCGTAATCGCCCGAGACCTCGCTCTCGAGCAGCTGCCGCGTGACGGGAACGGCGCCGTGGAAGTGATCGGCGTGCGTAGTCCCGAGCGGCGGAATCGACCGGCCGGCCTGTGCCCAGGCCGTAGCCGCCGTGGAGTGCGTGTGCACGACTCCGCCGATCTCCGGGTAGCGCTGGTACAGGAGCAGGTGGGTCGGAGTATCGGACGAGGGCCGCAGGTCTCCCTCCAGCACCAGCCCGTCCACCAGCGACACCGCCACGAGCTGCTCGGGACGGAGCAGTTCGTAGGGCACGCCACTGGGCTTGATGAGCAGCACGCCGGCCGCGCGATCGACGCCGCTGGCGTTCCCGAATGACAGGGTCACGAGGCCGGACCGCACCAGCGCCTGGTTGGCCCGCCAGACCTGTTCCCGAAGCTCGGGCAGCGACAGCGCTGGCATCGATCTTCCTCCGTTCTTGCCGACCGAGGAACAGCCTACAGTCCGCGAGCCAGGTGGTAGTAGGCCTGGTTCCAGCGCAGTTCCTTCTTGAAGCCGCGTATGGTCGTGTCGGCGTCGATGAGCAGGAACTCCAGGCCGCCCATCTCGGCGAAGTCGGCCAGTGGCTCCGGTCCGATGGCGCGGCTCAGGACGGTGTGGTGGGCACCTCCCGCCATCAACCACGCTTCGGTCGCGGTTGCCAGATTCGGGCGCGGCTTCCAGACGGCACGCCCGACCGGCAACTTCGGCATCGGCTCGTCCGACGGGACGATGTCGATCTCGTTGGCCAGGAGCCGGAACCTGTCCCCCATGTCCATAAGGGCGACGACGACTGCCGGGCCGGGACCGGCGGTGAAGACGAGCCGCACCGGGTCGCTGCGGCCGCCGATGGACAGGGGATGGATCTCGCACGAGACCTTCGCGTCTGAGATCGTCGGGCAGACCTCGAGCATGTGGGCGCCCAGCACCTTCGGCCCGTCGGGGTCGAAGTGATAGGTGTAGTCCTCCATGAACGACGTCCCGCCCGGAAGCCCCCTGGCCATCACCTTGAGGAGACGGACCATGACGCCGGTCTTCCAGTCGCCCTCCGCGCCGAACCCGTAGCCGTCGGCCATCAGCCGTTGGACGGCGATCCCGGGCAGCTGGCGAAGCCCATCGAGGTTCTCGAAGGTGTCGGTGAAGGCGCCGAATCCGCCATCCGCAAGGAAGGTCCGAAGAGCGGCCTCGATTCGAGCTGCCTCGCGCAGCGCCTCCCTCTCGGCGCCCTTCGCGCGCAAGCTCGGCGCGAGCTCATAGCTCGACTCGTAGGCTTCGATCAGATCGTCGACCGCGGCCTCCGGCACAGCCCGCACAGCGTCACCGAGATCGCTGACGCTGTACCCGTTGACGGCGACGCCGAGGCGGATCTGGGCCTCCACCTTGTCGCCCTCGGTTACGGCCACGTGGCGCATGTTGTCGCCTAACCGCGCCACCTTGAGGTGATGGGCCTCATGCCAGGCGCACGCCGCCCGCGCCCACGACCCGATCCGATCGGCAACGGCGGGGTCCTGCCAATGGCCGGCAACGGTCTTGCGGGCGATCCCCAGCCTGGTCTCGATGTGCCCGAACTCGCGATCGCCGTGAGCGGCCTGGTTCAGGTTCATAAAGTCCATGTCGATCTCGCCCCACGGGAGATCGCGATTGAACTGGGTGTGGAGGTGAAGAAGCGGTTTCTGCAGGGTCTGCAGACCCGCGATCCACATCCGCGCCGGGGAGAAGGTGTGCATCCAGGCGATGACGCCCACGCACGCGGCAGAAGCGGTCGCTTCGAGGCAGGCAGCGGCGATGCCTTCCGGGGACTTCACCACCGGTTTGTAGACGATCCGGACAGGGATTGCCGCGGACTCGTTCAGACCCGCCGCGATCCGCTCCGAGTCGGCGGCCACCTGCCGCAGCGTCTCTTCGCCATAGAGGTCCTGGCTCCCGGTCAGGAACCAGACTTCGAATTCGCCCAGAGCCTTCACTGACCCACTCCCGATCTCCGTCCGCGCGCTTAACTCAGCCGCTCGCAGCGCAAATGTCCCGTGGCGGATAATACGTCGATGTTATCGCCCTTGGGAGTAAGGACGGGGGCTGTGCAAGGCGCCGGCGCAAGCGTTCGGCTGCACGAGGCCGCGGGATTGCAGGATTTCGCGAATTCTCCTAAAATCCCGCAGGTCTGCCAGGTAGGCAGCTGTTCATGAGGTGCGTTGTGCGCAATCTCGCTAAGGCGCCGGCCGGAACCGTCCGAACGGACGGCGGTCCCGCCGTGTGCGGGAGATCTGCGCCCACCGAGAGCTAGCCCGGGGCGGCAATGCCGCCAGGACGAACCTCTGAGCCGTGGGCCAGATCGGGCCCCCGGCTTTTTTGATGCCCCCCAGCAGGCGCGATGCGCCCCGGGGCAGAGCCGCGAGCCCTCTCCCGCTACGACCCAGCTCGCGGCTCCTCCGCGCCGCGAGCCTTCCACACGAGGGAGGTGACATGAGCATCGCGGTCTCCGTACCAACTCAATCGCCGGCTCCGAGCCGGCCCGCTATCCGACCGATCGCCGGTCCCGCAGCGCTCCTGGTCGACCACGCTACCAAGCGCTTTCGCGTCGACCGGCGCAAGCCGCCGGTGGTGGCCGTGGACGATGTCTCGGTCCGCATCGAGCGGGGCGACATCTACGGGCTCCTCGGGGCGAACGGGAGTGGCAAGTCCACCTTCATTCGCCTCGTCAGCGGCCTGCTGACGCTCGACGAAGGTCGGGTCGAAGTCTTCGGCCACGACCTCGTACGAGAGGAGATGGCGGTCAAGCGCCTGATCAATCGGGTCAGCGTTGACGCCGCCTTCTTCAAGAAGCTCTCGCCGGCCGAGAACCTGTCGTTCGCGGCTCGCCTCTACGGCCTGGACGGCCGTGAGGCACGCCTCAAGGCAGCCGGGATCATGGCCCGACTCGGCATCGGCGAGAAGCGCATGGCCAGGCCAGTGGAGCAGATGAGCCGCGGCATGCAGCAGAAGGTCGCGATCGCCAGGGCGATCCTGACGAGCCCGACGCTGCTGCTGCTGGACGAACCGACTACCGGCCTGGACCCGCGCTCAAAGCTCGACGTCCAGACATTCATCGAAGAGCTGCAGGCCGATCACGACGCGACGATCTTGCTGACAACGCACGATCTCGCGGAAGCCGAGCGGCTGTGCGGACGGATCGGGATCCTCGCCGGCGGGCGACTGGCGGTCGAAGAGACTCCCGAAGGCCTCAAGACACTGGTCGCCCTCGAGCACGGCCTGCCGCCGACACTCGAGAGCGCCTTCATGCAGTACACGGGCCGCTCCCTCGACGATGACGTCGAGGAGGGCGAGGCCGATCCGGCGGACTAGGCGAGGCGCCAGAACCCGGATCGGACCAGGTACAGGAAAGGGATACCAAGTTGTTCTCGCATCAAATAGCCAAGGTCATTCACGACGAACAGCAACGAGAGATCGAGCGGCGCCTGCGCTTCAAGCGCGAAGCGCCCGAAGCGCCGCCGCGGATCTCCGTGCGCAAGCGCCTCGGACGCGGACTGATCCGGATCGGATCTTCGCTCGCCTCCGATGCCCCGCTCCGTCTGGCCGCCCGGCGCTGAAGCGCCGGGCGGCCATGCCCAACAGGAGACTCAACCGTGATCGCACTAACTCGCGATGCGCGCGCCGGATACGCCTTCGTCGAGCGCAACTTCAACCTGACCAAACGCTACTTCGGCTGGGAGGTCGCCTTCCTGGTCTACGCCGTCGCGGGCGCCCTGTCGGTCTCGCTCATCGGCCAGTCCGTCGGCAGCCGCACCCTCCTGATGTCCCTGGTCATCGGCGCCGTCTTCTGGAACTACCTGTCGGTTGTCTTCCAATCGATCGGCGACACGATCACCTGGGAACGCTGGGAGGGCACCCTCGAGTACACCATGATGGCCCCGGTCAGGCGCTCGGTTCAGCTGCTCGGCTCGGCCCTGTACGCGGTCATCTACGGGCTGATCCATACCGCGATACTGCTGGCCATCCTGGCGCTCTTCTTCTCACTCGACCTGGGCAAGGCCAATTTCGCCGCGGCGGCGCTCTTCATGGGCGTTGGCTCGGCCAGCTTCATCGGCGTCGGGATGCTGGCCGCGACCCTGCCGATGATGTCGGTGGAGCGCGGCTCGCAGATGGTCTTCGTGCTGCAGTCGTGCCTGCTGCTGGTCAGCGGCGTCTACTACCCCACGACCATCCTGCCCGACTGGATGCAGCTCTTGTCGCGCGTCTCGCCGGCCACGTACGTCCTCGACGCGGTCCGCAAGGCGCTCATCGACGGCGCTTCGGCGAACCAGCTGCTGCCCGACCTGTGGCCGCTGCTGGTCATGGCCTTCGTCTTCATCCCGGTCGGGCTCTGGGGCTTCGGCCAGGCCGAGCGCTACGCCAAGCGAACCGGCAAGCTCAAGAGGGTTGGCTAGCCATGGCATCCATCGACGGCGCCGGCGAGGGATCTCCGGCGCTTCCCTACTCCATCGATCAGGATCCTGGCGATCAGGGAACCGGCGAACCGGATGGGTCACGTCCGGGGGATCTGGCGGCATGGGGCTGGGACGAGGGCTGGGCCGGCGCATTCGCGCCGAGCGCAGCCGCCGGACTGACCCCGGCGCGGGTCATCGCCCAGCATCGAGGCCAGTGGCTGCTCGCGGCCGAGAAGGGCGAGGCATCCGCGTCGCTCACGGGCAGGTTTCGCCACGAAGCGGAGATCGGCGATCTCCCCGCCGTGGGCGATTGGGTCGGCTGCGTCCCCTCGCCCCACGACGGGCAGGCCCGAATCGACGCGACCGTCCCGCGGCGCTCCGCCTTCCTGCGGCGTGCCGCCGGGCCCCGCGTGGCTGCCCAGGTAGTCGCTGCCAACGTCGACGTGCTCTTCGTGGCAACGTCGCTCAACGGCGACCTGAATCCGCGCCGCCTGGAACGGTACGTGGTCATGGGCCGGGAGTCGGGAGCGGAGCCGGTCGTGCTCCTTACCAAGGCCGACCTCCGCGACGATGCCGACGCCCGCGTCTCGCGTCTCTCGGGCGAGCTGGGCATCCCGGTCGTCGCCCTGAGCGCCAGGACCGGTCAGGGAGTCGACACCCTGGCACGGTGGTTCGGGGCCGGCCGAACGCTCGCGCTGGTTGGCTCCTCGGGTGTCGGCAAGTCCACGCTGCTCAACCTGCTCGCCGGAGAGCAGCTCATGGTCACGCGTGAGATCCGCGAGGACGACGCGCGCGGACGCCACACCACGAGCCATCGCGAACTGTTCCGGCTGCCCGGCGGGGCGCTCCTGCTCGACACGCCCGGAATGCGAGAGATCGGCTTGTGGGATGCCGCCGAAGGGATCGACGAGACCTTCGCGGATCTAGTCGAGCTGTCCGCCCGATGTCGCTTCGCCGATTGTTCCCACCGTCTCGAGCCCGGCTGCGCCATCCAGGCGGCGGTCGCCGCGGGCCGGTTGGACCCGGGCCGCCTGAAGAGCTACCGGCGTCTGTCCCACGAGCTGGCGGAGCAGCCCACCTCCGTCGCCTCCAGGCGCGAGAAGGACCGCCGGTTCGGGAAGATGGTGCGCAACGTCGCGGCCGAGAGCATGTCCCGCAAGATGTATCGAGGCCGGGACTACTAGCGCCGGCCTTGACCGACTCGGCTCGAATGCCGATCCTCATCGGCATGGGCGGCGGGTGGAAGCTCCATGGCGGGCTTACGATCGCCATGGTCGCAGCGCTGACGGGCGCTGCATGCTCCGGCGCGACGACGCCCTCGGCCTCATCATCGTCGACGTCAGACCTGTTG
Source organism: Chloroflexota bacterium (assembly GCA_003141455.1). Classification (GTDB taxonomy): domain Bacteria; phylum Chloroflexota; class Limnocylindria; order Limnocylindrales; family CSP1-4; genus Fen-1039. The sequence continues at coordinate 18,222 of PLMA01000034.1, read as the reverse complement.
CGGGAGACCAACATGGCCGGTTTCGTACTCTCGAGTCCGAGCTTCGCCGAAGGCGGCGCCATTCCCGTCAAGCACTCGTGCGACGGGGAGAACCTCTCTCCTGCGCTGGCGTGGCAGGGCGCTCCGCAGGGCACCGTGTCGTTCGCGCTTGTCGTTGACGATCCGGACGCGCGCGGGTTCGTTCACTGGGTGGTCTTCGACATCAGGGGCGGATCCTCCGGCTCGTTGCCGGAAGGCGTGCGGCCCGCCGACGCACCACTGCAGGGGCGCAACGAAATGGGCCAGAAGGGCTACACCGGCCCGTGTCCGCCGAGTGGCACGCACCGCTACCGCTTCACGCTCTGGGCTTTGTCGGGCCGGCTCTACCTGACCGGCACGCCCTCCGCTGCCGAGGTTCGGACGGCGGCCAACAACCTGATCCTCGGCCAGACGACGATGACGGCGACCTACACCCGGCGCTGATCGCCGGCCGCCGTTCCCCGCGCCCTAGCGGACGGAAGGCGGGCGAGCAGGAAGGCCGTCTCAGCCGGCGGCGGCCTCCTCCGCCTCCAGCCGCTTCTTCAGCGAGGCGAAGCCATGGTCCGCGGCCTGCTGCAGCGGCCCCTGGATCATCGACTCGAAGGCCCCCAGCATCCCGCCGAGCGTGGCATCGGCGACCCATTTCGTCTGCGTCAGCTTGGGGCCCAGCTCGACCAGCTCGATCGATCCGGTTCCGTTGATCGGGCCGCCCATGATGGCGCCCTCGACCGTGGCGGCGATCCGATTCGGCTCGTCGATCTCGGTCAGCTCCAGGGCCAGAACCACGTTCATCGGCATCATCGCCGACGGCGCGGAGACGGTCACCCTGTAGTGACGGTCGTCGATCTTCTCGATCTGGGCCTGGCCCGACGTGTTGGACTCGGCCGCCCGGTTCGGGTTGCTGACGGTCTCCCAGACGCGCTGTCGGGTCGCGGCGATCTCAGTCTCGCCGGAGAGATGCATGGTTCCTCCAGAAGCCGGGACTCCCGGCGCCATCGCGGCGGCGCGGTGCCCACATGCTAGCGGGTCGATCTCGAGAGGGGCGCCGGCGCAAGATCCCAGCCGTGCCAATCGGCGCAACCTCGCCGCGAGGCACTGGCTTGACTCCTCCCCGGAGGCCGCGGCTTACCTTCCGCTTACACAAACTCGGTGGGCGCGAGGGTCGCGGACGTATCCTGCGCTTCATGAAGACGATCCTCGTCGTGGACGACGAGCGGAACATCGTGGAGCTGGTCCGGCTGTACCTCGAGAAAGAGGGCTACTCCGTCGTGACCGCCGTCGACGGCGAGCAGGCTCTGATCCAGTTCGAGCGCAGCGACCCGGACCTGGTGGTGCTGGACCTGATGCTGCCCAAGATGGACGGCTTCGAGGTCTGCCGGGAGCTTCGCCGCCGCGGCGACGTACCGATCCTGATGCTGACCGCGCGCTCCGAGGACGTCGACGCGATCGTCGGCTTGGAGCTCGGGGCGGACGACTACGTGACCAAGCCCTTCAATCCGCGAGCCCTCGTGGCACGGGTCAAGGCGATCCTTCGTCGCACCGAAGTGACCGCCAAGGGCACCCGCCCAATCCAGGTCGGCCACCTGCGCATCGACCCCCGACGGCGCGAGGCCTACGTCGGCGACCGGCGCCTCGATCTCCGGGCGCGAGAGTTCGACCTGCTGGCCGCCCTGGCGCGCGACCCGGGCGTGGTCCTGACCCGCGACGCGCTGCTCGAGGGCGTGTGGGGCACCGACTTCCCGGGCGAGACTCGGACCGTGGACGTCCACGTGGCTGAGGTGCGCAAGAGGCTGGGTGATGACGGCCCGCAAGTCGAGACGGTGCGAGGTATCGGTTACCGGCTCGTCCCGCCGCCCCGAGGCACGGCCACCGGCGTGATCCGCGGCGCGGCCTCGGCCGGAGCCGGCGAGACCGCGGCCTCCGATCGCTCCCCCACCCCGGACTAGAGGCACAAGCCGATGATCCCGCGCGGTATTACGAGCCGGATCGTTCTGGCGTTTGTGGGGTTGGGCCTCGCGTTCCTGGTCGCCGTCAGCGCCAGCCTGTTCCTGGTGCTGCGCGACGCTCACCAGGCCGAGACAGAGTCGTCCCTGGGCAACCAGGTCGTGCTCATCGAGGCGGCCGTGTTCCTCCACCAGCCGGCGGGAGTCGGCCAGGCGCAGATCCAGCAAGCCATCAGCGACTACTCGGGCCCCATCGTCGCCGACGGCGGCTACATCATCATCCTTGGCCCGAAGGGTGCGACCAGGTTCGTCGTCGGCAATCCGTCTTCGACGGACGTCCCTGCCGCCCCGACGGGCTCCGCGCCGACCAAGATCGACACGTTCAAGGCGACGGACGGCCAGAAGTACATCTACATCGAGCCGAACACGAGCGGGACCCGCGGATTCACGCTGTACGTCGCGGTGCCGGACCGTTCGGCCCAGCGGGCACTGAACGACCTGTCTCGAGCGCTCATCATCGTGCTGGTCGTCCTGCTTCTCGTGGGCATCCCGATCGCCTGGCTTCTGTCGCGCTCGATGACCGGGCCGATGCGACGTCTGGCTCAGGCCGCCGCCGACCTGCCGACCCGTTCGGGCGAGCTGGAGCCTCTGCCGGTCGAAGGCCCGACGGAGGTCAAGGCGCTGACCGAGCGATTCAACGCCATGGCGCGCGAGCTGGGGACGACGCGGCATGAGGAAACGCAGATGCTGGCCAACCTGCGCCACGATCTGCGGACGCCGCTCACCAGCATCGCCGGCTTCGCCGAGGCGATCGCGGACGGAACCGCTTCCGGCGACCGCGCGACTGCGGCCGCCCGGACGATCGCAGAAGAGTCGCAGCGTCTGGAGCGGCTCGTGGGCGAGCTGGGAGTGGTGGAGCGGCTGCGCGACGGACCTGCGGCGCTCCGGCCCGAGAAGCTCGACGCTACGGACCTGCTCGTGAACGCGGCCGTGCGCTTTGAGGCCCCGGCCACCGCGCAAAGCGTCTCACTCCAGGTTTCCGGCGCCGCCCCCGGCGAGCCCGAGCTTGCCTTCACAGGTGACCGGCTGGCGGCGGAGCGAATCCTCCAGAACCTGGTCGTGAACGCCCTATCCGTGCTGCCGAAGGGCGGCCACGTGTGGCTTCGAGCGGCTCAGCTCCAGCTCGCCGGTCGACCGCTCGGAATCTCGATGAGCGTCACCGACGACGGTCCCGGCTTCCCGCCCGGAACGACGGAGAGGGTTTTCGAGCGCTTCTACAGGGCCGATCCCTCGCGCAGCGGCAGCGGCTCCGGCCTCGGACTGGCCATCGTCCGCGAGCTTGCCAGAGCTCACGGCGGCGACGCCTGGGCAGAGAATGTCGCCCCGCACGGAGCGCGAGTGTCGGTGCTCTTGCCCATCGTGCCTACGGTCCCCGACGAGGCAGGCAAGGGGTCCGCCGGCGGCAGCGAGTAGGCCGGCTCGTCGCCGGCCGCCGGCGCCGGACCGCCCCCCGGACCACCCCGGGGAGTAGCGCCCGGCGAGTAGCGCCCGGCGAGCAACGCCCGGCGAGCAACGCCCGGCGAGCAACGCCCGACGCGAGCCTGCCGCCGTCGCACTGCCGCCCCGGTGGTCGAAGGCTCCCGCCAGGTATCCTTCCTCGCGTGAGCGAACCGACCTCTCCCGCCGGACCACCGGCCGAGATTACCCACCTGGTCCGCGAGCGGATGGAAGCCCGAGCCCGCGGCGACTGGGCCACAGCCGACACACTGAAGGCGCAGATCGAGGCGTTGGGCTGGCGCGTCACCGACCATGGCAGGCGGAGCAGCCTCAGCCCCGCCATGCCCGCCACTCTCGAGGTGGCGGGCGAGCTGCGCTACGGTTCTGCGGCGGCTGTTCCATCCCTTCTCGACGAGCCGCCTACCGCCGCCTGGACAGTGGCGATCGTGGCCTCGGAGACGCCGGACCGCGTCTCGCGTCTACTCGCGGCACTCCGCGCATACGCCCCCATTGGAACCCAGGTCGTGCTGGTCGCCAACGACCCGAGCGACTCCCAGGCAGCGGCGCTCGAGCCGGGGACGCCGGACCGGGCACCGATTGGAGGGAGCGTCCCGGAGGTGCTCCGCACTTCGACACGGCTCGGCTTTGCGGCGGCGCTCAACATCGGGCTGCGCCGCGCGGCCGGCGAGATCGTCGTCCTCGCCGACGGCTCAGCCTGGCCCACCGGCGACGCTTTCTCCCCGCTTGCTGCCGCGTTGGCCGATCCGACGATCGCGGCGGTCGGCGGCTTCGACCTGGTGGCGCCCGAATCAGGCCCGCTCCGGCCCAACGCGCTCGAACGGCCGGACGGCTCGTCTACGGTCCAGGACGTGGCGGCATTGGAGGCCGGCTGGCTGGCCTTCCGCCGGTCCGACTACCGCGAGCTTGGGCCGCTCGACGAGCATTTCGTCGGTCCCGCATGGCTGGACGTGTGGTGGACCATCCGGCTCCGGGTCGGGGCCGAAGCCGAAGGAACGGCGGAGGGCGACGCCGCAGCTGAGGGAGAACCCGAGGCCGACCCGGAGGCCGACGAGGCGGACATGGCGGCCGAGGACCGGGCCAACGAGGACCGCGCCGAGCCGGTCCGCGGCGGCTCGCCGGAACCGGGTACCTCGCCGGAACGGGCTACCTCGCCGGAACGGGCGGATTCGCCCGAGCTGGCTCCGGCGCGTCGAGCCGTTCGGCTCGAGCTGCCGCTTTCCCGCGAAGAAGCGCCGTGGCCGCCCGATCGGTCGCGCCTCAACCGGCGGAACATGTACCGGGTTCTCGACCGCTTCGGCTGGCGCGACGACCTGGTCTGAGGCCCTTTACCGGATCGTCAGGGCAACGCTCGCCGGGGTAGGCGCCGTGACCGTCTCGGATCGATCGACGGCCGTGCCCGCGGCACCGTAGAAGACGTGATAGCGCGGATCCCCCTGCCAGCGGCTCGTGCCGATCGCGACGCCCGCCCCGAGAACCGCTAGAAGGGCGCCGACTCCAAGGACGCGAACTGCGAGTATCCGAGCCCTGCCACTGCCGCCGCGGGGGGTCTGCCAGAGCGAGGCGAGGGTCGGTACCTGGGCCGGGGCAATGATCAGGGCCAACCAGAGCCCCGCCAGAAGACCTCCGATGTGGCCGAGGTTGTCGACGTTCAAGACGCCGGAGAACCCGAGAACCAGGTTCAACACGATCAGCACGCCGACCTGGGACGCGATCATCCGCGACTGCTGATCCAGGACGGCGCGGTGGAACCGAGTCGCCACGAGGACGATGCCGAAGAGACCGAAGATCGCCCCCGACGCCCCGACGCTCGGCACGACGGAGCCGAACGCGTAGCTGGCGATCGACCCTCCCGCCGCACAAAGCAGGTAGAAGGCCAGCAACAGCCACGACCCGTACATGCGCTCCACGAGCTGCCCCGCGTACCACATCGCGTACATGTTGAAGGCCAGGTGGATGTAGCTGCCGTGGACCAGCGTGACGCTGAAGAGCCGGTAGAACTCGCCGTGCGCGATGCCCAGCTTGTCCAGCTCCAGCTGGCCCCCAAGGCTCCCGCTGACGTCCGACAGGGCGGAGATCGAAGCCACTACCGTGACCGCGATGATCAGGTACGTCATGAACGGCGGCAGCGCGTCGCCGCGGCTGCGGGCGAAGTACTTGGTCGCGGCGCCGGTATTGCCGACTTCCTTGTTCAGCCAGCCCAACCGGGACGCGATCTCGGCCCGATCCTCCCGCGGAGCGCGCTTCTCGCACTGCCGGTATGCATCCAGGGCCCCGCGCATGTTTCCTTCGCGGACCAGGGCCGCGGCCACCTGACGCCAGGCTCGATACGCCACGGGCGTCTCCCCGAGACCGGTGGCGCGCTCCCAGGCCTGGCGCGCCTCTCCCTCGCGGTCCAGGCGGTACAAGGCGTTGCCCATGCCGTAGTGGCCGGCGGCCGAGACGTCGCGATCGGCCGTCGCCGCCGCGCTCGCGTACAGGGCGAGCGCCTGGTCCGGCTCGCTCTGCTCCATCAGGTTGTCCGCCTGGCCGAGTACCGCGACGGCCGTGGCGCGATCCAGCGGTGCTGTGGCGGACGGGTCGAAGCCCGGCGGCAGGAACGTGGGCCCCTCTGACCCGAGCCCTCTCGTGGTGCTGTCCATGGCCCGCACTCTACAGGAACCGGCGCTGCCGGAGGCGGCCGATCGAGCGACCGGGATGGAGACCGACCCGCCTCAGTCTGTGACGGCCTCCCAGCCCGAGGTCGTGACCGCCTCCGAGAATGCCGCGGCCGGATCCAGTCCGGCATCGAGCGCACCGGCGAAGGTTCCGACCAACCGCCCGAACGAGCCATCGTCATCCTGGGGCGCCTCCAGGACGGTCGTCTCGGGCGGCACGGATGGAGACGCGCCTCCCGTCGGAACCAGCACTATCAGTCGGGCCGCGGAGAAGGCCGCGCCCTGGATTCCGGCCTCCACCGTCGACTCCGCCGATGGGTCGGCCAGCACGATGACGCTCGCCTGGGGCAGATAACGCAGGGCCAGCTCAACGTCCGCGGCCTCCAGCGCGGGCCGGGCGGCGGGATCCTCGGGCAGCAGCATGCTTTCCGGCTCCTCCGCGGCCGTGTCCGCCGATTCCTCGCGCTGTGTCGCGGTCAGTACCGGCGTCGGGCGGGACATGTCTCGGAGCAGCGCGGCGTGGCCGATGCCAAGCCGGCCCAGGGCCACGACCACCGCGTCGCCCGCCCCGTCATTGCCGACCTTGCCCACCAGCTCCACGGTTCCGCCGCGACGTCCCGCGGCAGCCGCGACCTCGACCGCGAGACCTCCCGCGCACTCCTCGCCGTCCGGGCCGTCGGCGTAGACCGGAAGGCCCACCACGACGATCATTCGCCCTCCTCGTCGGACTCATTCGCGGCGTCATCCCCGGCGGTCACGGGCGACTCCTCGGCGATTACCTCGATCTCGCCGAGGCCGGCCGAATCCAGTTCCCCGGCGACGGCATCCGCGTCGCCGACCGCAACGATTGCCATCCGGTCGAGGTCGATGTGCTCACGGGCGGCGGCCTGCACGTCGGCGATCGTGACCGCCTCGATCGCGTCGCGGTAGCGGGACAGCTCGTCATCCGGCAGCTCATGCACGAAGAGCCCGCCCAAAGCCCCGACTACGGCGCCGGGCGTTTCGAAGCGCAGCGGGAAGACTCCGACCAGGTAGTCGCGCGCGGCCGCCAGCTCCGCCTTCGTTACCTCGGTCTCGCGGATCCGACGCAGCTCGGAGAGCGTCTCCAGGATCGCCGGCACAGTGGCCGCCGTCTGAACGGCGGTTCGGACGGCGAACGGGCCCGCGCCCCGCCTCATGTCGAAGCCCGCCCCCACCCCGTAGGTGTAGCCCTTATCCTCGCGCAGGTTCATCTGGAGCCGCGAGTTGAATAGACCGCCCAGGATCGCCGACATCACAGCCACGGCATGGAAGTCCGGGATCCGCCGCGGAAGGCCGACGTGGCCGATGCGCAGCTCGGTCTGTACCGAGCCCGGCCGATGGTAGAACCGGACGATCGGTCGAGACACGGCCGAGGTGGCGTCCGGCGCCCCCGCCGGCGTGAGCGACGCCGCGGCACCCCCGAGCGAGCCGAAGACTCGCTCGGCAAGACTCGGGATGGCGACGCCCGTGAGATCCCCGCCCACGATCAGGGCCGCGCGATCCGGCGCGAGGATCGATGCATGGGCTTTTCGCAGCGCATCCGGAGAGAGCCTGGGCACCGACTTTTCGTCGCCGCCGGACGGCCGCGAGTAAGGCGACTCGGCCGCGTAGATCGTCGCGCCGAAGGCCCGCTCCACGCGCCGGCGCGGGTCGGCTTTGGCCTGCATCAGGTCGTTGAGACGCTCGTCGCGCAGGCGAGCCACGTCCTGCTCCGGGAACGTGGGCCGCTCCACCAGTTCCGCCAGCAGCTCGAGGGCGGCCTCCATGCGCGGCGCCACCACCTCCACCGCGGCAACGAACGCGTCCCAGCTCGCCTCGACGTGGAGAGTGGCGCCGAGACGCTCCGCCGCCTCGATCAGCTCCACGCCCGGGTAGCGCTCCGTCCCCTCAGTCATCGCCCGGGCCGCCAGAACCGTGGCGCCCGCGATGTCCCGAGGCTCGTCGCCGACGCCCCGGAGGAAGACCAGGTTCGCCGACACGAGCGGCCGGCCCGGAACGTGGACCGTGAGCACCTGCAGGCCCGAAGGCAGCATCGCCCGTTCGAAGGCCGGGAAGCGGTAGGTCCGGGGCTGCCCCGGAGACGGTCGCTCGGCCAGGATCTGCTCGAGCGTCATGCCGCCGTCTCCTCGTCGGTAGTGCCGTAGGTAGTGCCGTCGGTGGTGCCATCCCCCGCCTCGGTGGCGGGTACGTAGGTCAGCACGACCCGGTTCTCCGGACGGAGCACCTCCGCGGCAGCAGCCAGGATTTCGGCCTTACCGACCGCCAGGTACCGGCCGAGCTGGCGGTTGATCATCTCCGGATCGTCGAGCAACGTGGCATACATGGACAGCCGATCGGCTCGCTCGTCGACCCGCTGCAGAGCCTCCAGCTCGTATGTCTCGATGAGGGCGTGGGCCCGAGCCAGCTCATCGTCCGTGACCGGCTCCCGTCCCAGCCGCTCCAACTCCTCCTCGAATGCGCGCTCCACCAATGCCGGGTCTACGCCCGGCCGAACGGTGGCCTGACCGGCCGCGATCGACGCTCCGCCGACAAGTCCCAGCGAGAAGAAGGCAACGTCCTGGGCGATCTTCTCGTCTCGCACCAGGCGCCGGTAGAGCCGGCTCCCCTTCCCGCCGGCGAGGATCTGCGCGGCAACCTCAAGAGCGTCAAAGCGGGTGTCTCCCAGGCAGGGCGCCCGGAAGCCGAAGAAATGGCGCGGCAGCGGAACCCGGTCCTGCACCACCTCTCGAGACTCGGCGCCCAACACCGGAGGGAGGCTCATGTCGGCGAGTGGTGGGATAGCCGCGTTTGCCGGAATGGCGCCGAAGTAACGCTCCACCCAGGCTCGCGCCTGCGCCGGATCCACGTCCCCCACGACGGAGAGGACCGCATTGTTGGGGGCGTAGTAGGTTCGGAAGAAAGCGGCCACGTCCTCCAGCGACGCGGCGTCCAGATCCTCCATCGACCCGATCGTGGGGTGATGGTACGGATGCTCCGCCGGGAAGAGGTGCGCCTGCAGCTTGTGGAACCAGTCGCCATAGGGCCGGTTGTCGTACGAGGACCGCTTCTCGTTCTTGACGACGTCGCGCTGGTTGTCCAGGTTCTCCTGGTTCAGCGCATCCAGGAGGGTCGCCATGCGGTCCGCCTCGAGCCACAGCGCCAGCTCGAGCTGGTGGCTCGGCATCGTCTCGAAGTAGTTCGTCCGGTCCAGCCACGTCGTCCCGTTCATCGTGCCGCCCGCGGCCTGCACCAGAGCCATGTGCTCGGTCTTGGCCACGTCGCGCGAGCCCTGGAACATGACGTGCTCGAAGAGATGCGCGAAACCGGTCTTGCCCGCCACCTCGTGCTTGGAGCCGACGTTGTACCAGATGTTGATCGCCACGATCGGCGCCAGGTGGTCTTCCGAGATGATCAGGCGAAGGCCGTTGGAGAGGCGTTCGTCTGTGAACCTGACGCTCGGGACGGTCATGCGGTCCAATTCCTCACGGGTGTGGCGGGGCTCGCGTCACGGGCGCATGCGCGGGTGGAGGCATTGTACCGGCCGCGGCTCGCCGCTCCCCGTGAGGAGGTCCACCCGTTGTGAAATGTCTGCGCGCCCCGTCAGGCGATCGGACCATCGCCTCCGCCCATCGCTCCAGTTTGCGACGCAGCCAGTTGACCTGGGCTAGAGGATCATGTTAGTTTTCCATCTAACATGAGTTAGAGGCGAAGTGGCAATGGCCGCCATCCGGAACCCCAGCCGAGCCAATCCCCAGAGGCAGACCGGCCTCGTCCGCCCGGGGATCGCGGCTGCCCAGCTGCCGGTTGTTGAGCTCGATGCGCGGACCGGGTACGACTTCCTCGTTAGCACCTGCAACGAGTATGGCGAGCTGGACGACATCCTGGCGGAAGACCGCAAGTGGCTGGAGGGGTCGCGCACGGCGCTCAAGGCGGAGATAGACGAAGACGAAAGCGCCTCGGCCTGCATCGGCTTCGTCCCCGAGATCGGCCGCATGCTCGTGGGCCGACCGGAGATCCGCACTGCTCGAGACGTCGTCCAGGCAATCGACGCGCTCTCCGATCAGGAGTTGACCGAGATCATGGCGGGTGAACTGCTGGAAGACGCCGATCTCGGCGCCGTCACTCGCCGCGCGGTCGATGGCGACCAGGAGGCCTTCAGGGACCTCCAGGCCCGCCTCGAGTCGACCAACGGCCACGCTGTCCTCACTGGATCGATCACGGATCTGGCCCCGGCAGCCAGGCGGATCGTTCACATTTGGTTGCCTCGGTACGAACCGATCGAAGGCCGCATCGCTCGAATGCTCGACCGCGACGTGGCCGCCCGCCGCGGCGACGACATCGCCGGCGACCCCCTCGGTTTCGTCGAGCGAGCAACCAACGGGGTCCGGATCGTCCCCGAGCAGCGGATCCGCCGCATCGTCATGGCTCCCAACTACTTCGGACGCCCGTACAACACGCTCACCAAAGTCGGCGACGTACAGCTGATCTGCTATCCCATCGCCGACTCGTCGCTCGGATCGGCTGACCGGCTGACTCCCCCCACTTCGACCATTCGCCTCTACCGCGCCCTGGGCGACGAGAGCCGCCTGCGCATCCTGAAGCTCCTGGCCGAAGGCGACCGCTACCTTACGGAGATCGCCAACGAGCTCGATCTCAGCAAACCGACGATCAAGCACCACCTGGCCTTGCTCCGAAGCGCCGGCCTGGTCACGGTCACCAATGAGGGCAACATGACCTACTACAGCCTTCGCCGCGACCGTGCCGAGGAGGCCGGCGTGGAGCTTCGCGCCTACCTGGCGCACTGACCCAGAGGATTGCCATGACCGATGCCAAACCTTCCCGGGTTAGATGCCCAGCTAACACATGTCATTCAGATTACTAACACTGGAGTACTCGACAAATGTGGCCTGACACGCCGGAACAGCGATCAACGTACATAGCCCAGCGGCAGGCCGAGCTCCGCGCCGAGGCTGCCGCCTACCGAGCGACCCGCAGGAGAGCGGGCTCAGGCACGTACCGGATCCGCGGACTCCACCTCCGGATAGGAGCGCTCCTGATCGTCGTGGGGCGTAGCCTGTGCGAGGAAGAGCGCAACCTTTTCGACTCCGCCCACTGAGCAAGAGGTCTCGCGGAGACAGTGGCAGGCGCCATCTCGCGCTACATCCGCAGCTTCACCGGCTTTAGCCGCGACGCGCGCATCTTCCTGCTGACCACGGTCGTCTTTGGGGCGGCGATCAGCCTCTACTGGATCGACTTCAACCTCTACCTGGAGGCGATCGGACTGGGGTGGACGATCGCCTGGCTGTTGCCTGCCTACTCGCTGGCAGGCGTTCTGATGGCCTTCCCGGCCAGCGCGCTCTCCGACAGGTTCGGGCGACGCAGCGTGATGGCCGCGGGCATGGCCCTGGTGGCAGTCGCGCTCTTCGCGTTTCTGCCCGGCCAGTTGCCGCTGCTTTTCGTGGGAGTGGCCGCGCTCGGTGCCGGGTCGATGGCGGTCAGCGTCGTCCAGATCCCATTCATCGCGGAGCACACCCGCCCTGACCAGCGCAACGAGTATTTCGCCATCTGGTCCGCCATAGGGTTCCTCACAGGCCTGGTGGCCGCCCTCGCAGGCGGCGCCCTGGCCCCCGCAATCGCCGCTCGCCTGAACCTCGGCTCGGCTGCGGCCCCCTACCAGATCCTTCTGACCGGAGTGGCCACACTGGGCGTCCTTTCCCTTGGAACCGTGTGGCTGCTCACCAGCGACAGGCCGCCGGCCGATCGAATGCCGGCCGCCGGGGCGGGCCGATTCGGCATCGTCATCCTGGATCGGGGCCTCTTCTTCCGGCTGCTGCTGCCGGGGTTCCTGACATCTCTGGGTGCGGGCCAGCTGATCCCCTTCCTGAACGTCTTCATGGAGAACAAGTTCAGCTTGGGCCTCACCGAGGTGAACGCGATCTTTGCCGTGACCAGCCTTGGCACCGCGGCGGCGATCCTGGCCCAGCCGGCCCTAGCCCGCCGGTTGGGTCGTATCGGATCCATCGTGCTGGTGCAGGCAGCCAGCATCCCGTTCCTCGTCGTGCTGGGTTTCTCACCGGTGCTGTGGACCGTGGTCGTCGCCCTGGCCGTTCGCAACTCGCTGATGAACGCCGGCAGCCCGATCTTCGATGCGTTCGCGATGGAGCGTATCTCCCCGGCGGAGCGAGCCACGCTGTCCGCCGGTATGACGCTGCTGTGGTCTCTCGGGTGGACGATCGCCCCGCTGTACTACGGCCTGCTGCACGCCTGGCTTTCGTTCACGGCGGCCTTCGCCGTGGACTTCGTGACCATCATCGTGCTGTACACGATCGCCACGGCCCTGCTCTGGACCTGGTTCCGGAGCACCGACAAGGAAACCGTGGCAGTCGTGCGCGCCGACGAGGCGACGCTGGCGGCTGCCACGGTGGCTTCGGAAAGCCCCTCCCTCCTGGAGAGGGCCTGAAGTTACGAGCTGGCGACGGCGGAGGGAGACGCTATGGGGCGCTCGGCGCGCCCGAGTGGAGCGGCACGCCCGACTCGATCGCCGCGCCCGAAGGGACGGGTACGCCCGAAGGGACGGATCCGGTCGGGTCGGCATACGACGAGCCGTTGGGCCCGGGTGCGATCGGCGCGCCCGACTCCATCGGCGCGCCCGAAGGGACGGGTACGCCCGGACCTGCATCCGGTGAGCCCACGGGCCCGGATGACCAGACCTCGAGAAGCGGGTAGGGCAGCCAGCCGGATTGCAGAATCGTGGCCAGCTCCTGGGCGCTTTGCGCTGTGAAGTTGCCGGCGATTTCGCCCTTCCCGCCGACGATCGTCGACTGGACGTAGGGCACGGAGAGGACCTTCCCGTCAAGAACGATCGCGAAGAAGTCGCTCACGTGCTGCGCCGACCATGTCTCGAACGCGGACGCCGCAGGCTCCTTGAACCCGAAGATGACAAACAATCCGCCCGTCACGGTGTCGTCGCGGAGGTACACGAGGCTCGGGTCCAGGTCCGCCCCGGTGAACTGCGCCGGCAGCGACGGGTCGATCGTTTCGCCTGTGGTCGGCACCTGCTTCAGACCTTGGGCGATCGAGGTTCCGTAGGTCTCGGGCGGCAGCGGCACGAACGAGAGGTGACCGGTCTGGCCGATCAGTGTCCGGACCTCCTTCTTGTCGGCGACGCCCATCAAGCTGACCGTGATCCCATCCGGCGGCGCCTCATTGATCGAGTAATCCGTAGCCCCCAGGGAGGCGACTCGTTTGACGAGGACCGCCTTGGTCGCATCCAATTCGGCAGCGGTCACCTCGGTCCCAGTCGGATGCACCAGCTGATAGGAGATGAAGATCTCGTTCCTGGGCGAACTCGGCGATCCGGAGGGCCCGGGGGTTGCGGCGGTCGCGGGGGCCCCGGCTGATCCATTTCCGTTGAAGGCCTGACTTCCCACGCCAACCCCAACGGCGACCACCACAAGCGCCGCGACCAGGACCATCGGCGCGAAGCCGCCGAATCCAAGCCGGCTGCGTACAACCACCCTCGGGCGGGCCCGGCTGGTTTCGGTGAAGGCCGGCCCCAACTCCGGCGGCTGCGGGATGAGCGGCTCGGCACCGGCCATTCGGCGGCGCACTCCATCCAGGATCTCGTCGTCGGAATGCTGGTTCTCGTTCATTGCCAAATCTCCGGGTTGCGGCGCAGGGCTGCGCAGGCTCGCGCTACAAGCGATCGGACGGCCGAGGTGGAGATCCCCAGGATCTCGCCAATCTGGTCGTCGTCCAGGTCGCGCTGGTAGCGCAGGATCAAGACTTCACGCTGCCTTTGCGACAGCTCACGAGCGAACCGCTCGAACCAGAGCCAGAACTCCGTCCGGCGGGTATCGGCTTCTTGGAAAGGTTCATGGGCGGGGCTCAGCGACCCGAGCGGCAGCCACGACAGGAGCCTCCGTCGCCGGGCTCGGTCGATGACCAGCCGCCTGGCGATGAGCAGCAGCCACGGCAGGGCCTGGCCCTCCGGTCCGTGGCCGGCTTGCCAGGCCGCAAAGGCTCGATGGAATGCCTCGGCGGAGACGTCTTCTGCGTCCTCGACCCGCCTCAGCATCAGCAACGCGTAGCGATACACATCGCGGTAGCGCTGCCGGTAGAGCGTGGCGAAAGTTTCGTCAAGCTCGTCCGTGCGAGCCTCCCCTACCTGCTCGAGCACATCATCAATTCCCCTGTCGACGGTCGCTTCCATCATGAACAGACTGACGAAGCAGCGGGCGGTTCCGTCCCGCGCCGCGGACGCTTTGGGTCAGGCGGTCTGGGTCGCCCTCAGTCTCGTCAACAGTTCGGCCACCCGCTCGTCCGGACCCACACGAGCGATGTCACCCAGCGCCGCGTCGGAGAGAGACAAGTGGCCGAGCGCCACCGCGCGCTCCAGCCCCTGGCGCACCAGCTTGCGGTCGCCCATTCGAGCGCCGCAGCGGGCTACGAGCAACGCGCTGGCGGCACTCCCGTCGCCGCCGAGCGCGCCGGCCGCACCGATCGAATCCTCGAACCGACCGAGCGCGAAGAGCCCAACCTGCAGCTTGAGCAGCCCATCCGCGGCACGCCCATCTCCCCGCTTCAGCGTCTTCAGCACCCCGCCGAGCCGCCTGCCGTCCACGACCCTGGCGACGATGGCGAGGACCGTGAGCGGGTCCCCCTCGGAGGTCAGGCGAGCCGCGAGGTCCGCGTCGTCGCCACGCGCCACCATCGCGGCCACGTCCGAGACGAGCGGCGCCGGACGGGTCTCCAGGTCGTCCAGGTCCACCGCACGAGCACGATCCCCCAGCGTCTCCACGTATGCCTCGCCGAAGACGCGGCGCACCCCGGCCGGGGAGGTTGCCACGGATCGGCTGCCCGCGTGTCCGTCCCGAGCCCGCGTCCCGGACGACGCTGGCGCGGTTCCAGCCGAGGCGGAGGCTCGTCTGGATAGGATGCGGCGCAGCTCCTGGTAGGGCGTTGGGTTGAGGAGCGCGAATATCGCAACGATCACCGCCAGGTAGACGATGCCGATCGCAAACGCGATGACAGCGATCACCAGGCTCGACAGGGCCACGAAGATGAGCCCGGGCACCCGTCCCCTCGGCCCCAGCACCAGCACAAACGCACTCGTGGTGATGTTGCCGCCGTCGAGGGCGGCAATGGGCAGCAGGTTCAGCAGTCCCCAGTACAGGTTGACCCAAACGACCATCTGGACCGTCCAATCGGCCATCGAGCCGGCCTGCATCCGAGGTTCAACCTGCATGGCGGCCAGCCCAATCGCGACGCCGAGCAACGGCCCGGCGGCGCTGACCACGATCGTCTTGCGCGGCGGCAGCGCGAACCCCCAGGTGGTCAGCCCTCCCATGCCCCAGAGCCGGATCTGAGGCGTGATGCCATACCGGCGCAATGCGAAGGCGTGACCCAACTCGTGAACCAGGATCGACACGGCCAGGATCGCCACCCAGATGACCAGATACTGGCCGGGTAGCACGGAGCCAAACAGAACGGCGATCAGCAGGAAATCGAGGCCGATCGCGACCGGAAAACCGAAGAGCTTGAACTGGAGACTAGGGAGACTCAGCACCGCGGCACCTGGCATGGGAATTTGTCATCAGGGTACTGAACGCCGACACCATGCGCTCGGAACGCGGCGCTGCGATCAGGCCACGCCGCCCGCAACGCCCCGCGGCCGGCCCGGATCTGGGACCCACTCGCCGAGCGAGCGGACCTCCGCCAGCCGTTCGACCAGATCCGGGTCCAGCGCCTCCGCGGCGGCGACGGCCGTCTCGATGGCGGTCAGGCATAGGATCCCTTCCGCGGTGGCGGCCAGCCGGATCTCGATGGCGTCCCGAACCGGCCCCGATTTGGGCGACGGCGTGTTGACGACGAGCCGCACCTTGCCCGAGGCGATGAGATCCAGGATCGAGGCCTGACCAGGCGCCGGCGTCTCGCCAACCTTCGCCACAACCTGCGCTTCGTACCCCAACCCACGCAGTTCCGCGGCCGTTCCGGAAGTTGCGGCGAACCTGTAGCCCGCCCGAGCCAGGGCCCGGGCCACGCGCGGCAGCTCCCCGTGGTCCCGTTCCGCGACGGAGATCAACGCCAGCGCCCCGTCCGCTCCGGGCCGTGGCGGGATGAGGGCCGCGCCCTGCATCGCCTTCGCCAGGGCCACGCGCGGGTCCGTGTGGATCCCGATCACCTCGCCCGTGGACTGCATCCCCGGGCCCACGGACGGGTCCACGCCACGCAGCTTGGCCGTCGAGAAGGCCGGCGCCTTGACCGCGACCAGAGGCGGCGGTTCGAGCAGCCCGTTCCCCCACCCCATCCCGCGGAGCGTCTCACCCAGGGCGATCCGGACCGCGAGCTTCACCATCGGGACGCCGGTCACCTTGCTCATGAACGGCACCGTCCGGCTGGCCCGCGGGTTTACCTCGATCAGGTACACGCCGTCGTCGCGGACGATGAATTGCGCGTTCACCAGGCCGTGCACGTCCAGCGCCCGAACGATCCGATCCATGGCGTCGACGATCAGCCCCTGGTCTGCGACCGAGACCGTCTGCGGCGGGAACATCCCCACCGAGTCGCCCGAATGCACTCCCGCCCGCTCCACGTGCTCCAGCAGCCCCGGGATCAGGACCGTCTCGCCGTCGGCAATCGCGTCAACGTCCACCTCGATCCCTTCGAGGTAGCGGTCGATCCGGACCGGCCGGTCGGGGTCCACGACAGTCGCGCGCGCCAGCTGGTCCACCAGGTCGGACGGCGAGTAGCTGAAGTCGATGGCCAGCCCACCGATGACGAACGACGGGCGAACTATGACCGGGTAGCCGATCTGGTCGGCCAGCGCGAGAGCTTCCTCGATCGAGCGAGCCATGCCGCCTTCGGGTTGCGGGATGCCGACCGACTCGACCAGGTTGGCGAAGCGGAGACGGTCCTCCGCCTGGTCGATCGTCTCGAGGTTGGCGCCCAGCAGCGGGATCCCGGCCGCGGCCAGGGGCTCGGCCAGGTTGAGCGGCGTCTGGCCGCCGAACTGGACGAAGGCCGGCAGAAGTGGCATCCCATCGGGCGTTTCCGCCTCAACCACCGAGCGGACGCTTTCCGGATCCAGCGGCTCGAAGTAGAGGCGCGACGAGGCGTCGAAGTCGGTCGAGACCGTCTCCGGGTTGGAGTTGATCATGACCGCCTGCCAGCCCTGCACCCGAAGCTCGGCCGCGGCCTGGACCGCGCAATAGTCGAACTCGATCCCCTGCCCGATCCGCACCGGCCCNNGCCGCGCACGTATCCACCATCGCGTAGCCCGGGACGATGCCCAGCTCCATGCGCGAGAGGCGTACGGCCTCGGCAGTGACGCCGGCCATCTGCGCCAGCTCCCGATCCCCGAAGCCGTCGCGCTTTGCCGTCGCCAGGAGAGTGCCCGCATCCGCGTCCCGTGGATCCGCGATCCGCGCACCCATCTTCCGCACCTCGCGCTCGAGCGCGATGACCCGCTCGAACTCCGACAGGAACCACGGCGAGATGCCGGTGACGCCCCGGATCGTCTCGGCCGGCATTCCGCGCCGCAGCAGGGCGAGGATCCGCCACATCCGCGAGTCGGACGGGGCCAGGAACCGCTTCAGGACGATCGGATAGGCAGCTCGTTCAGCGTGGGCCCGGGCTTCGCAGAGCAGGCCGCCGCCGTCGAGCGTGACGAACGGCTTGGCCGCGGCCGGTTCCATCAGGTAGTCGAGCGTGGCCGTCCAGCCCGCGTTCTCGGCAAGGAATCCGGCGCCTGCCTGTTCGAGCGCCCGCAGTGCCTTGTTCAGCGCGGAGCCGAAGGTCCGGTCGATCGCCATCACCTCGCCGGTCGCCTTCATCTGGCTGCC
>PLMA01000034.1:0-191 GCA_003141455.1 Chloroflexota bacterium | reverse complement strand
TGGACGTTGCAGCCGCCCTCCACTCCGAGCGCCCGAATGATCGCCAGGCTGGCCGAGCGCAGTCGCTGGTGGACCGGGTCCGGCAGAGTCTGGACCGGCGCGACCACGATCGAGTCGCCGGTGTGGACGCCCAGCGGGTCGACGTTCTCCATCGAGCAGACGGCGATACAGGTGTCGTCCGCGTCGCGCAT
>PLMA01000039.1 GCA_003141455.1 Chloroflexota bacterium | reverse complement strand
CTGGAGAAGATCAAGGAGCGCATCCTCGAGTACCTGGCCGTCCGGAGCCTGGCCGAGACGCTGCGCAGTCCCATCCTCGCCTTCGTTGGACCGCCCGGCGTCGGCAAGACGTCGCTCGGCCGGAGCATCGCTCGGGCCATGGGCCGCAAGTTCGTCCGCATGAGCCTGGGCGGCATCCACGACGAGGCCGAGATCCGCGGTCATCGGCGCACCTATATCGGGGCGCTGCCCGGCCGGATCGTCCAGAGCATCAAGACCGGAGGCTCCAACAACCCGGTCTTCATGCTCGACGAGGTCGACAAGATCGGCATGGACTTCCGTGGCGATCCGAGTTCGGCCCTGCTGGAAGTCCTCGACCCTGAGCAGAACAACACCTTCCAGGACAACTACCTGGAGGTGCCGTTCGACCTCACCAGGGTGCTCTTCATAACCACGGCCAACCTTCTCGATCCGATCCCGGCTGCGCTGCGCGACCGGATGGAAGTCATCCAGCTGCCCGGCTACACCGAGCAGGAGAAGATCGAGATCGGCAAGCGGTTCCTCATCCCCAAGCAGGTGAAGAACCATGGCCTCACCGACAAGAACATCTCCATCACCGACGAGGCGATGGTCGAGCTCGTCCGCTCCTACACCCACGAAGCCGGCGTCCGCAATCTCGAGCGCGAGATCGCCAACGTAATGCGCAAGGTGGCCCGGGCAGTGGCCGAGGGTCGCAAGCGCAAGACCATCGTCGACGTCAAGAGGCTGTCCCAGTACCTCGGTCCGCAGCGCTTCGAGTACGGCGAGCTGGAATCAGAAGACCAGATAGGCGCGGCGACCGGCCTGGTCGTGACCGAGGTCGGCGGCGACGTGATCGCCATCGAGGTCACGCTCATGGAAGGCAAGGAGGACTTCATCCTCACCGGCCAGCTCGGCGAGGTCATGCGCGAGTCGGCCCGGGCCGGCCTGTCCTGGATACGCGCCCACGCCGCGGATCTCGGCATCAAGCGCGAGGTCTTCGAAAAGAACACCCTGCACATCCACGTGCCGGCCGGCGGCATCCCCAAGGACGGCCCGTCGGCGGGAATCACCATGGCCACGGCCATGATCAGCGCTTTCACCGGCACCCCCGTCCGCAAGGACGTGGCCATGACGGGTGAGATCACCCTCCGCGGCAGAGTTCTGCCGATCGGCGGACTCAAGAGCAAGATCCTGGCCGCGCACCTCTCGGGTGCCAAGATCGTCATCTTGCCGAAGAAGAACGAGAAGGATCTGCGAGACATCCCGGAAGAGATCCGCAAGCAGATCAAGCTCATCACGGTCGAGAACATGGATCAGGTGCTCGAGGCGGCTCTCCGGCGCAAGCCGACGCCGCTCACCGCCGGACCGGGCAAGTCCGAGGGCGGGAAGAGACCGGATGCGGAGCCAGAGGCCGAAGGCCGGGTCCGCGTCGGGTTCCCGCCACCTCCGGGAGATCAGCCGCCGGCAATGGCATAGGCGGGACCGGCCCGCCTGTGGTCAACTGAAGAGTCGAGTGCCCGGCCGGCGGAAACGCCGGCCGACGCTCATAGACCGGTAGTGCCTCGGCGACGACCCGAGGCGAAGCGGCTACGGGGAGGCCGTCGGTGGAGTACAAGGACTACTACAAGACGCTCGGTGTGGATCGAAAAGCCACTCCGGCAGAGATCAAGAAAGCGTACAGGCGGCTGGCCCGCGAGCTTCACCCCGACCGAAACCCCGGCAACAAGACCGCGGAGAGCCGGTTCAAGGAAGTCAACGAGGCACACGAGGTCCTGGCCGATCCGCAGAAGCGCGGGCAGTACGACCTGCTCGGCGCGAACTGGGAGCGGTACGCGCGAACCGGAGCCGGAGCCGGAGCGGCCGGCAGCCCTTTCGGGGCGGCGGGCAACCCGCTGGGCGGAAACCCGTTCGGGCCGGGCGGGCCGTTCGCCGGCTATGCCCAGCAGGGCGGCGGCAACATCCGCTACGAGTTCCACGGAGCGGACGAGGAGGGCTTCTCCGACTTCTTCCGGACCTTCTTCGGCGGCGGCGCGGCCGATCCTGCCCAGACGACGGCGACCCGGACCAGGACCGGTTCCGGCCGCGGTTCCGGCAGCGGCCGACGCTCCGGCGGCTCCATCGAGGAGATCCTCTCGCAACTGCGCTTCGAGGGAGCGGGCGCGGCGGAGGCCGGCAGAACTGGCGCCGGCCACGGCTCAGGCTCCCAAGGAGCCGGCGCCGCCGGTCGGAACCGCGGCGCTCGCAAAGGACAGGACGTGGAGGCGGAGGTGGACCTGAGCCTGGAGGAAGCGTTTCACGGTTCGGCGCGCCTCGTCCAGGTCGGCGATCGGCGCCTCGAGGTCAAGGTGCCGGCCGGCGTCGAGACGGGCAGCAAGATCCGTCTCAGCGGCAAGGCCGGAAGCGGCGACGGCGCGGGCGACCTGTACCTCATCGCCAAGGTCCGGCCTCACCACGTCTTCAGCCGGAACGGCGCCGATCTCACTCGTGAGGTGCCCATCACGCTCCAAGAAGCACTCCTCGGCGGCCAGGTCGATGTGGAAACCCTGGCCGGTCGGGTCCTCCTTACCATTCCGCCCGGCACGCAGCCGGGTCAGACCTTCCGCCTCGCCGGCAAGGGGATGCCGCGCCTCAAAGGCGAGGGTACGGGCGACCTCTACGTCAAGTCGAAGGTCGTGCTGCCCGGCAAGCTGGAAGGCCGGCAGCGCAAGGCCGCGGAGGAATTCCTACGCCAGATCGTCCAGCCGAATCCGCGAAAGACCTGAGAGAAGCCCATGAACCTCGACCATTTCACCCAGAAGGCCCAGGAATCGATCGTCGCCGCGCAGCGGATGGCGGAGGAGCTGCAGAGCCCCGTCCTGGATTCGGAGCATCTCCTTGCGGCGCTCGTCGAAGCGGACGACGGCATCCCGTCGGAGACGCTGCGGCGCCTCGGCGTGGACGTGCCCGCCTTCCGTGACGAGCTGGCCGCGATCCTGGGCAAGCGGGCCAAGATTCAGGGCGGCTCAATGTCCGCGGACCCTCGGTTCAAGCGCGCCGTCGAGCGTGCCGCGGACGAGGCCCGCCGCCTGCGGGACGACTACGTCTCCACCGAGCATCTTCTAGTGGCCGTCGCCGAGGGGGGCGGAGAGGCCCAGCAGCTCCTGGACCGCAACGGCGCCACCAAGGAGGCGATCCTGCAGGCCCTGGCGGGTGTCCGGGGCGGCCAGCGCGTGACCAGCCCCAACCCGGAGGCCACGTACCAGGCCCTCGAGAAGTACGGCCGCGACCTGACCGCCGAGGCGCGAGCCGGCAAGCTGGACCCGGTCATCGGCCGCGACGAGGAGATCCGCCGCGTCATCCAGGTCCTGTCGCGCCGGACCAAGAACAACCCGGTCCTGATCGGCGAGCCGGGCGTCGGCAAGACCGCTGTGGTCGAGGGGCTGGCCCAGCGCATCGTCCGTGGCGACGTTCCCGAGACGCTCAAGGACAAGAAGGTCATCGCCCTGGACCTGGGCTCGCTCATCGCGGGGGCGAAGTTCCGCGGCGAGTTCGAGGAGCGCCTGAAGGCCGTCCTAAAGGAGATCAAGGACTCGGAAGGCCGGATCATCCTTTTCATCGACGAGCTGCATACGGTGGTAGGGGCGGGCGCGGCCGAGGGCGCCATGGACGCCTCCAACCTGCTCAAGCCGATGCTGGCCCGGGGCGAACTCCACACCATCGGCGCCACGACCCTGGACGAGTACCGCAAGCACATCGAGAAGGACGCCGCCCTGGAACGACGCTTCCAGCCCGTTGTCGTCGACCAGCCGTCGGTCGAGGAAACGATCTCGATCCTGCGCGGCCTGCGCGAGAGATACGAGGTCCACCACGGCGTCCGCATCACCGACTCGGCGCTGGTGGCGGCGGCCACTCTCTCCAACCGCTACATCACCGAACGCTTCCTGCCGGACAAGGCGATCGACCTGATGGACGAGGCGGCCAGCCGGCTGCGGATGGAGATCGACTCGATGCCGATCGAGCTGGACGAGCTCGAGCGCCGGCGCATCCAGCTCGAGATCGAACGGGAAGCCCTGCGCAAGGAGAAGGACGAAGCCTCCAAGAGCCGCCTGGCGGCCCTGGAGCGCGAGCTGGCCGAGATCGGCGAGGAAGCCACGGCCATGAAACAGCGCTGGTCGGCCGAGAAGGACGCAATCTCGGCCATTCGGGCGACAAAGTCGGAGATCGAAGCACTGCAGGTTCGCATCGACCAGGCCGAACGCGAGACCGACTACGGCACCGCCGCCCAGCTCAAGTACGGCAAGCTGCCCGAGCTGCAGCAGCGGATGAAGGAGCAGGAGGCCGCGATCGCCGCGCTCTCGGGCCCGGACCGGCTGCTCAAGGAAGAGGTCGACGCGGACGACATCGCCGAGATCGTGGCCGCGTGGACTGGCGTGCCGGTGACCAAGCTACTCGAGGGCGAGACGGCCAAGCTCGTCCAGATGGAAGAGCGGCTGCACAAGCGTGTGGTCGGCCAGGAAGAGGCCATCCAGGCCGTCTCCGATGCGGTCCGGCGTGCCAGAGCGGGCCTCAAAGATCCGCGCCGGCCGATCGGCTCGTTCCTGTTCCTCGGNNCTGGTCGGCGCGCCTCCCGGCTACGTCGGCTACGAGGAGGGCGGCCAGCTGACCGAAGCGGTGCGGCGGCGGCCCTACCAGGTGGTCCTGCTCGACGAGATCGAGAAGGCCCACCCGGACGTCTTCAACATTCTGCTGCAGGTCCTCGACGATGGGCGGCTGACGGACGGCCAGGGGAGGACTGTGGACTTCCGGAACACGGTTCTGATCATGACCAGCAACGTTGGGTCGCAGTTCATCTCCGCCTTCACCGAGCGCGGCGACGCGGACGCCGACGCGTCGGCCTACGACCAGATGAAGCGGCAGATCACCGAGGCGCTGCGGGTCCAGTTCCGGCCGGAGTTCCTCAATCGGATCGATGAGGTGATCGTCTTCCACGGCCTCACCGACGCGGACCTGGCGGCCATTTCGGACCTGTTGGTGGCGGACCTGCAGCAGCGCCTGGCGAGCCAGGAGATCACGCTGGAGCTGACTCCGGCGGCGCGGTCGCTGATCGTCCGCGAAGGGACCGATCCGGCGTACGGGGCGCGGCCGCTGAAGCGCACCATCCAGAGGCTCGTGGAGAACCCACTGGCCCGGGCCCTGATCCGGGCCGAGTTCAAGCCCGGGTCGTCTGTTGTGGCCGATGCCGACGCGATCGGCGGCGTATTGGTCTTCCGCTCCGACGGGGCCACGGTCGTCGCCGATGCCGGCGACCGGCGCGACGCCCGCAAGAGATCGCGGCGGGAGCCCGCCGGCGCCGCCGCGGCCGTAGACCGCATCTGGACCCCCGGCAAACCTGAGGACGAGGGTCCCAAGAGGATCAACTAGCGGCTGCAGACCGCGTGTGGCCCAGCGCACGAGCGGTTGGGCGGGGGTAGATTGGCCCCGTGAGATTTGAGTTGGTTGCGGAGCGGGCGGCCGCGTTGCCGAGAGAGTTCCCCGCGGCGCCGGCGATCCTGACGCCGATTCGGCTCGATTCGCCCGAGGCGCTCTTCCCGGCGGAGGAGTCCCGCCGCGGTCGGCCGGCAGCCGTGCTGGTACTGCTCTTCCCGGACGACGAAGGCCAGGCCCGCGTCCTGCTGACGGCACGGGTCCCCCACCTGAGCACCCACGCCGGCGAAGTCAGCTTCCCCGGCGGATCGGCCGACCCGGATGATGCGGACCCGGTGGCCACGGCTCTGCGTGAGGCGGCCGAAGAGGTGGGCCTGGACCCGGAGGCATGCGGGCTACGCGTGACCGGCGGCCTGGAGGTCTTCGCCCTCACGGTCTCCGGATTCCGGATTACGCCCGTGGTCGCGCTCGCGGAGCGGCGACCGGAGTCCAACCCGGCGCCGGGCGAGGTGGCCCGCATCATCGAGGCGCCGGTCGAGGCGTTCCTGCCCGACGCCCCCGTGGAGCTCGAGGAACGAACGATCCGAGAGCGATTGATTCGGTTCGGCGTCTATCCGGTCGAAGGCGAGCGTGTCTGGGGCGCCACGGCTCGAATGCTCGGGCAACTCGGCGCGCTGCTGGCGGACGAGACGGAAACGAGCCGACCGGCCGCCGAACCAGAACAGCCGGAGATCCGGTCGAACGTGCGAGCCGCCACGGCGGACGATCGATCGGCCATCACCGCCTTCCTGGATGCGCTGGCCCCGGAGCTGGCGCACGCCCTCCCTCCCGCCTCGGAGCTCCTCCTGGCCGAGGCGGCCGGGCGAATCGCCGGCTTGGCCAGCTGGGCG
Source organism: Chloroflexota bacterium (assembly GCA_003141455.1). Taxonomy (GTDB): domain Bacteria; phylum Chloroflexota; class Limnocylindria; order Limnocylindrales; family CSP1-4; genus Fen-1039. Next base: position 92,978 of record PLMA01000039.1, on the reverse strand, counting down.
CCGTGGGACCGGCCGCGCACGGCTGGAGACCCTCGGGGATTCGACGGCCTCACCCTCCCGGACGGCGATCGCCCCGCTGAGATGACGCTCCTGGCCGTGACCCCGAGCCTCCGAGGCCGCGGCATCGGCCGTGGCCTGACCGACTCCATCGCCGAGGCCGCAGCGGCGGCCGGCAGCACCAGGCTCCTGGCCTGGACCCTGAGTGATGCCGCGATCCACCCCTCGTCCGCCGCCGCGCGCACCTTCTTCCGCTCCAACGGCTTCACCGATCTGGCACTCGACCGGCGTGTCCAGGCCCGCGGCGAGGACCGGTTGCTACTGACGCGCGCTCTGGTCTGACGACGCGGAGGGACCGGTCCCTGACCTCCGGCGATCGCCGCGGCACCGGCCCCCGGACAATCGGGCCGCACGGCGCCACAACTACCCGTCCGAAGTGGCGGTCGCTATCGTTAGAGCGTCGGTCGGCGACACGCCCCAATTTCGGCGTCGGCGCGGCCGCGACAGGAGGACCCATGGGCCTTTTCTCGAAGCTGATGGGCGTCGACTCGGAAGTCAAGAACGGGACGCCCTCTGTGGCCGTGATCCAGAGCATCACGGACACCGGCACGACGGTCACGATGCCCTCCGTTGGGCCCGACGCTCCGGTCTACAAGCTGGGGCTCCTCGTTACGCCGCCCGGAGGCGGAGCGCCCTACGAGGCCGAATCCAAGCAGGCCATCCCGCGACTCTTCGTGCCGATGACTCTGCCGGGCGCCCGCATCGGAGTCCTGGTCGACCCGAAGAATCCGCAGCACGTCGCTCCCGACTGGCAGAACTTCAACAACCCCGCGGGAACCGCAGCCGCCGCCGGAGAAGTGGACTTCGACGCTGCCGGCAATCCGGACCTGGGCCAGGTGGCAGCTCTCGCGAGCCAGGTCCGCTCCGGGGCGATGCCCACGCACTCCGGCAGCGCCGCTCAGCTTCTCGCAACCGGAACGCATGGCACGGCAGTAATCACCTCGGCCATGCCGCTGGGCAAGACCGTCGGTCAGGTTAATCCTGCAGCGGATCCAGCCACTCTCAACGACCCCGTCTGGGTCTTCACCGTCGAGGTCACGCTCGCCGGCCAGGCGCCCTTCCCGGCCATGTTCGGCCACCGCGTGCCGATCGACAAGCTTGCCGTCGTGGCGCCCGGGGTCACCCTCTCGGTGGCCGTCAACGAGGCCGACAAGAACCAGGAAGTGGCGATCGACTGGACCAGGTCGCCGCTGGCAGGCTGACCGGCCGGACGCCTACCAGGGCTCCTGTTCGGGAGATTCACGATCGGGTGGCATGACGGCCGGCGCTGGAGCCAGCGAGCCTTCGGCCGCCAGCCCCCGCTTCTGGGACGCGGGCGGTTCACCCTCCGCCGGCGCCAGTCCGGTCGCGGCATTGCCCGACGGCGCCGCAAACTCGACCACGATCGCCCGCATAGGAGTCAGCTCCGTCCACGCCGCGTGGGCGACGTCCGGCGGCCAGACGACCGCCTCGCCCGCGGCCACTCGCGTCCGCTCCTCGCCGACCTGGACGAAGCCGCCGCCTTCGATGATCAGGAGGTAAGTCAGGTTCGAGTTGGTGTGCGGAGCGATCGCGGCGCCGGGCTTGAACGCCAGCTCGGTGACGACTCCGCGCTCATCGCCGTGCAGCGGTGTCGACTCCACGCCGCGCGTCCCCGGCGGACCCTCGGGCCTGCGGTGACCAATGCCGAAACGGCGGATCTCCATTGGAAGGCGCGGCTACGGCTCAAGCCGGCGCGAAATCCACGCGACCGCGGCCCGTGCGGGTCGCATCGCGATCGGTTTCGTGGCGGCTACCGGCGGCGGCGCTTGGTCTTCGGCGCCACCTTCGTCCGAATCGTGGCCTCCGGATGAGAGGTCCGCGACCGCTGGAAGTAGCGCTGACGGGCCAGCCGCTCCTCGTAGGACCGGATCAGTGGCGGGAAGTGAATGAACCGAATCCAGATGAAGAGAGCGGCTCCACCGATCATCGTCGGCAGCGCGAAGAGAAAATCGAAGCTGAAGAGCGTGAACATGGCGAGCAGGCCGAAGATGCCTAGCGTGCTCCACATCAGCCACTCGTTGAGGTCGAGGAAGACCGAGTAGGCGCGCAATCTCCTGCCCTGGAAGTTGTAGAAGATGACGACCGCCACCAGGAAGAAGAAGGAGATCTGCCACGTCGGCGTCCACAGACGGTGGAAGTTACTGTCGTTGAAGGCGATCAGGAGCAGGTTCAGCTGGTTCCACGGGCCGTTCACGCGGACCCTCCGAGACTTCAGTCGTTTGCGGTCGATCGACCTGGATGGGCGCCTTCGGCGACGCCTGGCCGAGCGTCGGCGCGGAGGCCGAACGCGGAGGCCGAGGCGTGCGCATTATCGCGCTTTCGAATTTGCGTCTACGGAGTATGCCATGACCGGGCGTTATACTCGGTCCAATCCGGCAGACTGGGCGGGACGGGTCTGGCGCAGCACTCGCCTCAGGCCGAGCGCCACCAGGAGCCGCGGTCCCGGAAGCGCCCGGGAACCCCGACTCAGGCAGTAGGGAGGTAGGCCTGGTGCGAGCCTTGCTCTCGGTGGCGAGCCGCGAGGGCATCGGGCCGTTCGTCCGCGATCTTCTCGCCCTGGGCGTCGAGGTCTTCGCCACGGATGGCACCCGCGAGGCCCTCGCCGGCGAAGGGCTGGAAGTCCGGTCGGTGGTCGAGCTGACCGGCGCGGAGCCGATCGCCGGAGGCCAGGTCAAGACCCTCCACCCGTCCATATACGCCGGCATCCTCGCTCGTCGCGACCAGCCGGACCAGCTCGCCGAGCTGAAGGCCCAGGGAATCGGCCTGATCGACGTGGTGGCGGTCAACGTCGCCCAGTTCGCACCGCAGGTTGGCGCTCGGCTGATCGCGATCGACGAGGCCATCGGCATGATCGACATCGGCGGCGCCGCCCTTCTCGCCGCGGCGGCGCGCAACTACGCCGGAGTCGCGGCCGTGGCCAACCCGGCCCGCTACCCGCAGGTGATCGCCGAGATCCGGGAGCGGGGAGCCGTCTCCGCGGAGCTTCGCCAGAAGCTCGCCGCTGAGGCATACGGTCTCGTGGCCGCCTACCACGCGGAGATCGCCGCCTATCTCTCCAATATCGCGGGTGAGATGTTCCCGGGACGGCTGGCGATGGTCCTGGAGAAGGTGGACGACCTGCGCTACGGTGAGAATCCGACCCAGCACGCCGCCTTCTACCGGGAGACGACGCACCGGGCCGGCGCGTTGGCCGACGCCACTCAGCTGCAGGGGGCACGGCCGTCGTTCAACGACCTGCTGGACCTGGACGCCGCCTACGCCATCTCCGCCGACTTCACGGCCCCAACGGTGGCGATCGTCAAGCACACCGATCCGGTGGGCATAGCCTCCGCGGACGAGCTGGTGGAAGCGTGCCGCCGGGCCCTGGAGACAGACTCGGCGACGTGCTTCGGCGGGATCGTGGGCGTCAACCGCGAGCTGGACGGCGCGACGGCCCGCGAGATCGCCGAGAACTCGTACGAGGCGGTGGTGGCTCCTTCGTTCAGCCAGGCCGCTATCGGCATCCTGGCTCACAAGCCGCAGCTCGCCCTGCTTGCGGTCCCCGGCAACCCGATCGAAGGCCCGCGCGATTACGGCATCGCCAACCTCGACTTCAAGCGCATCGCCGGCGGGTTGCTGGTCGAGACGAAGGACGAGCTGGGTCTCGACAAGGCGCAACTTCAGGTGGTAACCAAGCGGCGGCCCACGCTCGAAGAGCTGACCGACCTGCTCTTCGCCTGGCGGGCGGTGCGCCACGTCCGCTCGAACGCCATCATCCTGGCGCGAGGCGGCGCCACGGTGGGGATCGGTGCGGCCCAGGCGAGCCGGCAGATGTCCGTGGAGATTGCCCTCCGGCGAGCCGGCGATCGGGCCAAGCTGGCGGTGATGGCTAGCGACGCCTACTTCCCGTTCCCAGACGGTATCCAGGCGGCGGCCCAGGCCGGCGTCACGGCGATCATCCAGCCGGGCGGCTCGATCCGCGACGAGATGGCGATCGAGGTCGCGGACCGCCACCACATGGCGATGGTCTTCACGGGGCGGCGCCACTTCCGCCACTAGCCTGAAAAGGCTCGACGATCCGTGCCGGGGGTCTCGAGTCGATTCCCGGCGTCAGTGATCCATCCGGCCGGCAGGCCCGAATAAACGGGTGACAGCCGATTGGAACCTGACGGGCCGATCGGTCGGTCGGAGGAAGAGGAAGCCCGGGATGCCGGGCGAGAGGGACGTGGCGGGGCGGCAAACCGGCGAGCCCACAGTGCCGGAAGGGATTGCCGCCCCGGTCGCGTATCTGGGGCCAGCACGGCGCAGGCTTCTTTCGTCGCGCTGCCGTGGGATACGCTTCGTCCTTGACGGCCCGATCGGATCGGACCTCGACCGGACGTGAGGTGGGGCATGAAACGAGTCGCGCTGACCCTCGCTGGGGCCATGCTGCTGGCGCTACTGCCCGTCTCCGTGGGTGGCTGCAACATCACCTGCGGCTGCTCTAGCACGCCGGACCCGAACTGGACGCCTCCCCCTATCACCGCCGACGAGGCTGCCATCTACGGAGCCAAGGCCGCGGGCGTGCCGGTCATGACCGCTCAACTCGCGGGCGGGCTGGCGGGCAGGCAGTTCTACGAAACGACCGCCGCCAACGCGGTGGCGCTCGTCGACGCAGAATCCGGCATGGTGCTCGAGGTCGTCCTGACGGACCGGATGCCCAACGACGACACCGTCTCGACCGCCAGTAGCGACGCACAGACGGCAGCCGAAACCTTCGTCCATCGCAACACCGGGCTGAGCACCGAGGGATTCACCGTGTCAGTCCGGGTCATGCATCAGGCCGGCGTTGCCGCCTACGAAGTGGCATGGAACGACCCGACCAAGTTCCAGGTACTCGTCAACGCCTCGACCGGGGCCGTCTTCGCGTTCGTCGACCTGCGAATGCAGCTGAACCTGACCGCGCCGATCGTCGGCCGAGCCCGGGCCACCGAGACGGCCGTCGCCGCGCTCGGCGTTCCCGGCGAGACGGTGACGTCGGCCGATCTCACCATCGACTTCGGCTCCGGCGACTCGCAAGTGTCTTCATGGTCGATCGGATTGGGTGTCCCGAGTGCGACCCAGGCGGACGTCTACGAGCACGGCGCCCTGGTCAGCGTAGACGCGGTCACGGGGCAGGCGACCATCGTCAAGTCCTAGAGATCCCGTGTGGAGCCCTCCGCGGGGCCCGCCCACGATCCGGGCGCCCCATCCCAGCTCGCTACCGGACGGACGGCCGACGCACCCTCGATCGATTCCTGGCGGGCTCGGGCATCTTCGACCGTCTCGTCCCAGCCGGGCGGAACCAGATCCGGGGCCAGGTCCGCGAGCGGCGCCAGAACGAAGAGGCGGCTGTGGACCTGCGGATGCGGTACCTCGAGCAGGCGCCACGCCTTGGCAGGGTCCGGCGAGCGGCCCGCCTCCGGACGTTCCACGGTCAGGCGCTCGTCGCCGAACAGAAGCAGGTCCAGGTCCAGCTCGCGCGGCCCGTAACGAGCCCGCGCCTGCCGGCCGAACGTCCGCTCGATCGACTTTAGGGCGAGCAGCAGGGCTATCGGGCCTGTGTTCGCGCCCGGGCCGCGCGGGACGTCCAGGCCCACCACGGCGTTATGGAAATCCGGTTGGTCGATGACCTCCACGGGCGCGGTCACGTACAGGCGCGAAACGCCGGCGAGCGACGCACCGGGCAGGGCTGCCAGGGCGTGGACCGCGGCAGTCAGCGTCGCCCGGGCATCGCCGATATTGGCCCCGAGACCGATGTATGCGCGAACTGTTCCCACGGCGTCCACTCTACAGGTCGGCGGGAGCGAGAACCCCTCGGCGCTGCTCCGCTAGACGTGCCTATGCAACGGGTCGCTGTCCCCTGTGGCCTCGGGAGCGTCTGACTCCCGTGGCGCTTCCTCCCAGCCCATCTGCTCCGCCTCGCGCTTGGCGAGGTTGAGGTGCACCACTTCGCGCTCGACATTGGCGATCGCCGACGCGGGAACGTAGAGGGGGGCGGCGAGGCGGCCTCTCGACGCGAGCACGTAGTTCTGGCCCACCGCCTGCACGGTACCGAGCGGCTGCCCGTCGTTCCCGACGATGGCCCAACCAGCCTTCAGGTCTGTCATTCGCATCGGCTATCGACCTCCGCCCCGCCCAGTAGCGCCTACTGTAATTGAGCCGGGGTAGGCCCGCCTGCCGAAGCCTGGCGGGCGATAGGGTCAGTCGACCATCACCACCTCGGGGCTAGGTGTCGATAACAAGGACTCAGGGCCAACGAACAAGCGGTCTAGCTCGCCGTTCCTGGCAGCCTCGGGAATGAAGCCAGAGCCGTATCCGGACACGGCGAAGGCCATCCGGCGCCACTCAGCGAAGCCGAAACGTTCCGGCGATGAATTGAGCGCACTCCCGACTACCAGCGCGACCAGCGCCAGAATCATGCCGAGCACAATCAGCGCGAGAATCGGATCCATCTCTACTGAGCCATGCAGGTCCTGTAGATGCGCCTCACCGCTGCCCCTTCCCTTTCGTGAGCTGACCCCTCCAGAACCACAGAAGCAGCGACCCCAGCGGCTGGCGACGGATAGATGGGGAGCGCTAGGCAGGTGAAGGAGTCACAGCAGCGTCGCCGCGTCGTGCGTCTGCGGCCATTTCGGTCAGTTGTGACCGATCTTGGCGATCGCAGCGTCCGAGTAGGTGTCCCAACCGTCGTATACGCCGCCAGTCTGTTCCGCGATCTCTGCTAGAACCCTCCGGGCCGACGAGATCGTGTCCTCGCCAACGAGAATTGTGTGGATCGCGTGGACCGCCCAGTTGTCGACTCCGTCTCGTGGGGCGGCTACTTCCGCAACGAAACCTTGAGCTGCGGCCAGTTTCGCTGCTTGCCGGGCAGCACCTTGGGAGTCGAAAGTCAAGTAGTGCGTCGTTTCCCGAGTCTGAGAGGACAGCTTCTCGCCCGCCTCGCGCATCTGGGCGATCAGCATCTTGTCAGCCGGGTCAACCAGTGTTTCGCCCGCCGAGTTGACTCGTTGGCCCTTAGGTCGACCGAAGAACCTGCTCACCCTCGCACCTCTTCGTAGCGGCGTCGATGTCAGCCTACACGGTCAAGACACGAAGAGGGCTGCGTGTCTTCTCACCCTTTCGGAGACCTCACAGCTTGCCAACGAGGTCCCGGAGCTGGGGCAGGGACTCGGCTATCTTTCGTCGTTTGGCGAATGCTTCGGCGGCGTCGATCGAAGCGACCATGAGGGCCCGAAGGATTTCGTCGTAGGGCAGAGCCGGCTGCTCAGGCAGCGCCGCCTGGACGATGAGATCTCGTTTCGCCCTTGAGAACGACCCCGTCCGCACGCCCTCGAAATCGATCTGAACCGTTGGGCCTGGGATGAAGTACACCACGTTCACACACAGCGGCGAACTCACGCCTTCGCGCAGATGCCTGACCCGGGCGGCGAGAGGCCTCATTGCCATTCTCCACTCGTAGCTCTCCGGACCACTCCCGTTGATGGCTCCTACGGACAGCACCAGAGACTCGGGGGTGTTCTCAATCACGGAGGAGCCCCCTGACGTACGCGGACCAAGGCTCACGGTTCAGAGGCCCGCCGCCCAGCGTCACGAGGTGCCTCTCGAGGCCCAACATCCCTCTCCGGGTTCCGCTAGTGATCTCTGTCATCACTTTGTCCTTCAAGTAGTCCTTCGAGTAGCGACTGGTCATCTTCGCCGCCGAAGTGATGCCGTACTTGAGCGTTGCTCCGGTCTCCACGTCAGTCAAGCGGTACAGCCGAGTCAGCCGGGTGCTCGCCGCGGAGTTAGCGTGGACAGCTCTATCGAGTTTGTTGAAGTCGTTGACCGTGCTGTCGGCCTTGTTGAGGACCTTGACGACCCTCTCGGTCCTCTGGACGTCGAGGGCGATGTTGACGGCCTTGTCGGCCCTGGACGCGATCTTGAGGGCCTTGGTTCCGGTCGAGATGACGGCGCCCCCTGGGACGACCGCAGCGAGGGACAGACCGGCGTTGAGGTAGTCGCCTTCGTAGGCGTATAGACCCGCGTCTGCCACGGCCGCGGCAGACCCCACGACCGGGACGAAGGTCGCGACACCGAGAGCCACGTGGGTGACGGCGGAGAAGTCGGGGATGGACAGGCTGACGCCCCAATGCCCGCTCGGATCCAGATCGTTGGCCGGATCGTTCTCGGTGTACAGGTAGGCGTCGATCGACTGGCTGTCGGTGGCTGTGATGCCCCAGTTGTCACGCTGGAGGAAGGTGCCGGTGGAGGGGTCGTAGGTGCGGGCTCGGAGGAACTCCAGCCCCGACTCGGTATCGGTCCGCTCGCCGGTGAAGCGGACCTCGTTAGTGAGGGAGCCTGTGGAGGCACGGGTAGAGCCGAAGGCGGAATAGGCGTAGGTGGCGGGGCTGGCGCCGGTAGAGTCGGTGAGGAGGCGGACCGAGCCCAAGGTGTCGGCCAGATACCAGTTGGTGGTGCCCGAGCGGTCGAGTTCGAGGGGTCCTCCGGCATAGGCGTAGCTAGAGACCGCCGAACCTGCGGTCTCGGTCAGGACTTGGGGCAGGCCCGAGGCGAGATCGAGGGTGTAGGCGGTTGTTACTCCGCCGGCGGTCTTTCCGACCCGGTTGCCGGCGCCGTCGTAGGCGTAGGTGCCGATGACGTTCGAGTCGCTCTGTAGCTGTGTCAGGCGGTTCTCGGCGTCGTAGGAGTAGGTGGTGGTCAGAGCACCTGAGCTTGCGGCGCCGCTCCAGGACCCGCTGGCTCCGCTCTCATTGGCCGCGGCATCGACCGCCTTCACCGTGTAGGTGTGGTTGGCGCCCCCGACGAGACCTGTGTCGCTGTAGGAGGCGGAGCCGACCGGGACGGTGTTGACCTTGACCGCGTCGCGATAGACGTTGTAGCCGGCCACCCCGACGTTGTCGGTAGAGGCGGTCCAGGCTAGATCGATCCGGCCGGCGGCCACCGGGGTGCCCGAAAGACCGGTTGGGGTCGAGGGTGGCGTAGTGTCGGAGGGCGTACTGCCCGACGGCGTGGTAGCACCCGCCGCGCTCGACTGGGCGGAGGCGTTAGCTGCCGCATCGAGGGCGGCGATCGTGTACGAGTAAGCGGTAGATGGCGCGGTGGTTCGGTCGATGAAGCTCGTGACCGTGCCCGACACCAGACCGACGAGCGTGCTGTCGCGATAGACGAGGTAGCTAGTCACGCCCCGTTCGTCGGACGAGGCCGTCCAGGAGACGGTCACCTCGTTGGAGGCCGAGGCGGTCGCGGAAGGGTTGGAGGGAACGGTCGGAGCCGTCGTATCGGGCGGAGGCGGAACGACCACGCTCGTGCGGTTGCCATTAGCGTCGGAGGCGTAGGTGCTCGTCGAGCCGGCGGTCGTGGTCGAAGCGAGCTCGTTGGCGTTGTCATAGGCATAGGTCGTGGTGGCGCCGGAGCTGGTGCGGCTGGTGCGGTTGCCGACCGCGTCGTAGCCGAAGGTCTCCGAGGGGGTATCCGGGTAGGTGGTCCCGGTCAGGCGACCCAGGGCGTCGTACGTGTAGCCGGTCGTGCCCTCGGGGCTCGACTCCGTGATGCGCTGGCCCTGCCCGTTGAAGGTGTAGCCGAAGGCGGCGAGAGCGCTGCCCGAGCGCGTGTAGGCGAGGTTAGTCACCCTGCCTGCCCGGTCGATCGTGTAGGAGGAGGCGATCGTGTTGGGATAGCTGACGCTCGCCGGCTGTCCGGCGTCGTCGTAGGAGTAGGCGGTCGTCCGGCTGGCCCAGTCGGTCACCGATGCGAGGGCATTGGTGGCCGTGTACGCGTAGCTGACGGTCTTGCCACCGGCCGTGACCGAGGTCCGGTTGCCGACGGCATCGTACGTGTAGGTGACGGCGCCCGAGCCCGGCTGGCTAACCTGGGTCATGCGGCCGAGACGGTCGTATGTCCAGCTCGTGGTGCCGTGGCCGTCGGTCATGGTCAGGGTCCGGCCCACGGCGTCGTAGGTGTAGGCGACGGATCCGCCCGTGCTGTACGAGACGCCGGTCAGGCGGTTGGCGTCATCGAAGGTGTAGGTCGTGACCGTGCCGTTGGCGTCGGTCCGGCTCGTCTGGTTGCCGTTGGCGTCGTAGCCGTAGCCCGTGGTGTGGCTCAAAGCGTCGGTGGCCAAGATGACCCGGTTCACCGGATCGTAGGTCGCGGAGGTCGTCTTGCTTCGGGCATCCGTGACGCTGGTGCGGTTCCCGTTGGCGTCGTAGGCGTATGTGGTCAGGCCGGTGGCCGCGTCCGTCACGCTCACCAGGCGGTTCGCCCGGTCGTACGTGAAGCTCGTGGTGTGGTGATCGGGATCCGTGGCAGAGGCGGCGTTGCCGTCCGCGTCGTATGTCGTGGAGCTGACCAGGGCGAGTCCGCTCGGGTCGACCGTGGTGGAGGTCCGCCGGTTCGCGTTGTCGAAGACCGAGTCCGTGTTCGTGGCCAGAGGATTGGTGGTGCGGGTGGTGTTGCCGTCCTTGTCCAGGGTCAGCGTCGTCGTCTTGCCCCGGGCGTCGGTGGTGTTCACAAGGCGGCTCGCGGCGTCATAGGCATAGCGAGTGATGTGGCCGTTCGCGTCTATCACGCTCGTCTTGGCGCCGGTGGCGTCGTAGTCTGTGAGCGTGGAATACGTCGGCACCACGTCGTCGAAGACGACCAGGGCGCCGGACGCGGTGGACCCAAGAGTGATGTACAGGTAGGCCGCCCCGGCGGGCGCAGCCGTGGGTGCCAGCGAGAGCGGCAGGAAGCCGGAGGTAGAGACCGCCACGTCGATCGTTCCGGAGCTGATCGTGGTATGGCTCGAGTTACGCCAGGTGTAGGAGAGGCGCGCCGTCTGCCCAGAGGCCGTGGCCGTGGCGTAGGCGGTGAGGCCGTAGGTGGCGTCCGCGACGACCGGCAGCTCGCGGCTGTACGTCTTGGACAGATCGACCTTGGCCGCTTTGGCGCCCGTCAGCACGGGGCTGGTGACGATCGAGGGCGAGCTTGTCGCGGTCCAGCCGGTCGCACCGAATTCGAAACCAGGGTTGGTGATCGCGAAGCCCGTCGAGCCTGTGTCGGCGCTCGCCAGGACCGCCTCGCCGGAGCGGGCGTAGACGATCGTGGCGATGATGCCGTTGGGATCGGTGACGCTGGTCTGCTCGCCGTCCGGTGAGTACGTGTAGCTCGCGGTGTGGTCGAGTGGATCGGTCACCGATGTCTTGCGGTCGTCCGCGTCGTAGGTGTAGGTGGTGAGCTTGCCCCGCGCGTCGTGGCTGGAAAGAAGCCGGCCGCCTGCGTCGTAGCTCGTCGTGACGGTGTCGCCCGCGGCGTCCGTCGCGGTCGCGAGATAGCCGTTGGTGTCGTAGGTGAGCGAGGAGCTATGCCCGCTGCTCTGGCCGTTTGGATCGGTGGAGGTGTGGAGCAGGCCGTTGGCGTAGTACGTGTACGTCGTGACCTGCGTGGAGCCGTCCAGGTGGACGGTCTTGCTTAGCAGGTGGTGCGTCGAGCTGTAGGTGAAGTTGGTGACCGTGCCCCGCGGGTCTGTCCGCTGGGTCAGGTCGTCGTTGGTGTAGACGGAGTTCGTGGTCAGGTTGAGCTTGCCCGTGCCCGCGTCCACGACCTGCTGGGTGACGTTGCCGTGGGTGTCGTAGGCGTAGGTCGTGACGACGCCCCGTGGATCGGTCTGGCTGGTCATCTGGTCGTCGACGTTGTAGGCAAAGGTCGTGACCAGGTTGTACGCCGAGCCGCCGGGCATCGTGACTTCGATCCTGGTCTGGCGGCCGCGGCTGTCATACGTGTGGGTCGTGACCGTGCCCCGGGCGTCGGTCACAGTGGTCGATCCGCCCGAAGCGCTCTGGTTGCCGTAGGTGTACGTGGTCACGGCGCCTGCCGGGTCGGTGACTGTCTTGATGCGCCGCAGGCTGGTCCAGGTCACGGTTGTCACACGCCCCGACGCGTCGGTGACGCTCGTGATCATGTGATCGCTGCCGTAGGCGTAGTGAGTGACCGCTCCGGTCGGATCGGTGAAGCTCGTGAGGTTGCCGCTGGCGTCGTAGCCGTAGCCGAGCGAACGAGACAAGGGCAGGCCGATCGAGGTGACCCGGCCGTTGGCGTCGTAGCCGAAGCTGAACGCGCGGCCGGCGGCGTCGGTGATCGTCGTCAGGCGGCCGCTGGTGTAGGCGAGGGTCGTGGTGTTGCCGTCGGCATCGATGACCGCCGTGAGCTTGCCGGAGGAGTTGAAGGTCTTGGTCGTGTGGTCGCGGTACTTCAGGGTCCAGGTGCCGACACCGTTGTGGACGAGGGTCGTCTCCAGGCCTGGCGGCGCAGTGTAGGTCGAGCCGTTGAGAACGTAGTAGTCACGGCGGCCGTCGAAGTTCTGGACCGTCACCGAGCTGTCGACGTTCAGCTGGATTCCCATCGCATAGGGGAAGCTCCAGCCAAAGCCGAAGATGCCGTCGCGCGTGTCGCCGCCGTTGTAGGTCCGGGTCAGGGTGGTGGGCAGACCCAGGCCGCCCGCCGTGTAGTCGCTCTCCTGGAGGATCAGGTTGCCCGAGGCGACGTTGACGATCCCGCTGCCCAGAGACCCCGCGCCGTAGTTGACCGACGGGTCCATGTACGGTGGCAGCGGCCGGTAGTAAATGCCGGCGGTGAGATCGGCCTGGAACAGCTGATCGGGATAGGGGTCACTGACCCCGACCTGCCCGGGCAAGTTCGTGATCCCCGCGGCCATTTGCCAGAGGGCCTGGACGTGGCCCTGCTCATCGAGGAACAGGTACGGGTCCACCGCGGTGACCAAGTGCCAGCCGTCGCAGCCGATCCCCCGATCGCAGCCGAACGTCACCTCCGACGACCAGGTCAGTCCGTCCGAGGTCCCAGTCTTGAGCCTCACATACTGCGCCCACGGATACTCGTAGCGATCGTACGCGAGGTACACAGTGCCGTTGGGTGTCTGCAGGAGGCTCGCGCTTCCCGGCCAGCGCTGACCCCAGGGATCTCCATGCTGCAGCGGTTGTCCCCAGCTCGCCAGGCTCGTGCCGACGACCGTATACACGGCCGGGTAGTTGTACGTGTTGCAGCTGCCCTGGAGCGAGCAGGAAACGGCTTTGTCCAGGTACGTCAGGATCCATGTGCCGTTCGCCAGGTGCGCAATGTCGAAGGTCGGATGTGTCCTGTTCGACTCAGCTCCGACGAGGTGCCCAACGGTGGCCGTCGCGCTCCAGGTCGAAAGATCGGCGCTGGTCCGATAGAACAGATTGCCCGCCGTATCGCTCCAGAACAGATAGGCCGTGCCCGAGACGACGATGCTCCGGAGCCAGTACACCGCGGCCGCGCCGGTGGTGAGCTGCGTCTCGGTGCTCCAGGACGCCCCGTCGGTGGTCGAGGTTCGGGCCATGACCTGCGCGAGACCGCTCACGGTTCGTAGGTAGAACAACCCCAGGGTAGAGGTGCCGCCGGCGTCGAGGCGGACGACATCCGGATGGTCCACGGGCCCGGTCGCGATGACGTTGCCCGACTGCCAGAAGGGATCGAGGGCGGTGCCGGGGTTGCGCTGCTGATACAGGTTGCCCGCGCTGTCGAGGAAGAACAGCAGCCAGGCTCCCGAACTCAGCTGAACGGTGGCGGGATCGCGCGGATCGTCGCCCGGCTTCGGGTTCTTGTGGCGGACGTCGCGGATCTCCCCGAGGCCGCTCTGCGCCATCGCGTTGAGGAGCGCCTGGCCCGAGAGACCCTGAGTGTCGGGGACGGCCGGCACAGGATCCGCGACCAGGTCGCTGCGAGGGGCCACGGTCGCGGGAGCGGCAGGCAGCGACTGGGGGGCCGCGGGGATGAGTCCTGCCTGAAGCGCCGGCGTTCCGCCGGACGCCTGTGCTCCTTCCACTATGCCCAGGCTGAGCGTGCTGCCTACGATCGAGATGGCCATCAAAGAGAGTGCGAACCTGGAGAGTCGCCGCATGGTTGCCCCACCTCCAACGCTGCGGCCCGCTCGACGCAGCAGGCCGATCCCGATGCCGGGTGGGGAACCGCGAGCCGCTCGTCCCCCAGACCGCGGCCTTCCTCTGGCCGTCGCCGACCAAGACACAGAGTACAGCGACACTTGACTGAGCCGCCGGCCGTTTCTGCAATGCCGCGGCTAGACTCCGCTCGTGCGCCCCGTGGTCGTGCTCATTCTCCACGCCGCCGCCCCGGAAGATGCGGGGCCGCTGGTTCGTGCGCTGGCCGAGGCGCGCCACTCCCTGGCGATTCGGCAGCGCGACGCGTTCCTGGCGGCCGGCGCGGACGTCGCGGAAGTGGTGGCCGGACCGCCGGACGGGCTGTCATTTGGAGAGCGGCTCGCGGCTGAGATGCGGGCACGAACCGGAGGCGCGATGGCACCCGGCGGCCTCATCGTCCTGGGCTCCGGGAGCATTCCCCTGGCGCGAGCCGCGGATCTGCGACGGTTCGTGGAGGTCGCCGCGGGGCCGGCAGGGTACGCCCTCGCGAACAACCGCTATTCGGCGGACGTGGTGGCGATCTCGCGGGCGGCCGATCTGGCGGAGCTGCCGCCACTCCCCGCCGACAACGCCCTTCCCCGATGGCTGGAGGAACGGGCCGGGGTGGCCGTCACGGACCTCCGCTCGCACTGGCGATTGGGCGTGGACGTCGACACTCCCCTCGATCTGCTGCTGCTCGGCCTTGGCGCGCCCCTCGGCGGGCCGGCCACGACCGCGCCACTCATCGGCGAGCGGCTCGCGGCACTCTCCGACGTCCTGACCAACCGCCGGGCGGAGCTGCTCGTGGCGGGTCGGATCTCCGCCACTACCCTGCGGTGGCTCGAGAGCGGCGTCGTCTGCCGTGTCCGGGCCCTGGTCGAAGAGCGCGGCCTCCGCGCCGCCAGCCGCCTTGCCCAATCGGGAGCCACTACCGGATCCCGGCCCCCGCGCTCCGTCCTCGGGGAGCTGCTGGATCGCGACGGCCCCGAAGCCCTCGCCCGCACCGTCGCCGCGCTGGCCGATGCCGCGGTCATCGACACGCGCGTTCTCCTCGCTCATCGCCACGGCGCCAGCGAGCAGTCCTGGCCGGCGCCGGAGGATCGCTTCGCCTCGGATCTGCTGCTGCCCGCGACCATCGCCGATCCGTGGATGCGCGCCCTCACCGAATCTGCGATCGCTTCCGACATCCCGATCCTTCTCGGCGGCCACACGGCGGTGAACGGCGGACTGCGCCTGCTCGCGCAGCGAGCTCGTGCGGGGAAGCGATGACGCCCAAGCGCCGTCCTCCCTCGCCCGAGCAGCCGCCTGCCGACCCGCGGCCTCCGTCCGAACCTTCTCCCGCCGAACCTTCGACTTCGTCGCCCGCCGACGACTCCGCCGTCCGTTCGGCCGAGCTCGCCGACCTCATCCGCGCCGAGATCGAAGGCGCCCCGGACGGTCGAATCACGTTCGCCTGGTTCATGGAGCGCGCCCTGTACGAGCCCCGGCTCGGCTACTACCGCCAGCGCGCCGACCGGCCAACCGACGCCGGCGACTTCCTGACCGCCCCCGAAACGCACCCCATCTTCGGCCGCACGATCGCCCGCCGGATCGAGGAGATGTGGGCGGGCCTGAGCCGCCCGAGCCCCTTCGCCCTGATCGAGTACGGCGCCGGATCGGGCACGCTCGGCCTGTCGATCCTGGACGGCCTGCGCCGCCACGGGTCCGACGACCTGCTCCACTCGATCCGGTACGAGCCGGTCGAGTCCAGCCCGTACCGTCTGGCCGACCTGCACCAGCGATTCGAAGAGGACGGCCTTGCCGACCGATTGGCCTCCTCGAGCCCAGATGGCTCTGCCGGCGGGACCGCCTCAGAAGAGCCCGTGCCCATAACCGGCGTCATCCTTGCCAACGAGTTCCTCGACGCCCTGCCGGTCCACCGCGTCGTCGTCCGCGGCGGCAAGCTGCTCGAGCTGTTCGTCGTCTGGCGCGATCGATTCGCCGAAGTCGTGGCCGAGCCTTCGACCCCGGAACTGGCCGCGCGCCTGGCGGACGACGGCATCGAGCCGGGCCAGATGGCCGAGGGCCAGGTCGCCGAGATCTGCGTCGGGCTCGAACCGTGGCTGGACGACGTCGCCGCCCGGCTCGCCCGCGGCTTCATCCTCGTCATCGACTACGGCTACTCCGCGGCAGAGCTGTACGGCCCGCGACGGCTGGCCGGGTCGCTGCTGGGGTATCGCAGCCACCGTGTCGTGGACGACCCGTTCGCGGACGTGGGCCTGACCGACCTGACCGCCCACGTCGACTTCACCGCGCTCGAGCTCCTCGCCGAGCGGCGCGGATTTCGGTCCGCGGGTCTCACGACACAGCAGGAGTTCCTCGTGGCCGCGGGCCTGGAGTCGGAGCTGCGAGCGCTACAGGCGTCGCCCGAGTTGACGCTGACCGACTACGCGCGCGCCCGCTCCGGCATCGTCCGCATGCTCGACCCCCGCCACATGGGCCGCTTCCGGGTGCTGACGCTGGAGCGGGGCTGAGGCCCGCGGGCCTCCACAAGCCGGGTCCTGACGCTGGGCAAGCCCACCCGTAATGCTCGAGTCGGTCGGCCTCGAAGGATCCACGGTTTGAGCCGCGGCGGAGCGGGCAGGCGCGGTTTGGCCGTGGTAGAGCGGGCACACGTACGTTGCACCGGTGAATGGGCGGCAACTCGGTCGATCGATCAGGGCGCTGCGACATCGACTGGGCTGGCGGCAGTCGGATCTCGCCCTGAGGTGCGGCGTGTCGCAGACGACAGTGTCGCGGCTGGAACGCGGCCGGCTCGATGAGACGGCGCTTCACACGGTGGAGCAGGTAGTCTCCGGCCTGGGCGCGGAGCTGGATCTTCGGATTCGGTGGCGCGGCGAGGAGCTGGATCGGCTTCTGGACGCCACTCACGCCGCCATGGTGGAGCGGCTCGTCCAGATCCTGGTTCCGCTCGGCTGGCAGTGCGCCGCGGAGGCGACGTTCCTGATCGGAGGCGAACGCGGGTCGATCGACGTGTTGGCGTGGCATGAGCGCAGCGGCCGACTGCTAGTAGTCGAGACCAAGTCGGTCGTGCCTGATCTGCAGCAGATGCTCAGCGCGTTCGACCGAAAGGTCCGCCTCGCGCCGACGATCGCGGCCCGGCGTGGTTGGCAGTCGAATGGCGTGGCACGGGCGATTGTGCTGGCGGGCACTCCGACGAACCGTCGACGCGCCGAGCGATTTGCGGCGACGCTGCGCGCGGTGCTGCCGTCCGATACCGCCACGATGCTGCGCTGGTTGGCCGATCCTGCGAGTCCGTGCCCGGCCGCGCTGTGGTTCCTCTCAGATAGTCGTGTGATGACTACTATCCGTCGCCGGCGGGTCAGGCCGGCTCGGAAGCCTGGCGGCCGGCCGGACGAAGCTGGCAGTTTGAGCGTGGGAACGGGGGTTGCGGCGGCATCTCGGGCGCCGATCGTGGGGTCGGATGAGTCGAGGATGCGATAGCAGTCACCCGGTGACTGGCTGAGCGATGGGAGGGGCTGCACCCGAGATATCAGTCACCCGGTGACTGGCTGAGCGAGGGGAGGGGGCTGCACCCACGTGCCCGCGGCCGGCGGGGCCGCCCGGTCCGGCGGCTCGGCCCCTGCACGACACCCGCTTGCCGGCGGCCGGCGGCTAGAGAACGGCCCGGCTGGTAAACTTCCCGCGGACCACGAGGGAGCGGGCATCGAACCCGGCTCCGCGGCCCACCTGAGAGCAACGCTCGGCCCCCGACGCCGCGGATCCCCGCCGCCGGCAACGGGCCTGCTGGAGAACGATGACCGGGATCTGGTATGTGGTCGGCCTGGGGGTGGCAGGGGTTTCTTTCGTATTCCTCGTGCTCGGCTTGGGCTGGCTTGTCTCGCATCGCAACCGCGGCGACCGCCACAAGGGCGTGCCCTATGAGAGCGGCATCGACACCTACGGCGACACCTGGGGCCGGTTCGGCATCTCCTTCTACGTGTACGCCCTCCTGTTCGTCGCCTTCGACGTCGAGGTCGTCTTCCTGTACCTGTGGGCGATCGTCTTCCGCGATCTCCTGATGGGCGGCCTCGTCAGCATGGGCACCTTCGTTCTCGTCCTGATGCTCGGCCTGGCATACGCGTGGCGGAAGGGAGTCCTTACGTGGCGGTAGTCGATCGCGGGCCGAAGGGGCGGAAGGCGCCGACCCCGGCCGGCGCGAAGGCCGCGGCGACGCCGGGCGGCGCGACCGGCGCGAAGGCGGCTTCGACTCGTCAGCTCGCCCCTCTCCCGCACAGAGAGCTGGCCGCTCCGATCGTCGTCCCGAACACGTTCTGGCAGTCGGCCGATCCACTCGCCTACGAGGGCGGGAAACCGACGGACGTAACCCACCTCCGCGAGTTCGGCCAGACCGACGCCGGCCGCAACGATGCCGTCCGTTGGGGCGCCCTCCAGGTGATTCCCACGAACGCCGACAGCATCCTGGACCTCATTCGAGCCAACAGCCTTTGGCCGCTCCTCTCCGGCCTGGCCTGCTGCGCCTTCGAGATGATGTCCGCCGCGACGAGCAAGAACGACATGGACCGCTGGGGCATGTTCCCGTTCCGCGCCTCGCCGCGGCAGGCCGACGTCCTCATCGTCGCCGGGACACTTACGACCAAGATGGCCGGGCCGCTCGTCCGGCTGTGGGAGCAGATGCCCGAGCCCAAGTGGTGCGTGGCCCTGGGCGACTGCACCGTCTCGGGCGGTCGCTACAAGCGCAGCTACTCGGTCGTTCAGGGAATCGATCGCGTCATGCCGGTGGACGTCTACATCCCGGGCTGCCCGCCCCGTCCGGAAGGCCTGATCTACGGCATGATGCAACTCGGTCAGCTCGTCAAGGACCGCCGCGGTCACTGGAACGAGCGCGAGATCGGCCCCACCGTGCCAGACGACATCTGATGGATCGATCCCTGCGGAGCCGGCTCGAAGCTCGCCTCGGCGAATACCTTCGAGCTCCCGTTTACCAGCGCAACGACGAGACGGAGATTCGGATCGATCCGGGCGCCGTCCCGGAAGTCCTGCGGTTGCTGCACGACTCGGTCGACCTGCGCTTCGAGATCCTGGCGGACCTGGCCGGCGTGGACACGGGCGAGGTTATGCAGGTCGTCTATCACCTCTGGAGCCCGATGAGCTTCGACTGGCTGCGCATCGTCGCCGACGGGCTGTCGCGCGAAGACCCGCGGGCCCCATCGGCCACATTCCTGTGGATCGGCGCCGAGTGGCTCGAGCGCGAGGCCTACGACATGTTCGGGATCGTCTTCGAGGGCAACCGCGACCTGCGCCGCATCTTCATGCCGCCCGATTACACGAGCTTTCCGCTCCGCAAGGACTTCCTGCTCCCCGACGACGCCGCTCGCTCCCCCGGTGCCGGCGTTCGGCACGTCGAGCGGAGCCACGCCCCGGCCACCCTGGCCGACGATCCCACGGCCGGCATCCGCCGCGCGCCGGTGAGCTGAGGACCGCGATGCCAGCCCGCCAGCAATCCCCTCGCCCGCAGAAGACCCGACCCGGGGCCTCGGCGGCTTCCGCGGCGTCCAAGGGAGCCAAGAGAGCGAGGCGCCCTGCCCAGACGCAGCCGTCGCTCGACGATCCTCGGATCATGCTGGACCGCCAGATCAGCAGCGACCTGTACGAGCCGATCCCGCCCTACCCCACGCGAACGGAGCGAGAGGCCGAGTTCTACACCCTCGGCGACGGCGAGATGTTCCTCAACGTGGGCCCGCATCACCCCGCCACTCACGGCGTGCTACGGCTGGTCCTGAAGCTCTCCGGCGAGCAGATCGTGGACGTGGACCCGGTCCTGGGCTACCTCCACCGCGGGGTCGAGAAGATCTGCGAGAACTCGGACTACTACCACGTCATCGACCAGGTCGACCCGCTCGAATACCTCAGCTCGCTCTTCCAGGAATGGCCCGCCGTCCTGTCGTTCGAGAAGCTCATGGACGTGCAGGTGCCCCGCCGGGCCGAGTACATCCGCGTCCTCTCCGGCGAGCTGCTCCGCATCTCCAGCCATATCCTCTACATGGGCTTCCTGGCTCTGGACCTGGGCGGCCTGACGCCGATCCTGTACGGCTTCATCGAGCGCGACGAGATCGTGGAGATGCTCGCCGCCCTCACCGGGGCCCGGATGCTCTTCAACTACTTCCGCATCGGCGGNNCTGCTCAACGAGAACGAGATCTTCGTCCGCCGAATGCGCGGAGTGGGCAACCTGGATCGCGCCACGGCCCTCAGTTATGGGGTCACGGGCGGGAACCTGCGCGCCTCCGGCGTTCCGTTCGACGTACGGCGAGCGCACCCCTACAGCATCTACCCCGAGCTCGAATTCAACGTCCCGACCCGCGAGGAAGGCGACTCGCTGGCCCGCTATCTGATCCGGGTGGACGAGATCCGGGAGTCGCTCAAGATCATCGACCAGTGCCTCCACAACATGCCCGACGGCCCGGTGATGGCCAAGCTGCCGCGACTCCTGCGGCCGCGACCCGGCCGCGCTTGGGGAGCCGTCGAGGGGCCGCGCGGGATGCTCGGCGTGTACGCCATCAGCGACGGCTCGGACCAGCCCTTCCGCTTCCGCATCCATGACCCGAGCTTCGTCAACCTCGAGACAGTGACGACGCTCCTGCCCGGCCACCTGCTGGCGGACACGATGGCGGTCGTCGCTTCACTCGATCCGGTCATGGGCGGGATCGACAAGTGAGAACGGCCCGATGAGCTTCGCGGTTCGAACCTGGGACGGCATGTCGTCGCGGGCCCGTCTGCTCGCCATCTTCATCCCGGCGGCGATCGTCGCGGCGGTGGTCACGGTCTTGGCGATCGTGCTGCTCGGGCCGCCGTTCCTCGACTTCCTGGGGGCCAACATGCCGCTGGTCCGCTTCGTCGTGGCGGCCGTGGCGATCCTGCTGCTGACCGTCCCGACGGCCTTCGTCCTGATCTACCTCGAGCTGAAGGTCATCGCCCGCATGAACCTGCGGGTGGGGCCCAACCGCATCGGTCCGTGGGGCGCGGCGATGAGCGTCATCCACGGTCTCAAGGTTCTGTCCAAGGAGGACTTCGCCCCGACCGGCACCGACGTCACCGTCTTCACCCTGGCTCCGGTGGTGACCTACATGGCCAGCGTGATGAGCCTGCTGGTCATTCCGTTCGCGCCCGGGCTCTTCGGCCAGGA
Source organism: Chloroflexota bacterium (assembly GCA_003141455.1). Lineage (GTDB taxonomy): Bacteria > Chloroflexota > Limnocylindria > Limnocylindrales > CSP1-4 > Fen-1039. Next base: position 71,785 of record PLMA01000039.1, on the reverse strand, counting down.
CTTCAACATCGGCCTGCTCTTCTTCTTCTCGATGGGCGGGCTGACGGTCGTCGGGCTGCTGATGGCCGGCTGGTCGAGCTTCAACAAGTACTCGCTCCTGGGCGGCCTGCGCTCGGCGGCGCAGATCATCAGCTACGAGATCCCGCTGACGCTCTCGGTCGTCGGTGTGATCATCCTGGCCGGCTCGATGAGCATGAACCGCATCGTGCTGGCGCAGTCCGGCTCGGTGCTCGATTGGTTCGTCTTCAAGCAGCCTCTCGCGGCGCTCATCTTCTTCATCGCCGCAACCGCCGAAGCCAACAGGACCCCCTTCGACATGACCGAGGCCGACTCCGAGATCGTGGCCGGCTTCGCCACGGAGTACTCCGGAATGCGGTTCGGGTTCTTCTTCTTCGCGGAGTACGTCAACGTCTTCATCGTCTCGGCCCTCACCGCCACGATCTTCTTCGGCGGTTGGACGGCTCCGTTCAACTGGCCGTGGGCATACAACCTGAACTGGTTCCACCCGTTGAGCATCGGCATCCTGGGTTGGGTGCTGATCGTGGCCAACGTCGTGCTGATCGGTACGGTGCTCTTCGCCATCGCGGCCAGGCTCATCGGTGGCCGGGAGTGGGGCCTGTGGGACGCCATGGGCCTGGGATTCCTGTTCTTGCTGGTGGCCGTTGCCGGTCTCGTCGGCACGGCCGGCTTCATCGCCTTCGATTGGGTGGCCGGCCTCGTTTGGTTCATGGCCAAGACCTACTTCTTCGTGATCACGTTCGTCTGGATGAGGGCGACGCTGCCGCGGGTCCGAGTCGACCAGCTGATGGGATTCGCCTGGAAGTGGCTGCTTCCCGCCTCGCTCCTGAACCTCTTCGTGACGGCCGCGGCGGTCATCATCACCACTCCGGGGGGCGCGCGATGAGCTTCGTTCCGGGCCTGGGCATCGCCAAGGGGATGGCGCTGACGATGCGCCGCTTCTTCGCGCCCAAGGCCACCATCCAGTACCCGGAGACGGCGCCCGACATCGCTGTCCGCTTCCGCGGCCGGCTGCAGCTGCTCTACGACGAGCTGGGCAACGTCAAGTGCGAGACGTGCTTCCAATGCGCCATGGCCTGTCCGGTTGAGTGCATCGACATGGGGGGCTTCGACACCATAGGCCGCTTCCACGTTCACTGGGGCGCGGCCGAGCAGTACGCCGAGCGGCGCGAGAAGTCCGCCCTGCGAAAGTCGGGCCGGCCGGTGCCGGACCCGGCCTACACCCACTTCGATGCCATCGACACGGCCCCAATCGATGCAATCCTCGAGAAATACGACTGGGATCAGGCGCAGATGCTGGCGATCCTCGCGGCCATCCAGGACGTCTACGGATACCTGCCGGTTGCTGCGCTCAAGAAGGTCAGCCAGGTTTCCGGCGCCCCGTACGCGCTCATCTACGGCAGGGCGACCTACTACAGCCACCTGCGCTTCGAGAAGCCCGACCATACCGTGGCGGTCTGCCGCTGCACGGCCTGCCTGATGGCGGGAGCGAGCCGAATCGCCAGGAGCCTGGGAGGGGCGCTGGGCACGGAGATCGGCCAGCCGCCGGCGGGCGGAGTGGCTCTCGAGCAGCTCCCCGCCCACATCCCCGGCGCGGCATCGCCGCTCGTCACGCTGGACGGCACACCGCAGCCGCGCCTCACCGCGACCGCCGCGGCGGCCCTGGGCCGCACCCTGGCCGGAGGGCCCGTGGCATGACGGAAGCGAAGATCCTCGCTACTCCGACCCGGTGGCCGCGTTTCCTGCTCCCGGAGCCGCCCGCGGCCGATCCTTTGGATCTGGACGCGGCCGTGGAAGCTGGCGCCTTTGCCGGCCTGCGGACCGCCGTCCTGGAACTCGGGGCAGAAGGAGTGATGCAGGCCATCGGTGAATCCGGTCTCCGGGGCCGGGGCGGTGCGGGCGTGCCCACCGGCGAGAAGTGGCGCGCCTGCGCCGAAGCCGAGGCCGATCGCCGCTACGTGGTCGTCAACGCCTACCAGGCGGACCAGGCCGTGTTGACGGACCGGATCCTGCTCGAGAGGAACCCCTACGCGGTGCTCGAGGGGGCCGCCACCGCCGCTTTCGCCGTCGGCGCGAGCGAGGTGATCGTGGCCGTCCGGGTCGAGGCGGCGGACGCGATCCGGATCCTGGAGTCCGCCGTGGCCGCGGCCGAAACCGCCGGTTTCCTCGGTCCCGACGTCCTGGGATCCGGCACGCAGATCAACGTCTCGGTCAGGCCTCTTCAGGCCGCCTACATGCTGGGCGAGGAGACAGTCCTGCTGAAGGGTCTGGAGGGCAAGCGCGGCCAGCCCGAGCAGCAGCCGCCCTACCCCACGACCCGCGGCCTCTTCGGCAAGCCGACCCTGATCCACGGCCCGCAAACCTTCGCGGCCGTGCCGTCCATCCTGACCGGCGGGGCCGCCCGCTTCGCCGAGATCAGCGCCACCGCGAGCCGCGGCACGATCCTGGTCCAGATCTCCGGTGCCGTCGCCAAGCCGGGCATCGCCGAGGTCCCGCTCGGCGTCACGATTAGCGAGATCGTGGACATTGCCGGCGGCATTCCTGCGCATCGTCGCCTCAAGGGGCTGCTCGTCGGCGGCCCGTCCGGGGGCATCCTGCCGGCCGACGGCCTGAGCGTCAGCTACGACCAGGCCTCCCTGGAGGAGGCTGGTGCGTACATCGGTTCGGGCTCGATCGTGGCTCTGGACCAGCACAGCTGCGTGGTGGATCTCGCCGCGGTCCTGACCCGCTTCTGCGCCGACGAGGCCTGCGGCAAGACGATCCCGTGCCGGATCGGACTGCGCCGGCTGGCGGAGAGCGGCGCCCGTATCTGCGAGGGCCAGCCCCGCGGGGACGAGCTGACGCGAATCTCCGACCTCTCATCCGACATAGTCGAAAGCGCCCTATGCGACCACGAGCGTCGCTCCACCCTGGCCCTGCAGAGCGTCGTCCGGTACTTCCGCGACGAGCTCGACGCCCACATCGTCCGCAACACCTGCCCCGCCGGGATCTGCCAGCCAAAGGCAGAAGCCCGAGCCGGGGCCGTTTCCTGAGGCGTCCCATGCGAGAACCGACCGTCCGCCCCAGCCCCGCCTCTCCCCGGTCGACGGGACCGGCCAAGCCGTCTCGGTCGCGCAAACCCGCGAAGACCGAGCCAGCGGCTTCCGCGGCTTCGGTCGCGACGGAGTCCGCGGCTCCGGCTGCGGTCGCCCTGTCGGCCAACCCGACCGCGCCCGCGTCGGCCGCCCTGGAGGGGATCCTGCCCAATGCGGTGTTTCCGTTGGGTCGGCTGCGACCGCCGGCGAATCAGAAGAAGGTCTGGAACCGCCGGGCCGGCCGCGCCGACAGTCGACCTGACGCGAAGACCCCGTTCGACACCGTCATCCAGCTCGATGACTCGCCGGCGGAGCGCTTGATCACGGCCCAGGATCCGCAGCGCCCACTTTCGACGCACGCCTTCCGCCTGGAGGTCGACGGCCGGATCGTCGAGGGCCTCGAAGGACAGACGATTCTGGAGGTCTGCCGCGCCAACGGCATCGAGATCCCCACGCTCTGCTACGAGCCCAAGCTGCCGGGCTTTGGAGCGTGCCGGATGTGCGTCGTGGAGGTGGAGGGCGAGGAGCATCCGCCGATCTCGTGCTCCCGGACCGCCGAGTCGGGCATGGTCGTCCAAACCCAGACCGAGCAGCTCCGCCGCCTGAGGCGGACGAACCTCGAGCTGATCTTCAGCGACCATAACGCCTACTGCCTGCCGCCCTGCCAGAACAAGTGCCCGAGCCACATCGACATCCCGGGCTTCCTCAAGTCCAACGCCGAGGGCCAGTTCCGCGAGTCGGCGCGCATCTTCAAACGCACTATCCCGTTCCCCTCGATCCTGGGCCGCGTCTGCCCCGCGCCGTGCGAGGAACACTGCCGGCGTGACGAGGTGGACGAGGCGATTGCCATCCGCGACAGCCACCGCTACGCCGGGGACATGGTCCTGAAGGCGCAGCAGGAAGGCATCGAGCCGCCGCTGCCGTTCGAAGCTGAGCCCAAGACAGGCAAGCGCGTGGCGATCATCGGCTCCGGCCCGGCCGGGATGTCGGCGGCCTACTACCTGCTCCTGTCCGGCCACGACGTGACCGTCTTCGAGAAGGACGAGCTGCCCGGCGGCTTGCTGCGCTACGGCATCCCGGAGTATCGCCTGCCCAAGGCCGACGTCCTGGACCCCGAATACGAGGCCGTCTGGCGCCTCGGCGCCCGCCTGGAATGCAACAAGGCCCTGGGCCCCGACTTCAGCCTGGACGACTTGCGCGACCAGGGCTTCGACGCCACGATCGTCGCCACCGGCTGCTACGACACGAACAAGCTCAACGTCCCCAACGAGAAGGCCGACGGCGCGATCGACGGCCTGGAATACCTCAAGATCGCCGCTCTCGGCCTGCCCTACCCGGGCCATAAGCACAGCCGAGTCGTCGTCGTGGGCGGTGGGTTCACGGCGATGGACTGCACGCGGACCTCGCTTCGCCAGGGCGCCAAAGAAGTGACCCTCGTCTACCGCCGCGACATGAAGGACATGCCGGCCGCGACCGAGGCTCACGAGGCCATCGAAGAGGGGGCCCGGATGATCTTCCAGGCCGGGCCCACCCGTGTCCTGGTCGACGGGAACGGCAAGGTGACCGGGGTCGAGTTCATCCGGATGCAGCCCGGCGAGCCGGACGCATCGGGCCGCCGCCGCCCCGAGCCGGCGCCCGGCACGGAGTTCGTGGTCGAATGCGACCGGGTCCTGCTGGCAATCGGCCAGGGCCCGGACCTCTCCTGGATCGGCCCCGGCAACCATGGCGTGGAAGCGGCCAAGTACCGGCTCAAGGCGGACGCTGTCACGTTCGAGACCGGCCGGCCCGGCGTCTTCGGCACGGGCGACGTGCGCATCGGCGCCGCGACCGTGGTCCAGGCCGTGGCCGAAGGCCGGCGCTGCGCCTACGCCACGGACGCGTTCCTGAAGGGAATCGACCTGACGGAGCTACGGACCCGCCAGACCCTGGCGGAGGTCGAGCCGCAGTTCCTCTCGATCGTCCCCTACACCGACGAGCCCAAAGAACCGCGCCACCGCCTCCAGTCCATGCCGGCCAAGGAGCGGATCAAGAGCTACGTCGAGTACGAGATCCCCTACACGCAGGCCGAGGTGATGGCCGAGTCCACCCGCTGCCTGCAGTGCACCTGCGAGGCGTTGGGCAACTGCGACCTGCGGCGGTTGGGTATCGAGTACGGCACCACGCTCCAGACCCTGGAGCCGGGCCACGACCAGGGCGCAGGCTTCCGAAGCGTCACGGAGAACCGGTTCACCGGCGCCAACCACGACTACATCCGCGACGACAGCCACGCCTTCATCCTGCGCGAGCCGTCCCGCTGCATCGACTGCGGGCGCTGCGCCGCGGTCTGCGCCGACGTGGTGGGTGCGGCCTGCTACGACTTCATGCGCATCGGCTTCGACACGCTGGTGACGACGCCGCTGGACATGAGCCTCAACGACACGCCGTGCGTCTCCTGCGGCCGCTGCGCCGAGACGTGCCCCACCGGCGCTCTCATGCCCAAGCCGCGCGTTCTGGAGAAGTACGACGTGGACGAGAGCCGCTGCATCCTGTGCGGCATCTGCGTCGACGCCTGCCCGTACGATGCCCTGCGTGGCGGGCAGGACAACGAGCTTGCCCACACAGACCGAGGCGACCCGGAGATCGACCTGATCGGGCTCGCGGCGATCGATCGCGAGACCGAAGTGACCTACATTCGTCGCGAGCGCGACTGGGTGGCGCACGCCCTTGCCGAGGGTCGCCTGGAAGATCCGGCGGAGAAGCTGCCGGCACTTCCTCCGTCCCTGGCCGGTGCACCCGGCGATCGCAGTGGGACCGAACGACAGTGACCGTCAAGCCATTCTGGACCGGATCGCCGGCCCGGAGTCCCGGCCAGCCGGGACTTGCAGAGGAGGGAAGCGAGGCATGCCGATAGGCGACTCGATCCCGTTGATCGGGATCCGCTGGGATGACGTGCTCTTCGTCGCCCTGGCCGCCACTCTCCTCGTGTCGGCGCTCCTGGTAGTAACCCTGCGCGACATCATCCGTTGCGGCCTCGCCCTGATCGTCTCGTTCGCGTCGCTGGCGGGGATCTACGTCCTTCTGGGCAATCCGCTCGTGGCGGCCACGCAGGTGCTGGTATACATCGGCGCCATCAGCGTGCTGGTCCTGTTCGCGATAATGCTGACCCAGACCAAGAACGCCCCCGCGCGGCTGGTCTTCCAGACCCAGACCCTTGCGGCTGCCGTGGCCGCGGCAGTCATCGCAGTCGTGATCACGGTGGCCGTCCTGGCCACGACGTGGCCGTCTGCCGGTCAGCGGCTGTGGACGTCGACAACGGACGTTGCCCACCTGCTGTTCCGCGACTACGTGCTGCCGTTTGAGGTGGTGAGCGTGCTGCTGACCGCCGCTGTCATCGGTGGGGTCTACCTGGCCCGGCGCGAGATCAGCGGGGACGGGGAGAACCGATGAGCGGCTCGCTCGACTCCTATCTGGTCCTTTCGGGCCTGTTGTTTGCGATAGGGACCTTCGGCTTCCTGGCCCGCCGGAACGCCATCAGCATGCTCATGTCGATCGAGCTGATGATCAACGCCGTCAACCTGACCGTGGTCGCCTTCGGCGCCTTCGTCCCGGCGCTCAATACGCACGCCGCGGTCATCGCCCTGCTGGTCATTGCCGTGGCGGCGGCCGAAGCGACTATTGGGCTGGCCCTCGTCATGGCCATCTACCGCAACCGCAAGACGCCTCTTGTGGACGAGTACGACTCGATGAGCCAGTGAGCGACCAATGACCTACCTCATCCCGCTCATTCCGCTTCTGCCGCTGGCCGGATTCGTCGTCACCGGGCTGCTGGGCCGTCAGATGGGTCGTGAGTCGCACCAGATCGCCGTCTGGGCTGTCGTGGCCTCATGGCTGGTGGCGATGGTCGTGGCCTTCGCCGCCCTGGCGCACGGCTTCGGCATCGGGGACGGCGCCGGAATCACGCTCTGGAACTGGATCCCTGCCCTGGGCTTCAAGGCCGAGATGGGCTTCTACGTGGATGCTCTGACCGGGTGCCTGCTGATCGTGGTCACGACCATCGGCATGCTGGTCCACATCTACTCGATCGGCTACATGGCCCACGACCCGGGCAAGTGGCGCTTCTTCGCCTACCTGAACCTGTTCATGTTCTCGATGCTGCTCCTGGTCCTGGCCGACAACTTCTTGCTCGTCTTCGCCGGCTGGGAGCTGGTGGGCCTGTGCAGCTATCTGCTGATCGGCTTCTGGTATCCGCGCCGGTCCGCGGCCGAGGCCGCCAAGAAGGCCTTCCTGGTCAACCGCGTCGGCGACATGGGCTTCGCCCTCGCGATCATGGCCATCTGGACGCAGCTGGGCACACTCAACATGCAGGCCGTCTTCAAGCTGGTCGAAGGCGGCGGGCTCTCGTCGACCTGGGTCGCCGTCGTCGCCCTGCTGCTCTTCTGCGGAGCCGTCGGCAAGAGCGCTCAGTTCCCGCTCCACGTCTGGCTGCCGGACGCCATGGAAGGCCCCACGCCGGTCTCCGCCCTCATCCACGCCGCCACCATGGTCAACGCCGGCGTCTACCTCGTGGCCCGATGCAATCCCATCTTCGGCGCCGCGCCGGGCGTGATGGTCGTCGTGGCCGCGATCGGCATCTTCACCGCGATACTGGCCGCCTCGATCGCCTTCACCCAGACGGACATCAAACGCGTCCTGGCCTATTCCACGCTCTCCCAGCTCGGCTACATGTTCGCGTCTCTGGGCGTGGGGGCGTGGACGGCGGCGATCTTCCACCTCATGAGCCACGGCTTCTTCAAGGGATTGCTCTTCCTGGGCTCCGGCTCGGTCATCCATGCCGTCGGGGACGAGCAGGACATGCGCAAGATGGGCGGCCTGGCCCGGAAGATCCCGATCACCTACGTGACGATGCTGATCGGCTCGGTGGCCATCGCCGGCGTGCCACCGCTGGCCGGGTTCTTCAGCAAGGACGAGATCCTGGGCGGAGCCTTCAAGAGCGGCTTCCTGTGGGTCTGGGCGATCGGCTTCGTCGTTGCCGGCATGACTGCCTTCTACATGTTCCGCCTCATGGGCATGACCTTCTGGGGCCCGAGCCACGTGGATCCCGAGGTGGAGCAACACATCCACGAGTCGCCCCTGACGATGACGCGGCCCCTCATCCTGCTTGCTCTTCCGGCCGTCTTCCTGGGCCTGCTGATCGGCTACCCGCCGGAGTCGGGGCTGCTCCACCAGTGGCTTGCGCCCGTCTTCGAGGCAACGATCGCCGCCGGCGGACGAACGGAGGCCGCCTACAGTTTCCTCGGCATAGACGGCGGGCTGGCCATCGTGACCACCCTCCTGGTAGTGACTGCGATCGTGGCCGCGTGGCGGCTCTTCGGCGTCGACATGCCGGCGATCGGTCTGCACGCGGAGCCCCGGCCCGATCGAGTGCGCGAAGTCAGTGCCCGCCGCGGCCTGGACTTCCTGTACCGCGGCTCATCGGCCAAGTGGTGGTTCGACGACCTCAACAACCTGCTCTTCGTGGTCTGGGGCGGCCGCCTCGCCGGCGCCGTGTGGTGGTTCGATAGGGTAGTGATCGACGGCACGGTCAACGGCATCGGAACGGTCACGACACAAGCCGGCCTGGGGCTGCGCCGCGTCCAGACGGGGCACGTCCAGAACTACGCCCTCGGCATCGCCATCGGGCTGATTGCGATGGCCATCGGCTACTTCCTGATCGCGGTTCGGTAGGAGGACGAGACGATGACCCTGCCGATCCTGAGCCTGATCACCTTCACTCCACTCGTGGGCGTGCTGGCCCTGACGGTCATTCCCTCCCGTCACGAAGAGATCGTCCGCCGCACTGCGCTGGGCTTCGCGCTCGTGGCCTGGGGGCTCTCGCTCCTCCTGCTCGTCGCCTTCGCCTTCGGCCCCGGCGGCTTCCAATTCAACGAGACCGTCGACTGGATTCCGGCCTTCGGCATCCAGTACAAGCTCGGCGTGGACGGCCTCAGCGTCCTGATGGTGGTGCTGACGACGACCCTGACGTGGATCAGCATCCTGGCCAGCTTCGGGCCGATCAAGGAACGGGTGAAGGGCTACATGATCTCCTTCCTCGTCCTCGAGGTCGGCATGATCGGCGTCTTCATCGCCCTGGACTTCTTCCTCTTCTACATCTTCTGGGAGATCGTCCTTGTCCCGATGTACCTGATCATCGGCATCTGGGGCGGTTCCAATCGCATCTACGCCACGATGAAGTTCGTGCTGTACACGCTCGTCGGCTCGCTGCTGATGCTGGTTGCGATCCTGGCTACGGCCTTCGCGTTCCAGGCCGGCCACGGCGGGTCGTGGGCCGGCGCCTTCGACTACGGGCAGCTCCAGGCCTGGGCAGCCGGCGGCCACTTCGCCAACGACCTCCAGATCCTGGCCTTCCTGGCCCTCTTCCTGGCGTTCGCCATCAAGGTCCCGATGTTCCCGTTCCACACCTGGCTGCCGGACGCCCACACGGAGGCGCCAACGGCCGGCTCGGTGATCCTGGCCGGGGTGCTCCTCAAGCTCGGGGCATACGGCCTGATCCGCTTCGCCGTGCCGCTGTATCCCTTCGCGGCCCACACCTTCGCCTGGCCGATCATCGTCCTGAGCGTGGTCGCGATCGTCTACGGCGCGATCGTCTCGATCGTCCAGCCCGATCTCAAGCGACTGGTCGCATACAGCTCGGTCAGCCACATGGGTTTCGTGACCCTGGGCATCTTCGTCTTCAGCGCCACCGCGCTCCAGGGCGCCGTCCTGCAGATGATCAACCACGGCCTGATCACGGGCGGGCTCTTCCTGCTGGTGGGCATGGTCTATGAGCGCACGCACGATCGAACGATCGCGAAGATGGGCGGCCTGGCGGCGGCGATGCCGATCTGGTCGACGGTCTTCGGCTTCTTCATCCTGGCCTCCGCCGGGCTGCCGGGCCTGTCGGGCTTCGTAGGTGAATTCCTGATCTTCGTCGGGTCCTTCGGCGTGGCCCCCGTCATCGCCCTGGCCTCGATCGTGGTCATGGTCCTGGCCGCCACATACCTGTTGTGGATGTTCCAGCGAGTCGCCTTCGGCGCGCTGTCCGACTTCCTGCGCGGCCTGGGCGGCCACCTGACGGACATCAGCGGGACCGAGCTGGTGACGCTCGCCCCGCTGGCAATCGGGATCGTCGTGCTCGGGCTCTTCCCGAGCCTTGTGCTCGATCTCCTCCGCGGCCCAGCCCAGAGCTTCCTGGCTGCCGCCGGAGTGGCGGTCGGCGGATGAGGGGAGACGCGAGATGAGCTGGTCGGACCTCGGAACGATCGCCCCGGTCGTCGCCTCCGTCCTGGTGGCGGCGGCGATCCTGATCGTGGATCTGGCTCTCCCGAACCGGCGCCAGGCGATCATCGCCACCGCTCTTGGCGGTCTGGGCATCGTGGCCGTGGTGATCCTGCTCCAGGCTGGCCACACGGGCAGCGCCTTCGGCGGCGCCTACTCGCTGGACAACCTGACCGTCTTCCTGGACATGATCTTCGTGGCCATAGCGGCACTCACGATCCTCTTCGGAGTGGACTACATCGAGCCGCGAGGCCTGCCGATCGCCGAGTTCGCCGCCATCCTGGTCTTCGCCGTGACGGGGGCGATGCTGATCGCCGGCTCCACGGACCTGGTGCTGCTCTTCGTCGCCCTCGAGCTCATGGTCCTGCCGGGCTACGTGCTGGCCGGCTTCGCCAGGCGCGACCCGTATTCGACCGAAGGCGCGATCAAGTACTTCCTGCTGGGCTCCTTCTCGAGCGCGATCCTGCTCTTCGGCCTGGCGTACGTGTGGGGCATCACCGGAACCACCCGCGTCGACGGCGTGACGGCCGCGCTGGCGAAGGTCGCGGCGGGAGGCTCGATCCAGCCCGGTCTGGCCATGGGCCTGGCCTTCATGTCGGCCGGCGTGGCCTTCAAGATGGCCGCCGTACCGTTCCACTACTGGACTCCGGACGCATACCAGGGCTCGCCCACGCCGATTACCGCGTATCTTTCGGTCGGCCCCAAGGTTGGCGCCTTCGCCATCGCCCTGCGGCTCTTCGTCGGCGCCCTGGGGCCGTTGCGGGCCGATTGGCTCCCGGTCGTGATCGTCCTGGCGGCCCTGACAATGACCCTCGGCAACCTGGTGGCGATCTCGCAGGACAACGTCAAGCGGATGCTCGCCTACTCCTCGATCGCCCACACCGGCTACATCCTGGTCGGCCTGGCGGCCTATGCGGGAGGCCAGCACAGCGGCCTATCGGCGATCCTCTTCTACGGCGCCGCCTACACCTTCATGAACATGGGGGCCTTCGCCGTGGTCGCGGCACTGCAGCGGCGGCCGGGCGTGTCGAGCCAGATCGCCACGTTCGCCGGCCTGGGTCGGAGAGATCCATGGCTAGGGGCGCTGATGGCCGTCTTCCTGCTGTCCCTCACGGGGATCCCACCACTGGCGGGCTTTTGGGCCAAGGCCTATGTCATCCTGGCTGCCGTCCAGGCCGGAGGCTGGCTGACTGCCCTTGCTGTCCTGGCCATGGTCAACGCGGCGGCCGCGGCCTTCTACTACCTGCGCGTCGTCGTGTACATGTACATGCGCGAGCCGGCCGACGAGCTCCGTCCGAGTTCGCCCGGACTGCTCTTCCGAGTCGGCCTCGGGGTCACGTGCGTGCTCACGCTGGTCTTCGGGCTCTTCCCGGCGATCGCCGCCGCCGCCACCAACGCGGCCGGAGTGTTCGGCGGGTAAGGCCCGGGGTCGAGCAGCTGGTCGAGGCACGCTCGAGGCCTAACCCCCCGCCGCCCAGGAGTTACGCGGGGTCCCGAAACGGGCGCGGCAAATCTCAGCTGCGTGGGTGCGCCCGCGGCTCAGCCACGGATTCGCGAGAGGACCCCTGGTGCCGCCTCGCGCCCGGTGCTACCCGTCGCCGAACGGGGCGATCGAGTGGAACGGCGTGGGAGTGACGATCGGGGCCTGAGTTATGACGGGCACCGGAGTAGGCGTCTCCGTCGGCAGGATCACCGCCGTCGGCCGAGGGGGCACGGTGGTGCCGGTTCCCGGCCAAGCCACGACGATCGCCACGGCAACGACGAAGGCCGCTACCACCCCAAGGAGCGCACCGAGAACGACATTCATGCGACCTGACATGCCCTGAGGTTACCAAGGATCGCGCACTTGCGTCAGGCGGTCTGATCCGTTCCTTCACGGCACCGGATCAGGCGCCCTCCGTGCCGGCACGCGCTACCGAGCCTGACCCCCGTGCTCCATCCGACAGCAAGACCGTCGGTCGCCTGCTAGCATGCCGGTCCATGCGACGCCTCAGCTCGCTCCTGGCCATCGTGTACCAATCGATCGTCAGGCCGACCGCTCGGCTGGCCCGACGTCTCATCGGTCTCGTACCCGCTCTGCTCGCAGGGGCGGGGGTTTTCCTCGTGGTGGCGGGGCTCTTCAACTACCTGCAGCCCGCCTCTGCCGAGCCGCTTCCCATTCCGACGGCGCCTACCGCGACCGCGTCGTCGATCCTGTACAGCCTGCCGCCGCCGAAATCGGCTGCCCCATCGGGCAGCGCCAATGTCCGGGCGGCGGCCGCCACTCGGATCCAGGTTCCCGCCCTGGGCATAGACCTTCCGATCATCCCCTCTCCGCCCAATGAGGAGTGGCCTCTGTGCGACGTGGTGGAGATCTTCCCATTGGGCCACGCGCAGGAGGCCCCGGGCCTGCCCCAGGCGATCTACCTGTATGCGCACGCTCAGGCGGGCATGTTCCTGCCACTCCTGACGGCGTCCAAGGTCGACAACGGCGCGGCGATGATCGGGATGTACGTCGAGGTCTACACCGACGACGACCAGAACCATGTCTACGAGATCAGCGAGGTCCTTCGCCACGGACCCTACAACTCATCGCTGTTCGATCGGGCGCTGGCAGCCAAGACGGACCAGATTTGGCTACAGACGTCCGAGGACAGCAGCGCGTCTGGGACCAAACTGGAAGTCGTTGCCCTGCCCATCGGGGTGCTCGCCGCCAGCCACGCGGACGCCCATCCGACCGGCAAGGGAAGGATCTGTCCCCGCGGGGCCCCCAGATGCAAAGTCTCCGGCGCCAGCGGCTGTCGGCCCTGATCTGACGCCCGGCGGGAGCGACCGAAAGACGCTCGCGGCGCCACCTGACGCGGTCAGGCGGGGACTGCCGGTCGGCCTACCCGAGAAGCTTCTCCATGATGATCACGTCGACCCAGCGCCCGTCGAGCATGCCTTGCTCGTGGTAGGTGCCGACGGTCCCGAAACCACGCCGCTCGTAGAGGCGCGTGCCCGGAACGTTCGTCGCGAAGGCCGCCAGAACCATCTTGTGGTAGCCGATTGCGCGAGCCCGTGCCTCGAGGGCGTCCAGCAGCAGGCCTCCCACTCCCCGGCCGCGCACCTCACGAGCGACGAACAGCGAGAAGTCGGCCACATGGTCATACGCGGCGCGCGGGTTGAAGCGATTGAGCGATCCCCAGCCCAGCACGGCCCCGCCCGGATCGACGGCGAGGAGCACGGGATGCCGGGGGCCGTGGGAAGCCAGCCAGCCAGCGCGTTCCCCGGGCGAGCGGAGGTCGGTCTCCAGCGTGGCCGTCCGGTCTTCGATGCCCTGGTTGTAGATCCTGGCGATCGCCGGCGCGTCGTCTGGCGTCGCGTCGCGGATTCGCAGAGAGAGCGCCGGCCCCACTCCGATCAGATCCAGTTGATCTTGCGCAGCAGGGTCACGGCGATGCCCGCCAGGACGAGGCTCCCAAACGCCACAATCCAGAACCCAACCCCTTCCTCGTTTCGCAGGGCGTACTGCGCCTCGCTCATGCCGAAGATCCCGCCTATGGCCCCGATCCCGGCTACGACCACCGTTACCCCGGTTAGCCGCTTCATGATCAAGGAGAGGTTGTTGTTGACGGTGGACAGGTAGGTCTCCAGGGTGGCCGAGGCGAGCTCGCGGTAGGTGTCCAGCTCGTCGGTCAGGCGGATCAGGTGGTCGTAGGCGTCGCGATAGTAGAGCCGGTGCTCGGCTGAGATCGCGCTCTCCTCACGGCTCGAGAGGATGTTGAACATCTCTCGCTCGGGTGCGGTAACGCGCCGGATCAGGATGAGCTCGCGCTTGAGCTCAAAGAGCCGCTCCAGGAGGGCCCGGTCCGCCCGGTTGACGACCCGGTCCTCGAGATCGTCGATCTCGTCCCCGAGCAGGTCGAGGATGGGGAAGTAGCTGTCGATGACGTCGTCGGCGAGGGCCCACAGGAGGTAGTCCAGCCCGCGACCCATGGGGTCCGCCGCGCCTGTGCGCAGGTGTCGAGTCGAGCGCGGTTCCCACCAGGCGCTGTGGTTGGAGAGGAGGAAACCTTCACCCAGCACGAACTCGATCTCACGCTCGTAGATGCGGCCGTCATCGAACCCGAGCGAGAAGAGGGCCAGGTGGAGCATGTTGCCCACCTGTTCGAGCTTGGCTCGCTGGTCGCGTTCGACCAGGTCCTCGGCCAGAAGCGGATGCAGGCGCAAGATCTTGGAGACGGCTGCTACCTGGTCGGCCGAGGGCGACCGCAGGTCAATCCAGATCCGCGCCCCCTTGCGCCGGATCGCCCGCTCCAGCTCGGCCAGCGCCCCGGCGCCCTCCCACTCCCGACAGGCGCCACGCTCGTAGACGGCCAGCCTGACGATGCCAGGCTCCAGCGTCGGCTCGGGCGCGGCAGAAGCGGCCGGGGTCGGAGCTGCCGCGGCAAGGGCGGCCGATGGAGCAGGGACCACGGCCGGCCCGCCGGAAGCGCCCGGGGCGGCAGAAGAGGTCCGGCCCTTCGGGGCGGCAGGAGCGGTCGGACCTGCAGTAGCGGCCGGGGCTGCCGAAGCGGCTGGCGCCGAGGGCGAGCCCGGCCCCGGCTTGTCAGAAGGCGATTTCGCCATACTCCGTCTCCTTCGTGTCGCCGGTTCCGGCGGAGGGCCGATCTCTCCGTCGCACCCTCAGCGCGAGGGCCGGGACCACCGCGATCAAGGTTACGACGGCCGCGACCAGGAAGATGCCGACCAGAATCGAGGCCGCCTTGGCGGCGGCCCACTGCTCCAGAGCCTGGGCAACGAGCCCGTCGCTGATCGACCGGTTGCGCAGGTACTCGGGAATGTACTGCTTGTATGCGTCCCCCGAGCCATAGACCTCGTTCGAGATCCGCGTGATCGTCGTCGAGCCGAAGGCCGTGAGGGCGGCCATGCCGATGGCCATGCCGATCATGCGCGCCACGGTCACCGTCGCGGAAGCCGCGCCGAACGCTGCCCTACCGGCCGCCTCCACAGCCGCCGTCGAACGCGGGGTGACCGTCAGCCCGAAGCCAATCCCAAAGACAGCCGCCGAGAGGGCGAAGGCGTTCGTCGGAGTGTCCGGGTTCCATGTCGACATCCAACCCAGTCCGCCGGCGCTCACCACCAGCCCAACCAGGGTCAGGATCCGGAGGGAGATCAGCCGGGCGAGGAAGCCCGATGCAAGAGCTCCGACGGCCATGGCCCCGGCCAGCGCCCCAAGGACCACACGCTGCTCCTCGGGGCCGCCATAGAGGACGCGATCGACGAAGACCGCCCCACCCACGATTGCCGTGGCCATCCCGTAGCCGGTGAGAAGGGAGATGATCGCTGCGGAGCTGAATACGCGGTCGGCGAAGAGCCGCGGGTCCAGGAAGGGGTTCTGTGCGCGCAGGCCGTGCCAGATCGCCAGCAGCCCGCAGACCGCGCCCGTCCCGATCAGGCCGCCGACCGCGGCTTCCGTCGGCACGCCAAAGACCTGGTCGCTGTTTCCGATCAGTGTGGTCCCGGCCAGGATGCCGCCGAGACCGAGCGTGAAGAGCACGGCCCCGACCAGGTCGACGCGGGCGGGCACGTGCCGCGTGTCCCAGCCGGCGCTGGCGGCCCAGGCGATCGCAAGGGCGCACAAACCGATCGGGACGTTGATGTAGAAGACCCATCGCCAGGCCGGCGCGATCGTCGTGACGAGCGGGCCGCCGGACACACCCATGTTCGCCAGGGCGGTCCCAGGATGGACGGTCTCCAGCACCGCGGCACCGACGAACGGTCCGGCGGCCATGCCCAGGAATGTCAGCGCGCCGATGACGCCCAGAGCACGTGGCCGCGCCGCTCCCTCGAACATGTGCGAGGCGGCGGCTGTGGCGACGGGGATGATCGCGCCGCCGCCGAGCGCCTGGACCAGCCGCGCGGCGATGAGCTGGTCAAGACTCTGGGCGAGCCCGGCCAGCAGCGACCCAAGGGTGAAGACCGCGAGCGCCAGGAGGAAGAGCCGGCGCGCTCCCCACAGGTCGGTCAGACGGCCGGCTAGGGGCATCGTGATCACGTAGAACAGCAGGTAGCCGTTGATGATCCAGGAGGCCTTCCGCAGGTCTGTCCAGTCGGCCAGAGTGGTCAGGATCTGAGGCAGGGCAACGGCCGTGACCATGAGCTCGAGGCCGGCCAGGAAGACACCGACCCCGAGAACCCCCAACATCAGGTACGAGTCGCGTCGGCGCATGGGCCTGAGTTTATGCGCCACGGACGACCGCTGCGGACCGCCGGGTTGGGGACCGGCGGGTTGCCACGCGCCACTGCCTGCATCTCCCGCGCCACTTCCCGCGCCGCGCGATCGTCTCGTCGCCACCCGGAAGCCCCGGAGCCTAGTATTCGCACCACGCCCCGATCAGAGCCATCGAGCGTGTCGCAGAGGAAGTCAATGAGTCGAAGGACCCAGCTGAGCCGCTTTCCGTTGGCGCTGCTCGTCGTCGCAGCCATCGCCGTCGCGGGCTGCCGCTCGGGTGCGTCGCCGACAGACAACCTCTGTGACAAGTGGTGCGGCAACGGTTCGGCCACGGTGACCTTCGGCGGCGCAACAGAGAGGCTCTCCGGCGGCGGCTGCTTCGACGACGGCGCGGCTGGGATCGACGCCCGATTCGGCGATTGGCAGGGCATCACCAATGGCGCCAGCGGCTACCTGATGCTGGCCGTCTATCGCCCCGGCGGCCCGACGCCGACGGCGTCGTCCAGCTCCTCTGTCGATTCCGGACCGGCCTCGCCCTCAGTCGACGGCAGCGTGGGTGGCCAGCCATTCGTCCTTGGACCCGGAACTGTCGTCGCAATCACGCCCGACGACACCGGCTCTTTCTCCGGCACGGATCTGAACGGTGGGGGCACGGCGAGCGGAACCTTCAGCTGCCGCTGAGCAGCCCGCAGAAGCGTTACACACGCAAGGAACATCGACGAACCAGGACCGATGCCTAGAGAGGAGGAGACCGATGGTCGATCGGTTTGGCCGTTTCGGTGCCACTGTGTGTTTGGCTCTCTTGCTCTCATCCGTGCAGGGATGCAGATCCTCAAATGTGCCCCTTGACACCCTGCCCCACGACAGGGGTAAAGCTGGCGATCTCGCCAACGCGATAGCCAGCAATGCGAGCTGCGAGAACCTCGAGGAACTAGACCCGGCAGGGACGCAAGGGAGCTGGGATTTCACTTGCCAGCGTGGGGATGTCACCTTCGACATTTCCATCTTCGGAGGCGACGATGCGCGTCAGGCCGAAGTGAGGCAGCTGGCCGCATCTGGCGGGCTATACGTAGCGAAGAGCTACTACGCCGTCACGGTTGCGTTTCCAGGAGCCGCCGGGAAGACGACGCCGACGCTTCTGGATCCGTTCGGCTGAAAGAAAAGGGGGAAGCGTCCGCGCTCGGGCGGTCCCGTGTCGCTCCAGCTCCAGCGGCGCAAAGCCTCCTGCTCCGCGGTGACGCATCCGCCGTTGCCACTCACGGGACTCCGCCGGGGGGACTACAGTCGATCTGCACTGCGACGCGATCGCGGGCGGTTGAGTCGCGGATCCGTCACGACCGCAGGGGAAGGGGCAAACGAACATGCGCAGGGTGGCTTCGGTTCTGGTTGCGTCCATCTTTCTGGTGGCCGCGTGCTCAAGCTCCGGAGGGACCCAGCAGCCGGCCGACACGGGAGGCGGCGGCCCCACGACCGCGGCATCCCAGGCGAGCAACGGCGACGTCACGACTCCGCCACCTCTGCCGAGCAACGCCGGCGACTGCACCTTCTGGTGCGGCACCGGTTCCGCGCAGGTGACCGTCGGCAGCGCAACGGTGACGATGTCTCCCGGCGGCTGCTACCCCGCCAGTGACAACGACGTCGACGCCCGGTTCGGCGACTTCACGAACAAGAAGGGCGACTGGATCATCGCCCTCGTGTACTACGGCGGCAGCAAGACGCCCTTGCTCAGCGGCAACGTGGCCGGCAAGGCGTTCATGTTGAGCACGAGCGGAGCGACCGGAACCATCGGCACCGACGGCAAGGGCAACGTCTCGGGAACTGAGTTCCTGGGCACGGCCACGACCTCGGCCACCTTCTCCTGCAAGTAGGGCGCTTTAAATCAGACTCGCCGCACGCCGCCGCAGGCACTACAGTCAACTCGGGCTCCGACGCGATCGCAGGCGGTTGAGTCGCTGAGCCCTGACCACGCAAGGGAAGGGGCAACGAAGATGCGCAGGCTGGCTTTGGTTCTGGTTGCGTCCATCGTTCTGGCAGCCGCGTGCTCGAGCTCGAGCGGAACCCAGCAGCCCGCCGGAACTGGCGGCGGCGCCCCCACGACGGCGGCATCCCAGGGTGGCAACGGCGGCAATGGCGGCAGCGGCTCGGCCACCGTGACCATAGGCGGCTCGGATGTCACGCTCTCAGGTGGTGTCTGCAACGACGGCGGCGCTGTGGGCGTTGACTTCCGGTTCGGAGGGTGGGAGACGCCGACGACCGCCGACTGGGTCATAGGCATCGCGCATCACGACGGCTCCAAGCCGGAGGCCATCAGCGGCGGAGTGGGCGGCAAGCCGTTCGTCCTGGGTGACGACGTCACTGCCACGATCGGCAGCGACGGCAAGGGCACCTTCGCCGGCACCGACTCAGCGGGCGGCAACGGCAAGATCACGGCGACCTTCTCCTGCAAGTAGAAGCCACTCAAAGCCGGGGAAGCGCCGGGCGGAATCGGCGCTTCCCCGGGTTGGCCGGCTGACCCGACCGCGCCTTCGGACGGGTGCCGCTCGTCGCCGCTCGATCGAAGCCCGCAAGGACCGGTCGCTCCAGGTCACCGCTGGCGCCCACGTCAGCCTCACCGTCCAGGCTTGACAGCCCCCCTCCGTCGTCCTAGCATCAACCAGCCTTTATATAAAGGCTCGTTTGTAGACGACACGACGCCCACGCTATTGAGGTCGTCGGTCCGGACCGACGAAGACCCGCCAAGAGGCCATCGCCATCGTGCCCTCCCCAGCGCACATCCGCTCGACCGTCGCCGCAATCGTCGATCAGCCCGACGACCTGCGGGAGCTTCGAGTCTTTCACAAGGCTCTGGCGGACGTGAACCGCCTCCGGATCGTTCGGCGACTCGCCGAGGGCCCGGCCACGGTCGGCGATCTGATCGACACCGTTGGGCTCAGCCAGCCTCTAGTCTCCTGGCACGTCTCGCGCCTGCGGGCCGCCGGCATCGTCCGGTCGCGCCGGAGCGGCCGCGAGACCCTGTGCGAACTGCAGCCGGACATCTTCGATACCACGGCCGAGCGCCAGCGCCTCCTTTTGGGCATGCCGGTCGAGCACGCCCGCCCGGCTGAGGCCAACTGAGCCATGGGCGACCAGTCGTTCGTCTCTTCCGCGACCCGGGCTCGGATCCGCGGCGCCGTCACCCCGATCGCGCTCGGCGCCGGCAAGCTCGGCCTGACGCCCAACGCCCTGACGGTCATCGGCTTCGGCATCTCCGCCGTCGCCGCCGCCACGGCGGCCGCCCAGCTCTGGCTCCCGGCGGCCATCCTCGTCATCTTCGGCGGCTCGTTCGACATGCTGGACGGCGGGCTCGCCCGCGCCCAGAACCGCGTGACCCGCTTCGGGGCCTTCCTCGACTCCACCCTGGATCGCTGGGGCGAAGGGGTCGTCTACATCGGGATCGTCGCCGGGGCTTCGGCCGCCGGCTTCGTCGCCGGGGCGGTCCTGGCCGCCGCCGCGGCAGTATCGAGCTTCCAGGTCAGCTACACCCGGGCCAAGGCCGAGAGTCTGGGGTTGCACGGCGAGGTGGGCATCGCTCCCCGCGCCGAGCGCCTCGTCCTCCTGACCGCCGGCCTGGTCGCGGCGGGCTTGGACGGCGGCGTCGCCGCAGGAGCCCGCGGCCAGCTCTGGCTGTCGGCGGCGCTCGGCATCGTCTTCGTCACGGCCAGCATCACGGCAATTCAACGTACCTGGCACGTTCGTGCGCAGCTTCGCAGTAAGGAGCAAGGAGAAAAGTGAGCGAGAAGATCAGCAGCGACGCCGCGAACGCGCCGGCGACCGCGATCGGCAACGGCCGCAAGCCCTCCGGGGACCACAAGATCCGCGTCGCCATCGTGGGCGTCGGCAACTGCGCCAGCAGCCTGGTCCAGGGCCGCTACTACTACGAGAACGCGTCGGAGACCGACTTCATCCCCGGCCTCATGCACGTCAACCTGGGCGGCTACCACATCCGCGACATCGAGTTCGTTGCCGCCTTCGACATCGACAAGAACAAGGTCGGCAAGGACCTCTCCGAGGCCATCTACACCAAGCCGAACAATACGTTCGTTTTCCACAAGGTCCCGCACCTCGGCGTCAAAGTCGACCGCGGCATGACCCACGACGGCCTCGGCAAGTACCTCAGCCAGATCATCGAGAAGGCGCCCGGGCCCACGGCCGACGTGGTCGGGATCCTCAAGGAGCGCAAGGTCGACGTCCTTCTCAACTACCTGCCCGTCGGCTCGGAAGAAGCGACCAAGTGGTACGTGGAGCAAGCCCTGCAGGCCGGCGTCGGCGTGGTCAACTGCATCCCGGTCTTCATCGCCCGTGAGCCCTACTGGCAGCGCCGGTTCGCCGAGCGCGGCCTCCCGGTGATCGGCGACGACATCAAGAGCCAGGTCGGCGCGACCATCAGCCACCGCGTCATGACCCGCCTCTTCATGGATCGCGGCGTCCGCCTCGATCGCACCTACCAGCTCAACTTCGGCGGCAATACGGACTTCCTCAACATGCTCGAGCGCGAGCGCCTCGAGTCCAAGAAGATCTCCAAGACCAACGCCGTCACCTCGATGCTCGATTACGACCTCGATCCGGACGACGTTCACGTCGGCCCGAGCGACTACGTGCCGTGGCTGCTAGACCGCAAGTACTGCTACATCGTCATGGAGGGGACGACCTTCGGTGACGTGCCGCTCAAGGCCGAGCTCAAGCTCGAAGTTTGGGACAGCCCCAACAGCGCCGGCGTCGTGATCGACTCGCTCCGCTGCCTGAAGCTGGGCCTGGACCGCGGCCTCAAGGGCGCGCTCGTGGCGCCGTGCGCCTACTTCAAGAAGTCCCCGCCAATCCAGATGCACGATGACATCGCCTACAACCGCGTTCAGGCGTTCATCCGCGGCGAGGACAACGAGACCCTCGTCGGCACCGAGACTCTGCCCAAGAGGGTCAAGAGGAATGCCCCGGCTCGCGGCGGCAAGGCGGCGGCTTCGCAGCCGGCGGCGGCTTCGCAGCCGGCGGCGGCTTCGCAGCCGGCGGCCGTCGAAGCCAAGTGACGCAGGAACGCGTCGAAGGCAACGAGGCGGCTTCCTCTGGACGTCGCCCCGAAGGACCGAGACAGTCGGGATCCGGCAGGGCCGAGGGTAACGGAGCCACGAAGGCTTTCGAGGCTCCGCATCGCCTCAAGAAGGAGACCCTCCGGACTCACCTCGCCGGCCTGACGCTGCTGAGTTTCTGGCGGACCTCGTCGTGGGTCCTGGGCCACCTCCCGGCGGGCCCGGTGTACCGAATCGGCGGCTGGCTCGCCATGATCGGCTACGGCGCCAGCCCCACCCGGCGCCGCTGGCTGCGGGCCAACTTCGGACACGTCCTGGGCGTGTCGCCCAGTTCCCGGGAGGCCGGCCGAATGGCCAGGGCCGCCTACCGCAACTACGCCCGATACGTCATGGAGCTGATGCGGTTGCCCTGGTTCAAGCAGGAGCAGGTCGATCGGCTCCTCGAGGTCCGAAGCCTCGATCTGTTCCTCCAGTACTACCAGGAATCCAAGGGCCTGGTCCTGGTGGCCGCTCATCTGGGCAACAACGAAGCGGCCGCGGCCGGTTTCGCCAAGCACGGTCTCGAGATCAACGTGGTCGGCGACGACTCGGCCTACCGCGAGCTATACGAGCTGTTCGAGCGCCAGCGAACGAGCTGGGGGGTCAAGATGATCTCCTGGCGCAACCTCCGCGGCGTCTACGGAGCGCTCCGCCGCCACGAGGGCCTGGTGTTGCTCGTGGACTGGGGCTACCGAGCGGACGGAATCCCGGTCAAGATGTTCGGCGCCTGGACGACTCTCCCGGCCGGCCCCGCACTGCTCGCGGCGAAACACGGATCTGCCATCGTGCCCTTCTCGATCAACCGTGAACCGGACGGCACCTTCAGGGCCGCCGCCGACGAGCCGATCTACGTCGCGTCGAACTCCCCGGCCGACCTGGCCGTCGCGACTCAGCAGATCGCGACCGCGCTCGAAAGGCACATCTCTCCGGCGCCGGAACAGTGGTACATCTTCAAGCCGATCTGGCCCGAGTCGGCCGAGGAGGTAGCGCAGCTGGAAGCCCGGAACCGAGCGGCGATGGCAAACGACGCAAAAGGCGCGGCTCCGAACGCGGCTGCGGCCGGACCTGCCTCGGCGGCCCAAGCCACGACCCGCCGGCTCGCGGGAAGCGGCTCCGAAGGCGATCCGACCCAACCTGTGGAGCCGTGAGTCGCGAGGCGTCCTCTCGAATCGACCGGCGGCCCGCACGCCGGACCGGCCTGCGCCGACGCCTGTCCGACTCGCTCGTCGCCACCTTCGTGATCGCGGGTGGGAAGCTGATCTGCCGCCTGCCGGAGGGTCCACTGTGGCGGCTTGGCAACCTGGCCGGGGCGATCGAGTACCGGGCCTCGCCGTCGCGTCGCGACCACGTCCGCCGCAACCTTCGTCGCATCCTGGAATGGATGGCCGCCAACGGCAAGGGAGCGGAGGAGTACCGCCGGGCAGCGACCGATCCGAAGGCCCTCGAGGCGCTCGTGCGCTCGGCCTTTCGCCACCACGCCCACTACTACCTGGAGCTGGCCTGGGCGCCGCGATTCGACGCCGAGTTCGTGACCCGGCGGCTCTTGGTCGAGACGCCGCGCGAGGTCGAGGCGTGGCTGACCGAGCGACGCGCCCTGATCCTGATCGGGATGCACTTCGGAGCCATCGAGCTGCCCGGCCTCTACGCGGTGCACCGCCTGGGCTCGATCGTGTCGCCGATGGAGACGATCAAGAACGCGCGGGTCCAGCGCTATCTGTTCTCGACCAGGGCCACCATCGGAGTGCACATCGTCACGCTCGAGGAAGCGGCCCTCGAGTTGCTGGCGGCGATTCGCCGGAATGAGCCCGTCGGCCTGGTCGCGGATCGGGACCTCGGCGGTGGCGGCCTGGACGTCGAGCTCTTCGGGGCCATGACCAAGATACCGGCCGGACCGGCGTTCCTCGCGGTCGAGACGGGCGCTCCGGCTTACGTAGCCGCCGTGCGACGGGCCGGTCCCGGCCGCTATCGTGGCAGCCTGCGGCAGGTCCCCGTCCCGGAGGGGGCCAACCGGCGAGAGCGAATCCGAGCCATGGCGCGCGACGAGGCGCGGCTCTTCGAAGAGTTCATCCTGGTAGCACCCGAGCAATGGCTGGCGCTCTTCCATCCGATTTGGCCCGATTTAGAGCAGGCGCAAATGCGCGAAAACGGCAAGGCGGCATGAATCCCGGCGATACGTCCCGGATGGGCCAGGCCGACATGCACATCCATTCGATCGCCTCGGATGGCACGGCCTCGGCGATCGAGATCCTCGAGTTCGCGGAGCGCCACACCTCTCTCGACGTCATCGCCATCAGCGACCACGAGCGAATCGAGGCCGCGATAGAGTGCCAGCGCCTCGCGATAGAACGCCGCGGCCGGGTGGAGGTGGTCGTGGGCGAGGAAGTCACCACCCGAAACGGGCACGTGCTGGGCCTCTTCCTGCAGCACCGGATCAGGCGCAACCAGCGGGCGGAGATCACCGTCGCCGAGATCCACGAGCAGGGCGGGTTGGCCATCGTTCCGCATCCGTTCTCGGCCTTCAGTCTGGGCATGCGCAGGCACGCCATCATGCGCATCCACCTGTCGACCGACCCGCTCGTCTACTGGGATGCGCTCGAGGGCTTCAACCCCTCCACGGCGGGACGCTACGGACGAGCCGCGACGGCCCGCCTCGCCGCCGAGCTGGGGCTGCCTCTGGTGGGGAACAGCGACGGACACACCCTCGATACCATCGGGGACGGCCGGACCCACTTCCCGGGTTCCAGCGCCGAGGACTACAGGCAGGCGATCCGGGACGGCACGACGACCGGCACCTGCGTTGACTGGGGCCTCGTACGTGAGGCCTTCATCTACTCCCGTCAGGTCCGTAAGCAGGCCCGCGACGTTGTCCGCTGGGGCCGGCGCAACGTATTGCGAGATGGCACGCAGCGCGACCTGGGCGTCCCGATCGACCAGCTTCGCCTGCAGCGGGATCGCGAGGCGGACGGCGACGCCGGGCGCCACGGCCCGCGGACGATGGCCGCCGCCGCCGAGCGACGCGAGGCCGGGGAGCCACCGGCGTGAAGATCGGCCTCGTCACGCCCTACGTCTACCCGATCCCCGGGGGCGTCAACGAGCACGTCCGGTTCCTCTACGAGAATCTCCGCCTGCGCGGCCACGACGTTCGCATCCTGACCAGCAGTCACGGCCTGCAGCGTTCGTCCGAGGGCGACATCATCCGGATCGGCAAGGGCTTCAGTGTGCCGAGCAACGGCTCGGTGGGCACGATCACGCTCTCGCCCCGGTACGTGTCGCAGGTCAATGCGGTACTGGCCCGGGAGCGGTTCGACCTCCTCCACTTCCACGAGCCGTTCGTGCCGTTCCTGTCGTTGGTCGTGCTGCATCAGTCGACCAGCGTGAACGTGGCCACGTTCCACGCATACGCCGGCTTCTCCCCGGCCATGGAGCTGGGCAAGCGGACGCTACAAAGCTACGCAAACCGGCTCCACGGAAGGATTGCGGTAAGCGCGGCGGCCCGTCACTTCGTGGACCGCTTCTTCCCGGGCGACTACAAGGTGATCCCGAACGGTGTCGACCTCGGTCGATTCCGGCGCGCCGTGCCGATCGCCCGGTGGCAGGATGGCACGCCCAACGTCCTTTTCGTGGGCCGGCTCGAAGATCGGAAAGGTCTGCCCAACCTGCTCAAGGCCTTCCGGCTGATGCGCAAGAACGGCATCGAATGCCGGCTCCTGATCGTCGGCTCCGGGCCGCAGGAGCGGGAGGCCCGCCGCTACGTGATGACCCGCGGGCTTCAGAACGTCGAGTTCCTGGGACGGGTCAGCGACCACGAGAAGGCTCAGCTCTTCCGGACGGCCGACGTGTTCGTGTCGCCGGCCACGGGGCGTGAGTCTTTCGGGATTGTCCTTCTGGAGGCCATGGCCGCCGGCGTACCGATTGTCTGCAGCGACATCCACGGCTACAAGGGCGTGGTCCAGCGGGGCAGGCAGGCAATCCTCACGCCGCCTCACGACACCAAGGCCCTGTGCGCCGGGATCACCGAGCTCCTCGCCAACCCCGAGCTGCGCGCGCGGATGGGCGCCAGCGGCCAGCAACGCGCCGAGCAGTTCAGCTGGGAACGCGTCACCGCAAAAGTCGAGGACTACTACGGGTTCGTGATCCGACGCCTCGATGCCCAGGGCCAGCTTCCGCCCGGCTTCGCGGCGAAGGTTCCGGCCGCGATCCACCCGAGCGGCCAGGAACCGCGGTGGGAGACGGAGCGGTCCTGAGCGGGGCTCAGTCGGTCGGCGGCGGCCCTGAGGATTCGCGGGAGGTGCCGGCCGCGGCTTCGCCAGACTCGTCCGTGGCCGCCGCGCCGGCGCCCACTTCGCCCACGTGGGCCGCTTCGGCGGAGCCACTCCCAGGCCGCCCGGCTCGCCGGTAACCCAGGACCACGCGCCGTTCCCATGCCGCCCAGCCGGCGATGCCGGCCACTGCCAGGGCCAGAGCCGTGTACGAGAGGCTGGTCGCGTCGACCAGCTTGATGTTCACGGCCTGTTGCAGGTTCACGGAGAACTGGAAACCGTACAGCCATGTCGGTAGCAGGCCGTTGTATACGCCGATGATCGCGTTCGGCATAGGCAGGGCCGAGAGATTCGGGTAGAGCGCAATGAAGGCCACCACCGCCACGGAACAGACGCCCAGCACGAACCGCCGCGGGTTCTGGGCGTTCAGGGCGATCGCCGCGAGTACGGCCAGGATGGGCAGCAGCACCAGAATGATCAGGTCGGACGGGAGCGCGGCCTCGAAGAGCAGGCTCTGGGGCGCGTTCTTACCGAGCCACAACAGCAGTACTCCGGCGATCGCGACCGGCACCAGGAGCTGCAGAGCCCAGGCCCGGTCTTCCTCGCCCCGAGCCTGACGTCGCTCCAGGCGCAGCAACAACAGGGCGAGGACGGCCAGAGCTGCGACGAGGACGAGGCCGATCAGGAAGATCCGCGTGTCGATGCGGACGTCGCCGGTGCTGGTTCCGCACGCGGTATTGCCGAAGTAGTCGGACGTCGACACGCGGGCCAGGCCGCACAGAGGCGACTTCAGCGCCCAGACCGCGGTCGGGAAGAGCAACGCGGCGGCCGCGCCGACGCGAGCCAGCAGCCACGTCCGCCGCGAGGGGCCGTGCCACAGCTCCGCCAGGAAGTAGGCCAGCCCTAACAGGAAGAAAGGCAAGGCGGTGTAGAAGTGGTATTGGAACGACGCCCGATCTATCCGGGCCCAGGAAAGCCATTGCCAGAAGAAGGCGACCGCGATCAGGGCCAGGCCCAGGCTACGTCTCTTGAACGCCTGCCAGCAGAGGAAGGCCATGGCGAAGATCGCCATCCACCATAGGGCCGGATTGCCCCCGTCGTAGATCATCGAGCCCTGGTCGTTCGCGTAGCCGATGCTCTCGAACCAGACCGGCTTGAGGTCCATCGGCCAGGCCCACCACGGCGACGAAGCGGCATGCGAGGCCCGCAGGTCGTTATGGTAGTTGTACATGCTGATGGTCAGGTCCCATAGGGTCTGGCCCGTGTGCCCGGCCGGCCAGGCGTCGGTGCAGATGGTCGCATTGGGAGTGTTGGGGTCAGGGGCGACGTGCCAGCAGGCGATCGCCGGCAGGCGGCCCGTGTCCGCAGTCTGCGGCTGCCACGGCATGGCCCACGGGATGTACAAGACGAGGTAGACCACGACCGGCAGGACGAGCAGACAGAGGCTCATCCAGAGCGCGGGGAGACCCCAGCCCGAACCCAGCCTCAACCAGCCCGTTGGGGCCGGGGCAGGTGGCTCCGCATACGACGCGGGATCGTCCGGACTTCGTGGAACTGCGAGCGGCCCGAAGCCCATCCGGCCTCCGACCCAGAACGCGACCGCGGCTCCGATGCCGGCAGCCAGGCCGGCGGCGCCGATCTCGATCAGCAAGACGCTGGACCGGGCCGCGCCCAGGATGCCCGCCAGGAGCCCGATGGCGATCGGGGTAGCAATCGCGAAGACCAGTTCCTCTCGCGCCCAGGCGATCGGGTGGTAAGCGTTCGCGGCGGCTGCCACCATCGTGACGGCGAGCATGATGATGAAGAACGAGTAGTTGGGAGCACCGTTCTGGATCGCGCCGGGCGACATGACCAGAGCTGCGCCGAACGCAAGGGCCGCGAGCAGAGTCGTGCCCACGCCGAGGAGGACCTTGTCGGGCGTAGTGCGCGCCGAAAGGGCCCACATCGACCCGCCCACGACGACGGCTACCCCCAGGAGCAGCAGCAGAATCACGGCGCCTGGGTTGCCCGTGTTGGGCTCGGTGATCATCTCGCCAATGGCCTTCCAGCCCAGGATGCCTGTGCCGGCCGCTAATCCCAGGATCACGATCACGCGGCCCAGGGCGGACCGGATCAGGATCAGGACCCCGATGCTCGCGAGGGCGTACAGCCCCACCCACTTCGAGGCCAGGGCGAGGCCAAGTACGACCCCCAGCAGAGGCATTCCCAGCCAGAATGCGATGCGGCTCTTCCAGACTCTCAGCCAGATCAGGGCGAAGATCAGGTACGCCAGTAACAGGAAGCCGCCGACGTACGTGTCGTTCATGGCGATGCGGGACTGGGCGAACAGCATCCCGTCGACCAGCGAGAAGAGGGCAACCAGCAAGCCGACGCTTCGACGCCGGAAGAGAATCCGGGCCAGCAGGTAGAGGCAGACCGCCATCAGTGCGCCGAAGAGGACTCCCACGATGCGCCAGGAGAAGGCGAACTGGCCTACGTCGACGGCCGCCACCGATCCGTTGGGCGAGAACGCGAGCAGCTGCTCGCGGTTCGAGTCGGGCAGCTGCGGGCTCGAATCGAGTCCGATTGCGACCGGCTGGAACGGCAGGCGCGCGTCCGAGAAGACGGCGTTGCCGTTCGACTCGATTGCGTAGACCGTCCAGCCCTGGCCGTCCGGAGTCCGCCCCAGAACCTGGACGATCCTGGTCGCGTTATCGAAGACGACCTTGCTAACCACCCCGGGCATCTTGCGCAGTGGCTGATTCGTGTCCTTGGTAACCGAGCCCGTGCCGCCGGTGATGTCGGTCTTGATCAGGACGAGCGAGTCGCCGGCCGTAAGGTACGAGTCCTGATTCTGGTTCGGATTGATGGCGATCGAGGTGGCCGGCTGGTCGGTCTGCAGAGTCGAGGTCAGGACCAGATGCCGGCCATCCAGGACTCCGATCCCATCGGCATAGGCGACCATGACCTGCGGATCGGAGCTGGCGACGGACAAGCCGGCGAGCTTGCCCTGCCCCACGAGATCCTGCACGGCGGTGACCTGGGCGGAGCTGAGGGGGCCCAGATCGAGTCCCTGATCCAGGCCCGGTGCGGTAGTGGCTGCGAGGGCCTTTTCGACTTTTGAGATGTCCAGCCCGAGGGCGGACGCCAGCTCCTCGGCCTCGGCAGAGGAGCCACCGGGCGTCGGGGTCGAGGTCGGAGTCGGAGTGGACGAGGAATTCGATGTGGGAGCCGAGGTTCTGATCAGAACCGCCGGCCCAGTTCCCAGGTCGGCGAAGTCGGCCGCGCCGGGAACGACGGCGCGGCCGACTACCTCGCCTCCGCTCTGGGTCAAATCGACGGAGACCACGTTTCCACTCGCATCGGCCACAAGGATGAGGGGCGGTGTCCCGGCATAGAGGTGGGTGATGGCCAGCCCGGTTTGGACGTCCAGCTGGGTGGGCGGCTGCGCCGTCTTGGCCAGCCCAAGCCTCACGTCGTCGAGGGAGTTTGCGTCGATGCGCCAGATCCGCCCCTGCGTCGTGCCGACGTAGATGACGCCGGTCGTCCCCGGCGTCGACAGGGATGACGCGCCAGGGATCGACCAGGTCTGGACCAGGGCTCGGCTCTCCAGGTCGTAGACCCGCACCTCGCCCCCCGTTGCGACGAAGATGCGATCGCCGAATCGCGCGTCCGAGTTCGATCGAGGATCGTTCGGATTGCTGGCGTCGGCCAGCGGCGAGGCCGGCGCGCGCGGCTGGATGAGGACGTCGGCGACGTCGACTCCGAGCTGGCCGGTCGAGGTGACCTTGTCGTCGGAGAAGAGCACGATCCCCCCTGCGATCGCGTATTTGGCGACGTGGGGATGTGTCCATTCGTAGATGTCGTGCGGGATGTTGTAGCGCCAATCCTGGAGGAATTCGGTCGCCGTCCGGGCGTGGTAGACCTCGTCGAAGTGCATCTGGAGCGGCTCGTCCAGGCGGTACACGCGCAGAGAGAGGACGGCCACGGCGAGCGCGACCACCACCCACAGGTCCAGCTTGTCCAGGCGGCCGCGAGGCTCCACGTTCAGCGCGGCAGACCTGTCGGGCATACTCGATGGCTGATACAAGCGCCTCCAGATGGACATGAGCCAGGCCGGCACCAGGTCCGGCCGGTCGGGATCGTCGAGATAGTCGTCGTCGGTCCAGTCGTCCGGCTCGTCCGTGCCGTCGAGCTCGTACGAAATGGCCGGCGCAGAGCGCGGGCCCTCGCCGGCCGCCGTAGCGGCCATGGCCACGCCGCTCGCGGCTGTCTCACGCGCGGCAGACACGTCCAGATCTGACGGGGCTTCTCCTGCCGCCGCGGCCTCGGCCGCCAGACGATCGACCGAGACGCCGCGCATCTGCAGAAGCGCCCAGAGCAGGGCCAGACCCGTCACCACGGCCGAGAGCGCGATCAGCCAGATGATCCCGTCGAACCATCGGGCGTTGACTATCCCGTCTCCCCAATCGGTCAGGGTTCCTGCGAGCGCGCCGTCGCCGGCCGGGATGCCCTTGTACTCAACCAGAACGGCCAGCAGGTTGACGGAGTTCACCGCCGCCAGCAAGACGTAGGCGACGCTCCAGCGCCACGACAAGCTCAGCAGAATCGCGCCGAGTCCGAAGAATGGGAACAGATAGCGCTCATGGGCCCGGGTCGGCACGACGAAGAACGCGATCGACAGGATCGTGAGGCCGACCAGCAGCGACAACCTGTCGTCGCGCCAGGCCGCCCAGGCCGCGACGCCGACCAGGATGGCGAGGAGGAACCCGTCGCCGACCACGAGGGCCGAGAGCGGGGCGATGAGCTGGCCACCGACGACGAAGGCGATCGCCGCGGCGGCCACGGCGCAGGCACCGGCCAGGCCGCGCTGCTCGGAGGCCCAATCGCGAGGTCCGGCCGGCACGGTCGTCTTGCGTGCGGCGGCCGGGGCCGAGCCCGTGGCCTGTTCAGCGGTCTCGCCGTCCGTGGCGCGGGACCGCCTCCAGGCCACCGCCGCAGCCGCCGCCAGCAGGACCATGAGCCCGAGCGCCGCGGTCACGACGGTTGCCGAGAACGGTCCGATGACGAAGCCCGGATCGGTGATCCCGGTCGTCGGGTCGGTGAACGGCGCGTCGCGGACCCAGCTCAGGCCACGGTCCATGGCCTCGCCATTACCTGTCGTCACCAGCGCCCACGGGTTGTAGGCGTTCAGCGTGAGGTACGGGTACTCGCCGAACGTGTTGAGCAGGTGGTTGACGATCGAGTCGAACACCATTCCGGCGAAGACGACCGCCGTTCCAGCGCCGAGCAGAGCCGAGACGAGGGTCCGCTGCGCCTGGGCGATGGGAAGGTACCGCCGCGCCAGGGCGAAGACCCCGAGCGCAGTCACGAGCCCGACCGCGACCGTGAGGAGGCCCGCTACCGAGGAAAGGCGATGGGTCAGGCCAAGGAAGTCGAGTCCCGTGAAGGGCAGGCAGACGAGCGCCACCGTCACCAGCCCCGCGCCGATGGAAGTCAGGATTCGCACCGGATCGGCGTTTCCGGTACGTGGCACCAACGACCGGCGCACTACCACGAATCCCACGATGAAACCCAGGATGCCGAGCTGCATCTTGGTCAGGACCGCCAGTACGGCGAGCGCCGACGCGGTCTCGCGCCGATCCCGCTGCAGCTCTCTCAGGCCGAGCAACAGGAAGATGGCACCGACTGCGTCAGCCTGACCCCAGATGGCGCTGTTGAACCAGGTGACCGGGTTGAACAGGATGATCGCGGCTGCGATCAGAGCCCGGCGGCCGGAACCTCCGAGTTCCCCGACCATGACCCAGACGACTCCCGCCAGGGCGAGGTCCGAGAGGATCGGCAGGATCTTGACGCCCTCGCCGATGCTTCCGCCGGTCAAGAGACTGACGAGACTTAGGAGGAGCAGGTAGACGGGCGGGTAGTCGATGAAGCCCGTCCGATCGTAGAACCCGATCGGGCCGTGCGCCGCGATGTCGTTGCCCCAGAACTGGAAGGCGCCCAGGTCGTTGGGGAAGCCCGACCCCGGCAAGAGCACGTATGCGATGATGAAGCGGAGGGCCAAGCCAAGGGCGAGGAGCACGAGGATGGCGGGGATTGCTGTGACGGCACTCGTTTCCGTTGACTCGCGCCCCCGCGGGCTGTCCCCTCGCAAGCTCATGCCTGCCAACCTCTTCGGCCTCCTGGGCGAGCGCTAAATTGGAGCGGAGTATAACCCAGGCCGGCTCCTCGGACGGGTCGCCCAACCGGGTGCCGCGGGCCGCCGATACAACGACGGCCGACGCAACAGATTGGGGCGCAATCCTCTTGGGCCTCGGCCTGGTGATGCTTTGCCTGATCGTCTATTTCATAAGTCAACCGAACCGCACGAACCCCTACCTGCACTTCGTGCTTCAGGCACAGTCATGGCTGGACGGCCAGACCTCGATCCCCACCCCCGGCTATCAGGACGTCATGCCGATCCTGGATCCGGCCGGCCAGAGCACCGGGCGGGGCATCATTCCGTTCCCGCCTCTGCCGGCGTGGGTTCTCCTGCCGTTCGTAGCCGTGTGGCACGTGTCTACCAACGAGCAACTTCTGGCCACGATCTTCGCCGCCATCGACGTCGGGATCGCCTACTGGATGCTGGGCAAGCTGCCCGTACGGCCGGCGATACGTTTGTCGACGTCGATATTCCTCGGCCTCGGATCCGTCCTCTGGTATGCGGCCGCAATCGGGACGACCTGGTTCTGGGCCCACATCGTTGCCCTGGGTTGCCTGCTCTTGTCCGTTGGTCTGGCCCTCTCGGTGGATCGCGACGCGGCAGAGCCCCGCCCGGCGGCTGACTCGATCCCGGCCGTCCGGAAGATCGGCTGGCCGGGCGGCTGGTCGTCGGTCGCCCTGCTCGGCGCCCTGGGGGTCTCGGGCGAGCTGCTTGTCGTACTGGCGGGCGCCGGCACGCCGGTCGGGTGGCTGACCGTTCTGGGAGCGGCGATGGGCGCCCTCGCGGCGGCGCTAGCGGTGGTCGTGGCGGGCCGAAGCGGCGTCCTGGCGCCGTTCGCCGTCACGGTCGTAGTCGTAGCGGGAATACCCGCCCTATTCATTGGCGGTGCTCAGTCGGCCACGCTCATCGAAGCGGTCGACGCCCTCCTCGCGGCCGCCATCGTCGCCCTGTGGTGGCTCTCCAGGCGCAACAGCGCTGCGGTGGACCGGGCCCTGGCGTCGTTCTGGACAGCCCTGTCCGCGCCCGAGTCCGTGCAGGTGGCTGCCGGGATCCTCTTCGGCCTGGCCGTCACCGCCCGCCTGACGATTCTGTTCGGGTTCCCGTTCCTGATCCTGGTTGGAGGCGGCGGGACGTGGCTGCGGCGCGGGATCCTGGCCGGGGCAGGGGCCGCGGTGCCGATCCTGACCCTGCTGGTCGTGACCTACGCCACGAGCGGCCACCTCTTCAATCCCGCGTATGACTATCTCTATCGCATCGAACTCGGCTATCCGTTCGGCTACAACCCGGACTGGTCCATCACGGACCTCCGCTACATTCCGCAGAACTTGATGATCATGCTGTTCCAGGCGCCGCAGATCATGCCCGACATGAAGGGTGTCTACCCGGGCCAGGGGGACCCTGTCTGCGTGGTCAACACGACGCGTGGTCTCTTCGATGCCGGCTGCCCGCTGGCGATGCCCAACGCAATCGGCATGAGCATCATCCTGACCAGTCCCGCCTACCTGATGGCACCGTTCGCCTGGCTCCCGGCCCGGCTGCGGAGGCTCGATCGCGCGACCGTGGGTGCCACGATCGCCGTGCTAGGGATCGGCATCGTGAACTTGATGCACTTCAGCCAGGGCTGGGTCCAGTTCGGCTACCGCTTCAGCAACGACTTCGCGCCATTCGCGCTGATCCTCGTCGCCCTGGGCGCGAGCCGGATTGGCCGGCTCCGGCTATTCCTCCTGCTGGTGGCCGCGTCCGTAGCCATCAACTTCTGGGGCACGACGTGGGGCACTACGCTTGGCTGGTGATAACTCCCCAGTCCGAGTCGAGCTGCCAGAGGCAGGCGCGATGAGCTCCCGAGAAGCCGCGCCTGGCGGGACGCCGGCAATGTCGGGGCGGCGCCGCCTAGCCCTTCTCTACCGCCGTGTGACCGACCCCGCCGTCGTGCTTGCCCTCGTCGCCCCGATGGCCGCGGCCGTCGTGACGATGTACCTGGTCATACCGACGCTCCTGCCGGGCGTCGCGGATTGGGACACGGCCGAGTTCCAGACGGTCGGTCCGCTTCTGGGCACCGCCCATCCGACCGGCTATCCGGCCTACGTGATCCTCGGATGGGTCGCCTCGATACTGCTCCAGCCCTTCGGCGACCCGGCATACCGGATGAACCTGCTGCAAGCGATCACCGCCGCGGCGGCTGTGGCCGGAGCGGTCGGACTCGTTCAGCTACTCACGGGGAAGCGCTGGATCGCGCTGGCGATCGGCCTGATGCTCGCCTGCAGCCAGCTGTTCTGGCGCCTGGCCACTCACGCCGACCCGCACATGCTCCATGTGGCCCTGGTCGCGGTCCTGTTCTTGCTACTCCTGACGTGGGACCGGCGGCGTCGCAGCGAGGACCCCGAGATTGTCGATCGCGCCGATCGGTGGCTGGTGGCGGCAGCCCTTGTCTATGGCGTTGCCGTGGCCAACCATTCGCTGGCGTTGCTCTTGCCGCCGGCGATCGGCCTCTTCGTGCTGGCGGCCGACTGGCGAGTCGTTCTGCGGTGGCGGACGGTGCTGGCCTGCGTCGGTGTACTGGCCGCGACGCTGACGGTGTTCTTCCTGGAACTGCCGATTCGAGCGGCCATGCACGCCCCGCTCGTGTACGGCCATCCTGACACCTGGAGCGGTTTCCTCTACGTCGTTCTGGCCGAGCAGTTCCGCGGCAGCCTGGTCGATCCGTTCGGCAACTTGGGCACGAAGGCCAGCGCCGTGATGGACCTGATCACCGGCTGGCTGGGGCCGGTAGGCATCGTGGCAGCGATCGGCCTGGCGACGAGCCTCGTCCGGCGCCCCCGCTACGTCCTCCTCAGCGGGCTCTCGGCCTTCGCCGTGTGCTTCTTCGCGGCTTCGTACGCGAACGCCGACATCGAGCGCTACTACCTCGTCCCGCTACTCGTGGCCTACACGTGGATCGGGCTGGGTGCGGCCGATCTTGTCGGCTTCGGCGTCTGGATCGCGACGCAGGCGCGGGCCGCGGCCTATCGACCCGGAGCCGACCGGTTGGAGACCGATCGAACGGAGGCCGACTGGGCCGAGGCCGACCGAACGGAGGCCGCTGAACCTTCCCGAGCTGAGTCTCCCCGTCGCGACGGGCCAGGCCCCACCGCGCGCTGGGCCGAGACGGCCACGCTGGTTGTCGAAGGGGTCGTGGCCGCGGCACTGGTCGTCGGCGCGCTCGGTGTGGTGCAAGTGCGTCAGCTGCCGCAGAACGACCCGAACCCGGGCGGCGTCAGCGAGGCGACCATGACCTCCGACGCCAGGTGGGTCCACGCCGTCCTTGCGCCGCCGGACCGGGGAGGCCTGCCCGAGAATTCGGTCATCGAGAGCAGGTGGGACGTGTCGACGACCCTGTGGTACGGCCAGAAGGTGGAGGGTCTCCGACCGGACGTCCTGATCGTGGACGACAGCACGCGCAAGAATGACCGCATAGGCGAGGTCTGGGATGTCTTCGACCTCTACCTCGGCAAGCGGCCCGTGTTCACGGATCGCTTCGATTGGGGATGTGACGGCCTCGAGGCGCTACTCGCAACCTACGATCTCAAGCCGACCGTTCTGCCGGGCATCTACCAGGTCGTCGCGCGGATCAATCCACAGATCACGCTGGGCAAGTGCGACCCCGCCCCGGCGCCCGGCCAGTGGGTTTCGGAGCCGCTCCCAACATGACCGGTGTGGGACGATGCAATCCCTGGACAATAGACCCGGGCGTCACGATGAACCAGGTGATCGGCCGAAAGGGAAGCCAGTGAGCGCAAATGGCGGTTCGAGCTCTACGGACGCGGCGGGCACGGCGGGCACGGCGGCTTCCACCGCCGGTCGCGTCGCCGAGTTGTCCTTCTTCTTCCCGGCCCACAACGAAGAGGCCAACCTCGAGGCCATGGTGGAAGAGGCCCTCGGCGCTCTACCCGCCCTGGCTCAGCGCTTCGAGATCATCGCGGTCGATGACGGCTCGCGCGACCGCACGGCTGCCATTGCCGACGACCTGGCGAAACGCCATCCGGACCTCTTCCGGGTGGTGCACCACCCGACCAACCTGGGCTACGGCGCGGCTTTGCGTTCCGGGTTCCGGGCGGCCCGCTTCGGCTTGATCGCCTTCACCGACGGCGACCGCCAGTTCAAGGTCGCGGACGTCGGCCGCCTGACCGAACGGCTGGCCGCGCCCGACTCACCGGAGGTCGTGGTGGGTTATCGCCTCAAGCGTGCCGACCCGCCGATCAGACGCTGGTACGCCCGCATCTATCGCCTGTCCAATCGAATCTTCTTCGGGGTCCGCGTCCGCGACATCGACTGCGCGTGCAAGCTGTTCCGACGAGAGGCCCTGACCCGGATCCGCGTTTCGTCGGGCGGCGCCTTCTTCACGGCCGAGCTGCTGATCAAGCTGCGCTTCGAGGGCCGGGCTCTGGCTGAGGTCGGTGTGCCCCACTACCCGCGCACCGCCGGCTCGCCGACCGGCGCCAAGCCGAGCGTCGTCTTCCGGGCAATGCGGGACTTCTGGTCGCTTCGGCTGCGCCTGTGGTTGGGGCGGGGCGCGGCGATGCGGCGAGGCGAGGCGATCCTCGGTTGATCCGCGGAACCGGCCGGAGGGATCTCCGGCGTTACTCGAGCGGAGGCTCCGAAGAGCCCGGGCCCTCTCGGTGGCCCTCCCCGAGGTCGACGTCGAGCGAGTTGATGAACTCCCGGAAGACCTCGAGCTTCTGGTCGACCTGCGTCTCGGGTTCGACTCCCGCACGGTCGAGGACTTCGGTCGAGGCGTAGATTCGAACGCCGGTCCGCACCGCCAGCGCCAGCGCGTCCGACGGCCGGGCGTCGATCGCGTACATGCGACCGTTCAGCTCCAGCTCGAGCGTGGCGTGGAACGTCTCATCGGCCAGGCTCGAAACCACGACTCGATGGACCGTCACACCCAGCTCCGAGAGGACGGCCGCGAACAGGTCGTGAGTGAGTGGCCGCTCGGCCGTAACGCCCTGGAGCCGCGTGGCTATCGCGTTAGCCTCCCACGGGCCGATCCAGATCGGCAGATAGCGTTCCCGCTCCGTCTCCTTGAGCAGGACGACGTGCTGGCTCGAGAGCATGTGGACTCGAACACTCTCGACAACCACCTCGGCGAGCGACTCTGCCATTGGCCGATTATCGCCCCGAACCCGAGGAATTGCAGACCGGCCGGGCCCGGAGTGCGGTCAGGGCTTCGTGGACGGGCTGGCGGTTGGCCCGGCCGAGCCGGAGAGCGTCGGCGATGGGCTCAGACTCGCCGACGCCTGGGTCGTCGGGGTTGCCGACGGATTGAGGGAGGCGCTGTACAGGCGACCGCTCTCGACCCAATAGAGAACCGGGTTCGTGCCTCCGGTCCCCGTTGTCACGAACAGGCCCTTCAGGGCCGACAGCAACGGCGACGTGGGCGGGACCATGTACTGTCCGACGAAAGTTCCGTCGCTCTTCTTGAAGGCGACGATGCGCCGGTACACGCCATCGTAGGCGTAGAACGTGCCCTGATCCTGGGTCGGGTTGTCGGCGGTCAGGCGAGTGTAGGACGGGCCCTTAGGTCGCAGAAGGGCATCGCCATCCTTCTCACCGGTTCGTACGCCCGGCTTGTCCGGCGCCCAGCTCTTGCTCTGGCCGCCCTCCCACTGGACGATCTTGCCCTTGTCGACGAGGTAGATCTTGCCGTCGACGTACATGTCGTCGACGTTGGTGAGATCCTGGGACACGCTCAGGTAGTTGGCCCGGGCCGCCTGCGGAAAGCTGCTGCCGTCCGTTGCGGGCGGGTACTTCAGGATCTGACCGGCGCTGGGGACGACGACGTACAGGTTGTACTGGCCGAGCTGCGAGTTGATGATGAAAGTGCCAAGGGCACGGGGGCCCAGGCCCCAGGTGACGCTGTCGGGGATGTTGAGCTTGATCGGCGAGCCGCGGCCGGTCTTGTCAGTGGCCGCGGGTCTCCAGCGCCAGACCGAGTTGAAGTCGTCGAGGATCAGGACGTCCTGACCGCCCGTGGCAAGGACGCGCGGGTTGCCCACGATGCCGCCCTGCACCTCCTGGCCCGCTCGCAGGATGCGCAGCTTGGTCCCCGTCTGGAGGTTGACCCAATACACGGCCGACTCCGTCGTGTCGATCACGTAGGCGGCGCCGTCAGGACCGAGCACGGCGCCCGCGAGGTCGTCCGTGGTGAACGACGCGACCTGAGTCGGCTGGATCGTCGTGACGTGGTAGTAGCGGTTTAAGCCCGCCACGACCTGCGTCCGTGAGTCGGCCAGCTTGGCCGCGGGGTAGCTGTTGTCCTGCGCTTCCTGGAGTTTCGCGTAGGCGTCTTTGAGGATCCCGGCGGCCTTGTCCGGGTTGCTCGTCATGAGGTCGCGGCCATTGCCGTAGACCTGGTCGAGGTCCGACTGGGCACGCGCGTACGCCTGCTCGGCTCGCTGCCGGGAGTCGATGTTGTCCGTCTTGTTGGCGCCCGCGAAGAACCACATGCTCGTGCCGACGAGGCCGATGACCGCCAGCAGGCCGATGACCGCGAGTGCAGCTCTTTGCTGGCGCTCCCGGCGGACGGTCATGGGCGTCACCCGGCCGCGCGACATCGCCCTCTGCGGCATCCGGTCGAAGAGACTGTAGGCGCCTCGCCGCATCCAGCCGTCGGCCGTGGCCTGGGCGTGGCGGGCCGTACTCTGGACGGCCGCCATGCCGCCCACGACGGTGTCTGCCAGCGGGATCGGCGAGCGCTCCGGCGCTCCGGCGCGCGAGTCGCTGGGCCAGACCGGCTTGAGTGGCTGGGCTCTGTGCGTGGAGGCCACTTCGGTGGCTTCGACGACGATGAGGCCGTCTCCACCCGTGCTGCCCAGGCTGCCCGAGCCGAATTGGCGATGGATCTCATCGACCGCGCCCTGTGGGTGGAGCTGGCCCACGGTGTCCTGGATCGGCCCGAGGCCGATGCGTCGGGTCACGTTCGGCGAGATGAGGATGAGGCAGTCGCCCATCGTGATCTCACCGTGCCAGATCTCGGGCCCATCGGCACCTTCGTCCGGAAGGCCGCTCTCCGGGCTGGTATCGGGGAGGGTCAGCAGCCTGGCCTGCCGGATCAGATAGGCCTCGGCCGGACCGAGGGTCGCCACGTAGAGTTCGTTGCCTCGGACGACGGCCAGGGCCAGCCCGATCGGCGGCGACTCACCAGCGACGACGGTCGGACGCTCGGGTGAGTGCAGGAGGACGTTGTTGGCGTTGCGGACGGCCTTTCGCAGACAGGCGGAGATGCCGGCCGAAAGGTCGTAGTAGTAATCCTCCCGAACGCGATCGGCGATGATCTTGGTCGCCTCGCGGAGCTTCCTCCCGCCGGCCCCCGTGACGAGCAGGAAAAGACTCCCTTTGGTGCGAGAGGTGGAGCCGATGTTCGGCTCGACCACGATGACCGTGTCAGCGGAGTCGGGTAGTCGTTGTGACTCGGCCACAAGGCCGAGGTTCATCTGCAGGCGGAGTGCCATTGGCGGCTGCTAGCGGCGGGAATAGTGGCGGGATTACGACGGACTGGTGGCGCCCTTTGAGACCCGGCCGCTTCCCAGGCGGCCGGACCGGCGTTCGCAGGTGGGGATTATACGTGGCGCGTCGTCAAGCGGAGTTGGCGGATAGGGGTTCTGACGGTCGCACGGAGAGCGGCCAGGAGTTCCGGCGTCCGGA
This sequence comes from Chloroflexota bacterium, assembly GCA_003141455.1. Classification (GTDB taxonomy): domain Bacteria; phylum Chloroflexota; class Limnocylindria; order Limnocylindrales; family CSP1-4; genus Fen-1039. Next base: position 31,982 of record PLMA01000039.1, on the reverse strand, counting down.
GACGGATCTCCTGGGCCACGATCGGCATGTCGATCTCGATTGTCGCCACATCCTGGCGCAGGTCGATCAGACGGCACGCTCCGACGGCCGCCGGCACTCGATCGGCAACGATCCGGTCCCAGGCCACGGCGGCGCGTGCCTGATCCAGCTGCTCTTCCAGACCGTGCTCGCGGGCGATCCGCGGCAGCAGATCGGCTAGTCGCTCCATGCCTCGAGGTGCGCCCTCCGGGCGGTCGTCGGCCGGACTTTCACCGCTTCGATGGTCGGCGTTCTCCTCCCGAGGAATTCCACCCCTCACGGAGAGGCGCCCCCGGCGCCCCCGCCCCGGCTCGCTCGGCCGGTCGTGTCCTCCGCTCACGCCTCTCCCTCCACTACCCGCGCTCCGGACTCCTCGGGCACAACATGCCATGGCCGAGCCCGGCGGCGCAGCTCCGGGTCGATGTCGGCCGGATCCGTCGTCGTGATAAGAGCCTGGGGCAGCTCCGCGATCCGGCGGACCAGGTGGCCGCGCCGGGCCGAATCCAGCTCGCTGAAAACATCGTCGAGGAGGAGCAGCGGCGGCCGGCCGTCCAGGAGCGTGAGCAGATCCAGCTCGGCCAGCTTCAAGGCGAGGATCGCGGTCCGCTGCTGTCCACGCGAAGCGAAAGTGGTCAGGTCGCGACCCGCCATGCTGAAGACGAGGTCGTCGCGGTGCGGCCCGACGAGAGTGCTCCCGTTCCAGGCTTCCTTCTCCCCCGTCTCCGCAAGTCGCCTGGTTAGCGCGTCGCGTGGCCCTTCTCCGGGAAGCAGCGGGGCGTTCGTGGAGTACCCAATCGTCAGCCGCTCCTCGCCCGGCGCGATCTCGCGGTGGGCGGCCGCCAGCGGCCCCGCAAGCATCTCCAGGAGGTGCAGCCGCGCGGCCACGATTGCCGAACCGGCTGCCAGGAATGGCTCGTCCCAGAGGCGCAGCTGGTCTCGATCCCCCTCGCCCTCCCGAATCGCCCGCAGGAGGCCGTTGCGCTGCTGGAGTGCCCGCGTGTAGGTCGCGATGTTTGAGACGTAGCGCGGGTCGTGGGGCGCGGTCAGTCCATCCAGAGCGGCGCGACGCAGGCTCGGCGGGCCGATCACCAGCAGCATCTCCTCGGGGGCAAAGAGCACGGCCCGCAGATGCTCCGCCAGGGCGGCCGGGCGACGGGGAACGCCGTTTATCTGGATCCTCTTCCGGCCGCCGCCTGCCTGGAGTGCGACTTCCAAAGCGACTCCGTATGGAGCCGCCTCCGGCTCGCTCGCCGCTCCGCCGCTCTCAACGGCCGGCCCGGGGTCGACCCGCGCGATGGTCCGGGCGGCCGCCTGGCCCGAGCCGGATACCGGCGCCATCACTCCCTCGACGCGAAGATAGTCGGCGCCCCAGCGGATCAACTCAGAGTCAGCGGCGGTCCTGTGCGAGCGGCCCAGCCCCAGGAGAACGACCGCCTCCAACAGCGTGGTCTTGCCGGCGGCATTCGGGCCCCACACCAGCTGAGGTCCCGGACCTAGCTCCAGGTCAAGCGCGGCGTAGCCCCGCAGGTTGCGGATGGTCAGGGAGCGGATGAGCGTCGGCGGCCGGTTGGGAGCCGCGACAGGTTGAGCGTCGGAGATCAGCTGCTCCTACGAGGTCGTCTTGACCGGCATAACGACGTGCACATACTGTCCGTCGCCGACCGGCCGGAAGACGCCCGGCGAAAGGGGCCCATTGAGCTCCAGGGAGAATTGCTCGGCGTCCACGTTCATTAGGACGTCAAGGAGGTAGCGGGCGTTGAAGGCGATCGTGGTGCCGTCGCCTTCTACAACTGCCTCCACTTCGCTGCGGTTGTCGCCGACGTCCGTGGCCGCGCTTACCGTCAGGCCGATCTCGGCGTCCTTGCCGACCTGCAGCTTGACGATGTTCGCCGATGAGCTGGCGATCAGGCTTGCAAGTCGGACTGCCTTGAGCAGCTGGTCACGGTCGACCGTGGCCTTGGTCGTGAACCCCTTTGGCAGAACCTGCTGGTAGTTCGGGAACTGGCCATCGATCAGGCGGCTGACGACGTCTATCCCCTCCATGTGGAAGAGGACCTGGTTTCGGCTTGGCGACAGCACGATGTCGACGGGCTCGTCCGTGTCGGAGAGGACTCGCGAGAGCTCGTGCAGAGATCGAGCGGGGACCACCAGGCTCGTCTCCTCCACCGGGTCGAGGACCGTGATCGTCTTGACGGCGATCCGGTAGTTGTCCGCTGCCGCCAGCGTCAGCCTGTCTCCCTCGAAGTGAGCCAGAACGCCGGTCAGGATCGGTCGGGCCTCATCGGTCGCGGCCGCGAAGGTCACCTCGCCCAGCGCTACCCGCAGGATGTTCTGCGGCACGCGCGTCGTTGGTCGCTCGCCGGCCGTGGGAATCGCCGGGAACTCCTCGGCGTCGATCCCTTTGACGTGGGTCTCGAGGCGGCCGGCCTTGATGTGGAGCATCTCCTGGGCCTGCAGCTCGAGCTCGACTCGCTCGTTCGCCGGCAGTCCGGTGACTATGTCCGTCAACAGGCGGGCAGGGACGGTCATCGAGCCGCCCGTGTCGATCTTGCCCGGCACCCAGTACGTGATCCCGATCTCGAGGTTGGTGGCGGTCAGCTTCAGGCCACCGTCTTCAGTGCGAAGCAGAACGTTGTTGAGGACCGGTAGAGTGCTCCGGGTCGAGACGGCTCGACTGACGACCTGGAGACCTCGAGCCAGGTTCTCCTGCAGGACCGAGAGTTTCACTTCGGCTTTACTCCCCTGAGTCGGCGAGGCGGGCAGAGAGTGAGGGTAGTCGTTTGGGTGACGGACGCTGATCCTACTCTAGGTGGATTGTCTATCTATCTTCTCATCTCGTCATCATCGTAGTAATGGTGTGGAGGATGTGGGTCTGCCGCACGGCCACGCTGGGCAGACTAGTGGAGTAGTCTCCCTCAGCGGTGGACGTCTCTCGTCGAATCGGGGACGGACCGGTTGACGGTCTCAGGCGAGGCGTAAGCGACCGGGTCACAGCGCCCGCGATCACGCCGGCGGGACCGGACGGGTCGCGTCCCGGGGCCCCGTTTCTCCACACGCGCATTCGGTTATCCACCGTTATCGGCAGGTTGTCCACCCGCGGCGGCGGCGAATCTTGCCGTTGCGTCGCTGTCGTCCACCCGCGGTACTGCATATTCTGTTCCGGTGAAAGAGGGTTCCGCTACGGAAAAGCGCGCGGCGCGCGGCTCGGCTCCAGATCAGGCCGTCCCGGAGGGCTCCCCGTTCCCGCCGTCCGGGCCGATCGGTCTGGCAGTCGGACACTCCGCCTACCGACTAACCCTGGAGCTCGTGGAAGCCGCGCGATCGGCCGCCGCGGAGCTCGGGATCAAGGCACGAGTCGTCGGGCCACATGACGACCGATCTGGGCTGCGCATTTTGCTCGGCATAGGATTCCAGCGCGATTTCTTGGCCGTTCTCGGCGCGGGACGCAATGACCATCCGGGCTGTCCTCGCATCGCCTGGGTGGGTGAGCCGCTCTTACCCCCGGGCGAGTCTGGGGGCGGTCTCGCGGCGCGGGTTGGTCGCTCGCCCCTTCTGGAGCTGGCCCGCGTGCCACTGCGGCCTCTCCGGGGAGTGCCTCTGCCCCGCCCGATGGCCCGCGTAAGGGGAGAGATGCTGGGTGAATGGGAGCGTTATCGCAACGCCCGGGACCTCGACAGGGCCGCCGGCTTCTGCGACGAGCTGGTGGTCACCAACCGAGCAGCTGCGGCCACGTTGGCGCGTCGCGGCGTGACCGCCTCCGTGGTTCCTTGGGGGTACGCGGCGGCAGTGGCAGGCGAGATCCTCCCCCCGGGCCTGGGCGACCGCGACCTGGCCGTTGTCTCGCTCGGCCGGACCGATGCATGGGTGGCATGGCGACGACGAGAGCTAGCGCGCCTGGTTGCAAGCGAGCCACGGCTCACAGTAGCGGAGAACGTGTGGGGTCCCGAGAGAAACGCTCTCCTGCGCCGCTCCCGGGTGGTACTGAACGTCCAGCGCGTGCCCGGGAACTTCGTCGGGTTGCGCCTGCTGCTGGCCCTCGCGGCCGGCGCCGTCGTGGTCACCGAGCCGATGACCGACCCATATCCATTCGTGCCGGGGATCCACTATGTCGAGGCGCCTCTCGATGGGCTGCTCGACGAGACCAGAGCGCTCTTGGACGACGAGAAGCGCCGGCGCCGGATTGCGGAGGCGGGCCAGGCCCTGCTCTCCGACGAGCTGACCATGGTCAATAGCCTCCGCCGAGTCCTCGCGGTGGCCCAGGCCTAGATGCCGGCGACCTTCGGCCGGAACGAGCGAACGGCCTCGATCACTTGATCGACGGAACTGTCGGCGAGGCCGGGGAATAGCGGCAGCGTTACCAGCCGCAGCCAGACTTCATCGGTGATCGGCAGGGGCCTGCTGAATTGCCGGTAGGGACGGTAAAGATGGGTCGGTTTGAAATGGACCCCTGAAGAAACCCCGTGCCCTGCGAGATGGGTCATGAAGCGATCGCGCTCGGCGACTCGAACGACGTACATCTGCCAGGCGCTGCGTACCTCGGGCCGCTCGGCCGGCGTCGTCAGCCACCCCAGCTCGCCGAAGGCGCTCGTGTAGGCCTCGGCGATCTGGCGTCGGCGCGCGTTCATCTCTGGAAGTCGGCGCAGCTGGACGAGCCCAATGGCGGCGGCTATGTCGCTCATGTGCGCCTTGAAGCCGAGCTCGTCGATGTCGTAGTCCCACTCGAACGTCTTGCCCGCAGACCGTTCCCACGAGCTTCGGCTCGCGCCGAAGAGCCGGAGCCTTCCAAGGCGCAAGGCTCGCGAGTCATCGGCCAGGGAGACGGCGCCACCCTCCCCGGTCGATAGGTTCTTCACCGCCTGGAAGCTGAAACAGGTGGCATCCGCGATCGAGCCGACCCTTCGGCCGCGGTAAGTGGCGCCGCACGCGTGGGCGGCGTCCTCCAGCACGAACAGCCCGTGCTCCCGAGCGATGTCCTGAATCGAGTCATAGTCCCCGGGGTGGCCGGCATAGTCGACGACCATGATTGCCGCCGTGCGCGGCGAGACGAGACGCTCGATCTCCGCCGGATCGATAGTCAGGGTGACCGGGTCCACGTCGGCGAAGACCGGCCGGCCGCCGGCCTGGATGATGGCGTGGTTCGTAGAGGCGAAGGTCAAGGCCGGCGTGATGACCTCGCGGCCCGCGAGGTCCAGCGAAACCAGAGAGAGCAGGAGTGCGGCACTGGCCGAGTTGGTGGCAACCACGTGCTTGGCCCCGACGGCCTCACCGAACGAGATCTCGAATTCGCGGGTCTTGGGGCCAAGACCCCACCATCCCGATCGCAGCACTTCGGCGACCGCGTCTATCTCCTCCTGGCCGGCAAATGGGCGGAAGACGGGGATCATCGCCGCGATGGTACCGCGTGCTAGCATCCGGAACGTGCCGCACCTGGAACGAGTGATTCTCGTGGGGGCCCTTCGCTTTGCGGAGGAAGTGACGGACCTCTGTCGCATGGCTGATGTGGAGGTCGCGGCCTGGATCGAAGGCCTGGATCGGGAGCGCGCCGATCCGACCCACCTGCCACCGATCCTGTGGGTGGATGACCAGGCCGCGTTCGAGCCGGACCTCCCCGTTCTGCCGGCGATCGGCCCGGTGCGGCGGATGGGGATCATGCGGCGGCTCGTTGGCGAGGGTCGCCGATTGGCCACCCTGGTCCATCCCTCGGCCGTGGTCTCCCCCACCGCGGTCATCGAGCCCGGCTGCGTCGTCTGCCCACTCGTGGTCGTCGGGGCTCATTCGCGCATCGGTGAGGGCACGATCCTGAACCGCGGATCGCTCGTCGGTCATCACACCGAGGTTGGCCGCTACTCGTTCCTCGGGCCCGGCGCCAACGTAGCCGGCATGGTGACCCTTGGCGAGCAGGTGTACGTCGGGGCCGGCGCGATCATCAGGGATCACCTGCGGGTCGGTGACCGCGCGGTCGTGGGCATGGGCGCCGCGGTCGTCAAAGACGTTCCGGCCGACGTCACCGTCGTCGGGGTGCCGGCGCGCCCCCTGGAGCGTTCCGCGGAGGCGCCCAGTTGAGCGACGAGTTGATCGTCAATCTGTGCCCCACGGGCATGGTTCCCACCAGGGCGAGCTCGCCTCACGTGCCGCTAACGGCTGACGAGGTCGCCGCGGACGTCCGCCGCTGTGCGGACGCAGGAGCGTCGATCGTCCACGTTCACCCGCGCGACTCCGACGGCCGGCCAACGCAGGATCCGGCCATCGCGGCCGAGTTCATCCGCGCCGTCCGGGCCTCCGTCCCGGAGATCGTGGTCTGCATCACCACCAGCGGGCGCGTGAGCCCAGAGCTGGCGGGCCGGGCCGTAGTCCTGGAACTCGATGGCGACGCCAAACCCGAGATGGCCAGCCTGACGCTGGGCTCGCTCAACTTCCCGAAGGAGGCCTCGATCAGCGCCCCTGCGACCATTCAGGGCCTGGCCCGTGCGATGGAGGAGCGTGGGATCGTTCCGGAGCTGGAGGTCTTCGACTTCGGGATGCTCGACTACGCTCACTACCTGCAGGATCGTGGGCTGCTATCCGCCCCGGTCTACGTCAATCTGCTGCTCGGGTCGCTTGGCACGCTGGCGGCCACTCCGTTGAACCTGGCCCTCCTCGTGGAGCGCCTTCCCACGGGAGCGACGTGGGCCGCGGCCGGGATCGGCCAGTACCAGTTCGACGTGAACCGACTGGCTATCGCGATGGGCGGGGGCGTGCGCGTCGGGCTGGAAGACAACCTCTGGTTCGACGAAGGCCGCACTGACCCTGCCTCCAACCCGCGGCTGGTCGAGCGGCTGGTCAAGATCTCCCGCGCCATGGGTCGGGAGCCCGCTACGCCGGCTCAGGTCCGTGCTCGCTTGGGGATCCCGCCGCGCTCTGCCGGGTCTGCCTGATCCTGACCCTAGTCCGCGTAGATGAGCTCGCGAACGGCCGCCAGCTCCCGTCGCAGCTCGTCGTTGATGCCCATCTCGCGATTGATCTTGTCGCAGGCGTGCAGGACCGTTGAGTGGTCACGGCCGCCCAGCTCGGCTCCGATTCGAAGGAGCGAGACGTCCGTCTCCTCGCGCATCAAGAACATCGCGATCTGCCGCGGCACCACGATCGCTTTGTCGCGTTTCTGGCCCTTGAGCGCGTCCATTGGGACGCCGTAGTAGTCGGCCACGGCACGGGTGATCCGCTCGACCGTGACCTGGCGCTTCTTCGGGTTGTACAGGACGTTCGAGAGAACGGCCTGAGCCAACTCGATCGTGATCGGCACGGCGCCCATGCTGGCGTACGCGACGATTCGATTGAGTGCGCCCTCGAGCTCGCGGATGTTGCTGACCACCTTGCGAGCGATGAACTCGAGCACGTCCGAGCTGACCGGGACGGCCTGCTCCTCCGCCTTGGCCCGAAGGATCGCGATGCGCGTCTCCAAGTCCGGCGCGGTGAGGTCCGCGATGAGGCCCCACTCGAATCGGCTGCGGAGCCGCTCTTCCAGCGTCAGGATCGCCTTCGGAGGCCGATCGGACGAGAGCACGATCTGCTTGCCGTCCTCGTGGATCGTGTTGAAGGTGTGGAAGAACTCCTCCTGGGTTCGCTCCTTGTCGGCGATGAACTGGATGTCGTCGATCAGGAGGAGGTCGATCCTGCGGTAGCGCGCCCGGAATTCGTCGATCTTGCCCTGCTGGATGCTGGTAATGAACTCGTTGGTGAACTTCTCGCTGGTGGCGTAGACGACGCGCTTCCGCGGAAAGCGGGCGATGACGGCATTGCCGATGGCGTGCATCAGATGCGTCTTGCCCAACCCCACTCCGCCGTACAGGAAGAGCGGGTTGTAGGCGTGGCCGGGCCGCTCGGCGACGGAGAGGCTGGCGGCGTGGGCCAGTCGGTTGGCCGACCCGACGATGAAGTTGGCGAAGGTATATCTCTGGTTGATGTAGGTCGAGGCGCCATCCGGAGCACCGACACGCGTCGGTTCCACGCGCACGGCCTGGGAGACCGGTCTGGCCGCGGGGCCGGCGGAACCGATCGCGCCGTTCGCTTCGCCGGCGGGGCGGACAATGAACTCGACCTGGACGCTGTAGCCGACGATGCGAGCCAGCGTCTGGGAGATCAGGGAGCGGTAGCGGTTCTCGAGCCAATCCTTCGCAAAACCGTTGGGCACCGCGATCTTGAACTTCTTGTCATCGACATCGACGAGGACAGTGTCGCGCAGCCACGTTTCGAAGTTGGCCGGAGACAGGGAGACCTGAAGATCTCCGAGTGCCGCGCGCCAGACTTGCTTTGTGTCCATCGGGCAGGCTCAGTCCTGATCGAAACCGAAATGGATAGCCAGATTTGTGACGGCCACCTGGTCCACTATCGGCCGCCCGGTGCCGTGAGCTACCGACCGTCCAAGGCTGGTGTCCTGAGCAGTCTGGCGGTCCTCACGGTCCCTCTGGGCCGATGCCAAGGGTTGTCTGGCGCCTCCGGCCGACGAAGAATAGCACCGCCCGGGTGACCCGGGCAAGGCTCAGGAAGGTAGCGAATCGCATACTCCCGGGGAGTATCGATCGGCCAGCGCCGCTGGCCTCCGGATTCGCCTCGACTGGGTCCGACATGTTTGACACCCCCGATCGGGCATACATATAATCCGCCGGCAGACGCGCCGAAGCGCTTACGGGCGCCAGGCGCGTTCGCGTGCCTTTCGGGGTATCCTGACCCTGAGGCCGAATGGAGAGATACACACCATCCGATGAAGCAGACCTATCAGCCCAAAAAGCGACATCGCGCCAAGGAACACGGCTTCCGCGCCCGGATGAAGACGTCCGGAGGACGCCGAGTTCTGGCCGCCCGCCGCGCTCACGGACGGAAGAAGCTGACGGTCTAACCGAGGACCGCGGCCACAACTCGCCGCGGCTGGTGATGCTCTCCAACCCGGAGGACTTTGCCGCATTGCAGGGTGAGGGAACCGTCAGGTCCCACTCCTTGCTGGTGGTTCGGATCCGACGGACCGACCTCGAGGTGACGCGCTTCGGACTTTCGACCGGACGCAAGCTCGGCGGAGCGGTCGTTCGGAACCGAGTGCGCAGGCGGCTCCGGGAGGCGCTAAGGGTGATGGCGCCCTCGTTCCAGCCCGGCTGGGACGTCCTGATCATCGCCCGACCGCCTGTCATAGGGGCGGACTACCATACGCTGGCGGGCGCACTACAGAACCTTCTCCGCCGGGGAGGCGTTCTCGGAGGGCGGACCGTCACGTGAAAACGGTCGGCATCGGGCTCATAAGGCTCTATCGCCGCCTATTCGCCTGGCGACCGTCGGTCTGTCGATACGAGCCGACCTGCTCGGTATACACGGAGCAGGCGATACGGAAATACGGCCTGCTTCGAGGGAGCTGGATGGGAATGCGTCGGATCGCTCGCTGCCACCCGTGGAGTCGCGGTGGCTACGATCCCGTTCGTTAGCATGGATTCCATCGGGCACACGCCCTCGCCCCGAAACCGGTCCCGCGCTCGCTGGGCCGCAATCGGTCTTTTCCTGGCCCTGCTGGCCATGGCCGTCGTGGCGTGCGGGACGAACGTAGCGGGCAGCCCAACGGCCAGCGCGCAGGCCGTTGCGTCCGGGGAGAGCGGAGCCGCCGCGGCAACTCCGGCCGTGTCGCCCTCGCACAGCGCCACGCCCGAGCCCTCGCCACTGGAACCGGCCAAGCCAGGGGCGGACCCGCTGAGTCTGCTGGCCTGGATGTTCACCCCGCTCTTCCAGGGGCTGTTCATCCTTCTGGCGGAGCTCTACGCCCTCACGGGCAACGTCGTCGTCGCCATAGTCCTGATGACGCTGCTGATCCGGCTGCTGACGCTCCGTCTCTCCGCTCGCCAGATCGTGTCGCAGAAGCGGATGCAGATACTGTCGCCCGAGCTCAAAGAAATGACCAAGGAGCTCCAGCGCCGCTACAAGGGCGATAGGCAGGCCGTATACGCGGCCACTCAGGCGTTCTACAAGGAGAGGGGCGTCAGCCCCACCGCCGGCTGCCTGCCCTCGTTGCTCCAGATGGGACTCCTGTTCCCGATGTACTGGGTCATTCGTGACGGTCTCACGAGCTTCGATCCCAGCCCCATGCTCAAACCCTTCGGCGTCAACCTGGTCCCGTCCCTCAGCTGTTCCAATCTCGTCGGGGGGGTCATCGACAAGGCCACGCCTTGTATCAACACGGTTGTGGCCGGGGTCAACATGGGCCAGCCTCAGGTCCTGTTCAATCTGTCGATCGTCGGGTTCACCCTTGGCGTGAGCGCCATGGCCCTCGCCTCGGCGTTCCTGCAGTTCGTCCAGAGCCGGATGCTCATGCCGCCCGCGGTCGAAAACGATCCTTCGGCGAGCAGCCAGCGCAGCATGATGGTCCTGTTCCCGTTCATCTCGATCCTGTACGGCGGCTTCCTTCCGGCCGGGTTGTTCGTCTACTGGATCACCACTTCGGCCTTCTCGATCGTTCAGCAATTCATGATCGTCGGTTGGGGCTCGATGTTCCCGCTGCTCGGCTGGACACCGGCCTTCGCGCAAGATCACTCACCAAGGTTTCCGGTCACGATGCCCGAGCCAGTGAACGCAGGCAAGTCGCTGGCGGCCACCCGGTACAAGCCGGAAGAGCGCTGGGCATCGGCGGCCTCAACGGTCCGACCCAACACGCACAAGCGAGCGGGTCGACGAGGGAGACGACGCTGACATGACTGCCTTTCGCGACGCATACCGCGAGTTCACCGGCAAGACCGTCGAGGAAGCCCTGCGCGGAGCCCGAGAGGAATTCGGCGTGGGGCTCGACGAGCTCGACTTCGAGATCCTGACCCCCGGCAGCCGGGGCGTACTGGGAATGGGCGCCGAACCGGCCAGGGTGCTAGCGGCTCCTCGCTCGCTGCTGGGCGGGGCCACTCCCAAGCGTGAGGCGGCCGCCCAGGTTCCCCTTCCGGCCCCGAGCGGCGATCGCGAGGAAAGACCACGCGGCGACCGCGACTTCGGCCGCGACCGGGTCCGCGAGTCTCGACCCGCGTGGCGCGACGACAGAGGCCCGGACCGAGGCCCCGATCGTGACCGCGGGCCTCGTCCGAGTGGCGGGCGGCCCGAGGGCCAGCGCGTGGAGGGCAGCGCGCCTCGGTCCGAAGCCGTTCGCCCCGAGCGGGCGGCTGGCGGTGGCCGTTTCGATCGCGACCGCGGGCGCAGGCCTGCGGAAGGTGCGCGCGGTGCTCGGCCCGCCGCTCCTCGATCGGCGGCACAGGTCGCTCTGACCGCCAAGGAGCTCGCGGAGGTCGCGGCGGCTCGCGTCACGCCGCACGCGGAGCACCCCGAGTCGGCGGAGGTCACGCCTGAGGCGATGGCCGCGGCCAAGGAGATCCTCGAGCACCTCATGGCTCAGCTCGATTTCGACGTCCGCGTCGAGATCAAGGCGGGCGAGACGAATCGGCTGAACGTGGTCGGCGAGGGCGACGAGAAGGAGTCGCTCGGTGCTCTGATCGGTCGCAAAGGCGAGCGCCTCTCCGCCCTGCAGCACCTGGTCAACCTGCTCCTCTCCAAGCGCGTCGGGGAGTGGACCCGAATCCTCGTCGACGTCGAGGACTACCGTGGCCGCCGAGAGCGACAGCTGCGCGACCTGGCAAACCGGGCCGCCGAGCGTGTCCTCGAGACGGGCAAGATGCTTCAGCTGGAGCCCATGCCGGCTCTGGAGCGCCGCTGGATTCACCTTGCCCTGCGTGACCACGAGCGGGTCGCGACGCAATCCATAGGTGAGGAGCCGAACCGGCGAGTCGTGGTCCTGCCTCGAGATCTCTGACCGGTAGCTCGGCCGGCGGCCGAAATGCGCGCCGCAGCAATGGACAGTTCGCCGCCCCGTTTCGGCGAGGGGTCGCAAAGTGTCCTATTCTGCTCAGCGACTGTGAGAAGACGGCGTAACGGAGCGCCGCGGCTGCGCGTCTATCGCGTGGCCGGGACGAAAGACCCAGCCCACCTGCCCATGGGTCCAGCGCTCAAGCGGCGATTCGCGGATCGACGCGGTAGTAAGGAACGAACATGACAACGGATGAGCTCGACCCGTTCGAGCCCAAAGAGCAGTCGAAGAACGCGGCGACCAAGCGATCTGCCGCGCAGTCGGCTTTGCATGAGTCGTCCGGACCGGCTTTGCTCGAGTCGTCCGAACAGGAGCCGGACTCGACGGAGAGCGCATCAGCCTCTGTCGCGCCCGAACGTCTCCGCAACCCGGTCGTGGCGGCTAGGTTCCACCCATCTCTGGACCCCCGGACCGGCGCGTTTGCCCTCGCTTTCGCCGTTGGTGCGATAGCTTCGCTCTTCCTCGTTGCCGCAGTGGCATTCGGTCTCTCCAGCGGCTACTCGAGCCGAGTCATCCCCGGCGTGCACGTCGGTTCGGTCGACGTGTCCGGCCTGAGCCGCGACGAGGTGATCGCCAAGCTGCAGACCGCTTACGCCTATCTCAGCCAGGGTCAGGTCACCGTCACAACGCCGGTCGGCGCGGCCACGATCACGTACCAGCAAGCGGGCCGCGGACCCGATGTGGAAGTCATGGCCGATGCGGCTATTTTGGTCGGGCACACGGGCAATCCGATCGGCGACGCCGCCTCCATCATTCGATCCTCCCTCGCCGGCCAGCCGGTCCCAGTAGTCGTCCACGTAGATCCGATGGCACTTGCGACGCGGATCCATCAGCTCGTGGGCACCAGCGTCCTGCCTCCGCAGGACGCGCAGGTGACGCTCAAGGGCGGGACCCTCGCTCTGGCGCCATCGACAGGTGGGAGCGGCATCGACGAGCTGGCCATCTCGACCGAGATCATCGACAAGCTCACGCAGCCGGACGCTCCGGCCGATCTGCAGGCGGGTGGCACGTACGTGACCCTCAACCCGCAGGTCAGCGACAAGAATGCCCAGGACGCCATCGCCGCGGCCCAGAAGATGGTGGTCAATGTGGCCCTGGTCTGGAATGGCGCCCCGCCGGCCCAGAGCCCGGCCCCGAGCCAGAGCGCGGCGCCGACCCAGTCTCAGACCCCACCCAAGACCTTCACCATCGATGCCCAGACGATCCGCGGCTGGATCGTCTTCGGCACCAAGCCAGACGGCAGCTACGGTCCCGCCGCCGATCCCGCCCTGGTTCAGGCATACCTCTCCGTGCTCTCACCGAAGGTCGAAATTGCGGCGGTGGAGCCGAAGGTCATCCCGGACAGTTCGGGCGCGCCGGCTGGCGTCAAAGGCGGCAATGACGGAACCGGCATCGACGTGGCCGCGACTGCGCAGGCCATCGAGGCCTATCTCGACAGCCTGGTCTCGGGCGGGAACCCCGGATCCACCATCGCCATCGTCACGGCGCCGATCCACCCCCGGATGACCGTCGAGAGCCTGACCGGCATGGTCAAGATCGGCAAAGGCAGCTGGACGACGACTTTCTTCCCGGACGTGAGCAACGGCAACGGCGCGAACATCCGAACGCCGGCGAAGCTCCTCAACGGCCAGGTCGTTGGCCCAGGCCAGCAGTTCAGCTTCCTGCAGGCCATGGGGACGATCGACGTGGCCCACGGGTGGGCGATGGGCGGCGTCATCCAGGGCGGCAAGAGCAACCACACCGGGGCCATCGGCGGTGGTGTCTGCTCGGCTTCCACAACCATGTTCAACGCGGCCGCGAGGGCCGGGCTCCAGATCGACGAGCGCCACGCGCACTTCTACTACATCAACCGCTATCCGATCGGACTCGACGCCACCGTGTATTCCAACGGCGTTGAGACGTGGGATCTCAAGTGGACCAACGACACGCCGTACCCCATCGTGATCATCGCCCGCACGACCCCTGGATCCAGGAGCACGATCACCATCGAGCTTTGGAGCCGGCCGATCGACCGGACCGTCGCGTTCACCGGCCAGGTCAAGGCGAACATCGCCACAGCCACCGACGGCAAGCAGTACGGCGTGAGCACGCTGAAGCCGGGTCAGCAGAACCGCGCGGAGTACCCGACGGATGGTTTTGACACGTCGGCGACTAGGACCGTGAAGGACTCGAGCGGCAACGTGATCCACACCGACACGTGGAAGTCCCACTACACCAAGGTCGACGGGATCCTGCAGATCGGTGGCTCGGCGCCTCCGTCTCAGACTCCGACTCCCTCGCCGGGAGCGCCCACTCCCTCGCCGGGCGAGCCCACCCCAACCCCGGCGCCGCCGGCACCGACCCCGACGCCGGCCCCGGTCGTGACCTCGGCCCCGCCGGCCGTGGCCCCGGCCCCCCGGCGCCGCAAGGTGCGCTAGCAGCTACCTCCTACCTCGATCAACGGCAAGAGCCGGCGGTTGTGCGCCGGCTCTTCCATTTCCGCCCGTCCAGGGGCTGGCCTCGCGCGTCAGCCGGCCAGCGACTTGTGCGGTTCAAGCGGAAGGAGCCCCCTCGCGTGTCGGCCTCCGGGCGAGGGGCCCTCTTTGCCCACTGAGCGGCGTGGGCAAAGAAATGGTGGAGATGGGGGAGAGTCGAACTCCCCGTCCAGAAACCTTCTCCGGAGACCACTACGAGCGTGTCCGNNGTGATTTGTCGTCGATCGCCCGGCCGACCATCGGCAGCCTACCGAGCGCTCCAGTCACGTTCCCTTGCGGGCTTTGATTCCGGCTACGCGACGCTACCCGGGATCGCACCCCCGCTCAATGACGCTTCCGCAGCCCACGGGGGTGAGGCTGTTTCCACGTTCACCTTACTGCCTAAGCAGCGAGGGCGAAAGCAGACTGGTTGTTGCCAGTTACTTCGTTTGGGCTCCTTTTTACGAGGCCTGGAGTCCAACCTCGGCTCGCGTTCTCCGGTCACTGGCCCCTGTCGAAACCACGCATCCCCACGGAACCTGCGACCAAGCGCCCGCGGATTGTACAGCGACAGCCGAGGCGGTCAACTTGTGAGGAGAAGCTCAGACGGATCGACGGCGCCCGTGGCGGATCGACGGCGCCGTTCGCCGGCGGCGGAGTGCTTCGGCGTGCTGCGATGGATCCGGCGTGCTACCTCTGGCGGCCCCGGTTCGCGTCGGCGATGTCGCGGTCCATCTCGCGGCGCGAGTCGCGATCGGCGATGTCGCGGCGGCGGTCGTGGAGCTGCTTGCCGCGCCCCAGGCCGATCTCGAGCTTGGCCCGGCCCCGCTGATTGATATACATCTTGAGCGGCACGAGCGTGAGCCCTTTGGCCTTCGTCTTGGTCAGCAGAGCCAGGATCTCACTGCGATGGAGCAGCAGCTTGCGCTGGCGCTTGGGCTCGTGGTTGTAGCGGTTGCCGGTATCCCAGGGTGCGATGTTCGCGCCGATCAGCCAAGCCTCGCCGCGCTCGATGCGCGCGTATGAGTCGGCGAGGCTCGCCTTTCCGGCCCGGATCGACTTGATCTCCGTCCCGGTCAGGGCGATCCCAGCCTCGAACGAGTCCTCGATGGAGTACTCGTGGCGTGCTTTTCGGTTCTGGGCGACGGTCTTCTCTTCGCCCACGGCGGGCTCCTTAGGGCTGGCTACCGGCGAACGATCGGCGACTACCGCAGGTTAGCGGACGGGCGGTGCCGGCGAGGCAATCGACCGGGTGCGATGGGCGGCAAACGGTGGCAAACGGTGGCGAATGGGCGGCGAATTGGCGGCAGGCGCGCGAATGCCGGCCCCGAAGGACCGGCATTCGGTCTGCTGTAATCACCACCCGCGGTGAGCGGTCCTAGAGGCCGGCTCCTCGCGAGGTGGTGCAGCGCATCGGTATCGACACTGCACATCACCTCCTTTCGTTCGGGGGCATGGTATAGGAAGCCCGCCATGCGGGCAACCGTGGGCCGAGGGCCGGGACCTCAGCTGGGGCTCGGCGATGGGACCGCGCTGGGGGCGGCGGTGGCGCTGGGGGCGGCGGTGGCGCTGGGCGCGGCGGGTGGTGTGGCCTCCGGCGCGAACCCCAGCTGCTTCAGGGCCGCGTCGAGAACCGGGTCCGTCCCGGCCCGGGCGCCGTCGGAACTGACCGCGATGTCCGGCTGGAGCCCCTTGCCCTGGATCCAGACTTTGTCCGGGGTCAGCCAGCGGCCGACGGTGAGGTGGATGCCGCCGAAGTTGTTGGCCAGCTGCAGCCCCTCCTGGACCACGCCCTTGCCGTACGTCTTGGAGCCGATCAGCTCGGCTCGCCCGCGAGCCTGCAGCGCGCCGGCTACGATTTCGGCCGCCGACGCTGTGTTGCCGTCGACCAGCACGACCAGGTGCACGGAGGGGTCAATGGCCAGACCGTTCGGGTCGGCCGTGATCTCTTGCTGCGTGCCGCTGGCGTTCTGCTGGTAGATGATCGTGCCCGATCCGATGAACTGGCTGGCCATGTGAACCGCGTCCTGCACGTACCCGCCAAGGTTGCCGCGGAGGTCGAGGACGATGTTCTTCTGTCCGGCGGCCACGGCCTTGGCGAGCGCGTCATGGAACTGCTCCCAGGCCGGGTCGTTGACTCCGCTGATGTCGATGTAGGCCACCGCGCCGTTGGCCAGGCTCCGGTACACGACCTCGGGCCGGTCGTAGACGTTGCGTACGATCTTGACCTGGATCGATGCGCCGTTTCTGTCGATGCCGAGGGCTACGGGCGTGCCTCTGGGTCCTTTGATGAGCGCCGTCGCCTGGTCGACGGTCATGCCGTCGAGCGGCTTGCCGTCTACCGAGACGATCACGTCGCCGGGTTGGATTCCCGCCGCTTCTGCCGGCGAGCCGGGGACCGGCGCGCTGATGGCCAGCTCGCAGCCACCGCCGATCTTGGTGCAACTGGTCGAGCTGGCGTTGGGATCGACCGGCTGAAGCTGGATCACGACTCCGATCCCCTGCGCCTGGCCGCCGACGTTCAGCAGAGCGTTCTCGAAATCTGCCGGACCCTGGTAGTAGGACCAGGGATCGTTGAGGCTCTGCATCATGCCGTTGATCGCGGCCTGGACGAGCTGGTCCTGGCTGGGACGCGGCGATCCGGCATACTTGCTCTGGATCAGCGAGTAGACGTCCCAGAACGGCCCGAAGCGCGCCTCCTCGTCGGCGGGAGTTCCCGGCGTGGTGGCGACGTGGGCGCCCAGGGTGAAGCCGCCCATGAACAGGGCGCTGCCGGCCACGATGGCCACGAGGATGAGGCTGAAGCGGGAAGGGGCCACCACCTGGTGGCGGCCGCCGGAGGCGCCGGCGGTGTCGGCTGGCTCTCGGAGGGTGGGAGCGGTCTCGACCTCGGCGGGCGTTGCCGACTCGCCGGACCATTCCGGGTTTGGAGTAGACGATTTCGGGGACATCGATGTGGAACCTCAGGCAGCAGGTGCCGCTTTGCTGATGGCCTACCGGATCAGCGGATCAGGTAGCTCCGAATGGACAGGTATGAGCCGAGGACGCCGATTCCGACCCCGGTGCCCAGCACGACCAGGGCCACGTCGCGTCCGACCGTGGCGCTGGCTTCGACGGGCAGAACCTTGAAGTAATCCGCCATGACAGTGGTGATCGGGCCCTGGCCCAGCCAGAGCACGGCGATGGTGATCAGGGCTCCGAAGAGCCCCACCATCGCGCCTTCGAAGATAAAGGGCCAACGGATGAATGCGTCTGAAGCGCCCACCAGACGCATGATCTCGATCTCGTCGGCTCGGGAAACCACGGCGAGCCGGATGGTGTTGACGATGATGAACAGCACGATCAAGCCAACGACGACGAGGACGCCGATTCCAACGGCCCGAAGGACGCCGATGACCGTGACCATCTGATCGACCGTCTGCTTGATGTTGAGGACTCGATCGACGGGAGACTGGTTGCGCAGGTAGGTAGCGACATCCAGGTAGTCGTTCGGGTCGCGCAGGTTGATCTGGAGTGACGCCGGGAGCGGGTTCGTGGGCAGCGAGTTGACGACTTCGGCTTCGTCCGGGTGGCGGCTCAGGAAGTCCTTTAGCGCCTGGTCCTTGGAGACGTAGCTGACTTCGGTGACCTGCGGCATCTGCCCCAGCGCGGTCTCCAGGAGGTTGACGTCTTGCGGGTTGGCCGAATCCTTCACGTACGCGACGACCTGGACCTCCTGCTCGACGTACTTGAGGGTCGCGTCGAGGCCGGTGAGCAAGATGATCAAGCCCGACAGCAGCGCCAGCATCAGGACCATCGTGGCCGTGGCCGCTACGCTCATGAGGCGGTTGTGCCAGAGACCCTGCCAGGCCCGCCGCAGGCTGAAGGCGACAAAGGCGATCATTCAGTCCTCGCGGTGGTAGGCGGCTTCAGTCTGGTCCCGCACGACTCGGCCGTCTTCCAGAGCCACGACCCGCTTGCGGAGGGCGGTGACCACTTCGGCGTTGTGAGTGGCCATCAGAACCGTCACGCCCAGCTCGTTGATCCGCAGGAGGAGCTGGATGATCTCCCAACTGATCAGGGGGTCCAGGTTGCCGGTTGGCTCGTCTGCGATGAAGAGGCGCGGGTTGTGGACCAGAGCGCGGGCAATCGCCGTTCTCTGCTGCTCGCCGCCGGAGAGCTGACCCGGTAGCTGGTCGGCCTGTCCGGTCAGGCCCACGACCCGCAGGACGCGATCCACAACCGGCCCGATGCTCTGGCGCGGGGCGCCGGTGACCTCGAGGGCGAACGCCACGTTCTCCCGGACCGACTTGTGGGGTAGGAGCTTGAAGTCCTGGAAGACGATGCCGATCTTGCGTCGGATCCGGGGTACGTCCTTGCGCTTCAGGCGGGCAAGGTCGCGACCGTCGAGCAGGACCACGCCCTTGGTGGCCATCTCGTCGCGGATCAGGAGCTTGAGGATCGTCGACTTGCCCGCGCCCGAAGGCCCCACGAGGAACACGAAATCACCCTCGGGAACGACCAGGTCGACGCCTCGCAGCGCGATCTTGCCGTTCGGATAGGACTTGGTGACCCCCTCCATCGCCAGCACGACGCGGGGCCGTACCGGCTTCCCGGCAGGCTTGCCCGGGGTGCCGGGCAGGCGAGTCTGGCTGGGCCTCGAATCGGACGACGCCGGGCTCACCATGGCCATGAGGCTAGCACCGATCCCGCGCTCGGGCTGGGACCGCCTCACAGCAGAGCCAGGCTCGCAGGCACGTATCTGTCGAAAGCGGCGAAGGGCCGGGTCCAGCACAGCTGGGCGGGGAAGCCTTCTATTCGAAGGCCCGCCCGAAGCAGCGCGACCATCGCCCGATCGTTGGCTCCCGGGACCCATACGCTGGTGGCGCCGCGCGGCTTGATCGTCGCCATCAGGTGACCGATGACCGCCGCGGTGAGGGTCTCGTCGAGCAGGGAAACCGGCCCGAAGCGGCCGACCTCGGAACTGTAGCCGTAGCCCACCGGCTCGCCGGTGGCTGTCATGTATACGAACCCCATTCTTCCCGTCGCCCGGAGGTGGGCATGGTCGGCGGAATGCGTGTAACCGAGGACGGCTCGATCGATCGAGTCGACCGCGCGATCTATCGAATCGATGGCTCGAGCCTGCTCCGCCCGACCTTGCGCCTGCCCGAGCTTGGCCGAGCTAGCGCGAACGGAGGCCACTCGCGCCGCTCGCGGGCCCTGGAGATCCATGGACACGGCCTCGATTCCGGCCGGCAAGGCCGGCAGCGGAGATGGATCTGCCGGATGACCAACGAGGTTGAAGACCGGCACTCTTGGGACGATGCCGTAGCGGGCATACAGGCCGTTCGAGGCGGGCTGGGCCGAGTCCGTGCAGGTGGCCATGACGCCATCCCGCCGTCCGGCCCGATCGCCAGCGGTGCCGATCGCCACTGCCTCGTCCGGGAGGGGCGCCTGCGCGATCGAGGGCATGATTTGGGTAAGGATCGCCCTGCCGATGCCGTGGCGCTGTTCCTCCGGCAGCACATAGAGCTGGCTCAGGAACCAGACGTGCTCCCGTTGCACGGCGATTCCGAAGCCGACGACGCGCTCCGCCCGGCCGTTCGCGGTTCCGGGCGTTGCCGGGCGCACGGCTACGAGGAACCGCTCGGGGTCCGTGGCAAGGAGGTGCTCCAGCAGACCCAGAAGCGGGTCGAGATAGGGCGACGGCAACGGCCGATTGAGGCGGGCCATGTATTCGTCGACGGCGGAGTACCAGATGAGCGCGCAGTCCGCGAGCTCGCCGCGGCGCGGCGGTCGGTAGCTGATGGACTCGGTCATCCTGCCTGCGACCTGGGCCCGTCGCTCCCGACGACGGCCCCGGTGGCCTCCCGTTCCAATTCGGCCTGCATGAACGCGTCCAAGTCGCCGTCGAGGACGGCGGCAGTGTTGCCGGTCTCGAGCTCGGTGCGATGGTCCTTGACCATCTGGTATGGGTGCAGGACGTAGCTGCGGATCTGGTTCCCCCAGCCCGCCTCGACGTGCTCGCCGCGGAGCTTGCGTATCTCCGCCTCGTGCTCCTCCACGGCCCGCTGTAGCAGTCGGGCCTGAAGGATCTTGGCCGCCGTCTCCTTGTTCTGCGTCTGTGATCGCTCGTTCTGGCTCTGCGCGACGATGCCGGTCGGGTTGTGAGTCAGGCGGACGGCCGAATCGGTCTTGTTGACATGCTGGCCGCCGGCGCCCGTGGCGCGGAACGTGTCCATCCGGATGTCGTCCCAGTTCAGCTCGACCTCGATGTCGCTCTCCACCTCCGGCAGGACCTCGACGAGCGCGAAGGTCGTGTGGCGGCGCTTCTGCGAGTCGAACGGGCTGATTCGGACCAGCCGGTGGACGCCGCGCTCGGCTTTCAGGTAGCCGTAGGCGGCCCGGCCGTCGATGGCCACGGTGACGCTCTTGATGCCCGTCTCCTCGCCCTCGGTCTGGTCGAGGATCTCGGTTGCGAACTTGTGGCGCTCGGCCCAGCGCAAGTACATGCGGAGGAGCATCTCGGCCCAGTCGGTGGCTTCGGTGCCGCCCGCACCCGCGCTGATCGTCAGCATGGCGTTGCGCTGGTCGTACTGGCCACCGAACAGCAGCTCTCGCCGTGCCCGCTCGTATTCGCGGGTGAGCTCCTCGGCGTCCTTGACGACGTCGGCAAGGAGCGCCTCGTCGTCTTCCGATTGAGCCAGATCCAGGAGTTCGACGGTCGACTGCGCTCGCGATTCGAGACCCTGCCACAGGCCGAGCTCGTCGCGCAGGCGTTCGGCCTCGCGCAGGACCCTCTTGGCAGCGCGCTGGTCGTCCCAGAAGCCGGGCTCGCCGACGCGCGCGTCCAGGTTGACTAGACGGCTTTCCTTGGCTGGGAGGTCAAAGACGCCCCGAGGTCGCCTGGATCCGTAGGACCAGGTCGCGGATCTCGGCCGGCTCCACTAAGAGCGGCCTCTCGCGTCCTGAAGCAGGATCGGTCGGAGCTCAATCAAGCGCAGGGCGCTCTTGCTCCGGGCGACGACGGGGTTCACGCAGGGACAGTAGATATTGTGTGGGCAGACGCCGCAGTTTCCATCGCAATCGAGCGCGGCCGCATAACTGCAGTTGCGGCAATCACGCTCACAGGCGATCAGATCGATGAATGCCGCTTCCTCTGCCTGCTTCACTACTCTCCTCAAGTGATGGCGCAGTGCCCCTCTACAGGGCCGCGGCCGGGTGACGGGGCGCAGACGCGACGGCTGTCGGGCCGAGTATACGGTTTCAATTCGGCTTAGCCAAGAGGTTATTTGGCCTCGGCCTCTGAAAATCGGACGTGGAGTGCTGTCGGGGCACGCATTCCCCCTGTGGCGCACCAAGACCAGCCGGATCGCCGCGTCCGTCTCTCGGTGGGCCCGCTGCTGACGTGCCCAGAGCGCCGCGACCGTCGGCAGGCGCCCTCTAGCCGGAGACCGGCGGAGAGGCCGTCGCCTGGGGGGTGGACGCGGGCGCCGCGCCGGGCAGATCGACGTCCTGATTGACGAAGAGATACAGCCCCGTCGCGCCGAGTTCGTGGAAGGTCGCGCGGAGCGTTGCCGGTCCGTTGTAGTCGGGGCTGGACTCGGTAGGTGAGGACCAGCCCTCGATCCCCTGATCCTGGGCCAGGCGCAGTATGCGCAGCATGTGGGTCCGATCGGAGACGAAAAGGGCCGTACGGAGACCCTTCGCGTCCATGACGACCCGCACGTTCTGCATCGACTCGAGAGTGGAGCGGCCCGCTGTCTCCATCAGAATTGCGGAGTCGGGGACCTTCCGGTCCATTGCGTATTTGCGTCCCGCCTCGGCCTCGGTGGTCCAGTCGCCGGGCAGCTTGCCCCCGGTGGTGATCAGGTAGGGCGCGTCGCCTTCCTTGTAGAGGGCGATGGCATGGTCCAGTCGCGCGGCAAGAGACGGAGACGGGCGGCCGTTGTACTGGGCGGTTCCCAGTACGACGATGGCGTCGACATGCCGGCGGCCGTCTTGTTGACCGACCTGCCAGATGCGGAACGCGGTGTACCCGACGAGCGCGCCGGCCCCCAGGATGAAGACCAGTCCGACCAGGACGAGGTCCCGCAGGCGCTCCCCGAGTGTCAGTCGCGGCTGAGTCACCGGCCGGATCCCGCCGTGGCTGAGGCCAGGGCCGGGGCTGGTGCTTGAGCCGGGGCTGAGGCTGAGGCTGGGGCCAGGGCTCGAGAGCGAGCCGTCGGCTGAGGGACTCCTCCTCGCGCCCTCGGGCGTCCGGCGAGGCCCGCTACGCGCCGTGGCACTTCTTGTACTTGCGGCCGGAACCGCACCAGCACTGGTCGTTGCGGCCCATGCGCATCCCGGCCGGCGAGTAGCC
The DNA here is from genome assembly GCA_003141455.1 of Chloroflexota bacterium. GTDB lineage: Bacteria > Chloroflexota > Limnocylindria > Limnocylindrales > CSP1-4 > Fen-1039. Next base: position 9,319 of record PLMA01000039.1, on the reverse strand, counting down.
GGGGCGGATGGCACTGTCTCCGCCCGCGGCCCCGCCCCCGGGGCGTCCCGGGGGAAGTGGCTTGGGAAGCGGCTTCCCGCCGCCATTGGTCCCTCGGCCGGGGCCGGTCGACGAGTTGGGGGCACCGGTCGCCGGTCCGCCGGCGGCCCCTCCTGCGGGTGGCGTCGCGCCCGTGTTCTCCGTGCCCTGGGGCGGGGCGGGCTGTCGGACGATCGAGACGCGGAAGATCGTCGTCGCGACCTGGTGGCGGATCAGCGCACTCATCTCCTCGAAGAGCCCGTAGGCCTCCTTCTTGAAGGCGTTGAGCGGCTCCTCCTGGGCGTGAGCGCGCAGCTGGATACCCTGGCGCAGCTCGTCGACCTCGGTCAGGTGCTCGACCCAGACAGAGTCGATCGTGCGAAGCAGGACCAGGCGCTCGATTAGCGCCCACTCGTCGGGGTTCTCCTCGGCCTTCTTGTCGAGCATCTCCGCGGCGAGGTCTTTCAGGCGAGCGGCGATCGAGTCGCGGCTGTGGTGATCCCACAGGGCGTCCTCAGTCGTCTCGGCGCCAGCCATGCCCATCGCCTCGATGGCAGCCACGAGGGCGGCCATGTTCCACTCCTCCATCGGGAGCTCGGAGGAGAGGTGCAGATCGACGAGCGTGTCGATCTCACGATCCAGGAAGGCCTGGACGGTGTCGGTGAGGTCCTCGTTGCGGAGGACCTTGTCGCGCTCCTCGTAGATGGTCTCGCGTTGCTTGTTGATGACGTCGTCGTACTCGACGACGTGCTTGCGGATGTCGAAGTTGAAGCCTTCGACGCGGGACTGGGCGCTCTCGATCGTTTTGGAGACCAGACGCGACTCGATCGCCATGTCCTCGTCCAGGCCGAGCCGCTCCATGAGGCTGGCGACCCGATCCGAGGCGAACCGCTTCATCAGGTCGTCTTCCAGGGAGAGGTAGAAGCGAGACGAGCCCGGGTCGCCCTGGCGGCCTGCGCGGCCGCGCAGCTGGTTATCGATGCGCCGCGAGTCATGGCGTTCCGTGCCGATGATGTGGAGGCCGCCGGCTTCGACTACCTTCTCGTGTTCCGCGTCGCACTGGCGCTTGGCTTCGGCCAGCGCCGCGTCGTAGGTCTCCTTGTCCACCTCGGCGGGGTTGAGGCCCTTGCGATGGAGCATCTCCGAGGCCAGGCCTTCCGGGTTGCCGCCGAGACGGATGTCGGTGCCGCGGCCGGCCATGTTGGTGGCGATTGTGACCGCGCCCATTCGCCCGGCCTGGGCCACGATCGGGGCTTCCTTCTCGTGGAACTTGGCGTTCAGGACCTCGTGGTTGATTCCGCGCCGTTTGAGCATGTCGGCGAGATGCTCGGACTTCTCGACCGAGACCGTACCCACGAGGACCGGGCGGCCCTGCTCGTGCATCTCGACGATCTCGCCGATGAGGGCGCTGAACTTGCCCTGCTCGTTGCGGAAGACGAGGTCGGCCCCATCGTCGCGAACCATCGGCTCGTTGGTAGGTATGGCGACCACTTCCAGCTTGTAGATCTTGTGCAACTCTTCCGCTTCGGTCATGGCCGTGCCGGTCATGCCGGCCAGCTTGCTGTAGAGCCGGAAGTAGTTCTGGAAGGTGATCGTCGCCAGCGTCACGCTCTCGCGCTGGACTCGCAATCCCTCCTTGGCTTCGATGGCCTGGTGCAGGCCTTCGCTCCACCGGCGGCCCGGCATCTGGCGGCCGGTGAACTCGTCGACGATGATGATCTCGCCGTCCTTGACGATGTAATCGCGGTCGCGCTTGAAGAGGGCGTGGGCCTTCAGTGCCGACTCGAAGTAGCGGGCGAGCGTTGGATCCGCGTCGTAGATGTTCTGAACGCCGAGCAGGCGCTCCATCTTGCCGATGCCTTCCTCGGTGGGCGAGACGGCCTTCTCCTTGAGGTCGACGAAGTAGTCGCCACCCTCTTCGGCGCCCTCCGGACGGGCGACCAGGCGCGGCACCAGCCGGGCGAACAGGAAGTACTTGTCGGCCGATTCCTCGGCCTGGCCGCTGATGATGAGCGGCGTCCGCGCCTCGTCGATGAGGATGTTGTCGACCTCGTCAACGATCGCGAAGAAGCGTTCCCGCTGAACGCGCTGCTCGAGCTCGACGACCATGTTGTCGCGCAGGTAGTCGAACCCGAACTCGTTGTTGGTGCCGTAGGTTATGTCGGCTGCGTAGGCCTCTCGCCGCGACACCGGCCGCAGGTTGATCAGGCGCTCGTCGCTGGTCGGGTAGCCGGGCTCGAAGACGTATGACGTGTCGTGGGTGATGATCCCCACCGACAGTCCCAGGAAGTGGTAGATCGGGCCCATCCATTGGGCGTCGCGACGGGCCAGGTAGTCGTTGACCGTGACGACGTGTACGCCGCGGCCGGTAAGGCCGTTGAGGGCGACCGCGAGGGGCGCGACGAGGGTTTTGCCCTCGCCGGTCTTCATCTCGGCGATCTTGCCCTGGTGCAGCACGATGCCGCCCATGAGCTGGACGTCGAAATGGCGCATTCGCAGCGTGCGCAGCATGGCTTCACGTGTGGCGGCGAAGACCTCCGGCAGGACCTCGTCCATCGCCTCCTGAAGGCGACGATGCTCCCGCTCGCGCCGTTCGTGGGCAATCTCCCGTCGGCGCTCCAGCTCCGGGTGGTGGCGCTCGTCGTCGGAGGGCTCTTCGGGCTCGCCGGCGTCGCGGATCTCCTCGCGCAGTTCCTGGACGACAGCGCGCAGCTCCGCGTCGGAACGCGCCTGCATCTCCGGCTCCAGCTCGTTGATCCGATCCACGAGGGGTTCGATCCGCCGGAGCTCCCGGTCATTAGAGTCGACGAAGCGGCTCAGGAAGCCAAGCATTGGGGCTCACGATAGCTTGCGGCCCAGCGCAGCGGGCCAGTTGTCTGTGCGTCGGCCGAGGCGGCGGCGCCCCTCGGCGTCGGCCGATGCCAGTCTCTCGGCTGGGTCGAGGGCTGGGCCGAAAGTATAGGCCAGCGGCCGAACAGCCTCTCGCCGCCGCCAGTGGCATTACCGGTGGCACGGCCTGAGATCGCGATCTGGGCGCCAGCCGCCGACCGCGGAGCGATGTCGGCCGCGGGGCCGTGCCGGCCGCGGTGACGGCCGCGGAGCGATGTCGGCCGTGGCTGCGGTCAGTGCCAGAAGTGCGTCCCGTAGCCCCACAGCAGGAGGACGAGTGTGAGGAAGGCCAGCGCCGCCCAGAAGATGACCGCCGCCACGGTGGAGGTCGGGTTCATCTCGGTGTTGCGCAAAGCGGCCGCGCGCCAGCGCGGCGAGCGCAGGCTGTTCCGCCAATCCTCGCCACGGCCGCGGCCGGGCGGAGGCGTCGGGACGAGGCCGCCGCTGCCGTCGGGTCGATGGAGTTGGAGACTCATCGCTGGCGTTTCTCCTCCGGCGCAATCGGGCGCCGATCCGGCTTAGTCGAGCGCAGCCGGTCAGCGCTCCGTGTTCTCGGTTGAAGTAGGGTCGGTGGCGCCGGGCTGGCCGTCGGTCTGGGGCTCACCGGTGGGCCGGCCGTTGCCACCGTCCGCTGTTCGTTCGCTGCCGCGCTCGACGTCCCACAGGAGCATCTCCTGAGTGAGGGGGAGTTCGCTGGTGAACAGCGCTCCCACAGACTGACCGCGGTGGATCCGGACGATCGCCTCCGCGATCAAGGGCGCGAGGGATATGACCTTGATCTTGGGGTCCCTCTTCTCGGGCGGGATCGGGATCGAATCGGTGACGACCAGCTCGCGCAGGCTGGAGGCGGCAATCCGCTCGACCGCCTCTCCCGAGAAGACGGCGTGAGTGGCGCAGGCGTGCATCTCGGTGACGCCCTCGCGCTCGAGAGCGTTGACGATGTGGATGAGCGTGCCGCCCGTGTCGATCTCGTCGTCGACGATGATGGCCCGCTTGCCGCGGACGTCGCCGATGACGTTCAGGACCTCGGTCCGATCCTGGTTGCCGATGCGGCGCTTCTCGACGACGGCGAGGGGAGCCTCCAGCAGCTCGGCGAAGGTGCGCGCGCGTTTGGCGAAGCCGAGATCCGTCACCACGACAAGGTTCTCGAGTTGCATGTGACGGAAGTGGCTGGAGAGGAGGTGGACCGCGGTCAGCTCGTCGACCGGGATGTTGAAGAAGCCTTGTATCTGGCCCTGATGAAGATCCACCGTGAGGAGCCGGTTTGCCCCGGCGACGGTGATCAGGTCTGCGATCAGTCGGGCCGTGATCGGAACGCGCGGCTGGTCCTTCTTGTCGGACCGGCCGTAGCCGTAGTAGGGGACGACGGCGGTGATGCGTCCGGCGCTCGCTCGCTTGAAGGCGTCGATCATGATCAGCAGCTCCATGATCGACTTGTTGACCGGCCGCGACGTCGGCTGGATCAGGAAGACGTCCTTCTCTCGAGCGTTGTCGATGATCCTGACGAAGATGTTCTCGTTGGAGAACTCGAAGACCTCCGCCCGCCCGAGATCGATTCCCAGGTAGCGGCAGATGTTGCCAGCCAGCTCCCGGTTGGCGTTCCCGGTGTAGACATCGAACTGGTCCGCTGGCAAGGCCATCTCCCGGTTCTCGCCGACGCTCATTTGGCGGTCCCGCCGTCGGGCGCGGGGCGGGCACCTCCGGCCTCATTGTCCGCCAAGCCACCGCGTTGTGCCAGCCCGGCCCGGAACGCGGCGATGCCGACAACTTCGTCGCCGGCATTGAGGCGCATGACGATCACTCCGCGGGCTTGCGACGCATAGCGATTGATGGTGTTCGTCTCGGTCCGAACCACCTGGCCGCCGGCGCTGATGAGGAGCAGCTCCTCGTCCTGCTCGGTGACCTGCTGGACCGCGGCCACGTCTCCGGTCTTCTTGCCCTCGAGCGAGATCAGGCGCACGCCCTGGCCGCCGCGGTGCTTGCGCCGGAACTCGGAAAGCGGGACGCGCTTTCCATAGCCGGTCTCCGTCAGGACGAGCAGATCCGCACCGGGTTGTACGACGCTCATGCTGACGACGTGATCGCCCTGGCGAACCAGTTCGATGCCGATGACCCCGCTGGCGTCGCGGCCCATCGGCCGGACTTCGGTCTCGACGAAGCGAGCCAGCTTGCCCAGCGCGGTGGCGAGGATGACGTCGTCCTTCCCGGTCGTTACGTCGACCCAGGCCAGCTCGTCGCCCTCGCGGATGTTGATGGCGATGATGCCGCTGGACCGGACCCTCTCGAACTGTTCGAGCGGGGTCTTCTTGACGATGCCGTTGCGAGTGGCCATGACCAGGAACTTGCCGGCTTTGAAGTCGGGCAGGGTGATCGTGGCCATCGGGACCTCGCCGGGCTCCACCTGGACACCCGGGAGATTGATGATCGCGATTCCCTTGGCCTGGCGGCTCGCGTCGACGATGGTATGAACCTTGGCCGAGAAAACCCGGCCGCGGTTGGTGAAGAAGAGCGCCCAGTCGTGGGTGTTAGCCACGAGGAGGTGCTCGACGGCGTCCTCCTCGCGGGTTACATGGCCGATGATCCCCTTCCCGCCCCTCCCCTGGCGGCGATAGGTGGCCACGGGCTGGCGCTTGATGTACCCGCGCCCGCTGATGGTGACGACGACGTCCTCGTCGGCGATGAGGTCCTCGTCCGTCATCTCGCGGCTGGAGTCTTCGGCGATCCTGGTCCGGCGCGTGCCGGCGTACTTGGTCTTGAGGGCGGTGAGCTCGTCCTTGATGACCGCCAGGACGCGGGACGGATTGGCGAGGATGTCCTCGAGTTCGGCGATGAGCTTGATGACCTCGAGGTATTCGTCCTCGATCTTCTTGCGCTCGAGCGCCGCCAGGCGGGCCAGCCGCATGTCCAGGATGGCCTGGGCCTGGATCTCGGTCAGGCCAAAGCGGGTCATCAGGTTCGTTCGCGCCGTGTCGACGTCGGCCGACTCGCGGATCGTCCGGATCACCTCGTCGAGGTGGTCCAGGGCGATCTTGAGGCCTTCCAGGATGTGAGCCCGAGCGCGAGCCTTCTCCAGCTCGTACTCGGTCCGGCGTGTGACGATCTCCCGCCTGTGATCGACGTAGTGCTGCAGCACGGCCTTGAGAGGAAGGGTCTGCGGCTGGCCGTCGACTAGGGCGAGCATGTTGAGGTTGAAGGCGACCTGCATCGCGGTGTGCTTGAACAGGTTGTTCAGGACGCGGTGAGGATCCGCGTCGCGCTTCATCTCGATGTAGATGCGCATCCCGTCGCGGTCCGACTCGTCGCGCAGATCGGAGATCCCCTCGAGCTTCTTGGCCCCGACCAGGTCGGCCATCTTCTCCAGCAGGACGGCCTTGTTGACCATGTACGGCAGCTCGGTGACGATGATCGCCATGCGGCCGTTGCGGGTCTCCTCGAAAGCGACCTGGGCCCGGACGACGACTCGGCCCCGGCCGTGGGCGTACATCTCACGGATGGCGTCGACGGTCTCGGTCTCACCGGTGATCGGGTTGCGACGGGTCTCGTAGCGGAAGAGCGTGCCGCCGGTCGGGAAGTCGGGCCCTTTGATGTACTTGCAGAGATCGTCCGAGGTGAGCCCGGGGTCGTCGATCAGGGCTGCGGCGGCGTCGCATACCTCGCCCAAATGGTGAGGCGGAATGTTCGTGGCCATGCCGACGGCAATTCCCGACGCTCCGTTGACCAGCAGGTTGGGGAGCTTGGCCGGCAGAACCGTGGGTTCTTTGTTCGTGCCGTCGTACGTGTCGACGTAGTCGACGGTGTTCTTGTCGATGTCCGACAGCATCTCGGCCGAGATGCCCGTCAGGCGAGCCTCCGTGTAGCGCATTGCCGCGGCGCTGTCGCCGTCGATCGAGCCGAAGTTGCCCTGGCCGTCCACGAGCGGATAGCGCATCGAGAAGTCCTGGGCCAGTCGGACCAGGGTGTCGTAGATGGCGGAGTCACCGTGCGGGTGGTACTTGCCCATCACGTCGCCCACGATCGCGGCGCACTTGCGGAAGGAGGAGCTCGACGAGAGGCCCATCTCGCCCATGGTGTAGAGAATGCGGCGATGGACGGGCTTGAGGCCGTCGCGGACGTCGGGCAGCGCGCGCGCCACGATGACGCTCATCGCGTAGTCGAGATAACTGGTCCGCATCTCGTCCTCGATGCGGACGACTCGGACCCTGCCCAGATCGTCGGTCACGGTGCGCTATTCCTCCAGGAGATTGGCGGCATTTGGCGCGGAGCCAATGGTGCCTGCGGCGGCGAATTGCGCCACGGCCGCCGCGGCGCGCGAAGTGGCTGGGGCGCCGGGGCGGCGCCGGATGCCGTCGAGGTCCGCCTTCAGCCGAGTGGCCGTTTCGGCCGGCAGCTTGGAGACGGAGTCGCGGACGACCCAGGCCCGATGCCCGTCGCCGGTCAGTCGAGCGGTCCGCGTTTCGGCTTCGAGAAAACTGGTCGTGGCGGCGACGTCCAGGTCGGCCAGCGTGCGCAGCGCCCACGACAGGGCCTTCTGGACGTCCGGCTCGTCGTCGCCGATGAGTTGACCCACGAGCGCGAGGCCGCGGTCGATCGCCGGACGGTCCCTCCCGCCCGCCACCCCGCGGACGTGGGGTATCGTCGCGATGGTCGAACCAACGAGACGCCGCTCCCAGCGAGACTTCGAGTAGACGAGCTGCTCCAGCTCTGACCAGCGGTGGGCGTCCCGCAGGATCCCTTCGCCGTACGGATGGGCGAGAGTGTCCACGCTGATCCAGTCGTCAGCCTCGCGGGCCGCGCGGCGGAGAACCTGCCACGTCCTCTCCGGGTCCGTTGGCAGCAGGCGAGCGAGGTTCCACATGCCGAACCAGCGAATCTCGCGCGGCTCCTGGCGCAGCAGGCGATCCATCGCGTCTACCAGGAGCGACGTCGGGGTCTTGCGTGTGCCGCGCCTGAAGCCCTTCTGGGCGGCGTCCATCAACGGCAGGCGCACGCCGAGCACGGGGCCAAGTCCTGGAGTCACGGACCGCATGCCGTCGACGGCGAGGGGATCGGCGATGGTCTTGAAGCCCTCGCTTATGGCTGCGACGAAGGCGTCGGGGTCGAAGACGAGATCCACGAGCGAATCGCCGAGGGCGGTTGCCGCGGCGAGGTGCTCGGCCACGAACCGATTCGAGGCGGCCGTGACCGCGGATGGGGCCTTGGCGGAAGCCACGCTCATCGGCGCTCCTCCCCGAGGAAGACGCCGTAGCGTTCCTTGAGCTCGCGCTTCCTGGCCTCCGAAGCGGAAACGTAGGTCGCCTGTGCAGACGCGAACTCGACGCCCGTTTCGGCGTCGACGATCTTCGCGGCTGTGACGTGGATGCGGCGACGCGACTCGGTGATCCACCCTTCGGCCCGTATCTTCTGGCCGACGGTGACCGGCTTTCGGAAGTCGACGCTCATGCGAGCGGTCACTCCCCAGCTGTCGTTCTGCGCCAGGGCCCAGGCCATGACCTCGTCCATGATGGTGCACAGGATTCCGCCGTGGATGATCCCCTCCCAGCCTTCGAACCGGTCGGGCATCTCGAGCTCGGCCGAGCACCGGCCGGGTTCCAGGTTCAGCTTCAAGTGCAGGCCGATCTCGTTCAGCTCGCCGCAGGCGAAGCAGTTGTGCGGCCGAATGCGGAGATCCTGGTACGACAGCATCGCCGTTCGGACCGTCTGCCCGGACTCCGCGGCCGTTGCGGGCGTCGACCCTGGCGCGACCGGATCAGACATCGAGGTTCTGGACCTTTCGAGCCTCGGTCTTGATGAAGTCCTTGCGCGGCTCGACGCGCTCGCCCATGAGCATCGTGAAGACGGCGTCGGCCTCCGCGGCGTCGTCCACCTCCGCCCGCAGGAGGGTGCGCGTCTCCGGGTTCATCGTAGTGTCCCACAGCTGATCTGCGTTCATCTCGCCGAGACCCTTGAACCGCTGGACCGTCACGTTCTTGACGGCCATCTTCTTGACGATGGCGTCGCGCTCCGCTTCCGACGCGGCGTAGTTGGTCACCTTGCCGGTGCTGACCCGGAAGAGGGGCGGCTGGGCAATGAAGAGATAGCCGTTCTCGATGACCTGCGGCATGTGCCGGAAGAAGAAGGTCAGGAGCAGGGTTCGGATGTGGGCGCCGTCGACGTCGGCGTCGGTCATGATGATGATCCGGTGATAGCGGAGCTTGGCGAGGTCGAGGGAGTCGCCGATGCCGGCCCCCAGAGCGATCACCAGCGGCCGGATGTTCTCGCTCGAGACAATCTTGTCCAGGCGAGCCTTCTCGACGTTGAGAAGCTTGCCGCGGAGCGGCAGGATCGCCTGGAAGCGGCGATCCCTGCCCTGCTTCGCCGAGCCTCCGGCCGAGTCGCCCTCGACCAGATAGAGCTCGCTCTTGGCGGGGTCGCG
>PLMA01000047.1 GCA_003141455.1 Chloroflexota bacterium | reverse complement strand
TGGGCGGTCACTGTCAGGTTGCCCGTGACGGCTGTGGCGTTGGCGGCAACTCCGCCACGGCCGCTGACCCCGAAGGTACGCGCCGCGTGGTTGCTGAATGGACCAGCCAGGCCTGTGCCGTTGCGAGTGTCGAGAATGCGTGCCGGGTTGAGCGCGAGGTAGGTGGAGCCTGAACTCAGGACGGTCAGTGCCGCCGTGCCCGTGGCAGTACCGTACGTGCCGGTAACGGTGTAGCCACCGCCAGAGGGGGCGCCGCACAGGTTGCCGGTACAGGTGCCGGAACCCGAGATCGAGAAGGTCGTGACGGCGGTCAGGTTGCCGAGATCGACGTTGAGGCTGTCGAAGCCTTCAGCCGCATAAGCCTGATGTGCTCCCAGAGCGATTGCCGCGCTTGCCGGGCTCAAGACCAGGTGGTCGGGAACGAGTTGGAAGGCATACAGCTTGCCGTCGCTCGATCCGACATAGACCACGCCGTCGGAGACCGCCGGCGAGGAGAGCACCGAGGTGCCGATCGTACTGCTCCATGCGGCAGGGCAAACCGCGCCGCCAGTGCCGCAGTCGGCATCGAAAGCGTAGATCTTGCCGTCGGAAGACCCGACGTAAAGGACGTCATGCGCACTTGCCGGCGCGGAGCGGATGGTCCCGCTCGTGGTGCCCGTCCACATGGGTGTGCACGGAGCGCCGCCCGTGTTGCAGCCGATGTGGAACGCGTAGATGCTGCCATCGTCCGACCCGACCCACACGCGCCCGTCACCTAGGGACGGCGAGGAGTAGATCGGGCCGGAAGTCGGGCCGATCCAGAGCGGGGTGCAGACCACAGGGGAGCCATTGCAGCCGGTGACCCCGGCCCCGTCGAAAGCGTACAGATTGCCGTCCACAGAGCCGACGTAAACGATGCCGGTCAGGACCGAGGGCGAGGAATGGACTGGCCCGCCGGTTGTGGCAGTCCACAGAGGCGAGCAAAGCGCGCCACCGCTCGCGCAACCGACGCCGAACGCATACAGCTTGCCGTCGTTGGATCCGACGTACACCGTGCTGTTGGCGACTGCCGGCGAGGACTCGACGGCCCCGCCGGTCGTGGCGGTCCACAACGGGGTGCAGACTTTCGGGCCGCCGCTGCACCCAGTGACGCCCGTTGCATCGAAAGCGTACAGGTGACTGTCGGAGGATCCGACGTAGACAACGCCGCTGTCAACCGAGGGCGATGAGTGGATCGCGCCTCCCGTGGTGGCCGTCCAGAGCGGTGAGCAGGCTAGCCCTCCGGTGGCGCAGCCGACAGCGAACGTATACAGCTTGCCGTCGGTCGATCCAACGTAAACGCGGTTGCCGGCAACCGCCGGCGAGGAATCGATCGCGCCGCCGGTGGCCGCGGTCCAGATCGGAGTGCACGCTCCGCCGCCGGTCGCGCACCCGACGGCGAAGGCGTAGAGGTTGCCGTTGTTCGAGCCGACATAGACGACGCCGTTTGCGACCGCAGGCGAGCTGGCGACGCCTGCCCCCGTAGCGCCCGTCCACGCCACTCCAAGGGCGTGCACATTGACATCCGATATCAGGGTTTCGTTGGTGTTGTGGGCCTGGTGGGTCTGACTTTCGCGGAACTGGGCCCAGTCGCCGACGGCGGCCAGAGTGGTAGCCGGGGTAATAGCGAGGGCCAGAGCCGCAGCCACAGCGACACCGGCCAGTCGAGTCACGAACCTACGATGCGGGGATGTTCGATTGGCCAAATCCCTCGACGCGAGGGAACCCGCGCGAAGATCGCTCGCGCCCGAAACTGGAGAACTCACCGTATCTGCTCCTTCGCGCATCCGTGGGCCGGCAAGACTCCTGCCTTGGGGATGGCTATACCGATTGGCGGGGCCTCGCACTCCGCGGTTAGGGCTTCCGCCGAATCGACCCGAGACCGCCCACCCATACGGTGAGTCTCGCGAAATCGATCGAGCCCACTCTACGCACGGGGCCGGACCACCCGTTAGCGGCGTCTCACCCCACAGGTCTAGCCAGGTCGTTCGATCCGACCCGCGGGACGGAACTGAGGAACTCGGTCGGTCCTCGGCCTACCCGCCCCCGTCGCGCCGACTTCGGCGACTTGGGGTTCCGCGGCCCTGCCTGCGGTCCATTCGGCGACGATCGCCTGCTGGCCGTGCCTGAGACTGCCCAGGCAAACAGAAACCCGGTCCTTCGACCGGGCTTCACGTTCAGAGCTTGGTTGCGGGGGACGGATTCGAACCGCCGACCTTCGGGTTATGAGCCCGACGAGCTGCCGCTGCTCCACCCCGCGCCGGGAAGTGTAGGGACGCGCCGGAGGGTAGTCAAACTTGAGCGCGGCAGTGGTGCGCCTGCGAGAAGGTGGCCGGCGATCCCATAGCGGCCCGAACCTCGCCTCGGGTGGCGGCAGCCTAGCCGCCGCGTCGGGGTACGCTCGCTCCGGCCGACGTCGCCCGGCAGCGCAGAGCTTCTCGCCAGGCCTCGAGCGCGACCGGCCACCACACGTCGACCTCGTCGTCGGTTCCGTACCAGGGCCCGCCCGCGCCGGGTCCGTGCAGAGAATGGTCCAGGACGATCGGGCTGGCACCGGCGAGTGTGGTTGCGACAACGGGGACGAGCCCGTCGCCCTCGGTGCCGGGCACGGCCGCACGGCCGATCACCGACCGATAGAGCAGATGCGCGACACGCTCCCGGCCCGTTCCTCCGGGGTCGCCGCGGACGGCTCGCGAGGCCACCGACACGTACCCGATCTCCGGGGCGAAGAACGAGCCCGGGACAAGTGCGTCCGCGATCGACGAAGCCACCTCGTTGATGCGACGGCCGACCCCCTCGCCGCTCGAAACCCGGTGCGGCGTGCCGAGAGTGACGATGGCCCCGATGCGCGACGCGGCCCCGAACCTCCGGCCCGCGAACGGCTCCGGGGCCGTGAGCAATCGCGCCACGATGCCGCCTGCCGAGTGCCCGACGACGAGGAGCGGTGCGCCCTCAGACGCGACCCTGCCAACTCGACCGGCGGCCAGCAGAGCGCGGGCAGAGCGCGTGGCAATCGGTCCTGTGCCGAGGACTGAGGCCAGCAGCCAGTCCGGCGTCCACACATTCGCGACCACGACGGCCGCGGCACCTCGCGCCTTCAAGCGGCTGACAAGCCGGGAGTACATCGGTGGGGCGGTCAGAAACCCGCCCAGGATGAGCACGGTTGGGGCGATCGCGTCCGGGTGCCCGAGCCAGCCCGGGACGTCGTTCGATGTTCGGCCATCGTCGGTCACAGCCGTCGCCCTCCTGGGCCCATCGTACGCCTCTGGGACGCGGGACCCCGCTCCCCTTTCAGCGTCGTTCGCGGGCAGGTAGGCCATGATGTGCGCTGCAGCGGAATTGGAGGCCTTGGCATGCGAAGCGACGACGACAAGATACAGAGCCAGTCTGGGAGTCCGACCGATGACCAGACGCGAGGCTGGACTCCGGCGGATTCGCCGGAGGAAGACTGGACTCCACGGCCCGCGAACGCGGATCCGTGGTCGTCGCCGCCCGCCGCACCCGAAGAGTCGCCGCAGAGCCAGCCCGCAGCGGACCCGTGGTCGCCCGCGCCCGCCGCACCTGAGCAGTCGCCGCAGAGCCCGCCCGCTCCGCAGAGTTGGCCGCCGCAGCCGAATCAGAGCTGGCCGCCGCAGCCGAATCAGAGCTGGCCGCCGCAGCCGCCCGTGCCTCCTCAGTGGAATGCCCCCGTCGGAACCGACCGTCCGCTGCCCAGCCGCGCGAGCCGCCTGCCTCAGATCCTCATCTTGATCGCCGCCTGCATGCTGTCGTTCTCCGGCGGGTTGGTCGTCGACCACGTCGCGTTCGGGTCGGGCACGCCCGCGACCTCGGCCCAATCGACAGACAACGGACCCGGCGCTTCGCTCCAGGACAGCGGCCTCTACGAAGAGGCTCTGCAGGTGATTCGCCAGAACTTCGTGGGCCGGTCGTCGCTAACCGACCAGCAGCTGCTCTACGGCTCCATCAAGGGGCTGGTCGACAGCCTGGGCGATACCGGACATTCGGTCTTCCTGACGCCCGACGAGGCCCAGGCCCTCCAGAAGTCGCTTGGCGCAACCGTGGTCGGCATCGGCGTTCTGATGTCCAGCAGCAATGGATCGCTCACCATCGACAAGGTCGTGGCCGGATCTCCCGCCGCCGCGGCCGGCCTCAAGCCGGGCGACCTTATCACGGCCGTGGACGGCGTTTCCACCACCGGTATGACGTTCGACCAGGTCGGTCCCAGGATCCGCGGCCCGGAGGGAACGACGGTCAAGATCACGGTCGTTCGGTCCGGCACGGCAACGCCGCTCGACTTCACCATCACCCGCGCCAAAATCGCAGTGCCACTGGTCGAATGGGGCATCGTGCCGGGCACACACGTGGCCGACATCGCCCTCGCGCAATTCGACAGCGGCGCAACCGACCAGCTCAAGACGGCAATGAACGCGGCCACGACCGCCGGGGCCACGTCGATCGTGCTCGACCTGCGTGGCAATCCGGGCGGTTACGCGTCTGAGGCCACCAGCGTCGCCAGCCAGTTCCTGACGGACGGCGTCATCTACATCGAGCAGGACGCCAGCGGCAACAACAACAGCATCAGGGTCGATACGAGCCAGCCTCACACCAACCTGCCTCTGGTCGTGCTTGTCGATCACGGCTCGGCGAGCTCATCGGAGATCGTTGCCGGCGCGCTGCAGGATTCCGGACGAGCAAAGATCGTCGGCGTGGCGACGTTCGGGACCGGGACCGTCCTGCAGCAGTTCCAGCTGTCCGACGGCTCGGTCATCGTCCTGGGCACCAAGTACTGGCTGACGCCGTCCGGCCACAAGATCTTCGGCGTGGGCATCAAACCCGACGAAGCGGTGGCCCTGGCCAGCGGAGCCGTGCCGCTCGATCCGAATGCGCTCGGGTCGATGACGACCGCGCAGCTGAACTCATCGGGCGACGCAGAGCTGCTGGCCGCGGTCCACGATCTGACGACCTAGCCGCGGGCCGCCGGCCCGTCGCTCGAATCGCCCTGGCAGTACTATCGCGCCAGCGCCGCCAGGCGTGCGGCGCCGGGGGCCGTTAGCTCAGTGGTAGAGCGGCCGACTTTTAATCGGCTGGTCGTGGGTTCGAATCCCACACGGCCCTCCAACCCAGCCTCCCGTCACCATGACGGCGGGTAGAGCCTCACCTGGGCACCGCCGATCAGCAACTCGCCCGACCTCAGGCCCAGTTCGCCCCGGATCGGCTGAGCTCGGCCCGTCGCGTCGAGCAGCCAGGTTGGGTTGGCGACGTCCAGGCCTCGAACCAACCAGCCCGGCCCACGGCGTTCGATCGAGGCATGGCGGGGGCTAACTCGTGGATCCGCCAGGACTATGCCCGAACTCGGGTCGCGGCCGACCACGAGCAGCTCGCCGGGCTCGACCAGACGTGTCGTGGTCTGTCCGGCCAGTAGAACCACCAGCGTTCCCGGGGCCCGGCCGGTCGGCGTCAGATCGCCCCCGTTCTCGCTCCCCACTTCGTCCTCCGATGCGCGCCGGGTGGCCACAACGACCCGTGCCCGCTCACTCTAGGCGTGCGGGACACTGAACGCTCGGCAGACGGCACCTGCCCACTAGTGGGGCGGCCTGGCCGTTCGGGCGATCGTGGACCGCCGGTCAGACTAGCGAGGCGGCTTGGCCGAGTAGACCGCGCAGACGGCAGTCACATGCCCCGCTGTCGCGTCGATGGCCCCTCCGGCCGCGAGCACGCGGCCATCGGGCAGGATTCCCATCGCCGGCCGCTCCAACGCCACCGGGAGCCGGCCCGTCGCCTGCCATGTGCCCAGTGTCGAGTCGTAGATCTCCGTGCTTGCCAGGACGTGGTAGGAGAGATCGACCCCCGCGACTGCCAGGACACGACCGTCGGGCAGCCCGGCCATGGCCAACGAGCCGCGCGCGTCGTTTAGCGATCCCGTGGCCTTCCAGGCGTTCGTGGCCGGATCGTAGATCTCGGCGGATGCGAGGCTCGGGTCGTCGTTGGTGGTCAACGACCAGCCGCCGGCCACGAGGACGCGCCCATCGGGGAGAAGCGCCGCGGCGTCGGCGTAGCGCGCTGCCGTCATCCGGGATGCGGGGCGCCAGCTGTTCGACCGCGGGCTGTAGATCTCCGCCTCTTTGGTGACCGTCCCGCGCACCCCGTTGTAGGTGGTCGCCCCACCCGCCACCAGGACCTCGCCGTTACCGAGCAGTGTCGCCGTGTGGTAGGCCCGGGTCACGGACATTGGAGAGGCAAGGGACCAGACGCCGGTCTTGGGATCGAAGATCTCCGCTGAGGCCGTCGAGGCCCAACCGGGAGAGCCTTCCATGCCGCCTCCCACAGCCAGCACGCGCCCGTCATTCAGAAGCGTCAGCGTCCCCTCGGTCCGCGGCACGTTGAGCCGGCCGGCCGCGACCCAGGTCCCGTTCTCCGGGTAGTAGCGCTCCGCCGTGTCCAGTGGCTGAAGATTGCGCGAGCCGCCGGCAACGAGGACCGATCCATCGTCGAGGGTCACGACCATCGGGTACGCCCGTGGCTGGAGCATGTGCGTGGCGGCGCTCCAGTGGCCGGTCGCCGGCTCGTAGATGGTCACCGAGTCCGTGGCTGAGTTGCTGGAGGCGGCGAGCGCGCCGCCGGCGACCAGGACGCGGCCGTCGCGCAGAACCGCGCTGCCGGAGCCCCACTCAGCGCGCGGCAGCGACTCAACGGCGGTCCACGTTCCATCGCCGTAGACCAGGTTCGGCGATGGGCCCGCCGAGGCCGCATTCAGCCCCGAGGCCAAGGCCGACGCGCCGGGGCCGCCCGACGGCACGACCGAGACGCCCGGAGCGGGGAAGCTCGACTGACCGCCCGGCGCTGTGCCGCCGGGTGCGATCGGACTGGGATGGGAGGAATCGAGCCACAGCCAAGCGGCGGGTGCCGAGGCCAGGACGATCATCAAGGCGAGCAAATCGATCAGCAGGATCGAGCCGACGCCAGGGGACGGCGGTCGGCGGCGGGGACGTCGGTTCGCGGGCCCCACTCCTCCCGGCCCAGCCTCGCCCGACTCCGCCCCGCCCGGCTCGGCCCCGCCGGACCCCGCGTCGCGCGGCCTCATCGGTCCGTGCTCATTCGCGCGCCAGAAGGGCCACGATCCCACCCGCAAGAACGGCGGCTCCGCCCATGACGCAGACCACCGCCGCGCCCAAGACGCTGCCATCGGTCGCGTGGCCGATTCGCCCGATGGCGCCGAGCACGCAGCCCTCGATGACCGCGCCGAGGATGAGCAGCTCGATCGCGGCCGCCAGCGCGTCCAGCCTGCGGGTGGCAACCAGTACCGCGACCACCCCGGTCACCAGGGCGGCGATCATCGCCGAAAGGAGCGGTGCCACCTCGCCGAAGCGTCGGGGGAGGTCGCCGATCCCGGCCAGCGGCAGCAGATCGTGGGCCTGGGCAGGCGTGGCGATCAGTATCGATACCGCACCCAGCAGCACGAGGACCCCACCGAAACAGGCGAATCCAACGGCACTCGTCAGAGCCGCTCGCGCGCTCGACGCCGCAACCGGGCGCTGTGCCGCCATGTCCACTCCCCAGCGGGTTTCAGCCAGAACCGCGGGGTTGCCGCCGAGCCACCGGCCTCAGCCACGCGATCAATTCGACGGCCTGCCGCCGCCCTGCGCCTGACTATACCGCCGTCCCCGGCCCGGAGCCATCAGGCGATCAGCCGGCGGCGGACGTGCCAGTCCCTGAGGCGCGTCCGGAGCCAGCGTCGCCGCCGTCGCCGGTGCCCAGAATCCGTAGCGCGGCCGAGGCAGTCGGTTCGTCGGTAATCAGCACGTGCAGCAGCCCAGTCCTCGCTCCCGCGACGATCGTCTCGACCTTGTTCGAGCCCGCCGCGATCCCCACCACGCGAGGCACCTTTCGGAGCGACTCGATAGGGATCGAGATCGTGCGACGCTCCCATTCGTCCTGGACGAAGGAACCGTCGATGCGGACAAGGTGGCCTGCCACGTCGCCCACCGCGCCTTTCTCGGCCAGTCGGGCGCGACCTTCCGGGTCGAGGCGATCCATGACCGTGCCGTAGCCGGGTGCGAATCGGGGCGCACCGCTCATGCCCACGAGCGCGAGCCGCAACTCCCCCCAGAAGCGGGTAGTGGCCGTGACCGCGCTGTCCGAGAGGAGGGCCGCGGTGGTGATTTCATTGTCCAGCAGGCCAGGAGCGTGGAGAAGCCGCACGCCGGCCCCGATCCGTTCGGCCATGTGGCGGGCGATCTCGTTACTGTTCAGGTGAGGATTGCTCGAGTCCCAGCCGCCCACGAGCGGCACGACCACTGCCCCGGGGCGGCTTCCGCTCGGCAGCGCCGCCACCAGCGACTCGACGGTGTAGCCGCCTGTCAGGCCGATCGCCCCCTCTTCCGGCAGCTCGCCGGCCAGTCGAGGCGCGGCTGCCACGCCGCATAGGCGCGCCGCCATGGCTGGCGCGGTCTCGTGGCCCGGAGTCACCCACACCTCAACCCCAAGGGCTGCCGAAAGGGCTCTCGCCAGCGGCGTCGGTTCGGACGGAGCACCCTCAACGGATATCCGCACTACGCCCGCCGTCCTGGCAGCGGCCAGAAGCCGCGACACCTTGGAGACCGAGAAGCCCGTCAGCGCCGCTATCTCGGGCTGCCCCAGCTCGCGGACGTAGTACAGCTCAGAGACGAGCCGCATCATCTCCCGCTGGCTGACCGCTTCGGCATGTGCTCGTTCCGAGGTCGCCGCCGAAGTATCCCCGGCCCCGGCGCCCGCCCCGACCCCTGCCGCGTCGTGTCCCTCCGCCGCGTCCACCACTGCCGAACGCCTCCTGTGCACAAATCGGATCGCGAATCCGGCTTCCTTGACAGACCGGACCCGGAGCCGCGAGTATACCGCCAGGAAGTTCACTGCAAGCCATTGCGTGAGAATAGTTGCAGACACGAATGCCACAGCGCCCCGGCGATTTGCTGCCAGGGCGCGAGGCGGACGGCACCGTGGCGTTTTGGTCGCTACGGCGCCGAGCAACTGAGCCACGTCGCGATGGCTGCGCTCTTGGAGGCATAGAGTGCGGAAGTTCCGGATCGTTCTGGCCGGCCACGGAACGCTGCCCGCTGCCCTGCTCGCCACCACTGAGCTGATCTGCGGCCCTGTCGCAGACGCGGCCGCCGTGGGCCTGGAGCCCACCGAATCGCCCGACCACTACACCGAGAGCCTGCGGGACGCCATCGGCCACGACGGCAGGCGTGTCCTGGTCCTCTGCGATCTCCTGGGCGGAACGCCCTTCAACGTGGCCTCGGCGATCGCCCGGCGATCGCCGCGAGTCGTATGCATCTCCGGCGCCAGCCTGGCCATTGCTCTAGAGGCCGCCCTAGCTGACGGAGACCTCGACGACGCCCTCGTCGAACGGCTCCTCGAAGTCGGCCGGAGCGGCATCGTGGAAACGGAGCGGCACCGCGCGCGGCGCGCCTCCTAGCGGCGCCACGTCTCCGGTACGCCAGACGATCGCATGAGCCTCCGACTCGTCCGCATCGACGACCGCCTCATCCACGGCCAGGTCGTGGCCGGGTGGCTGCGTGCGCTGGGCGCCCAGCGGATCGTGATCGTCGACGACGCCGCTGCCCGCGACGAATTCCTGAGAGAGGTCCTCACCCTGGCCGCTCCCTCGGGAGTGCCGGTCGAGGTGCTGGACCTGGTCGGCGGTGCGGCACGGTGCATAGACCTGGCGGCCTCACGGGAGCCCGTCATCGTCCTTGCCCGCTCACCGCGGACAGTGCTGGCTCTGCGGCAGGCGGGCGTCCCGATCGAGGTCGTGGACCTGGGCGGGTTGGGGGCGGGGCCGGGTCGGCGGCGCCTTCATAGGACGATCTCCGTGAGCGCGGACGAGTTGGCAGAACTGCGGGAGCTGGAGCAACTGGGCACTCGGGTCGAAATCCGCATCGTCGCCGACGATCGGCCGATCGCGCTGCGCTCACTGGATCCGGCCAGATGAAACGTCAGGGTAACGGCACTGAGAGGAGAGTCATGTTCAGGAAGTCCGCCGGGCTGGGCGTCGGCTTGGTGCTCGTATTCGCGCTGGCGGCGCTGATACCCGGACCGGTACTCGGAGCCGGCAACGGCGCATCGGCGGACACGGGCAGGATCGCGGTCTCCGCCTGGCAGGCGGCTCTGATCGCGCTCGGCTACTACCTGGCCAACTCACCGTGGCTCTTCGGCCTGGCTTTCTTCACCCTGTACCGGCCGCTGGTGGCCGGCTTCTTCGTCGGCCTGATCCTTGGCGATCCGGCACAGGGCACGCTCATCGGCGCGGCCATCAACGTCCCCTATCTGGGTTTCATCTCCGCCGGCGGCACCCTCCCGGCCGACGCCAGCTTCGCCGGATGGGTCGGAACGACGGTGGCACTGGCCGGTCACCTCGATCCCACCAAGGCAATCCCGATCGCATTCGGCCTGGGCTTGTTGGGAACGATCATCTTCTACGCCCGCATGTCCCTGGACTCGATCTTCGCCCACTGGGCAGACGCCCGCGCCGAGAAGGCCGACATCGGCGGCGTTGCCCTGATGAACTGGCTGCCCGGGCAGGCCTTCCTGTTCGCCGCCAGCGTGGTGCCGGTCTTCCTCTTCGCCCTCAACGGTCCGAGCTACGTCCAGGACGCCCTTGACCGGCTGCCGCTCTGGACGGTCAACGGCCTGATCATCGCCGGCGGCATCCTGCCTGCGCTGGGCATCGCCCTGAACATGCGCTTCATCTTCCGCGGCTCGGCGATCCCGTACTTCTTCATCGGTTTCATCGTCTGGACGGCGACCCGCGGCTCGCTCTCGCTCGTGGTGATAGCCGCCCTCGGTCTCGCATTGGCCTACCTGCATCTGACCTTCGTTCGGCCAGTCGTGACGGCGACCTCCGAGCCCGACCGGGAGCTCCAGCCCGCGTCGGCTGCGACCTCGGGCGCCGGCTCTGCCGCCGGTTCGACCGCCGCCGGTTCGACGGTCGGTTCAGCTGCCGGCTCGGGCGTTCGAGTCACCCGTGGCGATCTCCTCCGGTCGTGGGCGTTGTGGACCTTCTTCGCCCACGCCAACTACAACTACGAGCGCCTCCAGGGCACCGGCTTTGCCCACGCGATGACGCCGATCATCAAGCGCCTCTACACCACTCCGGACGAGATCCGGGCCGCTCTCAAGCGCCACCTGGTCTTCTTCAACACGGAGCCCAACTTCGGGAACATCGTCCACGGCACGGTCATAGCCATGGAGGAGCAGCGCGCCAACGGCGCCCCGATCGATGACGACGCCATCAACTCCGTCAAGTCGGGCCTGATGGGGCCGCTGGCCGGGATAGGCGACACACTCAGCCAGAGCACGATCACGCCGATTCTCCTGGCCCTGGGCATCGGCATCGCCGGCGGCACGGCCGGCGGCTCCGCCGTCCCGACGCTCGCCGGCGCGACGGGCAATCCCCTCGGCGCAATCATCTACATGGTCCTGGTCTCGGTGGTGATCGTCGCCATCGGCTACACGGCCTGGATGCAGGGCTACGCTCGAGGCCGAACCTTCGTCACCGACATCCTGAGGTCCGGCACGATCGATCGCGTCCTGGTCGGCGCTGGCGTGCTGGGCAACATGGTCCTGGGCGCCCTGGCCGCCAAGTTCGTGGTCGTAAACCTCGCCCCCACCATCACGATCTCGGGCGCTCAGCTGAACATCCAGGCTGCGGTACTGGATCCGCTCTTCCCCGGCGCGTTGGCTCTGGGCCTGGTCGTCCTCACCTGGTGGCTATTGAGGCGGGTTAACCCGCTGGTGCTTCTGGCGATCTTCCTGGTTGGCTCGATCCTCGCCGCGTACCCGTTCTTTGGGCCGGGCCAGTCGAACGCGGGCGATTATTCGTACCAGGCTTGCACTTCGTCGCTGCTGCACCCGTACGCCCCGTGCGGAGCGCCGCCCGCGCCATCGGCCAAGCCCTAGACGGAGCCCCCGACGGAGCCGGGCGGCTCTGGCCGCCGGGTCGCTGCCCGCCCCTCTCGGAGTCCCGGGCGACGGTCTCGGATGCCCCGCGGATGGCCTTTGCGGGTCCGTTGGTTACCATTCGACCGTGCCGGATTTCTACGATTTCGCCCTTGCCAACTCCAGGTTGCCCGAGTTGCGGCAGACACTGCTGTCGCTGCGTGCCCTCAAGTCCGAGGTGGCAACGTTGCGCGATCGCATCGTTGAGCTGAACGCCCCGCAGGCCGTGGCGGGGGCAGTGCCTTCCACCTCGAGCGCGCCGGCCCGTGCCGAGGTCGACGCGGAGACACAGCGATTGCGGATGCGGATGCACGGCCTCGTCGATCAGATGATCGCCACCGTTGCCCAGATCGACAGCTGGCACATCCAGCTGCGGGAGATCGAATCCGGACTCGTCGACTTCCCGGCTCTGGTCGCGGGCCGTCCCGTCTGGCTATGCTGGCGTCTCGGTGAGGACGAGGTCGCGTGGTGGCACGAGGTCTCCGACGGTTTCGATGGTCGGCGGCGGATGGAGGATCTGGTCTGACGGACGAGTCGCGAGCGCTCAAGACGGCGTCCAAGGCGACGGCCCAGCCCGCGGCCGAGTCGCGCCGGCGCGGTTCCGCGACCATCATGCAGGGCGACCGACCCAAGGCCTACCGGCCCATCTCTCCCGAACTCCGACAGGCAGCGTTCGAAGACGGCCTGGCAGCCTACTCACAGGGCAACTTCTTCGAAGCGCACGAGCTCCTCGAGCCCGCCTGGATGGGAACGTCCGACCTGGCCGAGCGCGCTCTCTATCAGGGGCTGATCAAGCTGGCTGCGGGCTACGTCCACGCCGTCCGGGGAAACCCAATTGGCGTGGCCCGGAACTTGCGCGGCGCTCGGACGCACCTGGAGACGTCGCTCTCGCTCGATGCGGAGGTGTCGACTAGCCGGGGGATCGACGTGACGAAGCTCCTCGAGGCCATCGATCTTCGGCTGACGGCCGTGGCTCAGCTGGTCACCCCGCTTGCCGAAGGGTCAGGTCCCCTAGTCAACCTTCTTCCTGAGGCACCGCCGATCCGCTGACGGGCCTCGCCGGGCACCCTGCGGCGTAGCCCGTAGACTCTGGCCGTGCCAGAAGCGCCCACCTCTCCAGCGCCCAGACCGGATCCGGGCGAGCGCCGCCATCACGCCGTCGCCCGCCGAATCGGGATGACACCCGAGCAGCTCGTCATCGCCGTCGGGGTCATGGCTGCGCTGGCGGTTGCGGCGCTGGATGGAACCGTGGTCGCCACCGCCATGCCGACGATCATCGGCAACCTCGGCGGTCTCTCCGAATACGGCTGGGTCTTCTCGGCCTACCTGCTCGCCTCAACCGTGACCGTCCCGCTCTACGCCCGCCTGGCCGACATGTACGGCCGCAAGCCGGTCTTCCTGACCGGCCTGGCGCTCTTCGTGGGCGGGTCGATGCTGTGCGGTTTCGCCGGGTCGATGGCACAGCTGATCCTCTTCCGCACCGTCCAGGGTCTCGGTGCCGGGGCGGTCCAGCCGATCGCGTTCACGATCGTGGGCGACGTCTTCGAGAGCGAGCAACGAGCCAGGATCCAGGGGCTCTTCTCCGGAGTCTGGGGCGCGGCCGCCGTGGCCGGCCCGGCCATCGGCAGCGTCATCACGACAACGATCGGCTGGCGGTGGGTCTTCTTCGTCAACGCTCCTGTGGGGCTGCTGGCAGCGTTTCTGATCGGCCGCTTCCTCCACGAGCGCGTGGAGCATCACCGTCGCCGGCTGGACCTCGTGGGCGCGGGACTCCTGACCCTCGGCCTGGTGTCGCTGCTCTTCGCCGCCACCGAAGGCGGGCAGCTGTGGGGCTGGACTTCGCCGATCACACTCGCGCTCGTCGCGGCGGCGGGGGCGCTGCTCCTCGCGTTCGGCTTCTGGGAACGCCGCATCGCCGAGCCGCTGATCGATCTCGAGCTGCTCAAGGTGCCGGTCATCGCCGCCGGGCTGGCGATCGGCGCTCTTTCGGGCGTGGTGATGTTCAGCCTCTCGACATACGTGCCGCCGCTGGTCCAGGGAGTCATGGGCGGGAACGCACTGCAGGCCGGCGTCGCCGTGGCCGCGATGTCGATCGGGTGGCCGATAGGCTCGATTACGGGCGGGCGAGCGCTGCTGAGATTCGGGGCCCGGCCCACGGTGCTGGTAGGGACTCTGATGCTGGTCGCGGGAACGCTGATCGTGACGCAGGCGACGCGACCGGGCACGCTGGAGGGCGGGCTCCTGGTGGCGGCCCTGGGCGAGGCGGTCACCGGCCTGGGAATGGGCCTCTCCGCGACGACGATCCTGGTCATGGTCCAGGCGGCCGTGCCGTGGCAGCGCCGCGCGGTCGCCACGGGGCTGGTGCAATTCAGCCGGACGATCGGCGGAGCAGTGGGCGTGGGGCTCTTGGGCGGAATCGTGACCGCTTCGGTGGGCGGAGCGTCGGCGGTGATCCTCGACCCGATCGGTCGCAACTTCATCCCCGCCGCTCAACTCGCCGCGATGCGCTCGTCCCTCTCCAGCGGACTGGAATGGGTCTTCGTCATCCTGGCCGTCGACGCAGTCGTAGTGGCGGCGGTGGCCATCCGGATGATGCCCGCGGTTCGGATCGAGCGGCGGACCGCGCCCGGAGCCGCACCGCCGCACAACGTGTCGGCCGCGGAGTAGCGGGTCTACCGCTCCCCCACCACCTCGACGCCGGCCACTCCCCCGAGGCGGCCGGTCATGACCATCACGGCCTCCGGGTTCGAATCCACCAGCAGGAAGCGCCTCCCCAGCTCGAGAGCCGCCGCGCCCGCCGTCCCGCTACCCGCGAAGAAGTCCGCTACCAGCCCCCCGGGCGGGCAGGACGCCGCGACGATCCGCCGCAGCACGGCCACGGGCTTCTGGGTCGGATAGCCCGTCCGTTCCGCACCGCCGGGCGGCACGATCGTTTGCCACCACGTGTCGGTGGGGAGCTTGCCGCGGGCCGCCTTCTCCGGCCCAACCAGGCCCGGTGCCATGTAGGGGATCCGCTCCACCGCCTCCGCGTCGAACCAGTAGCGCTCCGGGTCCTTCACGTAGACCAGGATGTTGTCGTGCTTGGCGGGCCAGCGACGTTTGGTCCGGGCGCCGTAGTCGTACGCCCAGATCACCTCATTGAGAAAGCATTCCCGCCCGAAGATCGCGTCGGCGAGCACCCTGGCGTAGTGGACCTCGCGCGGATCGAGATGCAGGTACAGGCTCCCGGTGGGCGCGAGAACCCGCCGGATCTCGACCAATCGGGGCTCCAGAAAGTCCAGATGATCGTCGTGGATGTCCAGGTAGCTCTGCGAGCCGAGCTGGACCGTCCGATAGCGCCGGCCCCCGAAGCCGACGCGGTCGCCCGCCGCCTCGTCCCGAATCGTCCGCAACCGCCGCAGCGTCTGCCGCTTGCCCGTGTTGAACGGTGGATCGATGTAGACGAGGTCGATCGACCCGTCCGGCAGCGAAGCGAGCACCGTCAGGTTGTCGGCCAGCACGATCCGCCCGACGGCGCTGCCCAGAATGTCACTCACGGCGGGAGCGTAGCAGCCCGGCGCCTGGCCGCTCCGACTGCGGCCGCTCCGCTTGCGGCCGCTCCGCCCGAGGGGCCTAGTGCGGGTAGCTCCGGGTCAGCTTTTTCCAGAAGCGGTGCATGCCGTGGAACGCGGGGGTGCCCGGCAGGAACATGTACGGGCATAGACCCGCGACTACCTCGATCCCGTTCTCCTCGCAGAAGGCGATCGCCGTCTTGGTCTTCGCCCCCGGCGCCGCGCCGCCGTACATCCAGACGCGCTTCACACCAGCCTCGGCGCAGTCGTGGACGATCTGGTCGGTCGCCTTGGCGGAGGTCATGATGAGGACGCCCTCGACCGGGGGCTGGATCTCCTGGACTTTCGCGTAGCAGGTCTGTCCGTCAAGCTCTTCGACGGCAGGGTTGACTGGAATGGCCTCGTAGCGGCGCTGCCGGAACTCCTGCCACATGACGTGGGTGAAGTCCTTGGGATTGCGCGACACACCCACAACGGCCACTCGCTTGATCGCCAGGAAGTCGTCGACTTGCTTGAGCGTGGTCATGGGAACCTCGTCTGCGGACTCAGCCTGGAGTCTGTCGTCTCGGCAAGCCTCCGCGAAGGGCTGGACGGCCCGATAGTAAGCGGCCACAAGTACGCCGGGCATCATCCGCTCGACTGATCGCCGACCGCCCCTGCGAACGATTGGACGTCCGATTCCAACGTGACGGACGGCACTAGCACGCTCGCGGCGCCTCCGGCGAGCCTTGTCATCACGATCCCGCACAGGAGAGCACCGTGACGAAGGCGACCGTCGTGTACCGCAGCCATTCGGGCGTGACCCGCCGCTACGGCGAGGAGATCGGCGCGCTCCTTCGCGCCAGGGGCATCGCGGCCCAGGTCGTCTCCGTGGGCGAATGCGACATGGCAACGCTGGCCGATGCCGACTATCTCCTGCTCGGCTGCTGGACGAGCGGGCTCTTCGTCATCCGCCAGCACCCCGACGAGCCGTGGCTCGCCTTCGTGCGCGAGATGCCGGCCACGCCGCGGCCCAAGGTCGCGCTCTTCACCACGTACCAGCTGCGGACCGGCAGCCAGTTTCCGAAGATGCGGGCCGCGCTGGCGGGCAAGACCGCGTCCCCGCAGCTCGAGCTAAAGTCGCGCGACGGGCACCTTTCGGCCGCGGACGAGCGATCCCTGGAGCAGTTTCTGGCCTGACCGACGCCGCCGGCCTCGCCGACTGCGGCCAACAGCACGCCGCCGCTCCAGCGACGATGCGCAAGAGCGGCGGCGTGGAGGGAGCAGCCGGGATAGCTACCGTCACGCGGGTGGGGGTAGCACCCGCGTGAGGCCCTACCGCTTCCCGGCAGTTGGAATCTCCATTGCGATCAGGCGGGCGTGGGTGTGGCGGCCGGAGTCGGCGTCATGGTCGGCTTGGGCGTGGCTGTGGCTTCCTTGATCTCGCGCTGCGCCCTGGCCGCGTCCATGCGGGCGAGCTGGAGATCCCACATGGCGTGGAGTAGGTCCATGTTGACCTTGGCTAGAGTCGCGTCGGCTGCGCCCGAGGCGAGCTGCGCGGGAGTGATGGCCAGCAGAGTCGCCGGGAGGGGACCGGCGAGGGTCTCACCATCCGTGACCGCCTGCTTCATGCGGTCTAGATAGGTCTGGGCGTCTGTGGTCTCTGGTCCCGCGGGCGCCGCCGCTATCTGGACCGCGATCGTGTTCTCGAGCGCGATCAGATCCGGGCCGGACGCGATCGTCTTCTCCGCGCCGAGAATGAGGCGCACCCACTGCCATACAGCGCGATAGAGGTGAGCCTTGCCATTCAGGGTCGCCAGGTCGGCCTGCAGGGCGGCCAGGGTCGTCTCGCCGTCGACCTTCGTCTTGAGAGCCTGAAGGTCGGCGGTAAGCGAGTTGAGCTGGTTGTCGATGGTGGTCTTGTCGGATGCCGAAAGCGCGGATGATCCGCCGACCTGCCCGATCAGATCCTGGAGAGACTTGATCTTCCCGGCAATCTGCCGGTCCAGGACCGCTCGAAGTGGATCGATCGAGCAGAACTGCTGCGCCCAAGCCGCCTGGTAGTGCTTCTGCCAGTCGGAGACGAGCTTGACCCAATCGGCTCCTCTGCTCGGATCCAGGCCCTTGAGCACCATCGCGGCCGTCGCTTCGTCACCGTCGACGATCCCGACCGGGGTCGTGCCGGCCGATGGGAGAGGAGGGCAGCTCAGGGAGGGGGCCGGATGCGGCGACTTACTCGGCGCGGGCGTCGCCGGCGGTTTCGCCGACTGATCGGGCTTCGCCGATGCCTTCGGATCGTGGGACTTGAGAACGAACGTCCGCGGGTCGTGGGACGGCCAGGACCAAGCGGAAGGCCAGGCCCAGGCTGACGGCCAGGCCCAGGCTGACGGGAGAGGCTTGGCCGACTTGCCAGGGCCTACGGGCGGAAACCCGCCACCCGGGTTGTGCGCGGACACCGTTCCGGCGATGCCGGCCGTAGCCAGCAGGGCCGCGGCCATCACGACCGCCAGAAGGCGGCGAGAGCTTCTCATTTGCGACTCCTTCCCGCATCGGTGGTTCTTCCGACGCTGGTGTCGATGGTCTTGCCCGACGGCCGCTCTGGACCGACGGGAGCGAATCTCCTGTGCTAGATGTATTCGTTCACTTCAGCGGGGCTACGGCTGTGACCTTGCCGCCGTCCGCGCCTCGACCTTCGATCGCCACGGCGCCGCCATCGGGCGCAAGAAGCAGAGCGTCGAGCGAGGCGACTCCTGGCAGTTCGAGCTGCCCGAGCCCGCCGTCGGCCGCAAGCAGCAGTGGCGGCCGCTTGTCGCGGAAGAACTCGATCACGTCGCCGTGACGCGAGGTCTCTATCGAGCCGCCGGCCTGGAAGCGCGCGTCCGGCGTCGCGTGCGTTCCCTGCCAGCGCAGGACGCTTCCGCCGGACGAGGTAATGAGGGTCCCGTCGGGCAGCCAGCCCCCATTCCCGACCTGTACCGTCGACCCTCGCGAAAGATCGACGAGCGTGCCGGAGGCGAGAAGCCAGTTGCCGTCGGGACTGAAATCGGCATCAGGTGCATAGCCGGGGCCATAGTTCCCGGCTGCCACGCGCAGCATCGTGTGCGAGAACGAGGCGATGGTGTGCAGGTCCGGCACGGCCACGATCTCCAGGGAGCCGGAGGCGTATCCGCCGACGGGCATGCCGAACGGATGAAGGACGGCGAGCTTGGCCCCGTCGCGGGAGAAAGCGATCGGCACGCCCGAGTGTGAGGCGCTCGCGGACTGGCCATCCCACACGACGAATGTCTGGGGCCCGCCCCATCCACTGGCACCCGTGACTGCGACGTCGCCGTTGCCGCTGCCGATCAGAAGAGCTCCACTCCCGAAGGGAACGCCGCTCCCGGCGGGCAGCGTGGCCACGACCTCGCCTTTGAGGTTGACCAGGCTCACGTTCGCCGCTCCGGTCCGGATCGTGGCGTTGGTCGCTATTGCGACCGTGTGGGAGTCGAACCACGCGGCGCCGTACGCGGCCAGCGTGGCGGTCAGCCCGCCTGAAGCGCCTCTGATCTGGATCTGACCCGAGCCAAACGCACCCGTGGCAACGAGCAACTGGGAGCCGTCCGGCGACCAGGCAATGGGCCAGTTCGGCAGGGCGACCAGGGTTCCGGGCTGATGCGGAACCGGCGTGGGCGGGGCGGTGGGCGTGGCCGCAGGTGTGGGGCGAGGCTGAATTGGGCCCGGCCCTGCGCCGCCGGGCGACGGTTGCGGTTCAGCCGACGCGCCGGGTGTCTCGCCGGACGTCGGAGAGGGCTCGACCGTAAGGTCAGGAGTGGCGGAGGCCGTCGGCGAGGGCGAGTATTGGGACGCGAGAGCGGGGTAGGCGCTGGGCGAGGGGCTCTCGCTGGGGGCGAGCTTGGGCAGCAACACCCCGAACCCGACCGCGAGGACGAGGCAGGCTGCGAGGGCGACCGGGACCAGAGAGCGTCGAGCGCCCGAGTTCCGGGCGAACTCGTCCACCCACCCCGCCAAGCCGCTCCGCATCGGTTTCTGCTCCAGGGCCGACGCGGGCAGGGCAACCTGACGCCAGTTCGCGGATAGCAGTCGGTCGGTCAGTCGGTAGCCGGCGTAGAGGCGCCGGCAGTGCTCGCAGCGCTCGACGTGCAGACGCTCGAGATTACGCAGCCCATCCAGGCTTGCGTGCCGGGCGGCTTCGCCGAGACGGTCGGATGAGACGTGGCCGGAAAGGAGCGGGCTCATGGCAGGTCCCTCTCCTGCGCGTAACCAGCCAGGCGCTCAGCCAGGTGGCGGCGGGCCCTGTGAAGCAGGGTGGCCACGGTGCCGCGGGTGACGTCCATCACCCGGGCCGCCTCTTCCTGCTCATAGCCGAGGCCGTATACGAGGAGGACGGCGACCCGCTCGCGCTCAGGAAGGCGAGTAATGGCAGACGAGACGTCGATCGAGATCGAAGGGTCCACCGGCACGAAAGCCACCACCGCTTCCCCTGTCTCGGAGCGCTTCTGCCGTCGGAGGTGCTCGAACGTCCGGCGGGCTGCAATCCGGCGAACCCAAGCCTCGAGCTTGTCCGGATCGCGAAGCTGATGCTGCCGTTCGCGGGCATGAAGGATCGCTTCCTGGGCGATGTCCTCGGCGCTGGAACCGGCACCGAGCGCACGACAGAGCGTCGTGATGTCCGCAAAGAGCTTCGTATAGGCCGCATCAAATCTGTCTCGTGCCCCCACCAGTAAGCTGGCTCCCTTCACACTGGTAAGAGGGGTCGAGCCACCTCTCGTGTTGACAACATCAGAAAATGTCGCCGAACCTGGCGCCGACCCACAGTACCGGCGCCGACCCACAGTATGGGAACGCGCGACTTCCTCTCGCCCGGGCGCGAGGCGCGCATTTCCGTGCCGAAGGGCTCGCGGTAACCCGGGTCGCGCGGCATGATTGGCGCAGCGGCCGCCGCCAAGGCGGTCAGCAGCAACGACTTCGTGGGAGATCCGGCATGGCCATCACCTTCGAGCACATCCCGCACCCGCACATCGCCGCGCGCAAGAAGACGGGGCCGTCCAAGACGACGGACGAGCACGTCGGCCCCAACGGCAAGATCGGGCTCGCCCTGACAACGGCCGTCGGCACGATGTGGTGCGCCTATGCGTTCGCTGTGCTGGCGCTCGTCGTCCTGCCGCAAGCCTTCAACGGGGGGATGCTCACCCTGGTCCAGTGGGTCAGCCAGACATTCATCCAGCTGGTGATGCTGTCGGTGATCATGGTCGGCCAGAACATCCAGAGCCGAGCCTCGGACAAGCGGGCCCAAATGACCTATGACGACGCGGACGCCACGTTCCACGACGCCGAGCAGATCCAGGCCCACCTCAAGGTGCAGGATGAGGCGCTGAACACGATGCTCGACAAGGTTATCGCACTGGAGGCGGCGCTCGCCAAGGCCCAGGCCAAGTCGTAGCACGTGGCGGCCATGTCGGCCGCCACCGGAAGCGGCTAGTCGGTACTGTCTGCCTCGTCGTCCTGGGGGTGGGCCGGGGATCGAAGGGCCTCGTGAGTTCCGAGCCACGAGGTGGACGCCGTCGCCCAGTAGGTCGCCATCGCCTCCAGGCGGGGAGCGTAGTCGGCGCGCGCCGCTTCGAAGGCCGGCCAGGCTCGGTCGCCTCGTGCGAGGTTGTACCCGGCGTCGACAAGCCGGGCGCAGGCCGCATTGAAGGCGGCTCGGTCGAGGTCCGCTTCATCTTCGTCTCCACTCCTGCCGCCGGCCGGGTCCGCCCGATAGCCGAGGTTGAAGATGTCCTCGGCGAGGTGGGATCCGGCACGCCTGAATAGCTCGGCCTCGCCGGTCGGCACGCCCTCGATCGTGGTCAGCACCAGGCTCGCCGCATCCAGAACCGTGCCCAAGGAGCTGATCCAGGACAGGTTGTCGTGGCTCGACCGGAAGAATCCCAGCAGGGGATAGGCGACGTGGCTGTCCAGGACCTCGGCTGCCCAGCTCTCCCATGCGGCGAATAGCTCCGGCAAGCGGCTCATCAGACCGAGCCGGGCGTAGGTCTCCAGCAGCGCCACGGCGGACGGCGGTGCGCCGGCTGCACCCTGGAGCCTCACGACTTGGACCTCTCGACGCTGATACGAGCCGTACAGCGAGAAGAGGAAGGTCACCACGAGGGCCACAACGCCCAGGCCGCTTGCGGCAGCGAGCACGACGGCGATGCGTGCGAGAGGTCCGGCAGCTGCGATGTCGCCGCCCAGAGTAAGGACGGTCGTGGCCGCGAAGTAGAGCGCGGTGCCGAGGTCCTCAGGTACCGGGCGGAGCTGGTCGCGCAGGCCGAACCCGATCAGGCCGAAGCCGAGAATCAGTGCGGCGAGCCAGATCGCCAGCAACAACACCGTCGCGGCCGGCGCGTACAGGCCGAGGAGCGTCTCGTGTCGCCGCCCGCCGCGCCCGTTGCCGATCGCCCGGACGACTCGCCATGAGATCCATACGACGTATCGCCCGATCCGGAACCGGCCAGGGGTGGGCCGTGGCACCACGATCGACTCGAACAGATCCCAGTAGACGAGAGCGACGAGCAGGACGCCCAGGATCAAGTAGATCGCTTCCATCGCGGTCGATCATCCCACTTCCGCGGCCACGCATCGTGCGGCAGGCCGGTGCCCAGTCCGTCTAGTGGATGGCCTCGATCACGCGTAGCCCGATCAGCGCCGCGGCAACCAGGATCGTGGTCCAGAGCACCACGCCGGCATACATCCACAGCAACAGGGCGCGCCTCGGGGCGCCGAGAATCAGGGCGACGGCCGTACCCATCGGTGGTGCCATGAACAGGGGCGAGGCGAGGCCCCAGCCCGGAACGCCGTAGCGCAGCCAGACCGCATAGATTCGGCCCTTCCTGGGAGCGGGCTCTCTGCCGCCCCGGTGCAGTAGCCGGTAGCGGATTGCGTCCCCGCCGTACGCCACCAGGGTCACGCTGCCGAAGGCCCCCGCGGCGGTCATGAGCCAGACTACCGGCGCCGGCAGACCCAGGGCCAGGCCCGTGGGTACGGCGAACCAGATCTCGATGAACCCGACGGCGAAGACCGCCAGCAGCGGCACGAACTCCTCCTGAGCGGCTCCAGCGGGACCCGGCCGGGCTTCAAGACTTGACTCGGCGGCAGTCGATAGCTCGCGCGTGCCGCGAACAATAGCCGACGCAACGCAGCTGTAGAGTCGTCGGCGTGTCACATCTGTTTGGCGACTATGAGAGGGTAGTAGCCGCGCCACGAGCGACGTGAGACCATGCGCACCCGAATCTCCCGTTGAGTTCGACGTGGCACCGTATGCTTGATTCGCGGCAACCGTCGTAACGGGCCGTCGTCGTCTCGCGTCTATCGACGACCGATACCACCATCCAGTCCGCCTGCTCACGCGCCAACTGCTCCGGCGGCTATTCGTCGATCGACATGGTAGAAAGAACGGAAATGACAACGGACGAGATAGACCTGGTCGACAAGATCCTGGGTCCGGCAGCCAGCGCCCCCGCCGGGCAGTCGGTGTCGCCTGGGTCGACCGGCTCGGAGTCGGACGCGTCGGCGAGCATTTCCGCCGGGCCGTCGGTGTCGCGAGAGTTCAACGGATCTGAGTCGGACTCGCCGGTGGGCGCCCTCGCCTCGGCGACGCCATCGGGTGCACCCGTCGTCTGGTCCGAGTCGGAGTCGCCGGCATCTGCCTCCGTCTCCGTCGTGCCCAAGCGTCGATTCCACCTGCGCAACCCGCTCGCCCGGGCCAAGTCGGACACGCGGCGGCGCTTCCGGCCGGCGTGGTTCGTCGTTGCGTTCGGGGTGGGCACGCTGGTCTCCTTCTTCCTCTTCGCGGCAGTGGCGCTCGGACTCTCCAGCTACTACTCGAGTCGGGTCATCCCCGGAGTGCACGTCGGTTCGGTCGACGTGTCCGGCCTCAGTCGCGACGAGGTGATCGCCAAGCTGCAGACCGACTATGCCTATCTCGGCCAGGGCGAAGTCACCGTCACAACGCCGGTCGGCACGGCCACCATTACGTACCAGCAAGCGGGCCGCGGACCCGATTTGGAGGTCATGGCCGATGCCGCCATGTCGGCGGGGCACACGGGCAGTCCATTCGGCGACGCCGCCTCCGTCGTCCGATCCACCATCAGCGGCCAGGTGGTCCCCGTGGTCGTCAGACTCGACCCCATGTCACTTGCGACGCGCATCCATCCGCTGGTGGGTACGAGCGTCCTGCCTCCACAGAACGCGCACGTGACGCTCAAGAGCGGGAAGTTCACAGTGTCGCCATCGACAGGTGGGTTTGGCATCGACGAGCTGGCGATCTCCCGCGCGATCGTCGACAAGCTCACCCAGCCGGATGCTCCGGCCGATCTGCAGGCGGGCGGCACATACGTGGCCCTGAACCCACAGGTCAATGACACGAATGCCCAGAACGCGATCACCGCGGCTCAGAAGATGACCGTCGACGTGGCCCTGGTATGGAGTGGCGCCCCGAAAGCCCAGAGCCCGGCCCCGAGCGCGAGCGCCTCCCCGGGCGAGAGTGCCTCCCCGACTCCAACCCCCACCCCCACGCCGACCCCAGCTCCGAGCCAGCCCCAGACCCCGCCCAAGACCTTCACCATCGATGCCCAGACGATCCGCGGCTGGATCGTCTTCGGCGCCAAGCCGGATGGCAGCTACGGTCCGGCCATCGATCCCGCCCTGGTTCAGGCATACCTCTTTGCGCTCTCACCGAAGGTCGCGATCGCGCCGGTCGAGCCATGGGTCGTCTACAACAGTTCGGGCGCGCCGGCCAGCCTCAAAGGCGGCAAAGACGGAGCCAGCATCGACGTGGCCGCGACTTCGCAGGCCATCGAGGCCTATCTCGACAGCCTGGTCTCGAGCGAGAACCCCGGATCAAGCGTCGCCATCGTCACGGTGGCGATCCCTCCCCAGATTACCCTCGACAGCCTGAGCGGCATGGTCAAGATCGGCGAAGGCAGCTGGACGACCACCTTCTATCCGGACATCAGCAACGGCAACGGCGCGAACATCCGAACGCCGGCGAAGCTCCTCAACGGCCAGGTCGTCAACCCAGGCCAGCAGTTCAGCTTCCTGCAGGCCGTGGGGCCGATCGACTCAGCTCACGGGTACACGATGGGCGGCGTCATCAAGGGCGGCAAGAGCGACCACACCGGGGCCATGGGCGGCGGCATCTGCTCGGCTTCCACGACCATGTTCAACGCCGCCTCGAGGGCCGGGCTCCAGATCGACGAGCGCCACGCGCACTTCTACTACATCTACCGCTATCCGGTCGGGCTCGACGCAACCGTGTACTCCGACGGCGTTTCCACGTGGGACCTGAAGTGGACCAACGACACGCCGAACCCGATCCTGATCCGGGGCTACTCCACATACGGGTCCAAGAGCACGATCACCATCGAGCTCTGGAGCCGGCCGATCGACCGGAAGGTCACATTCAGCCCCGAGTTCAAGGCAAACATCGTCCAGCCCGGTGACAGCACGGTGTACGTGACCAACCTGAAGCCGGGTCAGCAGAACCGCGCGGAGTACCCCACGATCGGTTTCTCCACCTCCAGGACCCGCACCGTGACGGACTCGAGCGGCAAGGTAATCCACACCGATACGTGGAACTCCAGCTACACCAAGGTGGACGGGATCCTGCAGATCGGCGTCGCTCCCGCTCCGCCTCCACCTCCACCGCCGGCCCCGACGCCAGTCGAGCCTCCGCCGGCTCCGACGCCGGCTCCGCTCGCGCTCTCCCCAGCCCAGCTCCGGCCCTGACCCCTGAGCATCGCCAGGCGCGCCGGCCGCTACCGCGATCAACGAACGACGAAAGGAGAAGCATGCCGTCGTCAGACAACGTCCGGTGGGGCATTCTCGGCCCCGGGGGCATCGCGTCCAGGTTGATGCTGGATGCCGGCCGAGGGTCCAACTTCAGCGTTGTCGCGGCGGGCAGCAGGAACCTCGATCGGGCGAAGGAGTTCGCGTCGAGGTTCGGCATCGTCAGAGCCCACGGCTCGTACGAGGCGCTGCTGGCGGATCCGGAGGTGGACGCGGTCTATATCGGCGTCCCGAACTCTCTTCACCACCCCATGACGTTGATGGCCCTCGCGGCCGGGAAGCACGTCCTGTGCGAGAAGCCCTACTCGCGCCACCCGGAGCAGGTCATGGAAGCGTTCGATGCCGCGGAGGCTGCCGGGCTGCTCCTCATGGAGGCGTTCATGTGGCGCCACTCTCCGCAGACGCGCCGCTTCATCGAGCTGCTGCCCGAAGTGGGCGAGCCGGTCTCGATACGTGCCACATTCAGCTTCGATTTGGCGAACACGAGCGACGTCCGGCTCGAACCTGCCCTCGAAGGTGGCGCGCTCATGGACGTGGGCTGCTACTCCGTCAGCGGATCCCGTCTGGTAGCCGGCGCGGAGCCGGTGCGGGTGTTCGGCGAGCAGACCCTGGGCCGCTCGGGCGTCGATGAGAGATTCTCGGGAATGCTCCGGTTCCCGTCCGGTCTCGTCGCCGAGATCGTCGCCGGCTTCACCTCGGTCGAACGCTCGCTCGAAGTCGTCGGCACCAGGGGCACTCTCCTGTCGCGCGACCCCTGGCTGAGCCAGCTCGGCGGGATCGAACTGAACGGCCGCGCCGAGCCTGTCGTCCCGGATGACGCCTACCGCCTCGAGATGGAGAACCTCAGCGCCGCGATTCTGGGCCGTGGACAGCCGCTGCTGGGTAGGGCCGACGCCCTCGGCCAGGCGCGAACGATCGACGCCCTGTACCTCTCGGCCGCATCCGGCGAGGCAGTCTCGCTGGACGGCTGACGCACGGGTCCTCGCCATCCGGCGCGACGCGGCGCACCGGGCGCGTCGGACGGGCCGCGAGAGACGTCAGACCAACCCGGCCTCCGCAAACAGCGGGCTATGCTGCTCGAGCGCTTGCGCTCCGGCCGGCCTTCGCCGATCCGTGGCAGCTGTGCCGCCAGCACCCACAAAGGAGACCGAGCATGAAGGTCCTGTTCATCGGTGGCACCGGGCTGATCAGCACCGCCTGCACTCGCCTGGCGGTGGAGCGCGGTTTGGAGCTGTCCCTGCTGAATCGCGGTAACGATCCGGAGCGGGCCGGCGGCGCGACCACTCTCATCGCCGACTTGCATGAAGAAGCCGCGACCAAGCGCGCCCTGGCCGGCCATGAGTTCGACGTCGTGGTGGACTGGATCGCCTACACGCCCGAGGACATCGAGCGCGACCTTCGCCTCTTCCGCGACCGGACCGGCCAATTCGTCTTCATCAGCTCGGCGAGCGCGTACAGCACGCCGTCGATCGGCTGGATCATTCGAGAGGACACGCCGCTGGCGAACCCATTCTGGGATTACTCGCGGAACAAGATCGCATGCGAGGAACTGCTGATGCGGGCGTACCGCGAGGATGGGTTCCCGGTCACGATCGTCCGCCCGTCACTCACCTACGGCGACACGCAGGTGCCACTGGCCGTGAACAGCTGGGAGCTGCCTTTCACCGCGATCGCGCGGATGCGCCAGGGCAAGCCGCTCATCGTGCCCGGCGACGGCACGTCGCTCTGGACGATCACCCACAACAGCGATTTCGCGCTGGGCTTCGTCGGCTTGCTGGGGCGCCGCCAGGCGATCGGCCATGCCTTCAACATCATGTCGGACGAGGTCCTGACCTGGGACGAGATCTACGGGGAGACCGCGGCCGCCGCGGGCGTGGAGCCGAGGATCGTGCACATCGCCTCCGACTTCATCGCCGCCTGCATGCCGGAGATGACCGGCACGCTGCTGGGCGACAAGGCCCTGAGCGCCGTATTCGACACGACGAAGATCAAGCGCATCGTGCCCGACTTCCGCGCTGTTGTGCCGTTCTCGGAGGGGATCCGGCGGACCGTCGCCTGGTTCGACGCGGACCCCGCCCGAAAGCAGGTGGACGCCGAGATGGACGCCCGGTGGGACCGCCTGATCGCCGCCTACGAG
>PLMA01000024.1 GCA_003141455.1 Chloroflexota bacterium | reverse complement strand
CAGGTTCACCAGCCGCCCCTCGGCCAGGATGTGGACCCGGAGATCGCCCAGGTCGTATTCCACGACGTTGGTGCGAACCTCCCGGATGCGTCCCTCCGCCAGCTCGGCCAGGGCCGGAATGTCGATCTCGACGTCGAAGTGACCGGAGTTGGCCATGATCGCGCCGTCGTGCATCTTCTTGAAGTGCTCGGCCCGGATGACGTGGATGTCGCCCGTGGCGGTGATGAAGATGTCGCCCCAGGGAGCGGCGTCGCCGATGGTCATGACGAGATTGCCGTCCATCAGCGCCTCGAGAGCGCGAACCTGGTCCACCTCGACCACGCACACCTGTGCGCCGAGCCCGCGGAAGCGAGAGGCGATCCCCTTGCCACACCAGCCGTAGCCCGCCACCACCACGTGGCGTCCGGCGATGAGGAGGTTCGTGGCCCGGAGAACGCCGTCCAGAGTGGACTGGCCGGTCCCGTAGCGGTTGTCGAACAGGTGCTTGGTCAGGGCTTCGTTGACGGCCACTACCGGGTAGCCGAGGGCGCCGTCGGCGGCCATTGCCTTGAGGCGGATGACGCCGGTCGTGGTCTCCTCGGTCCCGGCAACGATCTCCGAGAGCTGGCCGCGCCGCTCCTGGTGGATCAGCGTGACCAGGTCGCAGCCGTCGTCCATCGTCATCTGCGGGCGCCGGTCTGCGGCAGCGTTGAGGTGCCGGTAGTAGGTGTCGCGGTCGGCACCGTGGCGGGCGAACGTGGAGATGCCATATTCAACGACGAGCGCCGCCGCCACGTCGTCCTGGGTGGAGAGCGGGTTGGACGCGCACAGCGCCACTTCCGCGCCGCCGGCCTTCAGGGTCCGGGCCAGGTTGGCGGTCTCGGTCGTGACGTGCAGGCACGCGGCCAGGCGTAACCCCTCGAGCGGGCGCTCGCGCTCGAACCGCTCGCGGATCAGCCGCAGGACGGGCATTTCGCGCTCGGCCCATTCAATGCGGCGCTTCCCTTCGGCCGCCAGGCCGAGATCGGCGACGTCTTGGCCGGGCAGGCCTGAAGCGGCCGCGCCGGAAGCCGCGGGCAGTGTCGGTGTCGTCATCGAACTCAGGACTCCTTACGGGCGAAGATGCGCCGGAACATCCCGGACCATCCGCTCCAGATGGGCTCGGAGCGATGGACGAGGCGTTCCTCGAACGTCACGTGAACCTGGTAGCCGAGGCGGCGATAGGCGGCCAGCGCCGGGGGGTTGTCCGTCCGGACGTTGAGCACCACTTTGTCGCAGAACCGCAGCAGCTCCGCCGTCACGGCCGCCGTCACCGCAGTAGCGTACCCGCGGCCGCGGAAATCGGCGTGAGTCATCACGTTGCCGACTACCGCGAGCCTCGCCGAGGGACTGATGACGTGAGTGCCCGCCGCCGAGACCAGCCGACCCCCGACACGGATGCCGCAGTAGAGGCCGTCGGCGATGGCGCTGGCCGGCAGCCACGCGGCGAAGCCCAACTGGTAGAGCCTGTTGAGCTCGCCGATATCCTCGGGCTGCAGCCTATCAACGGCGGCCTGAAACGGGCGGAAGTGGGCTGAGTCGACCCACATTCGGTACATGGCCGGGCCGGACTCGACGCGGTAGGCAGCGGAGATTGCCACGAGATTCTCCGGTCGGGCTGCCACGTAGGCTGTTCGAGGCTTGATGACGCCGGCCAGGATGGCCTCGATGCCGGCGTTCTCGCCCATTACGAAGATCGGCTGCGGCGCATAGCCGGCGTACTGCAGGGCCACGGCGATCGGATGGCCACCCGCCAGCGCCACTCCCCAGCGAGTGCGTAGGAACTCGCGGTCATCCAGGTCGCACAGGGCGTAGGCCGCGTACAGCCGGTCCGTCTCCAGGAATGCGTGCAGCATCGCCCGGTCCGTCGTCTCCTGGGCCAGGATCGTGCCTCGCTCGCGGCGGGGGATGAAGGTGGCGGTCACGAGCGCGGCTCCCCATCGCCGAGGGTCTTCGAAGAATCAGCTTCGACGCCGGGACCGGGGAGATTCACAAACCCATCCGTGAATCAATACTGGATGACGCTCGTGGTCGTGTAGCCAGCCAATCGCTCTCGCCCCTTGAGGAACTGCAGCTCCACCAGGAATGCCAGGCCGACGATCTGACCCTGCAGCCGCTCCACCAGCTCGATGGTGCCGCGGACCGTTCCGCCCGTCGCGAGCAGGTCGTCGACGATCAGGATCCGCTGGCCCGAGTGAATGGAATCCTTGTGTATCTCGAGGGTGTTGGAGCCGTACTCGAGGGCGTATTCCACGGATATCGTCTCGGCCGGCAGCTTCCCGAGCTTCCGCACGGGGATCAGGCCGGCGTTCAGCTGGTATGCGATCGGACCGCTGAAGATGAAGCCTCGGGACTCCATCCCTACGACCAGGTCCACGCCCAACTCACGATAGGGGGCCAGCATCAGATCGATGGCCTCGCGGTATGCGGCCGCGTCCTTGAGCAGGGTGGTGATGTCGTAGAACAGGATTCCCGGCTTGGGAAAATCGGGGATCTCGCGGATCTTTGCGCGCAGGTCCTCGGCTGACATCTCGCGGCGGTCCTCCGGTCAGGTGACGACTGGGCTCGGCACGCTCAGTCTACCGCAGCGAAACGCCGTCACGAGCGGGCCTGGCGGGGAGCGGGAAGCTGTCCCGAGCGCGGCCACACGAACGGCAGCGCCTCACTGGGGACCGATCTAGTACGGGGCCGACGGCAGGGCGGCCTTTGCCCACTGGTTCAGGATGGCGGTGAGCTGCTCATCGATGACCGGACCAAGGCTGGTCGCGAAGGTGGCGGTGAGATGGTGCTCGTCACGCCACACGATCATGTTGTTGATCACGACCGGGCAGTTGCCGGTGCCTGGGCAGATCGTGGCGGTGAGGTCGATCAGGGCCGCTCCGGTGGCCTCGGAAGCCCTCTCTTCGCGGGTGCGCATCGACGATCCGAAACCGACCTTCTGGGTGTACGAGCAGCGCCGGTAGTCGGACAGATAGGTCGACAGGCAGTTCGGCACGTTGACGTTGGTCGGCAGCGGCGGGTCCTCGATGATGACCACCCTCGTGCTGGTCGGGATCTTCTCGATCATCCGGACCAGGGAGTTGGCCTCGGCGGTCACCGTCCCGTCGCCATCGTTCACGGTGAAGATCCAGCGGCTCATCGAGATGATGGCGAGATCCGGTGGGTGCGCCTTTATCCGGCTCAAGACAGCGTTGTTCCAGGTCGCGCATTGCGTGTACTCGCCCTTGGTGTTGAAGTCGATCATCTTGATGTCCAGGAACGAGCAGTCGATCTTGAGGTATGGGATGAGTTTCCAGCCGTGAGCCTTGGCCACCTCGTTCACGCCGGGGAAGAGCGCCGAACCGTGGGAGTCGCCGATGAGGGCCACGGTGTAGGTCCCGCTCGGATCCCCGTAGACGCATGAGTCGTTCGGAGTCGTCGTGCGCTCCCAGCCCAGGCAGTTTTCGTGCCAGACCTGTTCGTAGTCGGTCGCGGCCTTGCCGAGCGCAGGGCGAATTGCGTTGGTCACCGCGTAGCTAGTGGGCGGCCCCTGGTCGGGAGGGGGCGTCAGAGCCGGGGTCATCTGGGGCACGGGGCTGGGCGTCTGGCTGGGAGCCAGCGTCGGGGGTACCACGTACGGCGTGGGCGTCGGGGTAGGGCGCGGCGTGGCCCCGATCGAGGCGCTGGCGGTCGGATCTGGCGGTCCCCCGCCTATGTTGGCCAGAGCCGATTGCGCGCCGAACTGGAAGCCGGATCCGATCAGGGCTACGGCCAGCATGACGGCGACGCCGGCCGCCACGACGCGGCTCGGGCGGGGCAGGGGTATCTGGCCTCGCCGGAACGGTTCCTCGACGAACATCCAGCTGATCGTCGCCACTGGAATGGCCAGCAAGGCGAGACCGACGGCCTGTGCCGGGGAGATGGAGTCCAGCGGGCCGACCAGCCAGATCCCGCCAAGGATCAGGATCGGCCAGTGCCACAGGTAGAGCGAGTAACTGATCTTGCCCAGGAAACGGACGGGCGCCAGTCGGAAGAGAACGCCGGGCCCGATCGACTGAGTGCCGGAGGCAATCAGGAGCACTCCGGCGATGGTCGGCACCAGCGCGGCCATGCCCGGATAGGGCGTGGGCACACCCACAGCCGCCCCAGGAATGGCGCTCGTCGTCGTGTCGATGAGCACCGCAGCGGTCAGCAGAGCGGCCAGGGCCGCCCAGCCCGCGAAAGCCAGGACCGTCCCCACGGCAGATCGAATCGCGGCAGGCGCCCTGTCCAGCGACCCCGCGCCGATCGCGAGCAGACCGCCCGCGGCCAGCTGCCAGGCCCGGGTCGGAAGCCAGTAGAAGGCCGTCGAGGGGGACTGGTCGGTGATGACGACGCTCGCCGCGAACGACACCACGACCACCGCCGAGAGGGCCAAGCCGGCACCGAGCCGCGGCCGCTTCCACGCCACGAGGGCCAGGAGCGCCGGCCACACGAAGTAGAACTGCTCCTCCACGCCGAGTGACCAGAAGTGCAGGAACGGCGAGTAGTTGACCGGGTTGAAGTAGTCGGTCGTCATGGCGAACCGGATGTTCGCCACCGAGAGCGCCGCCGAGGCGCCGTCCTGCATCACAGACGGTCGCTGGACCAGGGTGACCAGCTGGCTGGAGAGCGGGATCGTGATCAGCAGCACCACCGCCGCCGCCGGCAGGATGCGCCTGACTCGTCGGGCGTAGAAGCGCGAGAAGCTGACCCGGCCCGTTCGCTCGCGTTCGCGGATCAGCAGCCCGGTGATCAGGAAGCCGGATACGACGAAGAAGAGATCGACGCCTATGAAGCCGCCGGTGAGCTGCGTGGAGGAGTGCGAGAGGAGTCCGGCGTGGAAGAGCACGACAAGAGATACGGCAACGCCGCGAAGGCCCTCGATATCCGGCCGGAACGCGTCCTTTTCGGGTGCGTTCTTCGGGTGCGCCACGCCAGATATCGCCTTGCTCGTTCGCTGCATCCCACGTCCTTCCGGTGGTCGCCGTGACGCGGGGTGCGACGGAACTGACCGGCTGCCCGTGACGAACCCCACCGGGGGTCCGGCTCACGTCCTCTCGCGACGCGGGCCGCCCATAGGTTACGCGATGGGGTCGACTTTGACCGAACCAGGCCGCGCTATGTGGGTGCCTGCGCTGCGGCGGCGCGCTCGCGCTGCTCTCGCTGCTCTTCCGCGGCGGGCAGCAGTCGCGCCACTACGGATTGGGCCAGGCTCCATGATCTGGCCGGATCGCGAGGCAACCGGATGCGGGCCTGGTTCGTGCCGAAGCGGACGGCGTCGCGACCCATCGGGGCCAGAGCGCGGATGGCCGCGGCGCGCGACAGCGTTCCCAGCCGGACGACCAGCTCGCCTTCCTCGCGGGAGATGGAGGCGATGCCGGCATTCTCGGCCGCCGTCCGCAGCTCCACGACTTCGAGCAGCCGCAGGACCGGCAGCGGCGGAGGGCCGAACCGGTCCGCCAGCTCCTGGCGGAAGGCGGCCAGCTCACCGGCCGATCGGACACGACCGAGGCGCCGGTAAAGCTCCAGCTTCTGGGCTGTCTCGGGCACGTACGAGTCCGGCAGGTGCGCATCCACGGGCAGGTCCACGACCGCGCCCGGCCGCTCGACGACCGGAGGCCTGCCTTCGAACTCGGCCTTCTGCTCCTCCACGGCCTCGGCCAGCAGGCGCGTGTAGAGGTCGAAGCCGACGGCGGCGACGTGGCCGTGCTGCTCCGCGCCGAGGATGTTGCCGGCGCCGCGGATCTCGAGGTCCGACAGGGCGATCTGGAATCCCGCCCCCAATTCCGAGGCGTTGAAGATGGCCTGCAGCCGCTTGCGCGCCACGTCGGAGAGTCTCTCGCGGCGCCGGTAGAGCAGATAGGCGTAGGCACGGCGGCTGGACCGGCCGACGCGGCCGCGGAGCTGGTAGAGCTGGGCCAGGCCGAGCGTGTCGGCTCTGTCGATCACGATGGTGTTGGCATTCGGGATATCCAGGCCCGACTCGATGATCGTGGTGCAGACCAGGACGTCTGTCGCGCCGCCGGCGAAGGCGAGCATCACCTTCTCGAGCCGGCCTTCCGGCATCTGGCCGTGGCCGACGGTGATGCGCACACCCGGCAACAGCTGGCGCAACTGCTCGGCCTGGGCCTCGATCGTCTCGATGCGGTTGTGGACGAAGAAGACCTGACCGCCACGATCGAGCTCGCGCAGGATGGCGTCTCGGACCAGGCCCGTGGACGCCTCTGCCACGCGCGTCTGGATCGGCAGCCGATCCTCCGGCGGCGTCTCGATCAGGCTCAGGTCCCTGACGCCGGCGAGGGCCAGGTTGAGGGTGCGAGGGATCGGCGTGGCCGAGAGCGTCAGGACGTCCACCTCGCGGCGCA
Source organism: Chloroflexota bacterium (assembly GCA_003141455.1). Lineage (GTDB taxonomy): Bacteria > Chloroflexota > Limnocylindria > Limnocylindrales > CSP1-4 > Fen-1039. The sequence continues at coordinate 26,081 of PLMA01000024.1, read as the reverse complement.
GCTTCTTGAGACGCTCTTTGGCCGCGACCCCAAAGCGCTGCTCCTCGTCCACGATCACCATGCCGAGATCGCGGAAGCGGACGTCTTTGCTCAACAGCCGGTGGGTGCCGATGACGAGGTCGACCGAGCCTGCGGCCAGCCCGGCGATCGTCGCTGCCTGCTCCTTCTCCGGCACGTAGCGGCTGAGCAGGCGCACCGTGATAGGGAAGGCCGCAAGGCGCTGGCCGAACGTCTGGTGGTGCTGTGCGGCGAGAACGGTCGTCGGAACCAGCACCGCAACCTGCTTGCCCCCCTGGATCGCCTTGAAGACACCGCGCAGCGCGACTTCCGTCTTTCCGTAGCCCACGTCGCCGACGACGAGGCGGTCCATCGGCCGGCCGGCCTCCATGTCCAGCTTGACCTCGGCCGTGGCGCGGAGCTGGTCGAGCGTCTCCTCATACGGGAACGACGCTTCCAGTTCCTGCTGCCATGGCGTGTCGGGCGGGTACGCGAAGCCCGGTGCGGCGGCGCGGGCCGCGTAAATCTCCAGCAGCTCCTTGGCCAGGTCCGTGACCGCCCGCTTGACCCGCTGCTTGGTCCGCAGCCAGTCTGCGCCCCCAAGCTTGCTGAGCGCCGGGTTCTCGCCGCCGGAGTAGCGGCTGATTCGATTGATCTGCTCCACCGGCAAGAAGATCTTGTCCGTCCCGGCGAAGCTCAGCTCCAGGTAGTCGCGCTCCTCGCCCTCGGCCCCGCGGCGCAGCATCCGCTCGTAACGGGCGATGCCGTGGTCCACGTGGACGACTAGATCTCCCGAGGTCAGCCGTTCCAGGATGTCCCTCGGAACCACGCGCCGCAGAGCCTTGGGCCGGCGCACTCGAACCGAGCCGAACAGCTCGCGGTCGGTGACGAGGGCGAGCCCGTCGGGACCACCGGCGAAGCCACCGTTGAGGCTGCGGCCGATCAGGGTGCGCGTCCCCGGCGCGGGCGCCTCCGCCAGGCGGTCGACGACGGCGGTGGGAAGCCCCTGCTCGGACAGCAGGTCGGCCAGGCGCGGGGCCTGGTCGGAGGCCAGGACGACTCGGTCGCCCTCGCCCGTCCAGCCCACGACGGTCTGGGCCAGGCGCTCGGTCCGGGCCGGCGGCAGCGCCGGTTCACGCCAGCCGAACAGATCTCCCATCGGCGTCCCACCGCCGGCCGGCGTGGCGGCTTCCGATTCCCACGTCAACTCCATGGTTCGCCCGCCCAGGAGCCGCCCCTTCCACTCGCGCTGACCCAGATAGGCCTCGGGCCAGTGTTCCGGTAGATCTCCGGACGCGACCAGCTCGGTGCGCCGTTCCTGCGCCTGTCGCCAGAGGAATTGGGCCGATTCGGCGATGTCGCCGGGCTCGTCGAGGACCAGGAGTGTGCCGGGGGTCAGATGGTCCAGGCCGGTAGCGGGGCACAGGACGGCGGCCCAGACTTCGGCGGCATCGCCCGTCTCGAGGGCTCGGGCCGCCGCGGCTACATCGTGGACATGGCCCGAGTGGGCGCCGAGATCGCCCGTTCCCGCGCGCACACCCTCCTCGAAGCGGGTCAGGTCGGCGGCCAGGCGCTCCGACAGGTGCCCGGAGAGGCGGCCCGGCAGGCGCGCGACGCGGGCCCGGATCTCGGCGACGCCGCCGTGCGGCACCAGGAACTCACTTGCGGGCAGCAGGACCACTTCCTCGATGGCGCGGAGACTGCGCTGATCGGTTGGGTCGAAGACGCGCATCGAGTCGATCTCGTCACCGAACAGCTCGACTCGGATCGGGAGTGGCGCCGCGGACGGGAAGATGTCGACGAGGCCGCCGCGGCGCGCGAACTCGCCACGGCCGGCGACCTCGAGCACCGGGTCGTAGCCGAGGGCGAGCAGCTGGTGGAGCAGCTCGTCCCGATGAATGCGGGCACCGACACGCAGACGAGCCGGCTGGGCCGGCACCTCCTCCGGGTCCAGGGTGTGTTGCAGCAGAGCCGCCACACTCGCGACGAGGACGCGGGCACGGCCGGACCGCCACGCCGCCAGCGCCGCGACGCGGGCTGCGGTCTCGTCTCGCACCAGCTCGCTGCGCTCGTAGGCGAGCGCCGTTCGCGGCTCCAGCACCGCGACGGCCTCCGGGTCGCCGAGCCAGGCCTGCAGTTCCTCGGCCACGCGGTCGCCGATCTCCGAGTCCCGGGCTATCCAGCACAGCCGCTCCGCGGTGCCGCTCGCCATGCCGTCCAGCGCCAGCGCCGCGGCCAGGTAGGTCTTGGCCCCGTGCGGGATCGCGGCCAGGGCCGCGTGGCGGCCGGCGGCGGGGAGCGGCTCGGTCGCCGTTCCGAGGCGCTGCCGGAGGGCCGCAAACGCCCCGCTGGCGTGGAGCATTGGCGGTAGCACGTGGAGGTCGGGCAGGCGCCGAGCCTTGACCCCGACTCCGGCTCCAGCCTCGGAACCGCTGTCGATCGTGGCTCGAGCCGCCTGAGCGGCCAGGTACGCGACGCGGATCGCTTCGTCGACGTGTCGCTCCTTGCCGCGCTTTCCGCGTCGGGCCGGCGGGCCGGAGCGCTCTTCGCCCTCCTCGCCCGTCTCGCCGTCGGCGGCCTCGAAGTCCTCTCCCGACTCGTGGGAGCCGCCGGTACCTCGCCCGTCCGGGGGGCCGAGTCCTTCCTCGCCGAGCGGATCGGCCTCGCCACTCAGAGCGGCTTCAATCTGGCGCCGGAGAGGACGGCCTCCCCGAATGCTCACCCGCCCGCCTCCGGCGGCCGCGGCTTGCGCCAGCCCGTCCGAGTTCGACGGATCCCGTCCGGTCCCGGCGGTCCCTCAACTTCGCCGGGCGCGGCCGAGCGCTCCTCGTCGTCCGGCCGGAGCTCGAAGGCATTGAAGTGACCGGCCGCCTTGCTCGTGCCGTCGCGCGCCCACGCCTCCACGGCATCGGCCGCGGCGTCGAGCAGCTCGGAGAGCCGGGCTCGCTCGCCCCTGCCGAACTGGCTCAATACGTGGTCTATGGCGTCTTCGCCGGGCTCGCCGATCCCGACGCGCAGCCGGGGGAACTGCTCGTTACCGAGCTCACCGATGATGGAACGAAGCCCGTTGTGTCCGCCGGCACTGCCGCCCTCCCGAAACCGGAGCTTGCCGAACGGCAGTGCGAAGTCGTCAACGACCACGAGCATCTCGGAGAGGGGCGCATGCTGGCGAGCCAGTACCTTGCGCACCGCCAGGCCCGACTCGTTCATGAAGGTGAGCGGCTTGACGAGCAGCAGATCGAGGCCGTTGTATCGGCCCTGGGCAATGGCCGATGCGTCGCGCGTACGGCCCCGACCGGACCAGCCGGCTCGATCGGCCAGGCGGTCGAGAACCATCCAGCCGACGTTGTGGCGCGTCTTCTCGTATTGGGCGCCGGGATTCCCGAGGCCGACGACGATCTTCACGGCTGCTCCAGCCTCTGCCGCCGCGCACGGGCGCGACACGCAAAACTAGCCCTGATCCGGTTCCGCAGGGCCTGCGACGATGGTATCAGGGCCGAGCCGAGGCGCCGTCTCGCGCGTTGCGGCCGGGATCGCCACTCGGCGGCCGAGATGGCCGAGACGACGGCGGCGGCAGGATCAGCGCTCGCCTGCCGCGATAGCAGCTTCGGGTTCGGTCGCCTCCTCGCGCCTTCCGACCGATTGGATAATCCGCCACTCCATCGCCCGCATGGCGGCCTCCTCCACGGGCTCGTCGTGATCCCAGCCGCAGGTGTGGAGCGTGCCGTGCACCGTCAGCAGGAGCAGCTCTTCGACCGCCGTCCAATGGACGTTTCCGGTCTGGCCGCCCCGGCCCTGCTCGGCTTGAATGATCGCCCGCTCGACGGAGACGATGACGTCGCCCAGATGGGCCCTTAGTCCCGGCGGCAGCGCAAAGGCCTGCTTGAGCGCCGCGACCACCCAGGGGTCTCGCTGTCCATGAGTGCCGTGCTCGTGTGGCGGAAAGGCCTCAGGTGGGAAGAAGGGGAAGGAGAGCACGTCGGTCCCGCCGGATGCCCCCATATGCACGACGTTCAGCTCGGTCAGCTCGTCGTCGGCGGACAGGATGACTCCGATCGACGCGGGCCCGGGAGCGCCGGCGGCATCCAGCGTCGCCTTGACGGCCTTGGCGATTCGGTGGCGGGAGGCGATGTGAGGCACCCCCGGCCGAACCGTCACGTCGATCCGGAACGGCGGCAGGTAGATAGAGGAGGTGGTCCCCTCCTGGATGGCAGTAGCCGCGGGAAGGAAGCCCTTCACGGTTGGGCTCTTGGAGCACTCACCTGTCCGCGGACGGGCCGGACCGAGGCGCGCGAGCCCAGGGCAGTTGTCCCGTGCGCCCTATCCTCCATCTTCGGTCCCTCCCTATCTGCGCAGGCCCCGTCCGCGCCGCGACTCGATCTCGACCACTTTGTTCGCAGGATAGGCGATCCGCTGGTGGTACATCCCAAGGAGTTGCCCGACGAAGGCTTCGTGGATGCTCTCGAGATCGCGAATGGTCAGGTCACACTCGTCCAGCTGCCCGTCGCCGAGTCGCTCGGCGATGATCTGGCTGACCATGCCCCGTATTGTGGCCTCATCCCGGCTCGAGAGCGAGCGGACCGATGCCTCCACCCCGTCCGCCAGCATGAGCACGGCGGCCTCGCGGGACTGCGGCTTGGGGCCTCCGTGTCGGAACGGGCCCTGGTCGATCGCATCCGCCGCATCGCGCCCGGCTGAGGTCTTCAGTCCGCCCAGTGGCGCGGCGGCCGCTTCACGAGCCTTCCCGTAGATGTAGCCGAGAACGGCCGTCCCATGATGCTGCGGGATGAACGCGATCAGCGGCTCGGGCAGGCGGGCCTTGTAGGCGAGATCGACGCCGTCACGGACGTGCTGCTTGAGGATGCTGGCCGAGACTTCCGGCTCGAGCTGATCGTGGATGTTCTCGCCGCCGGCCTGGTTTTCGATGAACGCGAGCGGGTTCGCGAGCTTGCCGATGTCGTGGTAGTAGGCCGCCACGCGGGTCAGCAGCGGATCCGCTCCAATGGCCGAGGCCGCCCGCTCGGCCAGGTTGCCGACCATGAGCGAGTGGTGGTAGGTGCCGGGCGTCTCGATGAGCAAGCGGCGCAGCAGCGGCTGTGACGGATTGACCAACTCGCTGAGCTGCGGAGGGGTGAGTATCCCAAACAGGTTGCCCAGCAGAGAGAAGCTGCCAAGGGCTATCACCGCAGCCACGAGCGCCCCGGCTGCCGCGGCTCCACCAAGCTCCAACAGCCCGGTCATGTCGTGCTGGCCGAGCAACGCGAAGACTCCGATGACCGCGAAGTCGGCTGCGGCCACGGCCAGGCCCGCCTGAATGAAAAGGTGCTGGCGTTCGCCCTTTCCGAGCGCCAGCATCCCGGCGAACCCGCCCAGGAAGATGTATGCCGTGAGCTCGAGAGAGGTGCCGTTGACGATTCCAGCAAGCACTGCCAGAAGTGCCAGAACCACGATCGCGACACCGGAGTCCAGCAACAACGTCAACAGCATTCCCGCTGCGGCGGCCGGCACCAGATACGGCAGCCATGCTCGCCCGCCCGGCAGCTTCTCCGCCAATACCGCGACCACGAAGACGACGCCGATCAGGACGAGCGTTCGGCCGCGATGCCAGTACTCGGGCCGGGACCGCCACAGCCACCCGAGCAGCAGGCCCGTCGTCAACGCCGAAATCAGGATCCAGGCCCCGGACTTGCCCCAATCGATACTGGACGTGTCGAGACCGAAGTACCGGATCTTGACCATGTCCGCCGCGCTGATCACGTGGCCCTGGTCGACGATCACCTGGCCCGCCTTCACGGTGTCGGAGATGGCGGGCTGGCTTGCTCTCGCTTCCGTTTTCGCCTGAGCGGTCAGGGCGTCGCTGTAGGCGGAGTTGGGGGCGACGAACGGCGCCGCGAGGGCCACGGCGAGGCTCTGCTCCGTCACCGACAGCCCGACATCGGCGGGCATGTGCTGGGTCACAAGGGCGACCTGGGTGGCCGGATCGGTCTTGCGGATCTCGACCTGCTCGGCCTGGCTGAGCGCGCTTTCGGCAGCCTGCTCCACGATCGGCCATCGAGTGGGTTCCATGGCCAGTAGGGTCGTCCTGTCGCCGGGCGAAAGGGACGGCAGCACGGTCTGGAGCTCAGTCTCCCGAGGTATCTGTGGCTTCCCAGAGTTGAAGATGTCGTCTACCGGCTGGAGACTGAGCCTGAGCTGGTCGACCTGAGCGGCGGCCTTGACTGACGCTCCGGTTGGGGTGAAGTCGTATTGTGGCAGGACGACCTGAGCCCTGGCTTCCTGGGCCTGAGCGGTCTCGACCTGGTTGGAGATGATCGCGTCGCGAGGGGCGCGGATGGTCGTGGGCGCGACCGCCTCGGCCGCGAGGCCGGGATTGGACGGGGCCAGGTCGACGGCGACACCGGCCCCCAGGGCTAGAAGGATCAAAGCGCCGGCAAAGGCCAGTCTGACGGCGTCGTGTCGGCCGAATGGACCGGGCCGCTCGCGCAGCTCTCTCAACACGGGGGCGCCGTCACGATCCGGCGGCGCGGGCCGCCAACAGCTGCGTCACCAGCTGGCTGACCTGCTTCCCGTCGGCTCTACCGCGTGTCCTGGGGGAGAGCCAGCCCATGACTTTGCCCATGTCTCGCGGAGAGGCGGCACCCGTCTCGGCGATCCCCTGCTCGACGAGGGTTCTCAGCTCCGCCTCGCTCAGCGGCAGGGGCATGAACTCGGAGACGACCGCGATTGCGGTCTCTTCCTTGGCCACGAGATCCTCGCGGCCACCGCCGCGAAAGGCCTCCACCGACTCACGGCGGACCTTCAACTCTCGGCTCAGGAGGCCGAGCATCTCGTCGTCGGCAAGCGTGTGCTTGCCTTCCTTTTCGGCTCGCTGAACGGCCGCGAGCACCATCCGCAGCGCGTCGCGGCGCATGCCGTCATTCGACCGCATCGCGGCCTTCAGTTCGGTATCTAGTCGATCGCGGAGGGACACCGGTGTGGCTCCTCGGGGCGGGCGGCGCGGCTACCACGAGTCGCGCGCCCTACGACGGCGCGGAGGTCGACTCAGGTCACCGACTGGCGAGCGACCTTCTTGCGCTTCGCTTCCTTGCGCTTGCGCTTCACGCTCGGCTTCTCGTAGTGCTCGCGGCGACGGGCCTCAGCAAGAATGCCGCTCTGCTGGATCTTCTTGTTGAACCGGCGCAGGGCACTCTCGAAGCTCTCGTTCTCACCCACACGGACTTCTGCCAATCCGGAAATCACCTCCTTTTGTCCACTGCTCGCGATCTTGGTCCCCGCCAACGCTCCGAAAAGCACGCCGAAACCGCCCGCGAACAGGGCCGACGGAGTTTAGCCCGGCCGGCGTGCCATTGTCTACCGGAGGCAATGCTCATGGAGCCGGCGGTGCGACCTGCGAGGCACGGGCGGCTCACCTCTTCACGTATGGGTACGATGGGCGCGATGGAGCGCCTCGACAGCCTTCTGGACATCATCGACCAGGGCGAAGCTCGCTACGGCCGGCGGCTTGCCTTTGGTATGCGCAGCGACGACGGCACGACCGAGAACTGGACGTACCGCGAGCTGAACCGCCGCAGCCGGATCGTTGCCTGGCGCCTTCGGGCACTGGGCCTGAAGCCGGGTGACCGAATCCTCGTTTGGACTCCGTCCAGCCCAGCCGTACCGGCGCTCCACTTCGGGGCGATGCGTGCCGGAGTGGCGCTCGTGCCGCTCGATCTGCGAATGTCCAGCGGCGCGATAGAGAGGATCGTGGGCAGAGCCGATGCGCAGCGCCTGATCCTTGGCGAGGGACGCGATGCCGCGGACCCGGCCGACGCTCGCCTGGAGCACTTCCCGACATCGTTCGTGGAGGGCCTCGCCGCCGAGGCGGACGGCACCTTCCCCGCGGATTGGGAGGCGCAGGTCAACGGCTGGCCGCGACCCCAGGGCGCCGACGTCGCCGAGATCATCTTTACCTCGGGCACGACCGGCGAACCCAAGGGAGTGATCCTGACTCACGCCAACCTGATCGGCACCATGGATGCCGCCCACAATCTGATCCCCGAACAGGAGCACCGCGCCGTCTCGCTGCTGCCGCTCTCGCACCTCCTGGAGCAGGTGGCCCTGGTCTTCTACGCGATGACCGTCGGCGCTCACGTCCTGTACGTCCGGAGTCGCAACCCACGCGTCATCTTCGAGACGATCCGCGATCACCGGACCACCTCGCTGGTGCTGGTTCCGCAGATCATGGGCCTCTTCTGGGCGGCGATCGAGGCGGAGGTGGCCAGGCAGGGCAAGCTCACCTCGTTCAATCGGCTGCGTCGGGTCGCGCGGCGGCTCCCCTACCCCGTCCGGCGTCGGATCTTCGCCCGGGTTCACCGCCAGTTCGGTGGGTCGCTCAACCTCATCGTCTCCGCGGCCGCGTTCCTACCGCCCTCACTCCAGCAGGCGTGGGAGGACCTGGGTGTGGTGGTGATGCAGGGCTACGGCGCCACCGAATGCGGCGTGGCCTCCGCCACCAGCCAGCGAGACCACGGGCTGGGAACGGTGGGTCGGACGATCCCTCCCGTCCGGGTGAAGCTGGCCGACGACGGCGAGGTCCTGGTTTCCGGGCCGACCCTCTTCGGCGGCTACTGGCGCGATCCGGCCACGACCGCCACGTCGTTCAACCCCGACGGCTGGTACAAGACCGGCGACATCGGCCGGCATGACGCCTCGGGGAACCTGATCCTGATGGGCCGCAAGAAGGACATCATCGTTCTGCCCAACGGTCTCAACGTCTATCCCGAGGACGTCGAGAACGCGCTCCGAACTGCCGGCATCCGCGACGCCGTCGTGGTGGAGACGGTGCCGGGCCGAATCGAGGCGGTCGTGCTTGCGCCCGGCGCGCCGGCGCTCCCCCAGCCGGGCGAACCGGCGGACGCCACCCGGCCCCCGGAGATCGACGACCCGGTGCGCGTGCGGGCCGAGATCGATGCCGCCGTCCGAACCGGCAACGCCACCCTGGCGGTCCATCAGCGCGTCGTCGCCTGGCGTCTCTGGCCCGACGCCGATTTCCCGCGGACGCATACGTTCAAGATTCAGCGCGACAGGGTTCGCGCCTGGGCGGTCATCGACGAGCCTCTGCCCGTCCGAGAAGACGGCCCCTCCGTGCCGGCGGCCGGCAAGGGCAAGCGGCGCTAGGGGCAGTCGATCAGCCGGGAGGCCAGGCCATCGGCCGGCCGCCGAGCATGTGGACGTGGAGGTGGTCGACGGTCTGGCCGCCGTTTCGACCCACGTTGACCACGAGCCGGTAGCCGTCCTGGGAGATCCCCTCGCGAGTCGCCAGCTCGGCGGCCACGGCGCAGATCCGACCCATCAGATCCGTGTCGGCCGGCCCGACCTCGCCCACGGAAGCGATGTGCTTCCGGGAGAGCAGGAGGATGTGGGTCGGAGCCTGGGGCGAGATGTCGCGAATGGCCACGACCGATTCGTCGGCATGGATCTGGGCTGCCGGCAGCTCACCGGAGACGATGCGGCAGAACAAGCAGTCAGACGGCACGGCTCACTCCTTGACGATCCCGGTCCGGACGATTGTGGTGGCCGCGTCGATCTTCCTACTTGGGCGCCGACTCTGCCAGAGATTGATGCCGCGCATCGGCGCGGGCTGCCTGGGATCGGGGCGGATCGGTCGCCAGCAGCCGCCCGACGACCCGGTCGGGGGCACCTGGATCGATCGACTCGGCGCGCACCAGGCCGATGACGTTCTCCAGGGATCCGCCGCCCGCCGCGGCGGCCTCGACCAGGACGTGGTTCTCGGCGTGCCCGAGCCACAGCTCGCTTGGGAGTTGCCGCTCGAAGAGGACGCGCAAATCCCCGCCGAGCTGCCGCGCGGCGAAGCGCGTCCGAGCCTCCGCCGCCAGTGCCAGCGCTTCGGCCGAGCGCCGCTTCTTCGTCCGCCCGTCCACCTGCCCGACCATGCGCGCCGCAGCCGTGCCGGGCCGCGCGGAGTAGCGGAAGACGTGGATCCCAGCCAGATCGAGGCTCCGCAGGAGTGCCGAGGTCCGTGCCCAGGCGGCGTCGTCCTCGCCCGGAAAGCCCACGATCAGGTCCGCGTGGACGGCGACCCCGGGGATCGCGTGGCCCAGCCGCTCCACCAGGTCCCGGTAGAACGCGGCGTCGTAGCGGCGGCCCATCCGCCGCAGGATCGTGTCGTCGCCCGACTGCAGCGGGATGTGGAAGTGGGGCAGGCAGCGCCCCCCGGATCCGGCCCAGACTTGGAGCAGATCGTCGGTGACGTGCTGAGGCTCGATGGAGCTGAGGCGGATCCGTCCCATCTCGGTCTCGGCCAGGATGCGCCGCACGAGGCCCGGCAGGCCCAGGCGTGCTCCAGTGTCTGCACCGGCTGCGGCGCCTGTGCCGGCCGCGGAGCGAGTGGCGGCGGAGCCAGGGCCGGCGCGGCCCTCAACGCCATACGTCCCGGCGTTGATGCCGGTCAGGACCACTTCCCGGTGACCGGCAGCCTGCGCTCGGCGCACCTCGGCGAGCACCGTATCGGCGGGCACCGACCGCTCCGGGCCGCGGGCCCTGGGGATGATGCAGTAGGTGCAATGGAATGAGCAGCCGTCCTGGATCTTGACGAACACTCGCGTTCGATCGATCTCCCGCTCGAAAGCGTCCTCGACCGAAGCTTCGTCTACTTCGAGTCCGACCGACCGGCCCGGCGCGACCGCCACCTCCATCCCGGAGAGGCTGGGCAACTCGGCTCCCTCGGGGATGTCGAGCAAGGCCGCCAGCTCGGTCAGCAGTCCTTCTTTCGAATCGTTGCCAAACAGGCGCGCTCCCGGATCGGCCGCGGCCAGCGACTCCGCATCGATGGTCACGGAACAGCCGGTCACGAGCACCTGCGCGTCGGGGCTCGACCGCCTGGCCCGCCTGACGGCCTGGCGCGACTTCTGATCCGCAATGGAGGTCACGGTGCAGGTGTTGACGATGACCAGGTCCGCGGCTTCGTGCACACCCACCAGCTCGACGCCGCGGGCTCGCAGCAGCCGCTCCACGGCGTCCATCTCGGCCTGGTTGACCTTGCAGCCGAGGTTGGCGATGGCAGCGCGGGGGGCACGGGCAGGCTCGGGCAGGCGGGCAGGCTCGGGCAGGCGGGCGGGCTCAGGCACGGCGAAATCGTACGCCGAGGGACCGCCCGGCGAATTCCGAACGATTCCGCGCCCCCGTCGATCAGTAGGTACGCAAGGGGCGCATCCCGGCCAGATCGAAGAGGTCAGAATGGCGGTGATGGGGATCGAGAACACGATCGGCGGCGACGAGGCGCTGCGACTGCTCCTCGTCTCGCGGCTGGACCCTGCCTACCGCCTGGCCACCTGCATCCTGCGCGACGCGTCGGCGGCCGAGGACGCCGTCCAGGAGGCGGCGCTGCGGGCGTGGCGGATGCGCGGCGGGCTGCGCGACCCCGAGCGCGTCGAGGCCTGGTTCGCCCGGATCGTGGTCAACGTCTGCCGGGCCGAGCTGGATCGGCAGGGGCGGCGGCCTCGGATCCGCGAGCTGGACCCTGTCGTTTCGGCCTACGGCGGGACGGAGCTGCGCGACGAAGTCGGGCGGGCGCTGGCCAGGCTGACGCCGGACGAGCAGATCGTCGTGGCACTCCGTTTCGGGCGGGACCTGACGATCCCCGAGATCGCGGTCCAGACGGGCATCCGCGAGGGGACGGTCAAGTCGCGGCTCCACGGTGCACAGGACCATCTACGGGCCGCTCTCGAGGCCGAGCGGCGAGCCGAGGAGATCCGACGATGAACGACCCGAAAGATCCGATCGGCGGGCTGCTGCGCTCCTACTACCAGTCGATCCAGCGGGACGCTCCGGTGAGCCTATCGGCCGCGGTCGAGCGGTCGCTCCGAAACGCTCCGGCGGAGGGCGCGGGCCTGACGCCCCGCCGCCTGTTCGGGCCGGTTCTCGGGTTCGCTGCCGTGGCGGCGGTGGCCTTCGCGATCGTGGCTCTGGTACTCGGCGGGCTCACCCCGGGACCCACTGCCAGGCCGACCGAGGCGGGCGGGCTAACAGCTCCGGCCTCGGCATCGCCCACGACCAGCCCGACGCAGACCATCGTCCCCAGCAGCGGCTGCAGCATCGTCCCGAGCGCCGGCCAGGGGTGCGGTCCGACAGCCGGCGAGACGCCTGGGGAAACGACTGAACCGTCGCCGCCCTCGCCCACGCCCACCTATCCGGTCACGAGCGGCACGCTGATCCGGCTCGGCGACATGAACCCGGCCCTGACCGGCCCCGCGGTCTTCCTCAACAACGCCACCATCCTGGTCGCGGGCGGCCTCGTCACGGGCGGGAATAGAGTACGGACCCGGACCGACAAGGCGGAGATCTTCGTAGAGGGCGGCGCGAACAGCCACACCTTCCAGCCGACCGGACCGATGACGCAGCCGCGGTATCTGCACACGCTCACGCTGCTGGGCGACGGGCGAGTGCTCGTCGTCGGCGGCGCGGACATGTCGGATGGCAGCGGCAACCTGGCCAGTGCCGAGATCTACGACCCGAGCACGGGCAAGTTCACCGCTACTGGCTCGATGAGCGTCGGACGAGCCGAGCACATCGCCACGCTGATCCCCGGCGCGGCAGGCGACAAGGTGCTCGTGGCTGGTGGCTACGGCGGCGGCACGCTGCCACTCGCCAGCGCCGAGCTGTACGACGTGACCAGCGGCACCTTCAGCCCGACGGGCTCGATGACGACGCCGCGCCAGCGACAGACCGCTACTCTGCTCGACAGCGGGCTGGTGCTGATCACCGGCGGGATCGACGACTACTCGCACGTCCTGGCCTCGGCTGAGCTCTACGATCCAAAGACCGGGATATTCCGAGCGACGGGCTCCATGACCACGCCACGGGAGTGGCACACGGCTACGCTCCTCGGCGATGGGCGGGTGCTGGTCACTGGCGGTATCGGGGCTGACCAGAGCACGCCGCTGGCCAGTGCCGAGATCTACGACCCCGTTACCGGCAAGTTCACCCCGACGGGCTCGATGAAGGTGGCCCGGTCGCAGCACACCGCCGCATGGGTCCAGGGCAGCCTCATCCAGGGAGTGGCGGTCGTCGGCGGCGACCCGGGCAACTCGCTGGAAGTCTTCGATCCGACGACGGGCACCTTCCGCTACTTCCAGAACCTGCTTGGGCCGACTAGCGCGGCCGCGACGATGGGCGGCGATCGACTGGTGCTCACGGGCCAGCCGGCGCAGATGTACTGCTCCTGGCCGGCAGCGTTCAGCCCGTGCCAGTGACCGGCGAGCGCTAGGGTCGAACCGCCTCCAGGGCCACCCAGTCTTCTTCGGCCCAGCGCCGGCCGAGCTGGAGGCCGGCGGCCTCGAAGGCCGTCCGAACGTCGGCCTCGCGGTCGCGGAAGATGCCCGAGGCAAGCAGTCGAGCGCCGGGAGCCATCTCGTCGCGGAGCAAGCCGGCCAGCTGGACGAGCAACGAGGCGATGAGGTTGGCCAGGACCAGGTTGCATCGTCGACCTCGTCCGGACCCGGTCTTGCCCGTAGTGGGCCGCCGGCCTGAGGATCGAGCAGGGCCTCCATTTGGGCCCACAACACCGCGCTCGATCCGCCCTCGACGATACTGGCCGCCGGATCGACGGCAACCAGCGCGGCCGGATCGACAACGACCGAACAGCCGGTCACGAGCACCCTGGCCCCGGGGTTCGCTCGGCGCGCCTGCCGCACGGCCTGGCGAGACTTTCGATCCGCGATGCCGGTCACGGTGCAGGTGTTGACGACCACCAAGTCTGCCGGCTCGCCACCGTCCACCAGCTCAACGCCGCGCGCAGAAGAAACCGCTCCAACGAGTCCATGTCAGCCTGGCTGACCTTGCAGCCGAGATTCGCGATGGCTGCGCGGCGTATGGGATGTGGGGCCGTCGGGGGCATGCTCACCGCAAGATCGTACGCCCGCTCACCGCGAAGCTGCACCAGGCCGACAGGGATAGCCTTACGCAGCTCCCCGCCGATCGTAGAATCAGAGGACGAGACCGCGTCCCAGCCCAAATCGAGGGGCCATGACCACTGAGGGTAATCTGGCGAACCCCCACCGCAGGGTCCGCGTTCGACTGGTCGTGGGTCTGGCCGTTTCTGCCCTGGTGGTCGGTTCCGTGGCGCTTGCGGCGGTGGGTGCGGCATGCGCGTTGAATGCGACCACCGCAAGAGCCTCCACCTCGCCGAGCATCACGCCGGCCCCGACCGCATCCGCCCTGGCGACGGCAACGGAGGCTGCGACGCCCAGCCCCACTCCCGCCACGCAGTCCGCGACGCAGTCCCCCACCCCAACCCCGCTCCGGGCGCCGAGCGTGCATGACCACTTCGTAGCCGCGGGAACGGAACCGACCGTCGCGGCCGACCCGTCCCGCCCCGGGGTATTGGCGCTTGCCAGCCAGAACGTCTTCATGAGTTCGCCGACTGTCGGCTGCAGCGTACCCACAATCCGGATCTCGCTGGACGGCGGGGCTACCTGGGGAGCCGCGATCTACCCCTGGGCTCATCAGTGCCAGGACATGCACGTTGTCGTCGCCTGGGGCTCGAACGGGCGGCTCTGGGCAGGCGACGCGGTGGGTGTCGGGGGCGGCAACGTGTCGATGGCTGTCACCCACAGCGACGACATGGGCATGTCGTGGTCGAGACTGTTCGTCCAGCGGTTCACCCAGCCGTGGTTGGGATGCTTCCCGACTCTCACCGTGGACAACTGGCCAGGCAGCCCCAACTTCGGAACTGTCTATGTCGCGTACAACTGGCTGCCCAACGCGTACGGGCCGACCGTGGCCGTGATGGCCACGCGCGACGGGACCAACTGGGTTCACACCGAGGTACCCGTTGAGGGCCTGGAGGGCTACCAGTACTCGTGGCGCATCGGCTATCGCGTGCCGGCCGCACCTGATGGGACCGCGTTCGTCGCGTTCTACCAGAGCGACCTGCGGCACTGGAGTGCGGGCGACATCATGAATCAGGGGTTCGGCTCGAACATCGGGCGGATGGGTTTCCTGATCGCTCGGGTCCACTTCGAGGGCGATGTCCTGACGGCCGACCGGCCATCCTGGGCGACCACCGTCGATCACACGCAAGCCCAGTGGCAGTCGGGCCTGGCCATCGACGGCTCCGGAGAACCATGGCTCGCTGTCGAGAGCGAAGGCCGGGTCAGCCTGGGCCGGCTCGACGGCCGATGGTTGCAGTTCTCGATCCCGGGCAGCTACTGCATCAAGCCATCGCTGGCCATCAGCGGTCAGACCATCTTCGTCGGCTGGCACGCCTACGACGGGCAGAATCAAGTGTCGACCTACTACACCTTCAGCTACGACGGTGGACTGACATTCCTGCCGCCCACCCTCGTCAGCGCGTCGACGTGGAATCGCTCCTGGGAGACCGGCCCCAACGGCGTCGGCTTGCGTGAGAACGCCGACTTCCGCGATGGTGTCGTCTACTACGCCTACGGCGACGCGAGGTCGGACAACGCGGTGTACGTGGCGCAGATTCGGCCCTGAGGGACGGAGAGCCCTAGCCGGCGATCGCCTCCAGGGCAACCCAGTCTTCTTCGGCCCAGCGCCGGCCGAGCTGGAGGCCGGCAGCCTCGAAGGCCGTCCGAACGTCGTCCTCACGGTCGCGGAAGATGCCCGAGGCAAGCAGTCGAGCGCCGGGAGCCATCTCGTCGCGGAGTGGCACGGCCAGCTGGACGAGCAGCGAGGCGATGAGATTGGCCAGGACCAGGTCGAAGGGACCCTCGCCGGACGGCACGCTCCCCCGGCGGACCCGGATGCGGCGGGTCAGGCCGTTGAGACGGGCGTTGGCAAGGGTCGATTCCACGGCGATCGGGTCCGTGTCCACGCCGAGCAGCTCGCCGGCGCCGAGCTTCGCGGCCGCGATTGCGAGGATCCCGGAACCGCAGCCCACGTCGATGACGCGGGCAATCCCGCCGCGGGCGTGGCCACTCCCCAACAGCCCCTCGTCGGCGAGCGTCTCGAGTGCCGCCAGGCAGAGCCGCGTCGTGGGATGCAGGCCCGTCCCAAACGCCATCCCCGGGTCCAGCGACAGGACCACGTCATCCGGCCGGCGGCGGTGGCGACGCCAGGTCGGCCGTATCACGATCCGCCGCCCCACCCGCAGCACCGGGAAGTAGCTCTTCCACGCCTCGGCCCAATCGGCCTCATGCACCAGGCGTGTCTGAAGCTCGCCGATCGGCCGCAGGCCGAATGCCTGCAGGTGGCCCAGCGCGGAAGTCGCGTCGGCGACCGCCGCCTCGACCCCCGCCGGATCGATTCCCGGCAGGTAGGCACGCACGATCGCCGGCTTCGTCGTATCCACGACCGCGCCCAGGCCCTCGTCAATGAGGCTGAACCCCGGCTCGACGCTCGTTCCGCCCGGTGCGAAGCGGGTCAGGATCTCGCTGACGACCTCGACCGCCTCGATGTCGGCGGCGACCGAAAGCTCGACCCAGACGCCCGAGCCGAGCGCTGACGGCTCCGGCGGCTGGTGCGAAGAGGCTGGCATCGAACCGCCCGGCCTCGAACCGCCCCGAGGCGAACCGCCCCTCCGCGAGCCGCCCCCGGTCGAGCTTCCGGCCCCGGACGGGTTATCCGATGGCATCCTTCACCCGATCGAGGATTCCGGCCGGCAGGACCGGCTCGCCCGACTCCGCGGCCAGCTCCTCGAGCAGCTGGCGCTGCTTCTTGGAGAGTTTGGTCGGCACGGTCACGCGGACCATGACGTGAAGGTCGCCCCGCGTTCCCGGCCGCCGGATGTGGGGCACGCCGCGCCCGCGAAGCCGGATCTCCGTCCCGGGCTGTGTACCCGCACGGATCTCGATCTCCTCCTCGCCTTCGATGGTCGGGATGCGGACCCGCGTGCCCAGCGCAGCCTGGGCGATGGAGAGCGGCAGATCGTGGAAGATCTCGGTGCCGTCGCGCCGCAGCGCCGGGTGCGGTGTCACGTGGACGGCCACATACAGGTTGCCGCCCGGACCGCCTCGAGGCCCCGCCTCGCCCTCGCCCGAGAGTCTGATCTGGTGGCCTTCGTCGATGCCGGCGGGGATGGTTACCCGGATCTTCTTGTGGCGCGGTGCGCGGCCCTCGCCGCGACACGTCTTGCAGGGCTTGTCGATCACCCGGCCGTCGCCGTGGCAACGAGTGCAGACGGTGACGCTGACCATCTGCCCGAGCATCGTCTGGCGCACGCTCCGGATCTCACCCCGGCCGCCGCAGGTGGAACAGGTGGAGGGTGTGCTTCCCGGCTCCGCCCCGCTGCCTCCACAGGTCACACAGCGATCGAGGAGGTCGAACTCGACCTCCTTCTCGATGCCACGCACGGCCTCGTCGAAGGTGATCCTCAGGTCGTAGCGCAGGTCCGCGCCGCCGGGACGCCGGCCCCGGCGGCCACCCGCCGACGCCCCGCCCATCCCGGAGAAGAATGCGTCGAAGAGATCGCCGAAGCCGGGGAAGCCATCGCCGAAGGGCGAGCCCGCCCCACCCATGTCGCCGAGACCGGCCTTCCCGGCGACGTCGTAGATCTGCCGGCGCTGGGGATCGGAGAGGACCTGGTAGGCCTCGTTGATCTCTTTGAATCGGTCGGCGGCGGCAGGCTCGGCGCTGACGTCGGGATGCCACTTCTGCGCCAGCTTGCGGAAGGCGCGCTTGATGTCGGCGTCGGACGCGCTTCGCTCGACGCCGAGGATCTCGTAGTAGGAACGCTCGGTGGCCATCTGGTCAAGAAGGATACGAGACGAGTGGCCGGAGCGGTGTGCAGGGTGACCGCGACCCACCGCGGCTTCGCCCACGGCGCTCCGACCCGCGGCCGCCCCGGCCAAGCGCCGGGCGGGCTCTAGGCCAGGAGCAGCTTCTGGAGGCGGCGCGAGGTGATCGCCAGCCCGATCAATCCCATGGCGATGAGATAGACCAGGTCCAGGACCAGGAGACCGTCCGGAGTGCCGGTCGTGAGGGCCCGGATCAGGTGGACGCCGCGGTAGAGAGGCGTCGCCTGGATGATCAACTGGAGCCCCGCCGGATACGCAGCGATCGGGTAGAAGGTGCCGGAGAAAAGGAACATCGGCATGATCGCCAGCTGCAGGAAGTCGAAGTCCTGCCAGCGACGCACGAAGGTCGTGGCCGCCATCCCGGCTCCTGCGAAACCGAAGCCGACCACCATCGCCGCCGGGAAGGCCAGCAGCCCCAGGGGCGAGCTGATCAGTCCGAGCCCAGCCAGGCCAGCGACCCCGATGACCGCCAGGAATCCGATGGCGTACAGGCTGCCCCGGAGCAAAGCCCACAGGATCTCGCCCATGGCCACGTCGGCCAGGGACATGGGCGTGGAGATGATGGCGTCATAGAGCTTGGCGTACTTGAGCTTGTAGAAGAAGTTGTTCGACGTCTCGTAGATGGCGCCGTTCATGGCCGACGACGCGAGGAGGGCCGGCGCCACGAAGACCGCATACGGAACGCTGCGGCCGTCGTCGAGCGGGACGTTGCCGATCAACGCGCCAACACCGAAACCCATCGAGAACAGGTAGAAGAGCGGCTCGAAGAACCCGGAGAAGATGACCATGAAGCTCCGCCGATAGACGAGCAGGTTCCGCTCGACCAGGCGGACAGGGCGAGTCAGGGCGAACGATCGGGAGACGCCGAGCACGGTCATCTAGACCTCCAGCCTGCGTCTGAAGGTGATGCGGCCGGCGACCACGCCCGCCACGGCAAATGCCACCAGGGCACCGATATGAACGAGCCCCGCCACAGGCTCGATCTGGCCGAGCGACAGCGATCGGGCGACGGCAACCCCGTGGTACAGCGGCGTCAGCCAGGCCAGCGGTTGGAGGAAGAGGGGCAGCTTCTCGATTGGGAAGAACGTGCCCGAGAACAGAAAGAGCGGCGTGATCCCGAACCGGAAGAGGGCGTTGAAGCCTCCGTCGCCCTGCTGCGTGGCCGTGAAGGCCATGATCGGCGCCGCAAACGCGATGGCCGTCAGGACCGCCACGGGTACGGCGAGCACCACCATCGGGGAGGAAGCCGCTCCAAGCAGGACGATCGCCGCGAGGAACAACGCGGCCAGGAGAGTCGCTCGGAAGGCGATCCACATGAGGTCCCCGACCAGCAGATCCATCGCGCCGAGAGGCGTGTTCAGTGCCGCCAGGTACGTCTTGTCCCACATGATCTTGGCCATGATCGGCCAGGCCGATTCGAAGGCGGCCGCCATCATCGCCTGGGTGACAAGCAGAGCCGGGGCGATGTAGTTCAGGTACGGAACTCCGCCCGGGAGTCCGCCGTTGCGGTTCACGTACAGGCCCAGCCCGATTCCCATCGCCACCAGGTACAGGAACGGCTGGGCGAGGCCCGACAGCATGTAGCTGTACCAGCCCCGCCGGAAGACCAGCAGGTCGTGCTCGAGTATCCGAACCGAACGGCGCGAGGCGCCCGCCCAGGGCCGGAGCTGCCAGACGGTGGAAGCAGCCATCACTCGACCAGGCTGCGGCCGGTGAGACGGAGGAATACGTCCTCGAGAGTACTGCGCCGGACGAGGACGCTCGTGGGCCGCAGGCCTCGCTCGTACGCGGTGGCGGCGACCGCCTCGCCGTCGGGGGTGTAGACGAGGACTCGGTCGGGGAGCTGCTCCACGCGCTCGGCGAGCCCGTCCAGCCGGCCGGCGATGTGGGCATCGTCATCGGCCTCGCCGTCATCCCGACGGAATCGGAGCTCCAGCACCTCGCGGCTGACGTAACGCTCGATCAACTGGCGGGGCGATCCCTCGGCCACGATGCGGGCCTGATCCATCACCACGAGCCTGTCGCACAGCTGCTCGGCCTCATCCATGTAGTGCGTCGTCAGGCACAGCGTCACGCCCCGCTGCTTGAGCCGGTACAGCCGATCCCAGAGGAGGTGGCGGGCTTGCGGATCGAGACCCGTCGTCGGCTCGTCGAGGAGAAGCAGCGACGGCTCGTTGATCAGTGCGCGGGCGATCACCAGCCGCCGTTTCATGCCGCCGGAAAGCGGCTCCACCTTGTCGTTGGATCGTTCGGTGAGCTGGACGAAATCGAGCAGCTCGAGAGCGCGGCGCCGGGCTTCCCCCCAGGACAGGTCGAAGTAACGGCCGTAGACGAGCAGGTTCTCCAGGACGCTGAGTTCAGGGTCGAGCGTATCGGCCTGCGGCACTACGCCCAGGCGGGCCCGGATCTTGGGTCCGTCTCGCTTGGGATTGAGGCCAAAGACGGTCAGCGTGCCGGCCGTGACGGGCGACACGGTGCCGATCATTCGCATCGTGGAGGTCTTGCCGGCGCCGTTCGGGCCCAGGAAGCCGAATGCCTCGCCGGGGGCCACGTCGAAATCCACGCCGTCCACGGCCGTGAACGCGCCGAAGCGCTTCGTCAGACCGCGGGCGTGTATCAGCGATTCGGGAGTGGCGGCAGCTTCGAGCACGATCGGATGGTACGCCGGGCAACGTTCAGGTGGCCGCAACCGGGCCCAGGCGGCCGCAACCGGGTTCAGGTGGCCGCAACCGGGCCCAGACGGCCGCAACCGGGCCCAGGCGGCCGCAACCGGGTTCCATTGGCCGGCTTCGCTCCATCCGAAGCACGAATCCGGACCGCTTGCCGCCTTCTCCGCCACAGAACCATCGTTCGACGACCCCGGGACGATCTGGGCGTGGCCCAAGGACGTCCCAGGCGGCCTATCATCCATGCGTACCAGCAAGGAAGAGGCGTGGAAGAGTTCTGGGTTTGCCCACACTGCCGATCGCTCAACCGGGCTAGTGCCGGCAAGTGCTACAGCTGCAGAGAGAAATACGGCAGCCGGCCCAAGGAGGGGACGCCGGCGGTCAAGAGCGCCACCCGGGTCGCATCGCCTCCCGCGCCGCTGCCGACCCTCGCGGATTTCGGCGCCGCGGTAGTCCGGCAGCCCTATGTGGCCCGCCCGGTCGGTCTGCCGTCGGTGGCAGCTCCGGGTTCTGCCGCTCTCGGCACGCCTGCCGCGCGAGAAGCCCGCGGAGTGCCGAATCCGGTGTCGGCGGTCAAGCGGCGGATCGCCCGGTTCTTTGCGCAGCGCCAGTCCCTGTCAGTGGGCTGGCTGGGCAACCTGACTGCGATCCTGCTTACGCTCCTCATCGTGGACGGGGCGGCTCTCGTACTGACGGTCTTTCCGGCGGCCAGGGACCTGTTGCAGAACGCGAATCTCGCCGGAGCGTGGGCGCATCTCACGTCAGATCAGCAGGGCCTTGCACGGACTCTTGCCATCGCCTTCGGAGCGCTCGGGATCGTCAGCCTGCTCTCCCTGTCGCTCTTCCTCGGCCTGACCACGCACAACGCGACGGGCCTCGGAGCCGACATGCCACTCCTGACGCCTTACGGCGCCGGCATCGTCTGGCCTGTGGTCGTCTGGACCCAGGCTCGAATCGCGATCGGCATGATCGTCCCCGTGGCGTTGATATGGCTCGGCTATCCGATCCCCGGCTTTATCGCCGCGCTCGTGGCCGTCGAGATAGCCCAGCGCCACTTGAACGACCCGTTCGAGTGGCTGACCATGCCGTATCGCCACCTGCCGGACCTCTACGCCAAACTGGGAGTCGGCGGCTCGATCGAGTCGCGGCTGGCCTCGCTCTGGTCGGCATTCTTCCGCGGAGCCAATGTGCTCGCGATCGCCACGTACGCTCTTCCAGCGCTGGCCGTGATTCTCGTCTTCGCCTCGGACACTCTGGGGCGAGACCGCATCCCCGGCTGGCAGTCGAGCGGCCTGGGACCCGCCCAGCTCGGAGTGGCGCTTCTGGTCGGCAGCCTGGTCGCCTGTACGGCCGGCGCCGTGGGACTGCTCGTACCGATCAATGTTGGGCTCGTCCGGCGCCAGCGCACTCGCAGGACGCTGGTCCGAGTCGGCCGCTCGCGGTCGTGGGTTGCCCGTCCCGGCGAGGGTGGGTACGCGCCGGCGCAGCAGCCGACGTCGCTGCTGGATGACCCCCTCGACCGCGTCGTCGAGTACTACCCGAGATACGCCGCGGGTGGCGACGCGGCCCCGGAGCCAGTATGGGGCCAGGGCTTCGGCCCAAGCGAAGGCCAGGGCGCCGGCCGCGATGGGGGCTTCGGCCCAAGCGAAGGCCAGGGGTTCGGCCCGATTGGGGGCCAGGACGCCGGCCCAGGCGAGAGCGAGGGCTTCGGCTCAGACCAAGACCAGAGTCTCGGCCACGGTGGGGGCTTCGACCCAAGCGAAGGCCAAGGCTTCGGCTCAGACCAAGACCCGCGTCTCGCCCTGATTGGGGAACAGAGCCCTAGCCCCATTGGGGACCAGGCCGCCGAAAGCCCGGATCAAGCTTCCTTGAACTCGCCTTCGACGACTTCCTCGTTCCCCTGGTCCGGCGAGCCGCCGTCACCGGAAGACTGATCCTCGCCGCCGTCCGCCGGGCCATCGGGACCACCGGCCGCGGTTTCGGCAGCTGCCGTCGCCTGGTAGGCGGCAGTGCTCACCTTCTGCAGCTGCTCGACGAGTGCCTCGGAAGCTGACTTGACGACCGCCAGGTCGCTGCCCTTCAGGGCTGTCCGGACCGCCTCTACGCGGCGTTCCGTCTCCGCTCGATCCTCTGCCGGGACCTTGTCCCCCAGATCGCGGAGCGTCCTCTCCGCCTGGTAGGCCAGAGCATCGGCCTGGTTGCGGGTCTCGACTTCCTCCTTGCGGACGCGGTCCTCATCGGCGTGAGAGGCGGCCTCCTTGACCATCCGATCCACGTCGTTTTTGGACAGCATGGAGCTGGCGGTGATCCGGACCTGCTGCTCGCGGCTCGTGGCACGGTCCTTGGCCTTGACGTCGAGGATTCCGTTGGCGTCGATGTCGAAGGTGACCTCGATCTGAGGCACGCCGCGAGGGGCCGGCGGGATCCCATCGAGGATGAACTTACCCAGCGTCTTGTTGTCGTTCGCGAAATCGCGCTCGCCCTGGAGGACGTGAACCTCCACCTGCGTCTGGTTCTCCGACGCGGTCGAGAAGATCTGGCTCTTGCTCGTAGGAATGGTGGTGTTGCGATCGATGAGGCGAGTCATGACGCCGCCCATCGTCTCGATGCCGAGNNTGACCGCCGGCATCCGGGTCATGCCGCCCACGAGCACGATCTCGTCGATCTCGGACGGCTTCAGGCCTGCGTCGCGGAGAGCCTGGCTTACCGGCCCACGCGTCTTGTCGATCAGATCCGCGACCAGGTCTTCCAGCTTGGCCCGTGTCAGCGGCATCACGAGGTGCTTGGGGCCGGCAGCGTCTGCCGTGATGTACGGCAGGTTGATCTCCGTCGTGGCCGTCGTCGAGAGCTCGATCTTCGCCTTCTCCGCGGCCTCCTTGAGTCGCTGGAGCGCTTGCTGGTCGGTACGGAGATCGATCCCCTGGTCGCGCTTGAACTCGGCCAGCAGCCACTCGATGACGCGCTGGTCGAAGTCGTCGCCACCCAGGTGGGTGTCGCCGTTGGTGGCCTTGACCTCGAAGACGCCTTCGCCCAGCTCGAGGATCGAGATGTCGAAGGTGCCGCCGCCCAGGTCGTAGACGGCGATCTTCTCGTCGTGCTTCTTGTCCATGCCGTAGGCCAGGGCCGAGGCAGTGGGCTCGTTGATGATCCGCTTGACGTCCAGGCCGGCGATGCGGCCGGCATCCTTGGTGGCCTGGCGTTGGGTGTCGTCGAAGTAGGCCGGGACGGTGATTACCGCCTCGGTGACCTTCTCGCCCAGATACGCCTCGGCGTCCGCCCTGAGCTTCTGCAGGATCATGGCGCTGATCTCGGGCGGGGTGTAGCTCTTGCCGTCCGCCAGAAGGACGCGGATTCCGTCGCTGCTCGGGTCTCGCTCGACCTTGTACGGAACGAGTTCCTTGGAGTGCGCCGTCTCCGGGTCGTCGAAACGGCGGCCCATGAAGCGCTTGATCGAATAGACGGTGTTGGTGGGGTTGGTGACGGCCTGGCGCTTGGCCAGCTGGCCGACCAGACGCTCGCCGCCCTTGGTGAAGGCGACGACCGAGGGGACCGTCCGACCGCCCTCCGCGGACGGGATGACGGTAGGCTCCCCACCCTCCATCACCGCCACGACGGAGTTCGTCGTGCCCAGATCGATGCCGATGATCTTGCCCATTCCGGTGGTGCTCCTAGTTGTTTGGCTCAGGACTGTTAGTTGATTTGTGTGTTGGCGTCGTCACGGGCGGCCTCGTCGCCGCCGGCGACCGCGACCATCGCCGGTCGCAGGACTCTGTCTCGGACTCGGTAGCCTCGCTGGACCTCGGCCACGACCTCGCCGTCCGGTCTGCCGGTGGCAGGGACACTGGCGATGGCTTCATGCTCGCGAGGGTCGAAAGGCCTGCCGACCGCCTCGATCGGCGTCACTCCTTCGCTCTCCAGGAGAGCTCGGAGCTTGCGGTCGAGCAGGACGATCCCCTCGATCCAGCTCACCGCCTTGAGCTCGTCGGGCATCGCGTCCAGGGCCCGATCGAAGTCGTCGGCGACGGCCAGGACCTTGCGCAGGAGCGATTCGCTGGCCAGCCCGAGTTCGCGCTCGCGGTCCTCCGCCGTGCGTCGGCGGTAGTTGGCGAAGTCGGCGGCGGTCCTCTGCAGAGAGGCCTTGTGCTCGGCCATCTCGGCCTGAGCGGCGTCCAGCTCTGCCCGCAGACGGCCCATCTCGGCGGTCAGCTCCTCGTCCGGCTGCGCCGGGGCGGCCTCGGGACGGCCGGGCCAATCGCCTCCCGCGCCCCGATGATGGATTCGGGGCGTCGTCTGTCGATCAGGCATACAGATGCTCCACCAGTTCGCTCATGAGGTCCGACACGAATTCGACCGAGGCGATCGCCTGGGCATATGGCATGCGGGTCGGCCCCAGGACGCCGACAGCGCCGACGGCTCGGCCGATGCGGCCGTACGGCGCCAGCACGAGCGAGACGTCCTGCATCTCCAGAGACTGGTTCTCATGGCCGATGAAGATCTGGACGCTGCCCGCCCGAGCCACGCTCTCGACGAGCGAGCCAAGGTAAACCCTGTTCTCCAGAGCCGCGAAGATCTGCCGGACCTTGTCGGTCCGGTCGAACTCCGGGGCCGCCATCACGTTCAGCAGGCCGTCGCTGAAGATGTCGTCGATGAGGGTCGCGTCGAACTCTCGCATCGTCCGCACGAGCGCCTCGCCGGTCAGCCGGAGCAGGTCCAGGTCGTCGTTGCCTTCGTCGCCCGTCGGCAGATCTGCCAGCCCGATCTCGATCTCGACGGCGGTTCGGTCCACCGCCAGAACGTTCAGCAGGCCCGCCACGCGGTTCAGCCGCTCCTGGTCCGCGTCAAGGGGCAAGTTCTGGAGTGTCTGCTTCATCGTCCCCTCGCGGAAGACGACCACCATCAACGCCAGGCGGTCCTGCACGGTGACCAGGTCCACGCGGCGCACGCGAGCTGCCTGAGCCTTGGCCGTGGTGGCAAGACCGGCGGTTCCGGTGTTGGTCGCCAGCGTGCTCGCGGCAAGCCGGAACCAATGCTCGCTCGTGAGCTCGACCTGGCCGAACTGATGGCGGATCATGCGCTGCTCGACCTGCGGCAGCGACCACTCGTCCGCGAGAACCTGGACGTAGTACCGATAGCCCGCGTCGGTGGGCACGCGCCCCGCCGAGGTATGGGGATGCGACAGCAAACCCAGGGCTTCCAGGTCGGACAGGATGTTGCGGACCGTGGCGCTGCTGACGCCCAGCGGGTAATGCTCCACCAGTGAGTTCGAACTCACGGGCGTCGCCGAGGACACGTATTCGTCAATGACGGTTCGCAGGATGGCGCCCGATCGCGCGTCCAGCAAGCCGATGGTGCGGCGTGGCCGTCGCGCCATGTCAGAACTCCGTTTCTCCGCCGGTCATCCGGTGCGGGTGCAGGGCGGACACTCCATGCGGCACCCATCCGAAGGGCCGGCTGGGTCTGCGGCCGGCCGCCGAAACCCCGTTCGGCCTTGTCTCCGGCTTGGTTAGCACTCTCACTATGCGAGTGCTAACGTGCTGTGCCGATGGTAGCAGTCTCTCCTGGGGAGGTCAACGGCAGGCGCGGGGCGAGGCAGGCGCGGGGCGGCGCGGGGCGAGGCGGCGCGGGCGTGGCAGGCGGCGCGGGGCGAGGCAGGCGGCGCGGG
>PLMA01000003.1:169-3380 GCA_003141455.1 Chloroflexota bacterium | reverse complement strand
GCCGCTTCTCGAGTGGGGGCAGGGGAAGGTAAAGGAACTGCTCGGGTCGTGGGTGCGCCACCGGCAGGAGGAGAACGAGCGGCATCTCCGAAATACGACGCTCTACTTCGATCGGCTCGATAAGTTCCCCGAGCGTGAGAAGCAGGAGCTGCGAGCCGCAATCATGAAGCTGGCGTCGATCGACACAATCGACGATCAGCGTCTCGACGAGCTGGTCGGGTTTCTCTTCAAGGCATATGAGAACGAGACGTTCCTGCAGCTAATCCGGGCAATTAGCGCGACTGACGACGACGCTCAGGCCGAGCTGCTGCGGCTGTTCCGGGAGTGGGACGTTCTTGAAGCGATCTCCGTCGCGCAGACGGTTCGGGGCAGGATCGAAGTCATCCGAAAGTTCCGCGCCCTAATCGCTGCCAAAGCGCCCGGGAAACCCGACATGCAGGACTTTGTAAGGGCTCGGCCGTGGCTTATGAACCCGCAGTGGGAGGTCCTACAACACGAGCGCAGCCTGGACAAGGTCTTGGCAGCTCACTTCGGCGTTCAAGGCGACTCCGACTACGACGGGAACGACGGAAGCAAGCGATTGGACTTCTTCTGCCTGGCTGACAGCTCTCTGGCTGTTGTCGCCGAGCTCAAACGTCCGGGGGACCTCATCGGATTGGAAGAGCTCAGGCAGGTCTCGGTGTATGTGGACTATCTCCGTGCCCGGGAACTGGAGTCGAATGACGCGGCCCACACCAACCGCCAGATCGGGGGCTGCCTTGTGTATGGTCGTCTTCGGCCCGACGCTGAGGGCGAGAAGGGCCGACTCCGCAAGGACCTGATCTACGTGGTGACCTGGGACAAGCTGCTCGAAGACGCCGAGCGGCTGCACCGTGAGTACCTTGAGATCGTGAAGGCACGTGCCCCCGAAGACGATCCGCGAATCCAAGGCTTGGCGATCGTCGAGGACGAAGCCGCAGCTGACCTGCCGCCGGCGGAGCGGTAACTCGCGGCGGTCCGTCAACCGATGGTCATCTGTTGCCCCGAGGATGCCACTGTCGCGGAAGCGGGTGGTCGATAGCTGGAGGGCTCGTGGTCCACGTTAGCGCCGTCGTGGGTTCTCGGGCACTTCGGCACGGGAGGCTGTGCTCATAGCGGATATTCAGCAAGCGCCCGGGCCGCCGCGGGCTGCCCACCAGGGCGCGGAGGCCGTCTGCCGTTACTGGCCGTCTTCGTCCAGGCCCAGCCGCGCTCGAGCGATCGCCACGTACTCAGGCTCTCGCTCGATGAGGAGGTAGTCCATGCCCTCGAGCGCGGCGGCGACGCCGGTGGACCCAGAGCCCGCGAAGGGGTCGAGGATCAGGCCGCCCTTCCGCGCGACGAGTCGGACCAGGTGGCGCATCAGGACCAGGCTCTTCACCGCGACGTGGTCGTTCTGGACCGGGCGC
Organism: Chloroflexota bacterium; assembly: GCA_003141455.1. Lineage (GTDB taxonomy): Bacteria > Chloroflexota > Limnocylindria > Limnocylindrales > CSP1-4 > Fen-1039. The sequence continues at coordinate 1,953 of PLMA01000003.1, read as the reverse complement.
GCCCCGGGGACACCGGAGTCCCGGTCGCGCCGGCTCGCCTTGGGGAGCACGAAGTAGCGGCTCTTGCCTCCTTCGTCGCCCATCTGCCGAGGCCCGCCTTCGGTCGGTCGGCCGGGGCCGAAGCTGGTTGATCGCCCGACTCCGCGCTGCTTGGGATAGGCGCCGCCTTTGCTCGCCCCACCTCCGACGACGCCCTCGATGGGCACGCCGTCGATCGTTCCGTCAAACACAGAATCGGAGAGAACCACGTTCGCCGGCCAGCGCCCGACAAGACCATCCACGGTCTCGGTCGCCTCAGTGCGGTGTGCGCGTCGCTGGGGGGAGGCATTGAAACGGGATGCAGAATCCTCGTTGCTACTGCCCCACACGCCCTCCCCACGCTCGCCATAGACGCGTGTCGCCTTGATGTTCAGGGCACCCGTGCCCCAGGTCAGGAGGTTCTCGGCGACGCTGAGGTCGGTCGGCTTCCGAGCCAGCCACCAATCTTCGTGCGCCGGCTTCAGGCCGCTCCCCCAGCCGTCCCATTCCTGTGTGTCATCGGTGGCCGGCGATGTGACGTCAGGTGTGAAGCGCCCCTCGGGGGCGAGCCGAACGCCGGGATGCCCCAGGCCACCGTGGTGACCACTGATCGCCGGCTGGCTCCAGGGTGCCTTGCCGACCACGGGCCGCTCCGCGCCAGCCAGCCGATCGAGGGCCTTGCCGGCGTCGAGGCTCTTGGGCATGCCCTGAAAGAACACGTGGATCACCGAGTCCTGGACCGCCCAGCCCGCCTCTTCAAGCGCCCAGCCCGTCCAGTGGCTGGTCCGGGGGAGCGACCAGACGAGCGCGTAGCCGCCGGGCTTGACGACGCGAAGGCTCTCGCGCAGGACATCGGTCATCCAGGCCACCCAGGCATCACGCCCGCCGCGGTCGCTGTCCCAGTCGCTATTCATGAACGAGACCGCCGCCGGCGGGTCAGTGACGAGGGCGTCGACACAGGAGTCGGGCAGGGTGGCGAGGACCTGGAGGCAGTCGCCCTCGATCACGACGTTCCGGGGAGCCACGCCCGGCGGCATCGCCGTGGGCCGAACGTAGGGCTGCTCGGGGAACTTGAGTCGCGCAGCGACGCCGGTCAGCCCGACCTCGGTGACCTCCGAGCCAGCCTCGGTCATCTGCTCGAGCCAGGCCCGGAAAGCGTCCTCGGGGACGGTCGAGAGGCGCTGCCAGCGCGACGACTGGTGCTGGCTGATCCCGAAGCCCGACAGAAATGCTGCCACGTTGTCAGCATTATTCGGCCGGCCAGCGTGCAGTTCGCCCGCCCGGCGCAGCTCGGTGAGCATGCCGCCGGCCTTGCGCTCCGCCTCGAGCTTGAGCGTTGCCCAATCGTTCTGTGCCTCGAGGGAGAGCCGGGCCTTGCGCGCGGCCAGGCGGACGACCTCGAGCCGATCCACGAGCGTCGCCACGGCCGCGACGTCGGTGGCCTGGGCGAGGGCACGGCGAGCATCCGCGAGCGAGATCAGCGACGACGAAGGAATCGGGGCTCGGATGATCGATTCCATGGGCGCGATGATGGCACGTGGGCGGGCGGGCCGAAGTGCACCTCCACTCCGAACGGGGCCATCGGTGTGGGGCCGCGTGACGACGGCATGCCGCCTGGGTTGAGCCGACGACGCTCCGAACCTATGCGCGGACCGGCGGTGCTCCGAAGTCGGGCCGGGTCAGGCGGTCCGTGGCGGGGGCGGGCCCGGCGAGGATCGGCCGCCAGTCGTCGACGCGCTCGCGGTAGCGGCGCTCGAACTCGGCCC
>PLMA01000003.1:0-152 GCA_003141455.1 Chloroflexota bacterium | reverse complement strand
TGAGGGCGGAGATCCCGTCCACATCGAGGAGCATGACGATGGGTCGCGCATCACGCATGAAGGCGGAGTCTCGCGCTCAGCGCAAGCCGAGGACCGTCTCGATCTACAACCCGAGGACCGGGCAGCTGGAGCAGCACCTAGTGACGATCTCG
>PLMA01000027.1 GCA_003141455.1 Chloroflexota bacterium | reverse complement strand
GTCACGAGCTTCGATCTCAACTACCGCCAGAAGCTCTGGAGCATCTGGGGGGGCTCGGACAAGGCCCGGGCGATCCTCGGCCAGATCGTCTCCCACACGGACGTTCTGGTGGGCAACGAAGAGGACCTCCAGAAGGGCCTGGGCATCCGAGGCCCCGAGGCGAAGGCGACTTCGGCGCTGGATCCGGCGGTCTTCCTGGGGATGATCGACGACGTCAGGGCGAAGTTCCCGTCCGTGAAGGCGGTGGCGACGACGCTGCGGGAGGTCGCTTCCACGCACCGCCATACCTGGAGCGCCGTGGCCTGGGTCGACGGTCGGCCTGTGCACGCGCCGACGTGCGAGCTGGATGTCCTGGATCGCGTTGGCGGCGGCGACGGGTTCGCTTCGGGCTTCATCTACGGACTGCTCAGCGGAGCCACGCCCGAGGAAGCCGTCAAACTCGGCTGGGCCCACGGCGCCCTGCTCACTACCACGCCGGGGGACACGACCATGGTCACCCTGGAGCAAGTTCAGGATTTCGCCCGGGGCGGCTCCGCCCGGATCCAGCGTTGACGACGTCGGCTCTCCCGGGCCATCGACGAGAGTTCCCAGGAAATCGAAACACCGTGACAAGGCGCGGATCCCGCCGCGCCCCCGTCAATCCATAACCAGGCGAGTACCTCCAAGGAGGATTCTTCCGTGCAAGTCGGACTCATCGGACTGGGGCGCATGGGCGCCAACATCTCACGGCGGTGGCTTCAAGACGGCCACACGGTGTTCGGATACGCCCGGACAAAGGCGACGGTGGACGGACTCGTCGCCGAGGGCGCACTTTCGGGCGGAGCCAGCTCTCTGGCAGATCTGGTGGCGAAGCTCGATCGGCCGCGCATCCTGTGGCTCATGGTTCCCGCGGCCTCGGTCGACGCCACGCTGGATCAACTCAAGCCCCTGCTGACGGCCGGCGACATCGTGATCGACGGCGGCAACTCCTACTATCGCGACGACATTCGCCGCTCGAAGGAACTGGAGCCGGCCGGGATCCGCTATCTCGACTGCGGCACCAGCGGCGGCGTGTGGGGCCTCGAGCGAGGTTACTGCTTGATGATCGGCGGGCCCGACGATGCGGTGGCACACCTTGACCCGCTGTTCAAGGCTCTGGCCCCGGGAGTTGCGGCGGCCCCTCGCACGCCCGGCCGCAAAGGCAAGCCGGCGAAGGTAGAGGAGGGCTATCTACACTGCGGCCCTGTAGGCGCCGGCCACTTCGTGAAGATGGTCCACAACGGCATCGAGTACGGCGTGATGGCGGCCTATGCCGAGGGCCTCAACATCCTGCACCATGCAGGGGCGGGGCTGAACCAGCGCGAGATCGACGCCGAGACGACACCTCTGCGCGAGCCGGAACTGTACCAGTACAGCCTCGACCTGCCGGCCGTGACGGAAGTCTGGCGCCGTGGCAGCGTCATCGCATCCTGGTTGCTAGACCTCACGGCCCAGGCTCTGCGCGAGAGCCCGGATCTGGCGAACTTCTCCGGCCGAGTCTCCGACTCGGGCGAAGGCCGCTGGACGAGCATCGCGGCGATCGACGTCAGCGCACCGGCCCCGGTTCTGACGACCGCGCTGTACTCGCGGTTTTCGTCTCGGGGAGAGGCCGACTTCGGCGATCAGGTGCTTTCCGCGATGCGCTTTGGCTTCGGAGGTCACCTCGAGAAGAAGAGCTAGACAGGAGTTACCGGGAATGACCACCTTCGCGAGCGACGAGGGCGCCCCGGCGGGCTTTGCGGATCGACTCCGCGCCGCCGGCGTCGTACCCGTGGCGGAAGTCGAGGACGCCGGACGTGCCGTCGCCTTGGCTCAAGCGCTGGAAGCCGGCGGCCTGCCGATTGTCGAAGTGACGTTCCGGACCGAGGCGGCCGCCGAAGCCCTTCGTCAGATCGCACGCGACGCACCGCGCGTCTTTCTGATCGCCGGCACGGTCACGTCGACTCGCCAGGCCGACATCGCGCTCGACGCCGGCGTGAAGTTGCTCGTGGCACCGGGCCTCAACCGGGCCATCGTGGAGCACGCGGAGCGGATCGGACTCCCGATGATGCCCGGCGTCTGCACGCCGAGCGAGGTGGAGGCCGCCCTCTCCCTCGGGCTCGTGGCCGTGAAGCTCTTCCCGATCGAGCCGATCGGCGGCATCCGATACCTCAGGGCGCTCGCCGCACCGTACCCGGCGATGACCTGGAATCCAACGGGTGGCATCACGGCCGAGACGCTGCCCGGCTATCTGGCCGTCGAATCGGTCCTCGCCTGCGGTGGGAGCTGGGTGGCCCCCAGAGCGGACATCGCGGCGGGGCGGTTCGAGGAGATAGCGGCCCGGGCGGCCGCCGTGGTCGAGATCGTCCGGCTGGTCAGAGCGGCCGAAAGGGGTGCGCGGTGAGCCTCCTCGAAATCCCGCCCGCCGGCGGAGCACGGTGGGACTGCGTCGCGCTCGGAGAGGTGATGCTCCGGCTCGACCCCGGGGAAGACCGTATCAGTCGCGCTCGAGCGTTCCGGGCCTGGGAGGGCGGCGGCGAGTACAACGTCGCCCGCGGCCTGAGCCGGACCTTCGGCATGCGGACGGCCATCGTCACGGCGCTCGTCGACAACCCGATCGGCCGCCTGATCGAGGATCTCATCCTGGCCGGCGGCGTCGACCGATCGCATCTCATATGGCGGCCCTTCGACGGGGTCGGGCGGGCGGCACGCAACGGGCTCAACTTCACCGAGCGCGGCTTTGGCATCCGTCCGGCTCTCGGCTGCTCAGATCGTGGCCACTCGGCGGCCTCACAGCTCCGGGCCGGCGAGGTGGACTGGCAGTCGGTCCTGGGCGCCGAAGGAGCCCGCTGGTTCCACACCGGCGGCATCTTCGCCGCGCTATCGGAGACAACGCCGGCGGTGGCCCTCGAGGCGATGCAGGAGGCGCGGCGCCACGGCGGAATCGTTTCGTACGACCTCAACTACCGGCCATCCCTCTGGCAGGCGATCGGTGGGAAGGCTCGAGCTCAAGAAGTGAACCGCGAGCTGGTCGGGCAGGTCGACGTCCTGCTCGGTAACGAGGAGGACTTCACTGCGGCGCTCGGCTTCGAGGTGGAGGGCGCCGACGAATCCTTGTCGGCGCTCGACCCGGAAAGCTACGGCCGGATGGTCGAGCGCGTCGTCGCCGCCTATCCGAACCTGCGGGTCGTCTCAACGACGCTCCGGACCGCCCATACGGCGTCCCGAAACGACTGGGGGGCGATCCTGTGGGCGGACGGTGAGCTGCACCAGGCGCCGATGCGGCTCAACCTCGAGGTCCTCGACCGGGTCGGGGGCGGCGATGCGTTTGCCTCGGGGCTCGTGTACGCATTTCTTTCCGGGCTTTCACCGGCGGAGGCAGTCGCGTGGGGAGCCGCGCACGGCGCGCTCGCCATGACGACGCCGGGCGACGCGAGCATGGCCACCCGCGACGAAGTGGAACGGGTCCTTCACGGGGGCACGGGGCGCGTGGTTCGGTAGCGGCGTACGCGGATTGCAGTTTCGGCCAGGGCCGCATAGTCTGCCGCGGGATCCGTCGGGCGAGCCCGACTGCCATCACTGCCTGGGAGTGGCCAACGTCTCACGTTGGTTCGGGAATCGCACCGGATCGAGGGAGAGATGGACAGGGCCTCAGGCTCTTCCGGCGGTCACCGCAACTACGCCAGATTGGGACTGCCAGCAGCCGTTCTGTTCTTGAGCGCCAGCCTTGCGGCCTGCACGGTCGCAGCTATGCCGGGCCTCACCGCTGGGCCGATCCCATCGACCGCCCAGCAGACGCCCACCGCCGCCGCCACTGGCATCGATGCGAACGCCGCGTCGCCGACATGGTCGTGGCCGAGCCAGACCGCGAGCCTCACGAACACGGCTGAACTCAGCGCAAGTCCGCGGTCGACCGCTTCGGCGGGCCCTCTGCCTAGCGTCGGACCCAATTCCCTTGCCAGCTGGACGGCGATCAACTGGGTCGCGGTGCCTGGAGGATCCGCGCCGCCAGTGCCGGCAGACGCGGCGATGAACGCGAACTTCGACGTGTATGGCTGGAGCGGCGGCTATGTCGAATTCGTGCACCGGCCGAACAGCACCACGATCGTGCCTTGGTATTCGGCAGATGGCCTGCATTGGCAGGCCGCGAACGCCCTGGACCCGACCGGCATGGAACCTCAATACGGCCCTGAGTACGCACCGAGAGTCACGTCTCTCGTCGAAGGGCCGGCCGGACTGGTGGCGGCCGCGGAACTGGAACCGCTGGGGGTCGCATGCGGGCCCTCGGAGTACCCGGTCCAATCGCTCTGGAGATCGGCCGACGGCGGGGCCACGTGGGCGCGGATCGACCTGGCAGGAGCCTTCCCTCAGGGGTCGGTCTACAGGATTTCCGGTGGCTCCGGGGGCTACATCGCCCGTGGCAGCATCGACTCCCGTACCGCCATCTGGGTTTCGGCCGACGGGCGAAGCTGGCGGCACTCGGACCTGTCTGGGTCGACCTTCACCAATGCCGCCATCAGCGCCGCCGTCTCGTTCTCGGGCGGCTTCGTGCTGGCCGGCACAACGCTCGCAGTGGGGGGAGGTTGCGCAGGTTTGGCCTCAACGCCCCAGTTCATTGGCGCGCTGTGGCGGTCAGCCGACGGCACGGCCTGGACTCGCGACGACCTGATGGGCGCCACGGCCGGAGATGACTGGGTCTCGATGTCTGTCCGGCGCATCAGCGACCGCGCCCTGTATGCAACCGAGTCGAGCGGGAGTGGGACCGGCGATGATTCCACGGAAACCGACACAGCGTGGACTTCCGCCGACGGCGAGAACTGGACCGTGGTGAGCGGCGGTCCTCCGAGCATTCGTTCGCAACTGCTCTCGAACGGCCAGCGCGGGATGGTTGTCACCGGGCTCGACGGCGACGTTCCGATGCCGCTTGGAGTCTGGTCGTTCGACAACAACCTGAAGCCGGTCGAACTCAGCCAGCGCGGAGACGCGCCGACCAAGGAGCCCTGGTTCCTCGGGGCGTTGGGCCCTGCAGGTCTCCTGGTCGCAAGCTCCGATGGAGCGCAGTTCTGGCTCGGGGTCCCGATGGCGCAGTAACAGCAGAGCCGCAGAGGATTCGCGAGGGTCGGAACCGCGCGGCTCGCGGCATGTGATGCGATCTCGCGGATCGTCAATCCTCGATCGAACCACCCTCGCTCGAAGCCAGCCCGGCCTTTGTAGGCCAGCACCGCGGCTTCGACTCGGCTCGTCACCCCGAGCTTGTCCAGGATGCTGGTCATGTAGTGCCGAGGGCCGGTGCTTCCTGCCACCGGAGAGAGTGATTGGCCGAGGAGAATCGACGGTTGCGGTGTCAAGAGTAGGCCAAATGGCCCTCCCCCTAGGTCAAATGGCCTAGTACGTTTGCACGACGTTTCTCCGGTCATCGACTCAACGGAGGCGTGCGCTCGGAGGAGCCGGCGGACCGGGAGAACCGCCGGGGGCAGCGCCTAGGGCTGGTCGCGTACCCCGTCGTCGGGATGCGGGTGACCACGGGGAGTAGATGTCGGGTCGACGATCCGCCGTCGGAGCGTTCGTCTCGCTTCCCACTTCGGCTCGACACCGGCGACTGAACGACCCCACGAAACTGATCCGGCGGTCTCTTTCCGCGTTCAAGCACAGGAGGGTTGTTATCGAGTGACAGGGCACGTACTTGATGCTCTGAATCAGCCCTTCGTATTGTTCCTGCTGCTCGCCGGGACCGGCGGCTTCCTCATCGTCGGCGAACTCCAGATGATCGCGCGAGAGCTTCGCCGGACAGCGAGCGAGGGCGACGCGACCGGGAGGGCGACGTGGGTCGGCTCACCCGGGCTGGGCAGGCGATACCGTCTTGCGCTGCTCGCCACGGCAGGGCTCCTCCTGGTGAGCGCGTTCGGCACTACGTCGGCTTCCTACTCGCAGCAACTCTCCGGCGGGGTGGGTGTCAACGTGGACTTCCCGGCGATTACGCCGACGCCGACGCTCGCGCCGACCGACACGCCCGCGCCGACCGACACGCCGACGAGCAAGTCGACCGCTGCGCCGACGAGCAAGTCGACCGCTGCGCCGACCAGCACGCCCGCGCCGACCATGCCGATCCTGTCGACACCAGTGATCGCTTGCGGAACGGCCAACGGCCAATGGACCTGCAGCTGGGACAACCAGGCCGCTATGCCAGACGCAACTCCTACGTGGTTCGAGAACACCGGTAGCGGCTTCCAGAACGTGGGTCCGCAATTCAGCGCGCTTGACGCCACTGGCGGCCCGTATCAGGCCTATCTGGTGGTCTCGCAGGCGGGCTATCGGAACGCACAGTCGGCGACGGCCAGCAAGTCGACCGAGGCGCCGACTCCGACCGCGGCGCCGACCGACACTCCGACCCCGGCCCCCACCGACGTGCCGACCGACACGCCGACCGACACGCCCGCCTCCTAGCCGACCGTGATGACTCAAACCCTTGCCTTCCCGCTCGATCCTGAGCCTGTCTTGCCAGCGACGGACAGTGGCGTGCACGGACCCGGCTGCTATGACGCCGACGGAAAGCTCAGGTGCGGCTGGCCCGAACGACACGAGGAGAGCTTCACCGAACGCGCACCCTCCCCGCCCGATCAGCCGGTCGCAGCCGCTCGCTCGAAGAGAGAGATCCTCGACCGCCTGCTGACTTCCCTGATAGTCGCCCTGGGCGTGGTCGCGGTTGGGGTCGGCATCCTCGTGTTCGTCGCCAATCTGCACTTCCAGACGGTGACCAGCGGCTCGATGCGCCCGACCGTCTCGCCCGGCGACGTGGCCGTCACCCAGGCCGTCCCGGTGGCTTCGCTGCGGGTGGGCGACGTCATCGTGTTCTTTCCGCCGGGCAACGGCACCGAACCTGTCATGCACCGGATCGTGTCCCTGAACAACGGCGTAATCACCACGCGTGGCGATGCCAACAACGTCGATGACCCCTGGCAGGCCACGCTCAGCGGCACGACCGCCTACCGGATGGTGGCCGTCGTGCCTTTCATCGGCTGGTTGACCGAGCTACAGCGCCCGGCGCTCGTAGTCGCCGGTTTGCTCGTCGGCTTGATGATCCTGCTCGAGCTGCGAAAGGGGGTGAGGGGCAGGACGACGAAGGCTCGGTCGGAACCTCAACCCTGATCACTTAGCGCATCCAGGACTCTTAGCGCGTGCACGAAAGCAAGGAGAAGGAACAATGTCTGTACGGAAGATCGTCGGACTGCTCGCGGGGTTCGCCCTCGCGGTCGGCCTGATCGGGGCCGGCGTCGGTGCCCAGTTCACCAGTTCGGTCACGGCTCAGGAGAACATCAAAGTCGGCACGTTCCAGTGCCTGATCGTCGATGCGACCCCGGGTGCCACGATCTATGGGGGCGGCACTTCGGTGGTGTTCAACGCTCCTGACATCAAGAGCTCGGCTGCGGGTAGCGCCCCGTTCTCCTTCACCGTGAAGAGCATGGGCTCCATCCCGGCCTCGGTCTCCGTCGCAGTGACCACCGCCCCGGCTTCTCCATTCACGGCTCTGGCACCCACGCCAGCTGGCCCCGTGACCTTGACCCAGACCCAGACCCAGGCCTTCACCGGTGGCCTCTCGTGGCCTCTACTCAACAACGACCAACTCGGCCTGACCTACTCGGTCGTGTACACGGCGAGCTGCGGCGAGGTACACGCCCCCGCGTTTAGCGTCAGCTACTACACGACCACAGGCAGTGGTGTGAACACCACTAGCGGGATCCCCACCGGGTTCTGCCGGTACGCCACGCCCCAGGCATCGGTGGCCTTGGGTGATGGCAACGGCACGGCCTCACAGGTCGTGAACGGCGACGGTTCCGTAACCCTGTCGATCAATGGTGCCGGCTCCTACGCCGACACCGGGTTCTATGTGTCGCTCGGCACGCTCGGTGCCCTGCAAACCGCGGGTGGCTACAGCATCACGGCCACCGGTGGCTCGGTGGGTACCAACCTCTACTTCGACACCAACAACGACGGACAGTTCGCCACATGGAACGGCGCCGGCTGTTGGAACGGACTCGGCGGCGATCTCTACGCCCTTGGCCCGTCGGGCACGGGAACCGTTGCGGTCAACGGCTCCTCGACGTTCTTCATGAACACGCCGGCGAGCGGCACGATCGCTTTTTCGGCGCTCGAGGGTGTCACCGGGGGAACGACGGCCATCTCGTCCACCACCCAGGTGGCGGTGTGGGTCGGCATTACCCTCGGTAGCGGCGGCACGGCCAGCGTGACGATCACGGTAGCCCCGTAATCGTCGCCTAGTCCCATTAGTCAGCCGTAGTTGTGGGCGGTGCCTTCCGCGGCGCCGCCCACGACCGCTAGCAGGTATGGCCCCAGCTCGGGGTGAGCACCACGTCGGGCTGGCAGAACCCTCAGGTATTCGCCACGGTCGCGCCCTGGTCCCAACCCGGGCCAGGGCCCGGCCCGGCGGATATTCCAGGATCAAGCTCTCGATCAAGTCGAATGGCTGGGCCGGGTACCCTCAAGTCCCTGGCGCAGCCGCCCCTCGCCGGGTGTCTAATGGATGCCGGTAGTTCCCGGCAGTCGATCTTTGAGTCCCAAGGTAAGGCAATCCGTGCGGAAACTCGCAACGCCTCTGGTCATGCTCGGTCTCGCGGTCGCCCTGATGGGCGCCGGAGTCGCCGCATCGGCTCCCAAGAATGGAGCCGGACCCCACGTCTTCGCCGATAGCGGGCTGACGCTGCAGCTCACCTCGTCGATGCCGGGCGTGACGTTCACCGGCAACACGCTGGTGTGCCCGCCGATGCTGATCACTACTTCATCGGGCGCGAACCTGTCTGCGTGCGAGTTCACGATCTCGAGCATAGGTGCCGTTGCGCCGAGTTCCCTCGCGGTGACCATGACCGTCAGCGGCATCAGCCCCGCAGAGGCTGCCGGCGACAAGTTCGCCATCGCCCCGGGCGCGGGCCCGCTGGTCCACTTCCAGACGACCTCGCAGACGCTCTACACGCTCACCGGGGCAGACCTTCCAGTGACCGTCAATCCCGGCGTAGTGTGGGGTGCGAACGCCGGCACCGCCCTCGACAACAGCGACCTCGGCACGACGATCGTTGTCACGTATACGGTGGTCGCCGAAGCCCTCGAGGGCGCCACAGGCGCTCCGGTCGCTTCGAGCTCTGAGATCGTTGGGGGCGAGACGGCCGTTCCAATTGGCAGCACGACCCCGCCTCCGACCGGCTCCGCCGGCGGATCCCCGATCGGCGGCTCGACACCGCTATTCGCGCTGCTGATCTGCTTCCTCTTGGGTGGAATTGGTCTGATTGCCGCCCAGTACCAGCGCCGGAGCCTTCGCCGCTAGGCGACTCCCCGGGCTGTTCGGCCTGAACGAGGTCTTTGCCGTCTGGGTCGTCTACATCCCGACCCGGCCGTTCGGTGCGTCATTTGCCGACTGGGTCGGGAGGTCGAGCAGCCTCAGCGGCCTTGGGCTGGGCCAGGGATGGGTCAGCCTCGCCCCGCAAGGACGTCAAGGCCGAAGGACGGTAGCCGCTACCCCCCCGGTCAGCCTTTTGCCCGCCGCCACCCGAGCAGCACAAACGTGAGTATCCCGGCTAACAGGCCCAGCACCAGGATCCCGCCCAAGGCGATCGGTATTGCCGAGTCCGTCGAGCCGCCCCCCTGAGAGCCGGGCTGAGGGCTTTGCGTGGCGGCGGCGATCGGGGTCGGAGATGCCGCCGGCGCGGTCGTCACGGGCGACGCCATCGCGACAGGTGTGGGGGTCGGGATCGGACTCGCAGTAGGTGTCTGGCCTGGCGCCAGAGTCGCATTCGACGTGGGCAGGGGCGTCAGGCCCGGTGAGACGGTCGGCCCGGCGGGCGCTGCGACCACGGCCGGCCCGCCCGCGCTGACTCCGCCCGGGGCCGGTGGCGCCGTTGCCAGTGCGGGAGCCCAAGACGCCACGGCCAGGGCCAACGCCGAGGCCCCGGCCACCGAGGCCATCGTCCTGCGGCTGATCACCGATCGACCTCCTGCCTGGACAACATGTTGCTGTGCCCGCGACCACTTCATGATCGCGAACGCCCCCGTCCCGTTCGAAGGACCTGATGCTGCCGGGCCAGCCGACCGGTCCGCGCAAGCCGATTGACGAACCGTTCTCACGGCCTATCAAGCGTACCAGCTGAGTTGCAGCACTCGAGACTACTCGGTCGAACCACCCTCGCTCGAAGCCAGCCCGGCCTTGTAGGCCAGCAGCGCGGCTTCGACGCGGCTCGCCACCCCGAGCTTGCCCAGGATGCTGGTCATGTAGTGCTTCACCGTCTTCTCGGCCAATCCCAGGCGCCCGCCTATCTCGGCGTTCGACAGGCCCGAGGCGACCAGCGCCAGCACCTCTCGTTCCCGGCTCGTCAGCTCGTCGATAGGATCCCGTGTCCTCGGCCTCGTCAGCTCCTTGAGAGCGCCGTAGGCGAGCCCCGGAGCCAGGTAGGTCCCTCCGGCGTGGATCCCTTTGAGGATTGCCCGCAGCTCCCGGCCGGCGACGCCCTTGAGCACGTAGCCTCTGGCGCCGGCCGTCATTGCGGCCATCAGATCGTCTTCGTCCTCGGAGCTGGTAAGCATGACGACACGGGTCGCCGGGCAGGCGGCGGAGATCTGGCGGGCTGCCTCCAGGCCGCCACCGGGCATGGCCACGTCCAGAAGGGCGAGATCGGGAGCGTGCTCGCGGACCGCGCGCACGGCCGCGACGGCGTCGCCGACGGTGGCGACCACCGCCAGCTCCTCATCGGCGGTGAGCGTCGCGACGAGTCCATCCAGGAAGAGGGGGTGGTCGTCGGCGACCACGATACGGATCGCTTCAGTCATCCTCGTCGCTCGCAGCTTCGGTCAGCGGCAGGAAGGCTCGGACCTGAGTCCCGCCCCCGGCGCTGGACTCCACTTCGAGCCGGCCGCCAAGCAGCTCGGCTCGCTCGCGCATGCCGGTCAGCCCAAGGTGGCCCTGGAGCGGGCGTTGCCGGGCATCGAAGCCCGGGCCCTTGTCGCTGACCTCTGCCATCAGGTTACCGTCGCCCGAACTGGTGGCTCTGACCTCCACGCCTTCCCCGCCGCCGTGCCGGGCGGCGTTGGAAAGGGCCTCCGATAGGATTCGGTAGAGGGCGATCTTGGTGGCCAGCGGCGCCCGATCGGGAACTCCCTCGATATCGACCGTCGCGTTCGCGCCGGCTCGGCGATCGAGGTCCGCCACCGCTCTTCGCACGATCTCGGCCGGTGTGGCTCGCTCCAGCTCGGGTGTGCGAAGCCCCGCGGCGATGGTACGCATCTCGCCGAGTGCATCGGCAAGGGCACCGCGGACGCTCACCAGGTCCTTCTCGCCGCCCTGGCCGGTCTCCTCCAGACGTCCCTCGACCGCGTCCAGACGCAACATGGCGAAGGCCAGAGTCTGCGTTGGGCCATCGTGCAGGTCCGAGCCGATCCGCCGTCGCTCCAGTTCGTTCAGCTCGGTGGTTCGCTCCGCCGCGCGGCGGAGCCGATCGTGGAGCCCGGCATTCTGCTCGAGCAGCGCGGAGAGCTGGCGGACCCGTTCGCGCAGCTCGGAATCCTGGCTGATGATCTTCTTGCTGCCCTGATTGACGACTCGGGCCAGGGCCAGGTAGGCGAGCACGGCCGCCGCGGCCACGAGCCCCCAGGCCACGAGGCGATCGTGGTTGACCTCGCCTTCCAGGTCGTCGGGGCGCTGGTACAGCTCGGCCACCGCGATGATCAGCGACGAGCGGCTCGCCCGGACCGGCATGTAGATCTCGAGCAGGTGGCTCCACTGCTGCCTCTCGTAGAGGTTCTCTGGGTCGGTCAGATTGCTGATGTCACCGGTGACTGCCCCCTGCGCCGCGCGACCTCGGTTGCCGTCCATCCCGAAGTCTCGGCCCGTGAGTAGGGGGTTCGGACTGTAGAGGATCGTGCCATTGGTCGACCAGATCCGGAAGGCCACGATCTGATGGCCCACCGGAGAGTTGGGGCTGAGGAGGTTCTGGAGCGAGTCGATCTCGGGCTGAGTGAGGCTGGAGGTATTGGCCAGCGACTGCAGCTCGGGCGCCACGAAGCTCTCGACGTAGAGGGCCGTCACCGAGGTGGTGCGGTTGATCGCGCTCGTCTCGATCAGCTGGCCCAATACCCACGCCACCGCCGCGCCACCCACGACGACCAGAGCCAGGCTGACGAGCAAGAAACGGCGCGCCAGGGACAGGTTGGACAGACCGAACAGCAGGCGCCGAAACCCCCAACCGCGCATTCGAGCGCGCATCCCGGTGCGCGCCCCGGCCGCGAGACTAGCCGCTCTCTCTCGGAGCACGATCTCCTCCAGTGCCTACTGCCGCGGCCATTGTAGGTGGCCGACTCGCCCGGATTGGATACGGACCGGGGTCCGAGCCGGCATCAGACCAAGGTCCGGTCGATTTCGGAACCGGGGCCCGTGGCGGCCGCCGGGAGGCGAACCCATCCTCGAGGGAGCGGAAGTGCCGCAAGACAGAACGAACAAACCGAGGTTCTCAGATGAGCAGACTACACGTGACGAAGTCGTCTTTCGGGATGGTCGCCGGCCTTGCCCTGGCCGCGATCCTGATCGGAGCATGCAGCAGCGCTGCCACCTCCGCGCCGACGCAGGCCCCAGCCGCAGCCACCCCGGCGCCCGTCGCAGCCACACCGGCGCCAGCCGCAGGCACACCGGCGCCAGCCGCAGGCACACCGGCGCCGGCCGCCGGAACGGCCACCGTGATGGCGAAGACTCTCGGCACCCAGACGGTCCTGGTCGCAGGCTCCAACGGAATGACTGTCTACACATTCACCAATGACACCGCCGGCAGCGGCACCAGCGCCTGCAGCGGCGGCTGCCTCACCAAGTGGCCGGCCTTGACCGTTGCCGCGGGTGCAACTCCGACCGCCGGCGACGGCGTGGCAGGCAAGCTCGGAACCATAACCCGTGCCGACAACGGCTCGCTCCAGGTCACCTACAACGGCCTGCCGCTCTACTTCTACCAGGGCGACAAGGCCCCGGGCGACACCACCGGCAGCTACCCCAACTGGAACCTGGTCAAGCCCTGACCAACAAGCTTCGAGAACACATCGGCCGAGTCCATGGACATGGGCTCGGCCGATCCCCGAAGCCGAGGTATATACGATGACCACGCGAATCACGACGGCCGGCAGGCGACTCCGCGGTAGGCGGAACCTGCTGGTCGTTGTCGGCATATTGGCGCTGGTCGGAATCGCGGCCGGCGCTTTCGGCCTCTGGTACATCCTGATCGGAACCCCCAGCCCGGCGGCCGCGGTCCCGGTGATCCCGGCGGGCGCCTCCGTTCCTGCCCCAGCCTCCCTCGACGGTTCCTGGCAGGTGAGCACCAGCCTGGGCTCGATGAACGACTTCAGTTCATCCTGGGTCGGCTACCGAGTGCAGGAGCAGCTTGCCGGCGTGGGCGGCCACACCGCGGTCGGACGAACGCCAAAGGTGACCGGATCGCTGACGCTCGCCGGCTCAACGGTGAGCGCCGTCTCGATCACGGCCGATCTCACAGTCCTGGCCAGTGACTCTGCCCAGCGAGACGATCAGCTTCGACGCCAGTCCATACAGACGGACACCTTCCCGACGGCGACCTTCACTCTCTCCCAGCCAATTGCACTTGGATCCCTACCGGCCGACGGCGCGACGGTCAGCGCCACCGCAACCGGCGACCTCACGATCCACGGCGCAACCAAGAGCGTCCAGATCTCGATCCAGGCGCAACGTCGCGGTGGCATCATCGCGGTCGCCGGCTCGATCCCGATCGTGTTCGGCGACTACGGCTTCCAGGGGCCCAGTTCCTTCGCGGTCGTGTCGGTCAACGACCACGGGATCATGGAACTGCACCTTCTGTTCACTCACGTCGGATGAGCGATCCACTCGGCGTTTGGCAGCATCTGGGGGCGATCGAAGGCCCCGATCTGGCTGGTCGGAGGGTTGGCCATGACGAAGAACGCTGCGCCTTGTCTGTCAGGCCGCGCGGAGCCTACCCAACTGGGAACAGGCGGCTACCTTCTTGGGTAGGCAAGAGAATGACATCGGCCACTAGAACGGAAGGTCCACCGGCCCGAGAGTAGGCACTTGGTCGTGGCCAGCCAAGAGGTAGAAGGCTACGGGCTGCCGTCGCCGGCCCTCTTCTGCGCCGGCCGAGAAGTGGACGGAGGTAGCTCCCGCATGGATTCCCCAGCGACGTACTTGAGCTGGAACTTCATCCTGATCTCCATCCCGAACGTGCTGATGATCATCGGCATGGTCGTGGTCTTCGTCGTCGCCCTGGTCGCGCCGTTCCCGAGCCACGACGAGGCCGCCCAGGCCGCCGAGCCGGGGGACTCCCGCGATGCGTGACGCGAACGCGAAGCCCCAGGCCGAGTCCTCGAGTTGGACGCTTGCGATTCGGCACTTGCTCGAACGCCGTCTGCCGTTGACGCATCTGTTGCCCGATCGACAGCCCGTCTTCGTGGGCTCGTGGGTATACATCTTCGGGGTCGTTTCGATTGCCGGCCTCATCTGGGTTGTTGGGAGCGGGGTCCTCCTGGCCTTCTTTGGGCCGCAGTGGTGGCATCAGTCCGGCGTCGGACGCTTCGTGAACAGCCTGCACCTCTGGTCGGTCCAGGTCTTCTTCGTCT
This sequence comes from Chloroflexota bacterium, assembly GCA_003141455.1. GTDB lineage: Bacteria > Chloroflexota > Limnocylindria > Limnocylindrales > CSP1-4 > Fen-1039. The sequence continues at coordinate 6,642 of PLMA01000027.1, read as the reverse complement.
CCATGGTGCTGCACTTGTGGGGCCAGTACTTCATGGCGGGCTGGCGCGACGGGCGGGCAAAGACGTGGATGGTCGGCGTCGTGATCTTCGCCTTCAGCATCGTGACGGCTTTCACTGGCTTCATCTCGCAGCAGAACTTCGACGGCCAGTGGATCGCGGTCAATGCCAAGGATGCGACGAACTCGGCCGGGATCGGATCGTTCTTCAACGTCCTCAACTTCGGCCAGATGTATGGCCTCCACATCGTGCTCCTGCCGATGTTGGTTGCGACGCTCGTCGGCGTCCACGTCCTGCTGGTTCGAGTTCACGGCGTCGTCAAGCCGATCGAGAAGACGCGGTCAGCCAATCCTTCGAGCGAGGAGAGCGCGTCGTGACAACCGACGACCCGCAGGCCCGTTACTACGCCGGCATAAAGATGATCCGGTACGACCTCGTGAAGGAGTTCGTACTGGCGTTCGTCGCGGTCTCCCTCGTCGTCGTCGGCTTGTCCGGCGTCTTCTCCTCCCCCGACGACCCCGCCGTCACGATCCAAACCTGGGCGACCAAAGATCCGGTCGACTTCGTCACCACCGCGGCGTCCGAGCTGGCCTACCAGAGCGGCACCGCCCAGTACGGACAGCCCTATACGAATACGCCGGACGCGGCCCAGGCGGTCGGACCGATCGCTCCTCAGCAATGGGCGGGCGCGACCACTCCCATCGACACGGCGAAGGACTTCGTCATCCAGCCGCTCGGTTTTGCCGCCGTCGGCGACCCGGCGCTCACGAAGGCGCTCCAGACGTACAGCTCAGCCGGCGCCGACCAACAGCAGACGTGGCTAACCAACTACTCGACCGCCGTGGCGGACGCGACCGTGGCGAACGACGAGGTCAGCGTCGCAGCGGGTGACTACGGACCGGTGCCCGACCTGATGGCCGGCATGCTGGGGCTCGCCCGCACGGGCGCTCTTGACGGTCTTCTGTTGAGCAGCGGCAATCTGTACCAGACGGACTTCACCAAGCCGCTCCTCTTCCTGGGCGACGGCAATTACTTGTCCGGCCTTGCCGCCGATCAGCACCTTACAGGCGACCAGTGGGGAATGATGAACGAGACCGGGCAGTACCCGGGACAGACGTGGCTCTGGCTCTTCTCGTTCTGGTACCAGATCCCGCCCTTCAACACGGCATCGAACACGGACCTGGTCGTCATCCTCCTGATGATCGTGCTGACCACACTCCTGGCACTGGTCCCGTTCATACCGATCCTGCGGGACATCCCACGCTGGATCCCCATCCACCGCCTCATTTGGCGGCGCTACTACCGGGGCAGGTGACCGTGCGGCAGCAGCCTGCCGGTTGAGCACGAAACGGGAACTGGAGCGGGAGACGGGTTTCGAACCCGCGACATTCAGCTTGGAAGGCCGGTGTGCCTGAGCGCATTAGCCTCCCCCGTGGAGGCCCGAGCGCAGCGTGTCCAGTTATCGTGTCGTGGCAACCCCGAAAACCCGCCACCGGTCCCGATCTACGGCGCCTGACGATGCACCTCCAAAGGCGTCACGGGAGGGTGATGGTCGGCGTCCCTCTCCTGGCGTGACAGACCGGCGTTATACGCGCTGGCTGGGCAGCCATGAAGGGGGCGGACCATGGACCGAATTCGGAGCGCTCTTGTCGTTGCGCTGTGTGCCGCAACGCTCGTCGCTGCGTGTCAGTCGAGTGGCGCATCTGCCTCTCCGGCGGCCCAGGCGACGCCATCTCATCAGACCGGCCCGTCGCTGCCGTCCGCGACTGCTGCGGCAGAAACGGTGGCGCCACAGACCCCTGCGGAGCCTAGTCCGTCACTGGAGGCAACTGCCAGCCCGTCGCCATTACCTTCGCAAGGGCGAACCTACGTGCCAGCCCCGCAACCTTCGCTCGCTCTTCCGGCTCCAGGTGCGCCTCCAGACCCCACGAGCGTTGCGCTTGAGTACCCGCAGGACCAATGCGACTCCGTGAACCCGAACGAGGGATGCGCCTGGCTCCGCGTTGTCTGGCAGCAAGCCAGCCCCACAGACGTAACGATCCGCGTCTATGCCGTCACGTCTTGTCTCCGCGCGCCGACCGAGTCAAACGCGAACACGAAGTGCGTCGTGGACGGGGATTCGATCCCGCGGGCGTCGCTGCTGCTCCTGGGGAGCGCGCCGGCCTCTGACCGCTCCTTCTCATTTGTCCTGGGTGAAGGCGAAACGGCAGCGCTTGGCTGGCTGCCGGGAGGCGGTCCTGATGTGGACGCCGTCGTCCTCCAGGCGGTCAACGCCCACGGCGGGTCGCAGTTCGCAATCGCTGGCAGCTCAGGCATCTGCTATGGATCATGCACGCTCTAGGACTTCGCGTCGGCGACATGGCTCGAAGCCGACGGGTCTCTGACCCAAGGACATGTTCGGTGTCCTGAACTCGCTGGGCCCCGGGCATGTTGACGAGTTAACCTGCCGACATACGGGGGCTTGGGACGCGCGGCCCACACAGTGGCCGCGCGGACCGCGCCGAGCCACTGGCGAGACCGACCCGTGCGGTGCGTCCCAGGGTGGGCGTACCCCGCAGGAGGGCGCCGGATGGTCGAAGGCACGGAACCGCGCTACCGTCGCGCTACACTATCGTCGCGCTCGCCGAGCGCGGGCGTCCCAGCGAAGCCGGTGCCGGCCGGCGACCACGGCCCCGCGAGGAGCCCTAGTCGAGGCCCCGACCGAAACAGGCGGTATCCGACCGGGAGAGGGAGGACGGCCGTGGACGACACCCCGACGACGCCTGCCGGGCCCGCCGGAGATATCGACGCTCCGAGTTCCCCGGCCGAGGCCGGCGCGCGGCCGACGGCCCTCCTGCCGTTCACCCAGCTGGCGCGCATCTCCGCCTACTGGCTGGGCCTGACGGCGATCGACGGTGCAGTAGGTCTCTACATCGGGTACCAGCTCGCCTACACGAACATTCGGGGGGACGTCCCCCTCGGCGCCGCGACCGCCTTCGTGACCCTCGGTGCTTCGGTCGTGGCGATCCTGGTCCAGCCCACGGTCGGCGCGATCAGCGACTACGCCGTGTCGCGCTGGGGCCGACGCAAGCCGTTCATCGTCGTCGGGTCGCTGCTGGACCTCGTGTTCCTCTTCGGGATCGCGACGTCGAACACGCTGCTGTTGCTGGCGACGTTCGTCGTCCTGCTGCAATTCTCGACCAACATCGCCCGCGGGCCGTTCCAGGGCTACGTGCCTGATCTCGTCGCGGACTCACAGGTCGGTATGGCGAGCTCGATGGTCGGCATGATGCAGATCATCGGGAACCTCACGGGCTTCGCCCTAGTTAGCCTCGCCGCCTTCCTTGGGAACCGGCCGCTGGCGATCGCCGCTGTGGCCGTCGTCGAGCTCGTGACCATGGCGAGCGTAGTCGTCGGGGTCGGCAAGGGCCAGGCGCCAAAGCCGCGCGGGGGCAAGTCCTGGGTCGAGATCGCCCGGGAGACCTGGGGTACGGACATCCTGCGGGAGCGGTCCTACGTGTGGCTGGTCGCCTCGCGGTTGTTCTTCCTGACGGCCGGGGGGATCCTGTTCGCGTACGTGGTGATCTACCTGAAGAACGTGTTCGGGTACGACGAGTCCGGGGCCGGCGCCGTCAACGGCGCGGTTCTCGCCGCCGTGCTGGTCGGGAGCCTCATCGCGGTGGTCCCCTCTTCGCGGCTCTCCGATCGGATCGGGCGGAAGCCGGTGATCTACCTCGCCTGCCTGGTCGGGGCCACCGGCGTCGCGATCGCGGCGTTCGCCCCGCACGTGGCCGTCGCCATCCTGGGTGCCGGGCTATACGGCATGGCCTATGGGACGTTCCTGTCGGTGGACTGGGCCCTCATGACGGACATCATTCCGCGGGCCTCGGCCGGCCGCTACATGGGCCTCAGCAATGTGGCCACGGGTTCGGCGGGGCTCTTTGCGGCCGCGGTCGGCGGGTTCGTCCTGGACATTGCGGCGCGGCTCGGTGGCGACGCCGTCGCCCCGCGCGCGGCCTTCCTCGTAGCCGTCTTCCTGTACGGGGTGGCCGCCCTGCTGCTGCGGCCCGTGGTGGAGCCCCGGCGAGGGCCCGGTGGTGCGGTGGCGCGCGCGGCGCCGGACGCCAGCTCCGTCTAGGGAGGAGTGCCGTGCCTGACGTGAGCGATGGGGTGGCGCGGTCCAGGGAGCCAGCGCGTACCCTCAGGCGGGTCGCGCGACACGGGGCCGCCTGGCTGGTCGGGCTGGGGCGTGGCGCATGGCTGTTCCCCCTCGACGTCACCTTCCGAGTGGCGGGGCTCCGCTACACCTGGCTGAAGGCTCTCTTCCGCTGGACGCCGGCGCCCATCCTCGCGGGACTTGGACAGCTGCGCGCCGAGCGGGCTGCATGGAGGGCGGCGAAGGGCGTCCCCGCGTATCGCCGCTTCCTCGGTGACGAAGCCGTCCCGCCCGACGATCTCTTTCCTCTCGGCATCCTCGGGCGCCTACCGGAAACCGATAAGCGGTCATACGTTGACCGCTACCCACTCCTCGACCGCTGCGTCGGCGGTTCCGTCCCCTTTCCGGGGACGACTATCGACGAGTCGAGCGGATCGACTGGAACGCCGTACAACTGGATCCGCGGCCAACGTGAGCGCCTCGTCGCCCACCGCAACATCGGCTTCTTCGCGCGGTATGCGTTCGGCACGGATCCACTAGTCACGATCAACGCCTTCTCGATGGGCGCCTGGGCGACCGGCTTCAACATGAATCTGGGCATGCTGCGCCACGGGATCGTAAAACCGGTGGGACCCGACATCGACAAGATCCTCTCGACCCTCGCCTTCCTTGGGCCGACGTACCGCTTCCTCATCAGTGGATATCCGCCCTTTCTCAAGCACCTCCTCGACGAGGGGGATCGACGTGCGTTCCCGTGGGCTGGTTACCGGTTGCATGCTCTCGTGGGCGGCGAGGGCATGACGGAGGAGTTGCGCGACCGCCTGCTCCTGCGGTTCGAGTCGGTCTTCTCCGGATACGGAGCCACGGACCTCGAGATCGGGATGGCCGGCGAGTCCCCGGTCAGCATCGCGATCCGGCGCCTCGCCCGAGCTCGGCCGGAGATCCGAGTGGCCCTGTTCGGGAGCGATCCCCGCCTTCCGATGGTCTTCCAGTACAACCCGCTGATCCATTTCCTCGAGACGAATGCCGACCACGAGATCGTCTGCACCGTGAGCCGACTGGACCTCCTCGCGCCACGAATCCGCTACAACGTGCACGACGAGGGCGGGCTCCTGTCGTTCGGACGGGTCCGAGCCGTGCTGCGCGACTTCGGATTCGACATCAGGACGCTCGGTCAGGCGGCCGAGACCGCGGGGCCACGGGGCCCGCTTCCATGGGTCGCGCCGATCCCTCTCCCATTCCTGTGGGTCAACGGCCGGCGTGACGCGACGATCAGCGTGATGGGCTCGAACATCTACCCCGAGGACATCGAGACCCTCGTCTACCGGGACCCCGCGATCCTGCCCCGGCTCGAGTCGTTCATGCTCACGGTCCGGGACGACGAGAGCGGGACGCCACGACCCGTCATCATGCTCGAACTCACCGACCTCGAGGGTGTCGACCAGCCCTGGCTCGACGCGGCGGCCGACCGCCTTCGCGACGGTCTCACCGGCCTGAACATCGATTACCGATCATCGGTGGTCGAGTTCCCGGCGGCCATGCGCCCGATCGTCGAGACCTTCGAGCCCGGCGGCGGGCCGTTCGCCGGCGACCGGACGCGGATCAAGCAGCGGCGGATCGTCAGTCGTTAAGGGTTCCTGCCCTCCCGGATGTACCGACGTGAAGTTGTCGTGTCGCCCGGAGCACGAAGAGGGGAAGTGGAGCGGGAGACGGGTCTCGAACCCGCGACATTCAGCTTGGAAGGCCTAAGCGTCTATGCGCTGTGGCACCCCTCGTGGAGGCCCGAGCGTATCGTGTCCAGTTATCGTGTCGTGATGTCTGAGCTTTCACCTACCACGACATGAGGAGCTTTTGAGGGCGGCGCACCCGCCATCGGGATGCTCGTCGGCGGTCCACTCGGCGGGGCGCTCGGGGAGATCGCGGACTACATCGCGATCGCAATCCTCGTCGCGTTCGGTGCCTCCACCCTCTTGCGATCCCAGGGCGCTGACGAGGAGAGAGCATCCCGGATGGTCAACGCTCACGGCCCGGCACTCATCCTGATCGGATTGAGCGTCAGCCTCGACGACGTGGACCTCACCCCCGACGAGGAGCGCCTGGTCATCGCCACCCTCGATCCGATCGGGGCGATGGCCACCCTCGACGCGGCCAAGCTCGACGAACTGCTCGCGACCCTGGCGCCCGACAACGACGGCCTGCTCGCTTTGCTCGGCGACCTGGCCGGCAACGATCCGAAGGCTGGCCTAACCGACCCTGACGACATACCGGAGCCATCCGAGGAGCCCTACGTCAAGACGGGCGAGCTGTGGGTACTCGGTGAGCATCGCCTCCTGTGCGGGGACAGCACCAAGCCGCAGGACGTCGAGCGGCTGCTGGAAACGGCAGCGCCGACGCTACTGATAACGGATCCGCCCTACGGAGTGAGCCTCGACCCGACCTGGCGCGATGGCGTGTACAACGGCCTGGGTCCCGCCGAGCGCCCCTACATGCAGCTCGATGGCGCATCTGTC